>NZ_JARGPK010000095.1 GCF_029212575.1 Antarcticimicrobium sp.
AACAACGTCGCGCGCGGCGGCGGCTCGGTCGAGGATCTCTGGGGCTTCAACGAGGAAATCGTGGCGCGCGCCGCCGCCGCCTCGCAGATCCCGCTGATCTCCGCCGTGGGGCACGAGACCGACACCACGCTGATCGATTTCGTTTCGGACAAACGCGCGCCCACCCCCACGGCGGCGGCCGAACTTGCGGTGCCGGTGCGGCTGGAACTGATGGCCTGGAGCGAAACCATGGGCGCGCGGCTGTCGCGCGCGGCGACCACGGGCCTCAGCCAACGCCGGCAGCGGCTGGGCGATCTCTCTCGCGCCCTGCCACGTGGCGACACCCTGCTCGACGGCCCGCGCCAGCGGCTCGACTGGATCGCCGAGAAACTGCCGCAGGCGCTGCGCGGCGGGGTCCAACAGCGGCGCGTCACCCTGTCGGAAGTGGCCGGCGGCCTGCGCCCCTCGGCGCTGCGCGGGCTGGTCACAACCCGGCGCGACCTGCTCTCCAACCTCTCCACCCGGCTCACCCTGAGGCCGATCCGGCGCGAGATCGACAGACGGAGCGAGCGCGTCGCAACCCTGTCCGACCGGCTTGCGGCCACCCACGGTCGCAGGCTCGACCGGCTGCGCCAGCAGCTGGACGCGCGCGCCCGCCTGCTGTCCTCGCTCTCCTACAAGGCGACGCTGGAACGCGGCTATGCGGTGGTCCGCAGCGGGGAGGAGGTCATCACTTCGGCGGCGACAGCCCGCACCCCCCCCACGCTGACGATCGAATTCCGCGACGGAGAGATCACCGTCGTTCCCAAGGACGCCCCCGGCGCGCCCCCCGCTCCCGGCACGCCTCGCAAGGCCGCGAAACCCAAGCCGCCGCCGGAGCAAGGCTCGCTGTTCTGAAACGCTGCTCCGGCACGGGTGCCCGCGCCCTTTTTCTGGCCGACAATACTCCGGGGGAGGCGCGGCATCGCCGCGGCGGGGGCAGCGCCCCCAGTACATTTGCAATCGCTGCTTAATTCGCAGTTCGCAGCTTAGCCGTCACTGCCAAGGCGCCGGGTCGTCCATGACCGACTGCCCGAAGATATTTTCGCGATGCCACCGCAGGTTCTCTGGGTGCGGCGCATTCCTCGGGTCATCGGGCTTCAGCAACCTTCCATCCGGCGCCAGTAAGCGCTCCACCACGTCTCCCGGCACCTTGTTGCGAGAGACCAAGATCGTCTCGCAGTCATCGGCCACTGAGATCAGCCCTCGATCAAACATCCAATGCAGCGTGCCCGACAACGCCAGCCCGTTCCGGACCGAATCGCTCCCTCTGCTCTCCACGGGTCGAATATGTGCCGCCTGCACCTCAGGCCGGCCACCACCGTTGCGCAGCATCAAGCCTGACATGGCGCAGCGATAACCATAAGCCTCTCGGACCTTTCGGCGGAACGCGACCTCCCGGTAGGGTCGCCGTGTTAGCCGCTCTACCACCGGTCGCTCGAACACCTCCGCGCCCTGTGCCAACTCCGCCATCTGAGGGCCGTAGCGCCGTGCCTCGATCTGCTCAAGGTCTTGCGGAAGGCCAAGATTGACGATCCGCGCGAAATCGACCTCTGGCAATCTTCGCACAGCCGACTGAACCGCGCCCCCTTTCTTGGAAGACCCGTCCGGTTCGGTCAACGCCGCTTCCAGTGGACTGCCAGCGATCAGCCGTGGCACCTCGTTATCTAAAGGCAAGTAACTTCCGGGTTCGATCAAGGCGAGGAACCGCCCTTCGACACCTGGTTTGGGGATCACTTTCGCAACCTTGGCCACCGCAAAATACCCCCGCGGACCAGCCTTGACGGGTTCGTAGTAAATCACCCAGTCGCCGACAGCCTCTTTCACCGCCTTCAGATAGGGTCGCGGGAAATCGTAAACGACGTCAGGCTCATCCTCGTAGATCGAGTCGGCCTTATGCAGGAGGACAAGCTTAACCATGCCTCCAGGAAAGCGTTGAATTGCAGAAGTGCAAGTACTTTCCCGCCATGCGCGAGCTTTCAACGATTTCCGCTGCGCGACTGTCGCAACAACAGGGGTCGGCGGCGACAGACAACGAATGGCCGGGCCGGGCAGCGCCCCCACTCCCGCGCCCGCCTAGACCCCCACGTCGGGGCCGTAGCAGACCATCTCCTCGTCCATGTCCTCGGCCTCGTAAAGCTCGGTCGCCTCGGGGTCGTTCTCGAACCGCGCGACCAGCCCGTTGGGCCCGCGCGTGAAGGTCCAGCACTGCGGGTCGAGCCGGTCCTCGTAGAGAAAACAGATCTGGCCCTGTTCCTCGTACCAGACGCCCTTCTTGCAATCGCCGTCAAGGAACGACCAGATCACCCGGCGCCCCTCAAGGTAGCGCTCCACCCCGTAGGCGGTGCCGTCGAAGCCATAGAACAGGGTCTTGCCCCTTGTATAGGTATCAAAGGCCTCGGCCGTAAGGCTCTGGGCGGAAACCGGCGGCGTCGCTAGCAGCAGCGGAAGGGACAGAATCAGGTGAACGAGGCGCATGGAGGGAGTTTGGCAGATCGCCGGGCCGCTTGCCAATCACCGCTCATTCCCCCGGCGCTGAATTGTCCACGCCCCAGGCCCGCGCGCGCCGGTCCATGACCCGGCGCCAGAGCGGCGGGATCAGCGCGATCACCGCCATCACCGGCATCGAACGGGGCAGCATCGGCATCCGGTCCGGCTCCAGCCGCAGCGCGGGAAAGGCCCGGCCCGGGGTCTGGTGGTGGTCGGAATGGCGCGGCGCGTTCAGCATCATCGAGGAGGACAGCCAATGGCCCGCGTTCCACGAATGCTGCGCTCCGGCGGGTTCCGGTTTGCCCGCGCCATCCAGGGCGCGGCGCAGGCCATAGTGCTGCACGTAGTCCGCCAGCAGAAGCTGCGCCTGCGCATAGGCGCAGAGCCCCAGCAGCACCGCCACGCCGCGTCCCCCCGCCAGCAGCCCCGCCATCGCAATGGTCGCCGCCGCCCCGCCCAGGTAGATCGCGTAAGGATGCAGCCCGCGCGCCCCGCCCGCACGGCGCGCCCGTGCGGCGGTTTCGGCCGCGAGCCCGGCGCGGAACGAGCCGATCCAGGCGCGCAGGAAAAACCGGTACACCCCCTCGCCCAGCCGCGCGGAATTGGGATCGCGGTCGGTGGCGACATGCACATGGTGCACCTTGGGATGTGCCGAGGCATGATGCCCGAATAGCAGCGTCACATAGACCGCAACCCCCAGCCGCCGCAGCCCGCGCGCCGGGCGGTGGATCAGCTCATGCGCGTTGGGGTGCGAGATCTGGCCAAGGAACAGCCCCAGCGCCAGCCCGGTCAGCACCCGGCCCGCACCGTCGAGCACCGGCCCGGCGGCGATGGCCCAGACGCCCAGCGGCAGCAGGACGAAATGCGCCCCGCCCAGCGCCACCGAAAGCCGGTTGGCCGCCGCCTCCGCGCCCTCGATCTGCGGCATCGCCTCCGGCCCCAGCCGGTCGGCCACTGCCACGAAAACGGTCATGTAGCCCAGCGCCAGAACCGGCCACGGCCCGCCCTGGAGGCAGGCCGCGAGCAAAAGCGCGGCCGGCGTCAGGCTGGCGAGGACAAAGCGAAGCATCGGGCTCCTTTCCGATCCGCCATGAGGGCGGCGCGGGCAGCTTCCGCCGCTGGCGCGCCGCTGTCAATTCGGCCATTCTGCGCAGGCCACAACATCCGGAGACCCGCGCATGACCGCCCTTTCCCTCGCCGCGCTGGCCTGCGCGCTGGCCTACCTGCCGCTGGTGGGCCGCAATCCCGGCCCGCTGCGCAGCCTCGTCAAGACCGCCGCCGTGGCCCTGTTGGCGCTGGCGGCCTGGCAGGCGCAGGCGCCCATGCTGCTGACCCTCGCGCTGACGCTCTGCGCTTTGGGCGATCTGTGCCTGTCGCGCCCGGGCGAACGCGCCTTCATGGCCGGGGTCGGCGCTTTTGCCGCCGGACATCTGGCCTATGTGGCGCTGTTCCTGACCCGCGAACCGTCCGATCCGGGCCTGCTGGTCAGCGGATGGCGTTTGGCGGCATTGGTTGGGCTGACCCTTCTGGGTGCAGCGATGGCCGCGCGGCTCGCCCCGCGCGCCGGGGTGCTTCGGATCCCCGTCCTGCTCTACATCCCGATCATCCTCGGCATGGGGGCTTGCGCGCTGACCCTGCCGCCGGTCGGCGCGCTGGCGCTCGCGCCCGTCGCGGCGACCTGCTTCATCGCCTCCGACCTGATCCTGGCGTGGGAGGTGTTCCTGTTCCGCCCCGGCCACCGGCTGTTGCGGCTGACGCCCTACGCGGTCTGGCCGCTCTACTGGGGGGCGCAGGCGGGGTTTCTCGCCGCCTTCACCGCACCGATCCCTTAGACGGACCTGCGCGCGCGGCCTTTGCAACCGCCCGCGATCCGCATTAGGTGGAAAGGAGACCACGCGGAGATTGCCATGGCGTTATTCTCGAAACTCAAACAACGGCTGTTCCGGTCGTCCTCCAAGCTCGAACAAGGGCTCGATGCGATCGTCGGGGACGGTGGCGAGGTCGAGGAACTGGCCGCGGACCAACCCGAAACCGAACCGCAGCCGCAGGAGGTGCCACCGGCCCCGGCCGAGCCCGCCCCTGACCCCGAACCGACGCCCGCGCCGGAGCCGGAACAGGTGCCGGAACCGGAGACGGTGCCGACCCCCGAGCCTCAGCCGGTCACGCCCGAACCCCGGCGCGCGCCGGAACCGGGCCCCGCGCCGCAACCGGTCCCGGAACGGCCGCGCCCCAGCGAGCCGGGCCAGCCGATGCCTGCCGACCCCGCGCCGCAAAGCCCGCCGGTCGAGATGCCGGGCCTCGACGTGCCGGCGGAGATCCCCGGCGGCAATCCCGGCCTGCTGGGGCGAATTCTGGGCCGGCAGGCGCCGCGTACCGTCACCCGCCGGGTGCTCGACGACGACATGCTGGAACAGATCGAAGAGCTTTTAATCAGCGCCGACATGGGCGTCGACACCGCGCTGCGGGTCACCGCCAACCTGGCCGAGGGGCGGTTCGGCAAGAAGCTCTCAACCGAGGAGATCAAGCGCCTGCTGGCGGCTGAGATCACCCGCATCATGGACCCGGTCGCCAAACCGCTGCCGCTTTATCCAAAGCGGCCGCAGGTGGTGCTGGTGGTCGGCGTTAACGGCTCCGGCAAGACCACCACCATCGGCAAGCTGGCCAGCCAGTTCAAGGCGGCCGGCAAGACCGTGGTGATCGCCGCCGGCGATACCTTTCGCGCCGCCGCCGTCGAACAGTTGCAGGTCTGGGGCGACCGCGCCGGGGTGCCGGTGCTGACCGCGCCCGAGGGCTCCGACCCTGCCTCTCTCGCCTTCGACGCCATGACCAAAGCACAGGAAGATGGCGCCGACCTGCTGATGATCGACACCGCCGGGCGGCTGCAGAACCGCGCCGACCTGATGGAGGAGCTGGCCAAGATCGTCCGCGTGATCCGCAAGAAGGACGAGACCGCGCCGCACACCACGCTGCTGGTGCTCGACGCCACCACCGGCCAGAACGCGCTGAGCCAGGTGGAGATCTTCAAGAAGATCTCCGACGTCTCTGGACTGGTGATGACCAAGCTTGACGGCACCGCAAAGGGCGGCGTGCTGGTGGCGCTGGCCGACAAATTCGGGCTGCCGATCCATGCCATCGGCGTCGGCGAACAGATCGACGATCTCGCCCCCTTCGACCCGGCCGATTTCGCCGCCGCCCTGACCGGGCTGGACAGCTAAGCCCGGCGCCCTCCCCGCCCCCATTCCCGATTTCCCGACCGCAAGGGCGCGACATGTGAGCGACTGGCTGATCTCCCTCGAAGGCACCGACGCGGGCCACCAACTCGCCCTGGCGCTGGCGATTCTTGCGGCCGTTCTGCACGCGGTCTTCGGCGCGCTGCAAAAGGGCCGGCACGACCCCTGGATCAGCCGGGGCGCGATCGATGGCTCCTACGCGCTGATGGCGGCGCCCTTCGCGCTGTTCGTGGTGCCCTGGCCCGATCCGCAGATGTGGTCGATCTTCGCCGGGGCCTGGGTGATCCACATCGTCTACAAGCTGTTGCAGGCGCAGGCCTATTCCAAGGGGGCCTATACCGTGGTCTACCCGGTGGTGCGCGGCACCGGGCCGCTGTTCGCGGTATTCGGCGCATGGCTGATCTTCGGAGAGGTCTTCACGCCGGTGCAATGGCTGGGGGTGGCGGTGCTGCTTTCGGGGATTTTCGGCCTCGCCTTGTACAACCTGGTGTTCCTGACCAAAGCGCGCGACACGCTGGTGCCGGCGCTGGCGCTGGCCTTTGCCTCCGGGCTCTTCGTGGCGCTTTACACCACCTATGACGCCTATGGCATCCGGGCGGCGGCGGACCCGTTCACCTTTCTCGCCTGGTTCTTCATGATCGACGGGGTGGCCTTTCCGGTTCTGGCCGGGCTGCGGCTACGCAGCATGGTCGACCGTCCGGCCGCCGGGCCGCTGATCCTGCGCGGCGTCTCGGGAGGACTGGTTGCGTTTTTCAGCTTCGGCGCGATCATGCTGGCCACCCGGCTGGACAAGGTGGGCGAAGCGGCGGTGCTGCGCGAAACCTCGACCGTGTTCGCCGCGCTGATCGGCTGGCTCGTGCTGAAGGAGACAGTGGGACCGCGACGCATCGCCCTTATGGGGTTGATCGCGCTGGGGGCGGTGATAGTTGAGATGGGCGGCTGAGACAGCGGACAGAGGACCATGAGCCAGAAGAAACACGTCAACCCGATCCTGCGGCAGGTGCTGGAACTCGGCCCGCCCGTGGCCTTTTTCGTGCTCTACCTGAAACTGCGCGATCAGAACTTCGACATCGCTGGCACCGAGTATTCCGGCTTCATCGTCGCCACCGTGTTGTTCGTGCCGCTGATGCTGGCCGCGATGGCAATCCTGTGGCGGCTGACCGGGCAGCTCAGCCGGTTGCAGATCTTCACCGCCTTCATCGTGATCTTCTTCGGCGGGCTGACCGCCTGGTTCAACGACGAACGCTTCTTCAAGATGAAGACCACCATCGTCTACGGCGTGTTCTCGGGGCTGCTGGGGCTGGGTCTGATGCAGGGGCGGTCATACCTCGCCTTCGTGATGGCCGACATGCTGCCGATGAAAGAGATCGGCTGGATGATCCTGACCCGGCGGCTGTGCCTGGGGTTTGCGGTTCTGGCCGTGGCCAACGAACTGGTCTGGCGCACCCTGTCCACCGACCTCTGGGTCAAGATCGAGACCTTCGGCTTTCCCGTCGCGCTGTTCCTGTTCCTGTGGTGGCAGGTGATGGGACTGCAGAAATACCTGATCGAGCCGGGCGACAGCGACCTGTGAGCCCGGAGACCGACCGGATGATGTTTCCCCCGTGCCGCGCTGCATGATCGTACTCCGGCCTGCCCCCGGAAAGGAGACCGCATGAACCCATTATCCATTCCCGGAAACAGCTTTCTTTCGGCTGCCTCCGACGAGTTGAAACAGATTCTGGCCGCGCAGGCGGTACCGGTCGCGCTGGTGGCGGGCGAGGTGCTGTTCGACCAGGGCTCCGAGGGGGATTCACTGTTCGCCATCCAGGAGGGCCAGATGGAGTTCTCGGTCCTGTCCGCGAATGGCCGCAAGCTGTCGCTCGACCTGATGGGGCCGGGCGCGATCTTTGGAGAGATCAGCCTGTTCGATCCCGGCCCGCACACCGCGACGGTGACGGCGCTGACCCCGGCCCGGCTGCTGCGGGTGCGCCACGCGGATGTGCTTGCGCGGATCCATCATCCCCCCGACCTGGCCGACGACCTGATCCGGCTAGCCGGACAGCGGATGCGCTGGATGGGACGACAGTTGAACGAGCAGGTGTTCCTGCCGCTCTCGACCCGTCTGGCGCGGCGGTTGCTGTATCTGGAGGGGGTCACCGGCAGCACCGCCGGCGGCGCCGTGGGCCTGTCGCAGGCGGAACTGGCCGAGTTCGTCGGCGCCACCCGCGAGGCGGTCTCGAAAACCCTGTCGGTCTGGCGCGAAACCGGCGTGGTCGAAACCGGGCGCGGCGGCGTGACGATCCACGACCGTGCGGCGCTTCAGGCTCTCGCGGACATCGAGGCGATCTGACCCGCCGCGCCGACAAAGGCGCGGCGCGCAAATGATGTATCTGTAATCTGCTTTACATACGCCGAGGCTTAAATCGGCGAATCTGATCAGCGAAGGGCTTGATCGCCGGATGCCTCTGTCCCCTTGTCTGGATCTCCGGCGCCCTTCGTTTTAATTGGTCGGCCGCCCATTTTTCCGGCCATTCTTGCGAGCCATGTGTCCCCCCAGCGCATGGCTCGTTTTTTTGGGGCCGGTGGTCGGGACAACCGGGCAGGATCAGACGGCAACGCCGGGCGTCACGACCGGAACGTCGATCTCGGTCCGGGCCATCTCGTTGAGATAGTTGGTCCAGATGTTCAGCGCGACATGCTGGACGATCTCGATGATCTGGGCGTCCTCGTAGCCGGCGGCGCGCACGCTCGTCAGATCCTCGTCGCTGACCCGGCCCCGGGCCTCGGCCACCTTGACGGCAAAGCGCACGGCGGCGTCGGCCTTGGCGTCCGAGGACCGTCCGGCGCGGTTCCGGGCGATCTCCTCGGCCGAAAGCTTGGCCAGGTTGGTGCCGAGATAGGTATGCGCCGACAGGCAATAGCCGCAGCGGTTGAATTCGGCCACGGCCAGCGCGACGCGTTCGCGGGTCGCGGCGGGCAAACGGCCCTTGCCCAGCGCCCCGGACAGGCCGAGATACCCTTCGAGTGCGGCCGGGCTGACCGCGGCGAGCCGGAACAGGTTGGGCACGGTGCCGAGCTGTTGCTCGACCGCTGCCAGCAACGGCTGGGAGGCCTCGGGGGCGGCGTCGATCGTCTTCGGGCGGCTGCACATTCTGCCCGTTGTGACCGCGTTCCTGCAATCCTACCCGGAGGTCGATCTGCGGCTGGAACAGAGCGACCACACCATCAGCCTGCGGGAGGAGCATATCGACCTGGCCATCCGCATCGGCCCTCTGCCCGACAGCAGCCAGCGCGCGCGCCGCCTGGGATCGGTACGCCGGGTCGTCTGCGCCAGCCCCGATTACCTGGCCACGCGCGGGCGGCCGGAGGTGGCCGAAGACCTCGATGCGCATGATTGCATCACCTTCGAAAAGGTGACCTCGGCCGACCACTGGCTGCTGGGCACCGGCAAGGCCCGGCGCCCGGTGCCGGTGCATTCGCGGATGATCGTCAATACAGCCGAAACGGCGATCGAGGCGGCCACGGCCGGGCTGGGGTTGACGCGGGTGTTGTCCTATCAGGTGGCGCGCCCGGTCGCCGAGGGGCGGCTGGAGATCGTCCTGGAGGGCGAAGAACCGGAGCCCTGGCCGGTGAACCTGGTCTATGGCGACGGGCTGGTGCCGCAGAAACTGCGCGCCTTCATCGACTTTGCCGCGCCCCGGCTCGAGGCGGCGCTGCGCCCGCCCGCGCGGCCATGAAAAAGGCCGGGCGCAACGGCCCGGCCTTTTCCTTCGCTTGAGTGCGGAAAAGCCGTCAGTCTTCTTCCAGCCCCAGTGCGACGAAGCGCGGCTCGCCCGCCCGGCGGATCAGCAACAGAAGCGATTTGCGCCCGGCCTCGCGGGCCGCATCGACACGCTCTTGCAGATCCGAGACCGAGGTGACCTTCTGCTGACCGGCCTCGGTGATCAGGTCGCCGGCGCGCAGCCCCTTTTCATAGGCCTGGCTGGCTTCGTCGACGTCCACGACCACAAGCCCGTCCATGGTATCGCCGATGCCCAGTTCCTGGCGCATCTCGTCGGTCGGCGGGGTCAGCGTCAGGCCCAGGACCTCCATCTTGCTTGGGGCGGGCGCCTCTTCGCCGTCCATCGCGGCGGGCACCGCGCTTTCGGCCTCTTCGCGGCGGCCCAGGGTGACCAGAACGGTCTTGGTGGCACCATCGCGGAACACGGTCACGCGCACCGCCTTGCCGACAGTGGTGTTGCCGACCTGCTTGACCAGCCCGCGGGTGTCCTTCACGTCCTTGCCGTCAAAGCTGAGGATCACGTCGCCCGACAGCAGGCCTGCCTCCTTGGCGGGTCCGTCCGGCACATCGGTGACCAGCGCGCCCTCGGCCTCGGCCAGGCCGATCGCCTCGGCCACGTCATCGGTCACATCCTGGATCCGTACGCCAAGCCAACCACGGCGGGTTTCACCGAATTCGCGCAGCTGATCGACCACCTTGCTGACGACGTTGGAAGCCATCGAGAAGCCGATACCGATGGAGCCGCCGTTGGGCGACAGGATCGCGGTGTTCACGCCGATCACCTCGCCGTCCATGTTAAAGAGCGGCCCGCCCGAGTTGCCCCGGTTGATCGCCGCGTCGGTCTGGATGTAGTCGTCATAGGTGCCGCTGAGCGCCCGGTTGCGGGCCGAGACAATGCCGACCGAGGCGGAAAAGCCCTGGCCCAGCGGGTTGCCCATGGCCATCACCCAGTCGCCGACACGGGCGGTATCGCTGTCGCCGAAGGGCACGAAGGAAAGCGGTTTGTCCGTTTTCACCTTGAGCAGCGCAATGTCGGTGTTGGGGTCCGTGCCCACCACCTCGGCCTTGATTTCCTCGCCGTCGAAGAACTCGATCTGGATCTCGTCGGCGCCGTCGATGACGTGGTTGTTGGTGACCACGTAGCCGTCCTCGGAAATGACGAAGCCCGAGCCCAGCGCCGAGGAGCGGCGCGGCCGATCCTGATCCTTGTTGCGATCCTGGAACTCCTTGAAGAAATCCTCGAAGGGCGAGCCCTTCGGAACGATGCCCTGCGGGCCGGTGCGGCCCTCGACAAGCGTTGTGGTGGTGATGTTGACCACCGCCGGGCTGATCTTTTCCGCCAGGGGCGCGAGGCTCTCTGGCTTGGCCTGGGCGAGCGCGACCTGCGCCAGCACGAGGATCATGGTCAAAACGGTCAGTCCGATCATCCGCATCCGGGTGACCGGGCCGGCCTGCCCGTTCGGATTAGTGATTGCCTGTGGCTGCACTGGTTGCCTCCTTATCAAAGCCTGGTTGAGCGCCGGACCCTGCGTGAAACGACGGAGTCCGAATTCCACGAACAACACATAGGTGCTCCGCCCGCGCCCGCAACGAGTGTTGCATGCAATCAAGTCGTTGTGAAAGCCGTGCGATGAAAATTGATGGGGCCGGGCGTGGAAACGGCGGGGCGCCGCCCAAGGCCGGGGTCACGCCCCCAGCTGATGCGCGATCCACAACAGGATCAGACCGATGACCAGCCCGAGCGCGCCGATCTGCCGGCGGGCGGGTTCTGGCAGCGCGCGCAGCGCCTCCAGCATCCGCTCGACAAGCGAAGGGGCCAGCACCCAGGCCAGCCCCTCCACGATCAGAACCAACCCGAAGGCCAGAAAGACGGTTGCCATCAATCCGCCGCGGCGGGCGCCTGACCCGGCGTGCGCTGGGTCTGCTGCGACGGCTGCGAGGACAGCGCGCTGCGCCCGGCGCCCTCGGCGGACTTGAGATAGTTGAAGAACTCCGAGTCCGGTGACAGCACCATCGTGGAGTTGCCCCCCTTCAGCGACCGGCTATAGGCGGTAAGCGAGCGGTAGAACTCGAAGAACTCCGGATCGCGCCCGAAGGCCTCGGCGAAGATCGCGTTGCGCCGGGCATCGGCCTCGCCTCGGGTGATCTCGGCCTCGCGCTTTGCATCCGAGACCAGTTCGACCACAGTCCGGTCGGCCTGGGCGCGCACGCGCTGCGCGGCCTCGTTACCACGGGCGCGTTCGTCGGTTGCCTCGCGTTCACGCTCGGCCCGCATCCGGTCGAAGGTCGCCGCAAGGTTCTGCGACGGCAGTTCGGTGGACTTCAACCGCACGTCGATGATGGTGACGCCAAGCGAGCGCGCCTCACCGATTGCGCCGTCGCGGATCCGCAGCATCAGCGCGGCCCGGTCGGAGCTGAGGATGTCGTTGGAGCTGACCGAGCCGAGGATCTCGCGGGTCTGCGACCGCAGGATCGAATCGAGCCGGGTTTCCGCCGCCGTGATGCCGCCGGCGCCGACGGCCTGGCGGAAGCGGTTCACATCGGTGATGCGGTACCGCGCGAAGGCATCGACCACCAGCCGACGATCATCGAGCGGCGTGACCTCGAGCGGCTGCACGTCGCGGCTGAGAATCCGGTCGTCATATTTCACGACCTGCTGAATCAGCGGGATCTTGAACGCCAGGCCGGGGTCCTCCTTGACCGCGACGACGCGGCCGAACTGGAGAACCAGCGCCTTTTCGCGTTCGTCCACGATGAAGATCGCAGACATCACCACCGCGACCAGAACGACCACGACCGGAAGGATAAGGGTGGATTTCCGCATCAGTTGTTCTCCTGGCTGCCGGTGCTGCGGCGTAATTCGTTCAGCGGCAGGTAGGGCACCACGCCCTGCCCCGCACCGCCGACGCCCTCGTCGAGGATGATCTTGTCGATATCCCCCAGCACCTGTTCCATGGTTTCGAGATAAAGCCGCTTGCGCGTCACCTCGGGGGCCTTGGCGTATTCGGTCAGCACGGCGGTAAAGCGGCTTGCCTCACCCTCGGCCTCGTTCACCACCTGTGCGCGATAGCCTTCGGCCTCTTCCAGAATCTGCGCAGCCTCACCGCGGGCCTCGGCCAGCACCCGGTTGGCATAGGCATCGGCGACGTTCTGCAGACGGTCGCGTTCCTGTTCTGCGGCCTGCACCTCGCGGAAGGCGTCGATCACCTGCTCGGGCGGGTCGGCCTTGTCGAAGTTCACCCGGACGATGTTGACGCCGCTGTCATAGCTGTCCAGCGTCGACTGGATCAAGTCCAGCAGACGGTCGGCGATCACGCCCCGGTCCCGGTTCAGGATCGGTGCCAGTTCGGTTTGCGCGATGATCTCGCGCATGGCCGATTCCGACACCGCCCGGATGGTCGAGCGCGCGTCGCGCAGGTTGAACAGGAACTCGGCCGGGTCATTGATGTTCCAGACCACCTGGAAATCGATGTCGACCACGTTCTCGTCGCCGGTCAGCATCAGCCCGGCATCCTGGCCACGGCCGGTGCCGATATCCTCGCGCTGTTCGGTGGTGACCGGGATGACCTCGGCCGAGATCACCGGCCAGGGCGCAAAGTTCAGGCCCGGCTGACCGATGCCCGAGAATTTGCCCAGAAACAATTCGACCGACTGCTCTTCGGGCTTGACGGTGTAAAAGCTCGCCATCCCCCAGAGGACCGCCGCCGCGACCACGCCCAGACCGATGGTGCCGCGGGTGAACATCGGGCCGCCGCCGCCCGAGCCGCGGCCGGAACCGCCGCCCTTGCCGCCGCGCCCGCCCATCAGCACGCGCAGCTGTTCCTGGCCCTTCTTCATCAACTCGTCGATTTCCGGAATCTGCGGCCCGTCACCCTCGGGGCGCCGGCCACCGCCACCGCCGTTGTCGCCGCCGTTGTTGCCCCGGTTGCCTCCGCCCCCGGACGAACCTCCGCCCCCCCAGGGGCCGCCACTGTTGCCCGCCATAGATCTTATCCCCTTCTTCGCCGCCGCTGCGGCCTTGTTCACATACCTGTGTCCGCCGACGCTCAAATCAAGCGCTGCGCACCGGCGCTTTCATCGTCACGATCTCCTCGGACATGGTCGGATGCACCGCCACGGTCCGGTCGAAATCCTCTTTCGTCGCCCCCATCTTGACCGCCACGCCTGCCAGCTGGATCATCTCGCCCGCGCCGGGCGCGACGATATGGCAGCCCAGCACCTTGCGCGTGGCCTTGCTGACCACGAGCTTCATCAGCACCCGGTCGGAGCGGCCGGCAAAGCTCTGCTGCATCGGCTTGAAGCTGGTGGCATAGACCTCGATCGGCTCCTGCTCGGCCGCGTCCTCCTCGCTCAGCCCCACCGTGCCCATCTCCGGCTGGGTGAAGATCGCGGTCGGGATCAGCGCGTGATCCACCGGCGTCGGGTTGCCCTTGAACACGGTCTCGACAAAAGCCATCCCCTCGCGGATCGCCACCGGCGTCAGGTTGACCCGGTCGGTGACGTCGCCGATGGCATGGATCGAGGGCACGCCGGTCTGGCTGTATTCATCCACCACGACCTCGCCCTTGCGGCCGCGCGCCACGCCCAGCGCCTCCAGCCCGATATCGTCGGCGTTGGCTGCCCGCCCGGTGGCGAACATCACCTGGTCGAAAACCCGTTCGGTGCCGTTGGTGGCCTTGACGCGAATACCGTCTCCGTCGCGCGCCATCTCGAGGATGTTGGTGCCCAGGTGCAAGTCGATGCCGCGCTGACACATCTCTTCGCTGACCAGCCCGCGCGCCTCTCCGTCGAAGCCGCGCAGAATCTGGGCGCCGCGATAGAACTGCGTGACCGCGACGCCAAGCCCGTTGAGGATGCCGGCAAACTCGCAGGCGATATAACCGCCGCCGACGATCAGGATCGACTTGGGCAGTTCCGGCAGATGAAAGATGTCGTTCGAGGTGATGCCCAGCTCGGCGCCCGGCATGTCGGGTTTGACCGGACGCCCGCCGGTGGCCAGCAGGATGTGCCGGGCGGTCTTGCGGCTGCCGTCGGCCAGTTCCACCGTGTGCGGATCGACCAGGCGCGCGCGCTGATCGAAGCTTTCGACCCCGGCGTTCTTCAGCAGATTGCGATAGACGCCTTCGAGCCGGTCCAGCTCGGCCTCCAGCTTGCCCCGGAACGCGGTCCAGTCGAATTTGCCCGGCGCGATGGACCAGCCATAGCTCTTGGCGTCCTCGACCATGTCGGCGTATTCGCTGGCAAAGACCATCAGCTTTTTTGGCACGCAGCCGCGGATCACGCAGGTGCCGCCATAACGATCCTCTTCCGCCAGCGCCACCTTTGCCCCGGTTTCCCCGGCGGCCACGCGCGCGGCGCGCACACCGCCCGAGCCGCCGCCGATGACGAACAGGTCGTAGTCAAAGCTCATAAATCGCGGTCCTCAATCCGAAAGATCGGTGAACAGGTTTTCGCTCTCGACGAAATCCAGCCTGTCATGCTCGATCGTACCCTCGTTGATGTCGCGCAATTCGACCCGGCCATCCCCGAACCCCAACACGACGGTGTCACAGATATCGATGAAGAGGCCGTTTTCAACCACGCCCGGCATCTGGTTGAGCACCAAAGCCAGCTGTCTCGGGTTGCCGATCCGTTTCAAGTGCAGATCCAGGATGTAGTTGCCCTCGTCGGTGACATAGGGCGCATCGCCGTTCATCCGCAGGGTGGTGTCGCGGCCCAGCACATCCATCGAGATCAGAGTTTCCTCGATCAGCGCCTGGGTGGTCTGCCAGCCAAAGGGAATCACCTCGACCGGCAGCGGGTAGGCCCCAAGGTGCTCCACCTGCTTGCCGATATCGGCGATCACCACCATCCGGTCCGAGGCGGTGGCGACAATCTTTTCCTGCAGCAACGCCCCACCGCCGCCCTTGATCAGGTTCAGGTCGGCGTCGAATTCGTCGGCGCCGTCGATGGTCAGGTCGAGCCAGCGCGCCTCGTCCAGGCTGATCACTTCGATACCGACATCGCGGGCCAGTTCGGCGGTGCGGGTCGAGGTCGGCACGCCTTTGAATTTCAGCCCGTCCTCGCGCACCATCTCGCCCAGGCAGCGCACCAGCCATGCGGCGGTGCTGCCGGTGCCAAGCCCGACGCGCATGCCGTCCTCGACGAAATCGGCGGCGCGACGGGCGGCGACGAATTTGGCCTTGTCGATGGGCGAAAGTTCTCCGGTCATGGCAGCCTCGTTCGGAATGGATCACCGGCGTTATAGGGAAAACCTCCGGCCTCTGCGAGGGCTATTCCGCCGGGGCAGGCTCACTCGGACCGGTAGAGCTCCGAGGTCTTGTCGCGCACCGCCAGCCACCAGCCCGATTGTTCCGGCCATGATCCATATCCCGTGTCATGGCCCAGCACCCGCGCCGCGTGCAGCGCCCACATCGGATCGACCAGCGCCTCGCGCCCGATGGCAATCAGATCGGCCTGCCCGTTGGAGAGGATCTCCTCGGCCTGTTGTGGATGGGTGATCAGACCCACCGCCATCGTCGGCATCTCCGCCGCGCGCCGGACTTCCTCGGCGAAGGGAACCTGGAACCCCGGCTGCCGCTTGCCGCTGCCGCTGGCGGTCGCCGCGCCCGCGATCCCGGAGGAGGAGCAATCCATCACGTCGATGCCGATCTCTTTCAGCCGCTTGGCCAGCTCCACCGTGTCCGGCAGGGTCCAGCCCACCGGGTCGCCATCGACGGCAGATGTGCGAAAGAACACCGGCAGATCCCCGGGCCAGGTCGCGCGCACCGCTGTCGCAACCTCCAGCGCAAGGCGCATGCGTCCCTCCAGATCGCCGCCGTATTTGTCGGTGCGCTTGTTCGAGAGCGGCGACAGGAAGGAGTGGATCAGGTAGCCATGCGCGCCGTGGAGTTCGACGATCTTGTAACCTGCGGATTGCGCCCGGCGGGTGGCCGCCACGAAATCCTCGACCAGCTGGCCGATCTCTTCCTCGCTCAGCGCATGCGGCATCGGCCAGCCCTCAGCGACCGGAATCTCGGACGGGCCAACTGGGGTCCAGGGCATGTCGCCGCGGGCGAAATCGGCCTCGCCCAGCGGCCCGTTGCCGAACCAGGGCCGCTGCATCCCCGACTTGCGGCCCGCATGGCCAAGCTGCACCGCCGGGATCGCGCCATGGGTCAGGGCGAATTGCGCCACCCGGGCATGCCCGGTGATCTGGCTGTCGCACCATAGCCCGGCGCAGCCATGGGTAATGCGCCCCGATTTCTGCACCGCCGTCGCCTCGGTAAAAACGACCCCCGCCCCGCCGATGGCAAAACGGCCCAGCTGGACCATGTGCCAGTCCTCCAGGTGTCCGTCGTGCGCGGAATACTGGCACATGGGCGAGATCACCACACGGTTGCGGGCGGTGACCCCGCGCAGGGTGACGGGGCGGAACAGATGCGGCGTGTCGGTCATGGGGCCTCCCGGGGTATGATTGCCGGCACGCTATCCCGGGCGCCGGGGCGGTGCAATCGGGGACATCGATGACTTGTTTCCGATCGGAAATGTCGCTTTGGTGCGCCCGAGTCGCGCCCCTCCTCGGATAAGAGTCGCCGCATGATCACGCCCTACCGCCTGCACTATGCCCCCGACAACGCCTCGCTGGTGATCCGGCTGGCGCTGGAGGCGCGCGAGTTGCCCTATGAGACGGTGCTGGTGAACCGCCGCACGCGGGAGCAGGACAACGCCGCCTATCGCGCGCTGAACCCCGCCGGGCTGATCCCGGTGCTGGAAACGCCCGACGGACCGCTGTTCGAGACCGCCGCGATCCTGCTCTGGCTGGCCGACCGCCACGGCGGGCTGGGGCCGGCGCCGGATGATCCGGGTCGCGGATCGTTCCTGAAATGGCTGTTTTTCACTTCCAACACGCTGCACGCCGATCTGCGCATGCTGTTCTATCCCGGCCATTATGCCGGCCCCGCGCACACCGATGCCCTGCGCGAAGGGCTGACTGCACGGCTACCCCGGCACCTGGCGCTGCTCGATGCCGCCGCCGCGTTACCCGGCTGGCCCGGCGGCGCGCTGGAGCCCTACCTTGCCTGCCTGCTGCGCTGGATGGCGCTGTACCCCGACGATTTTGACCGGTGCTGGTTCGCGCTGTCGCAGTACCCGGCGCTGGCCGCGCTCTGCGCCCGCGTCGAGCAATCAGACGCCGCCCGCGCCGCCGCCCGTGCCGAGGGGCTGGGCTCCGCGCCCTTCACCGCCCCCCGCCCCGCAACCCCGCCCGAAGGGACCGCCACCTGATGTTTCTTTCCGTCTTCGACATGTTCAAGGTGGGCGTCGGCCCGTCCTCGTCGCACACCATGGGGCCGATGGTCGCCGCCGCGCGGTTCCTCGCGCTGATGCGCGCCTCGCCCTTCGACTTTGCCGGGCTGCGCGCCTCGCTGCATGGCTCGCTCGCCTTCACCGGGGTGGGTCATGCCAGCGACCGGGCCACCATCCTCGGGCTGGCCGGCTTCGTGCCCGAGACCTACGAGGCCGAAAAGGCCGAGGCGGCGCTGTCGCAGATCGCGGCCGACAAGATGATCCGCCACGACGACCTCGGCCCGCTGCGGTTCGATCCGGCGCAGGACCTGGTCTTTGACTACGATCACGTGCTGGAGGGACATGCCAACGGCATGATCCTGATGGCCACCGACGCGCAGGGCGACGTGATCCTGCAACAGGTCTATTATTCCATCGGCGGTGGCTTCGTGCTGACCGAGGAGGAACTGGCCGAGGGCCGCGACACCGATGACGGTCCGCCGGTCCCCTATCCGTTCAAATCCGCCACCGAGATGCTGGAGATGGCGCGCAAGAGCGGCAAGACCATCGCCAGCATGAAACGCGCCAACGAGGTGTCGCGCGGCGGCGCCGAGCGGCTGGCCGGCGGCACCGCAAGGGTCTGGGAGGTAATGAACGCCTGTATCGAGCGCGGGCTGGGGGCGCGCGGCATCCTGCCCGGCGGGCTGGAGATCCGGCGCCGGGCGCATGACATCCACCAGGCCCTGCAGGCGGAATACGGCATGAACCTGACCGCGCCGCATACCATCAACGACTGGATCGCCACCTATGCCATCGCGGTGAACGAAGAGAACGCCGCCGGCGGACTGGTGGTGACCGCACCGACCAACGGGGCGGCCGGCGTGGTGCCGGCGGTGATCCGCTATTGGCTCGACCATGTGCCGGGGGCCAGCACGGAGCGCATCGAGGAGTTTCTGCTGACGGCGGCCGCGATCGGCGGGCTGGTCAAGTACAACGCCTCGATCTCCGGTGCCGAGGCGGGATGCCAGGCCGAGGTGGGCAGCGCCGCCGCGATGGCCGCCGCCGGGCTCTGCGCAGTGATGGGCGGCAGCCCCGAGCAGATCGAGAACGCCGCCGAGATCGCGCTGGAGCATCACCTGGGCATGACCTGCGACCCGGTCAAGGGGCTGGTTCAGGTGCCCTGCATCGAGCGCAACGGGCTGGGCGCGATCAAGGCGGTCAGCGCAGCGAGCCTGGCGCTGCGTGGCGACGGGCGGCATTTCGTGCCGCTGGATGCCTGTATCGAGACCATGCGCCAGACCGGTGCCGACATGAGCGAGAAGTACAAGGAAACCTCGCTGGGCGGGCTGGCGGTGAACGTTCCCAATTGCTGAGTGCGCCCGCCCCGCTTGCGCTGATCCGCCGCGCCGCCTAGCGTGACGCCATGACCGCCGACCGGCCCGTTCTGGGCATTCTCCTGATGCTTGGCTTCTGCCTGCTCGCCCCGCTGGGCGACGCGGTGGCAAAGCTGCTGGGCGAGACCCTGCCGCTGGGCCAATTGCTTTTGGTGCGCTTCGCGGTCCAGGCGGCGATGCTGATCCCGCTGGTCGCCGCGACCGGGCGGCTGTGGCGCATGCGCGGGCGGATCCTGCGGCTGGCGGCGCTACGCACGCTGCTGCATATGGGCGGCATCGGCTGCATGTTCACCGCGTTGCAATACCTGCCGCTGGCCGATGCCATCGCCATTGCCTTCGTGATGCCGTTCCTGATGCTGTTGCTGGGCAAATACGTGCTGGGCGAAGAGGTGGGCGGGCGCCGCCTTGCCGCCTGCGCGGTGGGATTCTGCGGCACCCTGCTGGTGATCCAGCCCAGCTTTGCCGAGGTGGGCTGGCCGGCGCTGTTTCCGCTTGGCGTGGCGGTGCTGTTCGCGCTGTTCATGCTGGTCACCCGGCAGTTGGCCAAGGATATCGACCCGATCGGGTTGCAGGCGGTCAGCGGGGTGATGGCGACCGCCGTGCTTCTGCCCGTCCTGTTGATCGGCGATTTCGCGGGCAGCGCACCGCTGTCCCTTGTCGCCCCGTCGGGCGGGGAATGGGGGCTGCTGGCCGCCATCGGCGTGATCGGCACCTGCGCGCATCTGCTGATGACCTGGTCGCTGCGCTACGCCCCGGCGGCGACGCTGGCGCCGATGCAATACCTCGAGATCCCCGTCGCCACCGGGTTCGGCTGGCTGATCTTCCGCGACCTGCCCAACGGGCTGGCCGGCGCCGGCATCTGCGTGACCGTCGCCGCCGGTCTCTACATCGTCATGCGCGAGCGGGCGATGGCGCAGGCGAAACCGCCCCCGGCGCAAGCGCCCGTGTGACCGCCGCCAGCGCCGTGCGCGGAACGATCACCAGAAGGCCCGGCGCGTCGGTCTCGATCCGCACGGCGCCCAGCGCCCGGTTCGACGTGCCGACACGCCCGTCCGGGGCCAGTTCCAGCCCGTCTATCGGCCACTCCAGCCCCTGTGACCGCCCGGTCAGCCGGCACATCGGGAACAGCGACACCACCGCCCCAGGTTCCAGCTCCAGCGCCAGGCGCGGCGGGGCGTGGAACACGAGCTCTCGCGGCCCCACCAGAATGCAGGACTGTCCGGGATGGCGCACCAGGGTGTTGAAGGCGCCCAGCTGGTGATCCACCCGCGCGCCGAGGAACCCCACAGCCAGCATCAGCGGCGCCGCGACCGAGCGCATGATCTTGTCGAAATCGGTGCTTTCCTGTTCCGCTATGGGAAACAGCCGCTCGGACGGAATCCGGTCTCGGTCGTCGTGGCTCAGCGAATCGAAATCCCCGATCACCGCGTCGGGCATGTACCCGGCGGACAGCGCCGCCCCTGCCCCGCCATCGGCCGCGATCAGCCCCGGGGCAAGCGCCAGCGCCGTTTCCAGATCGTCGGGCCCGAGCGCCCCGCCGCCGACCAAGGTCACCGGGGTGGCGAATTGTTTTACCTGCGTTTTCATGCCCTCCTTAATGGGGGTTTTGCAAACGGATCACAATCTGGCCACAAAATGATACGGTCTTTGGCACAGATTCGGGCCGAATTTGTCGCTTCCGGGGTGTTTGGTCAGTCCAACTGATCTGAAAAGGACGAGCAGCCTATGGTACAGAGTAACAAGGTATTGACCGTTTCCTACGGCACGTTTTCCTGCACGCTGGAGGGATTCGAGGATTCCTTCGATACCATGAAGGCGATTGCCGAGTACTTCCGCGATCTGGCTGCGGATGACAGGTATTTCGGCGCCGAACCGCCACAGCCCGACACCGAGATGCTCGCCCGCATCGCCGAACGCGAGGTCGCCCGCCATGTCGAGGCGCGCCGCGAGGGGTCGGGCTTTGTGCTGCGCGCGGCACAGGCCACGGCGCCGGCGGCGCTGGCCGCAACGGAAGCCCCCGGCGACACCGCCGCACCCGAGAACAAGACAGCCGCTGCCACGGAGCCCGCCGAGGCACCGGAGCAGACCGCCCCGGAGGTATCGGAGGCGGAAGTCGAGGCTCAGGCGCCGGAGGCTCAACCGCAGTCCGAGGCGGATGCCGCGGCCTTCATGGCCGCGACCGAGGACACTGCTGAGGATTACGACGAGGACGACGGTTCCGCTGAAGCGGCCATCGCGGACGAGGAGATCGAAGAGGTCGAAATGGCCTCCGCGGAGGAGGACTTCGACGAGGGCGAGGACTACGACGAGGTCGATATGGCCACCGCCGAGGAGGTCCTGGCCGAACCGGTGGCGCCCCCGGCCCCCCCGGCCCCCGACAGCATCGCCGCCAAGCTGCAGCGGATCCGGGCCGTGGTGTCGCGGAACGAGCAGGCAACGATCGAGGTCGAATTCAGCGAGGACGAGCATTCCGAGGATGCCTTTGCCGCGGCACCGACCGATGCGCTCCTGGCCGATGAGGTCCTGGACGAAGAGATCCTGGCAGAGACCGCCGAAGACGACATCGAAGACACCGCTGAAGTCACTGCGCCCGGCTTCGAAGACACCCCCGAGGATCACGGCACAGCCGATGCCGAGACCGAAGCCGAGCCGGACGAATACACCGACGACCTGGAAGACGATCCGATCATGGCCCGTCGCGCCGCCCGGCTCCACCGTCGCCTGGCCCGTGCCCAGCATGTCGGAGACGAAGACAAGATCGCCAAGGTCGAGGCCGCGATTCGGGCACTGGCGGAGCCCGAGACCCTGGACGACGAGAACGACGACGACGACACCCTGTTCGCCGATCTCGATCGCGCGCCGGAGGCAGGCTTGGACGACACCGACGAGAACATTCTCGCCGCCGAGCCCGAGGACGGCTTTGACGAGGAGATCGAAGGCCGTGCTGCCACGCAGGCCGACGCACGCGCGCCCCGGGTGGTGATGGCCAGACATGCCAGGACGCATGACGACGAATCGCCCCGCGCAAAGGCACCGATCGTTCCCAGCATCGAACTGCCGCCGAGCACGCTTGAGCCCGACGCCGAGGCCGAGCTGATGCGCGAACTGGCCGAGGTCGAGGCCGAGCTGCGCGGCGAAGCCGCCAAGGCGCAGCCCGTCGCACCGGCCGAGCCGACCCAGTCCGAGGCCACCGCGACCCGCAAGGCGCGCGAGGCCAGTTCCGATCTGTCGCGTCTGATGGCCGCGGCCGACGAAAAGCTGGACGCCCCCGAGGCCACATCCACCCGCGAGGCCTATTCGCACCTGCGCGCCGCCGTCGCCGCCACCCGCGCCGAGCGGTCCGCCGGAGGCGAGGTCGGCCAGGATGAGGACACCGAGGCCTATCGCGCCGATCTGGCCCGCGTGGTGCAGCCGCGCCGCCCCAAACCCGCCGCCGCGCACACCCGGCGCCCGGCCTCACCGGAACAGCAGCGCCCGGCGCCGCTGAAACTGGTGGCCGAACAGCGGGTCGATGATGGCCAGGCCAAAGCCGCGGTCAAAACCGGCCCGGTGCGCCCGCGTCGGATTGCCGCCACCGTCGAGGCCCCGGCACCGGTCGCCCCCGACGAGAGCTTTGTCGCCTTTGCCGAGGAAATGGGCGTGCAGGAGCTGCCCGAGCTTCTGGAGGCCGCAGCCGCCTATATGCAGTTCGTCGAGGGCCGCGACCAGTTCACCCGCCCGCAACTGATCCACAAGGCCCGCGAGGCCGTCGAGGGCGACTTCAGCCGCGAGGACGGTCTGCGCGCCTTCGGAACGCTGCTGCGCGAAGGCAAGATCATCAAGACCGAAAACGGCCGCTTCATCGCCTCGGGCGAAATCGGCTTCCAGCCGGCCTCGCGCGCCGCCGGCTGAGCCGTCACCATCGCACTGCGCCCGGCAACCGGCGCAGGCACCTGGGGGAAAGGCAGGCCGGTGGCCTGCCTTTTCATTTCCGCGGCGCGGATGCCCGGGGAACCGGACCTCCCGGCGCGTCAGCCCTGCTCGTCATCGGCCTCCGGGTCGGCCTGCCCGACCCCTCGAAAGACGAACTTGAAGGGAACCACCCAGAGAATGCCCAGCGCGACGTAAACGATCAGCTCGACCAGCATGGAAGGCCGGTCAATCCAGTTCACCAGCGTCACCGCTGCGACGATATAGACCGGCATCCCGACCAGAAGGATCGCAAGCGACCAGCGGCGGCGGGCCTTGTAGCTCAGGGCGTGTCTGTCGCTCATGCGGGCCTCAGTCGGCAAAGGGATCGGTGACGAGGATGGTGTCGTCGCGCTCGGGCGAGGTTGAGAGTAGCGCGACCGGGCACTGGATCAATTCCTCGACCCTTCGGACGTATTTGATCGCGTTGGCAGGCAGATCGGCCCAGCTGCGTGCGCCCTCGGTCGATTCGCTCCAGCCCGGCATCTGTTCGTAGACCGGCACGCAACGGGCCTGTTCGTCGGCCGCCGTCGGAAGATAGTCGAGCCGCTTGCCGTCCAGGTCGTAACCGACGCAGATACTCAGGGTCTCGAACCCGTCCAGCACGTCGAGCTTGGTCAGCGCGATACCGTTCACCCCGGACACCGCGCAGGTCTGGCGCACGAGGGCGGCATCGAACCAGCCGCAGCGGCGCTTGCGCCCGGTCACGGTGCCGAACTCATGGCCCCGCTCGCCCAGCCGCTGGCCGTCGTCGTCATCCAGTTCGGTTGGGAACGGCCCCTCGCCGACGCGGGTGGTATAGGCCTTGACGATGCCGAGAACGAAATCGATGGCGCCCGGCCCGATGCCGGTGCCGGTGGCGGCCTGCCCGGCGATCACATTCGACGAGGTGACAAAGGGATAGGTTCCGAAGTCGATATCCAGCAGCGCCCCCTGCGCGCCCTCGAACAGGATGCGCTTGCCGGCCTTGCGCTTTTCGGTCAGCACCTTCCAGACCGGCGCGGCGTATTGCAGGATTTCCGGCGCGATTTCGTTCAGCCTGGCGATCAGCGCGTCGCGGTCGATGGCCTCGAGCCCCAGCCCGGAGCGCAGCGCGTTGTGATGCACCAGCGCGCGGTCGACCCGCAGTTCCAGCGTGGCCCTGTCGGCCAGATCGGCGACACGGATCGCCCGACGGCCCACCTTGTCCTCGTAGCACGGGCCGATGCCGCGCCCGGTGGTGCCGATCTTGGCGACCGAGTTTTGCCCCTCGCGGGCGCGGTCCAGCTCGCCGTGGAACGGCAGGATCAGCGGCGTGTTCTCGGCGATCATCAGCGTCTCGGGCGTGATCACGACGCCCTGTTGGCGGATATTCTCGATCTCGGACACCAGGTGCCATGGGTCCAGCACCACGCCGTTGCCGATCACGCTGAGCTTGCCGCCGCGCACCACGCCCGACGGCAGCGCGTTCAGCTTGTAGACCTCGCCGTCGATCACCAGCGTATGGCCGGCATTATGCCCGCCCTGGAACCGCGCGATCACGTCCGCCCGCTCCGAGAGCCAGTCCACGATCTTGCCTTTTCCCTCGTCGCCCCACTGGGCGCCGACCACGACGACATTGGCCATTTCCGGTCCTTCGCTGCGCTTGTTCAAACCCGCGCCGGTATAGCGATGCCGATGCGGCAGGAAAACCGGAAAGTGCGCGCCGCCCGGTGCGGGGCTGGACAGGACGGCGGCTTTGAGCCTATTTGCGCCCAACAAAACGGGGGGATCGTTACCATGGGTCTGTTGTTGCGCTGGGTTTTCGCCTTTGCCCTTCTCGCGCTGACCTACAACCCGACGCCGTGGAATTTTGTCCGCTGGTCGATGGAGAACTACGACACGTCGCTCTCCATCACCGTGCTGATGGGGCTGATATTGCTGATCTGCTACATCGTCTACCTGCGCGCCACCTTGCGCTCGATCGGCGGATTCGGGATGTTCCTGGTGCTTGCCGTGGTGCTGGCGCTGCTTTGGGTTCTTTATGATCTCGGGCTGCTGGCGCTGGACAACCGCGATCTCAACGTCTGGCTGGGCCTGTTGGCGCTTTCGGCGGTGCTGGGAATCGGCCTGGGCTGGAGCCACGTGCGCCGGCGGCTTTCGGGGCAGGCGGATATCGACGACGTGGACGAATAGCGGCGGCGGTCACGCCCCCTTGGGCAGATGCACCGGATCGCCATGCGGGGTCGAGAGATAGGCCGCCTCCCAGGCGGCGCGCAGGCGCTCCACCTCCTCCGGCGCGGCCTCGCCCAGATCGGCGAGCAGGCCCTCCAGCGTCTCCAGCCAGGCGGTGAAGTAATCGTCGCCGCCGTCGAGTTCCTTTTCCAACCCGTGGCGCGCCAGAGTTTTCGAGAACCGCGCGGTCCATTCGGGCCAGGCAAAATGGCCCGCCTCGTTGAGAGACACGGTAAGCGCAAAGACCTGCCCATGCCAAGGCTGGGTGAAAACGGGTTCAGGTGCCTGATCGCTCATGCCGGCTCCAGATAGCTTTGCCACAGGTCGAGGGTGACCTCGTCGCGGGGGTTTTCCGGCGCCGCCCAGAGTTCGCTGGCGGGAAACACCACGGTGTAAAGCGGCTCGGGGGTCTCGCCCAGCCCATGGGCATGGGCGTCGGGTAGCACATGCGCACCATGACAGCGCAGCACAGTCCCCACCGCCCCTGCCGCATAGGCCGGCAGGCGGGTGTGACCGCCATCGACCAACCGGTTGGCGGCAGGGCGCAACGTGCGCACCCGCTGGCCGGGGGCAAAGGCAGGTTCCCCGTCAAAGGGCCGGTCCGTCGGCCCGCCTTTGGCAAGCGCCGCCGCGACAGCCCCGGGTTTGAGCGCACGATCGGCCAGCGCATGGCGGCCCTCATCGCCCTGCCCGCGCAGATCGTCCGCGCTCAAGACCCCGTTATCGACCAGCAGATCGGTCAGCGCGGCGGTCCATTTCTCGAAATAGGACAGGCTGGCATAGTCCTTGGGCGACAGGCATTCGCGGGCGTGCCGCGACATGTCGAGGTTCCATTGCCCCAGCGCCCCGGCGGCCAAGGTCACCGCCAGCGCCCGTGCGTGCCATTCCTCGGCAAAGACCGGGTCGTCGGGCGCGCCGGGATCGACCGGCCCGTCACCGAACCGTCCCCCCATGTCGTGCACCCGGGTCATGCGCCCGACGCCCGTGCCAGACCGGTGCCGACCATGCTGTCGCGGGTCACCAGTTTCGCAAGCTCATCGACACCCATCCCCTCGGTGCCCTCGGGGCGGCGGGGAATCACCAGGTAACGGACCTCGGCGGTGGAATCCCAGACCCGCACGGCGGTGTCCTCGGGCAGGGTGACACCGAATTCGGCCAGCACCTTGCGCGGCTCGCGCACCGCGCGAGAGCGGTAGGCATCGGATTTGTACCAGGCCGGCGGGATTCCCAAGAGCGGCCAAGGGTAACAGCTGCACAGGGTGCAGACGACCATGTTGTGGACCTCGTCGGTGTTCTCCACCGCCACCACATGTTCGCCCTGGCGGCCGAAAAACCCCAGGTCGGCAACAACCGGCGTGGCGTCCTCCAGCAGCGCCGCGCGAAACGCCGGATCGGCCCAGGCCCGGGCCACCACCTGCGCGCCGTTCCGGGGGCCGATGCGATTCTGGTAGGTGTCGATGATCTCGTCCAGCGCGGCGGGCTCGATCAGCCCCTTGCGCGCCAGCAGGGTTTCCAGCGCCCGCACCCGCAGCGCCGGGTCGGGCGGCAGCAGGGCGTGCGGATCGTCGTGGTCATGGTGATCGTGCGGCATGGGCGCAGAGTGCGCGCGCACCCTCGGGTTTGTCCAGCCCGCAGTTGCATCCCCGGGAGGGCGGAGTGCAACTGATCGCTTGCCCCGCCCGGCAAACTTCCCTACATACCCCGCGACACCGGGAAAGCGCTGCAGGAACTCATGGAAAACGTCGTCCTCATCATCCACCTCCTTCTCGCCGTCGGCCTGATCGCCGTCGTGCTGCTGCAGCGGTCCGAAGGCGGCGGTCTGGGGATGGGCGGCGGTGGCGGTGGCGGCGGCGGCGTGATGAGCGGCCGCGCGGCGGCGACCGCGCTGGGCAAGGTGACCTGGGTTCTCGCGGCGGCCTTCATCGTGACGTCGATCCTTCTGACCATCATCGCGGCGGAGAAATCGGCCGGCACCTCGGTGCTCGACCGGCTGGGCAAGACCCCGGCGGTAGAGGAGACCGGCGACGCCGCACCGAGCCTGCCGGCGGGCCAGGACCTGTTGCCGCCAGCCGAGGGCGACAACGCACCGCTGGTGCCACGGGCCGACTGACCCACTACAAATAGAAATCTGAAAGAGAACCGCAACAGCATCTTGCGGTTCTCTTGCGCATGACCTGCGAATCCTGCTATGATGAAGTCCCGTGATGCTGCGGTTTTTCGACCGCTTCGGGCATCGGATTACAGGCAAATCACGGGAGCAGCCGAAAATGGCGCGATTCATCTTCATCACCGGCGGGGTTGTATCCTCACTCGGCAAGGGGCTGGCATCGGCGGCGCTGGGGGCCTTGTTGCAGGCGCGCGGCTTCTCGGTGCGGCTGCGCAAGCTGGACCCCTATCTGAACGTCGATCCCGGCACCATGTCGCCGTTCGAGCATGGCGAGGTCTTCGTCACCGATGATGGCGCCGAGACCGACCTGGACCTGGGCCACTACGAACGCTTTACCGGGGTGGCGGCGCGCAAGACCGACTCGGTCAGCTCGGGGCGGATCTATTCCAACGTGCTGGAAAAGGAGCGCCGCGGCGACTACCTCGGCAAGACCATCCAGGTCATTCCCCACGTCACCAACGAGATCAAGGATTTCATCCGCATCGGCGAGGATGAGGTCGATTTCATGCTCTGCGAGATCGGCGGCACTGTCGGCGATATCGAGGGGCTGCCGTTCTTCGAGGCGATCCGCCAGTTCAGCCAGGAAAAGCCACGCGGGCAATGCGTGTTCATGCATCTCACGCTGCTGCCTTTCATCAAGGCCAGCGGCGAGCTCAAGACCAAGCCGACCCAGCACAGCGTGAAGGAGCTGCGCTCGATTGGTCTGGCCCCCGACATCCTGGTCTGCCGCTCCGAGGGACCGATCCCGCAGAAGGAGCGTGAGAAACTGGCACTCTTTTGCAACGTGCGCCCGGAGGCGGTGATCGCCGCGCTGGACCTGAAATCCATTTACGAGGCGCCACTGGCCTATCACGGCGAAGGGCTGGACCAGGCGGTGCTCGACGCGTTCCAGATCAGCCCCGCCCCACGTCCCGACCTGACCCGCTGGGAGGATGTGGCGGATCGCATCTATAACCCCGAGGGCGACGTGAAGGTCGCCATCGTCGGCAAGTACACGCAGCTTGAGGATGCCTATAAATCCATCGCCGAGGCGCTGACCCACGGTGGCATGGCCAACCGGGTCAAGGTCGCGGTGGAATGGGTCGATGCCGAGATCTTCGACACCGAGGACCCGGCGCCCTATCTCGAGGATTTCGACGCCATCCTGGTGCCCGGCGGCTTTGGCGAGCGCGGCACCGAGGGCAAAATCAAGGCGGCCCAGTTCGCCCGCGAACACAAGGTGCCCTATCTCGGCATCTGCCTCGGGATGCAGATGGCGGTGATCGAGGCGGCGCGCAACGTCGCAGGTGTCAGGACCGCAGGATCGGAGGAATTCGACCACGAGGCCGGCAAGAAACGGTTCGAGCCGGTGGTCTATCACCTCAAGGAATGGGTGCAGGGCAACTACAAGGTCACCCGCAGCGCCAGCGACGACAAGGGCGGCACCATGCGGCTGGGCGCCTATGACGCGGTTCTGAAAGAGGGCTCCCGGGTGGCGCAGGTCTATGGCACCACCCAGATCGAGGAGCGCCACCGCCACCGCTACGAGGTCGACATCAAATACCGCGACAAGCTCGAGGACTGCGGTCTGTGCTTTACCGGCATGTCCCCCGATGGTCGGCTGCCGGAAATCGTGGAATGGGCCGATCACCCGTGGTTCATCGGCGTGCAGTTCCACCCCGAACTGAAATCGAAACCCTTTGATCCGCATCCGCTGTTCAAGGATTTCGTCCGCGCGGCGAAGGAGACCTCGCGGCTGGTGTGAGGATGACTGTTTCATACCCACCGCTGCGCCTGATCGCCTTTCTCCTCGTCCCGCTCGCCGCCCCGGTGGCGGCGCAGGAGGTGGTCAAGGTTCCCTATGCGGATCTTGAAACCCTCGCCCCCAACCTGGTCAGTTTCGACCGGCTGCCGGCGAAACCCTATCCGGGTTACAATTTCGACCATGGCATCGCCTTTCGCGGCGGCCTTCTGGGCGAGGCCTTCGCCGGCCAAAGTGTCGGCTCCGAACAGATCGACCGGGGCGGCCCGCATGACGTGCTGCGCGGCGCGCCCGACGCCCCGCTGGCGATCCGGCCCGGTGCGCCCGGCCAGGTGGTCAGCCTGTCGCTGCACGAGGGGTTCGGATCAATGGCGCTGTACCCGCTGGGGAAACTGGGCCAGCCCGATCCTCTGGCGCGCGGCGAGGGGGCGGTGGCGGTGCTGTTTCGCCGCGATGTCTGCGCCGTGGGTCTGCGCGTGCATACCGAGTACACCAGCCTCAACGCCGGCCACCGGGGCAACGTGACGCTCACGCTCTATGCCCGGGACGGGACGCGCATTGCGCTGAGGCAGTTGACCCTGCCCGAGGGGATCACCGAACACGCGCTATTCGACCCCGCCGCCCGCATCGCCGGAATGACGGTCGAGAACCGCGATCCGGGCGGCGTCGCGCTGGACGATCTGCGGTTTGGCTGCCCCCGGCTCACCGGTTGAGGGGCAAGCCGCTTGCCAAGGGCGCGCCGCGACGGCAGACTTCCGGCGCCGTATGAGGAGAACAGGTGATGCCAAAAGGCTATTGGGTGGGCCACGTGGATGTGCATAACGCCGAGGTGTACGAACATTACCGGGACGCCAACGCCGTGCCCTTTGCGGAATACGGCGCCCGCTTCCTCGTTCGCGGCGGCCGGCAGGAGGTTCGGGAAGGCGAGGTGCGCAAGCGCACCGTGGTGATTGAATTCGACAGCTACGACAAGGCGGTGGCCTGTTACGACAGTGCAGGCTATCAGGCGGCCAAGGCGATTCGCGAGGCTGTCTCGACCGGCGATCTGGTCATCGTCGAGGGGTATGACGGCTGAACCGCCCATGACGCGGGAAGGCAAAGGAAAAAGAAGGTTTGGCCATGTTGAAAAAGCTGTTCCAGTCCTTTCGGCCGAGCGCACCTGCGGCGCTGCCGGACCCGGACGCCGAACTGGCGCTCGGGGCGCTGCTGGTGCGGGTGGCGCAGGCCGACCGCGACTACCAGGTCGAAGAGATCAGCCTGATCGACCGGATCCTGGCGCGAATGTACCAGCACAACGCGATCGAGGCGGCCAAGGTGCGCGCCACCTGCGAAAAACTTCACGCCGCCGCGCCCGAGACCGACACCTTCGGCAAGCTGATCCGCGAGACCACCGGGCTCGAGGAACGGCTCGCGGCGATGGATGCGCTGTGGGAGGTGGTGCTGGCCGACGGCGAGCAGAAAGAGGGCGAGTTGAAGATCATCGAGGAGGCCCGCAAGGCGATGGGCCTCAGTTTCGCCGACAGCGAGGCCGCCCGCGACCGGGTTCAGGCCCGGCTCTGACCGCGCGCCCTTGGCGTCGGAGAGACGCGGCTATATATCGACAGTCATGTTCCGAGATTTCCTCACCCGGCTGACCCGGCCCGACCCCGACCCGCTGACCGAAGACGACGCAAGGCTGGCGCTGAGCGCGCTTCTGGTCCGCATCGCGCGCTCGGACAACGATTACGCCCAGGCCGAGCGCGACCGCATCGACCGGGTGACCGCCGCCCGCTATGGCCTCTCCCCCTTCGAAGCCACCGCGCTGCGCAGCCGCGCCGAGACGCTGGAGTCCGAGGCCCCCGACACCGTCCGCTTTACCCGCGCGATCAAGGATGCGGTGCCCTACGAGGACCGTCGCGCCGTGGTCGAGGCCGCCTGGTCTGTGGTGCTCGCCGATGGCGAACGGGCCGAGGAGGAGGACGCGCTGCTGCGGCTGGTGTCCAACCTGCTGGGCGTGAACGACCGCGACTCGGCGCTGGCGCGGCAAAGGGTGGCGCAGAGGTGATCGCCTGGCTGGGCATGTACGACATGGCCCCGCTGCGGGCCGCCAATGACAGGTACTGGCAGGCGATCCGCACGGCCCTGGGCGCGGGACCGGAAACCCTCAGTCGCGACGCCGACCCCTGGGAGGCCTGGCAATCGCCCGAGCTGCTGCTGGCGCAGACCTGCGGCATGCCCTACCGCACCCGGCTGCACGGGTCCGTTACCCTGGTCGCCACCCCCGATCACGGCCTGCCGGGCTGCCCTCCGGGCCACTACAACTCAGTGCTGGTGGTGCGCGCCGACGCGCCGGGCGAGGCGCCGGAGGCGTTCGCCGGCGGCACGCTGGCCTATAACGAGGCGCTGTCGCAATCCGGCTGGGCGGCACCCTCTGCCTATTTCGCGCAACGCGGCATCCGGTTTTCCACCCTGTTGCAGACCGGCGCCCATGCGGCCTCGGCCCGCGCGGTGGCTGAGGGGCGCGCCGAAATCGCCGGAATCGACGCGCTGACCTGGGCGCTGCTGAACGAACATGACCCGGTGACCGAAGGGCTCCGGGTGATCGGGGCAACCGCGCCCACCCCTGCCCTGCCCTATATCACCGCCGCCAGCCGCGACCCGGAGCCGCTGCGCGCCGCCCTGCGCGAAGCCGTCGCGGCGCTCTCTCCCACCGACCGCGCGGCGCTGCGCCTGGGCGGGATCGAGACCCTGCCGGCCAGCGCCTATCTCGCGGTGCCGACACCGCCGCCGCCCGCCGCCTGAGCCCTGCCCGAATCGACACCTTTCACGGCTGACCTTTGGTCAATTCGGCGGATTCCCCGGCCCATCCGGCATTTTGAAAGTTGCATTGAACCGAAATTTCCGCCCTAGTACCGTCCTGATACGCAACAAGACCCGGAGACACCGTGGCCGACGCAACGCCCGTCATCGAGATTCGCGACCTGCACAAAAGCTATGGTGAGCTGGAGGTGCTCAAGGGCGTCGACATCACCGCCCACAAGGGCGACGTGGTTTCGCTGATCGGCTCCTCGGGATCGGGAAAATCGACGCTGCTGCGCTGCGCCAACCTGCTCGAGGACAGCCAGCAGGGCGAGATCCTGTTCAAGGGCGAGCCGGTGAAATGGAAGGGCAGCGGCCAGCACCGCCGCCCGGCAGACTCGCGCCAGGTTCTGCGTATCCGCACCAACCTTTCCATGGTGTTCCAGCAATTCAACCTCTGGGCGCATATGACCATCCTGCAAAACGTGATGGAGGCGCCGCTCACCGTTCTGGGCCGCGACCGCGCCGACGTGGAGGCCGCCGCCCGCAAGTACCTGGACAAGGTCGGCATCGGTGACAAGTTTGATGCCTACCCGGCACAGCTTTCCGGCGGCCAGCAGCAGCGGGCGGCGATCGCCCGGGCGCTGTGCATGGAGCCCGAGGCGCTGCTGTTCGACGAGCCGACCAGCGCGCTGGACCCCGAACTGGAACAGGAGGTCGTGCGCGTGATCCGCGATCTGGCCGCCGAGGGGCGCACCATGATCATCGTTACCCATGACATGAACATGGCCCATGACGTGTCCGATCACGTGGTGTTCCTGCACTTGGGCCGGATCGAAGAACAGGGGCCGCCAGAAATGCTGTTCGGCGCGCCCAAATCAGAACGACTGCGCGGGTTCCTGTCCTCGACATCCCACGCTGCGTGACACCAAAAACCAGACCATAAGGGAGTATTTTCATGAAAAAGCTGGTTCTCGCCACCGCCGCCCTCGCGCTCTGCGCCGGGATGGCCTCAGCCGACACCGTCCGCATGGGCACCGAGGGCGCCTACCCTCCGTGGAACTTCATCAATGACAGCGGCCAGGTCGACGGCTTCGAACGCGCGCTGGGCGACGAGCTGTGCAAGCGCGCCGAACTGACCTGCGAATGGGTCACCAACGAATGGGATTCGATCATCCCCAACCTGGTCAGCGGCAACTATGACGTGATCATCGCCGGGATGAGCATCACAGACGAGCGTGACGAGGTGATCGACTTCACCCAGAACTACACCCCGCCCGATCCCTCGGCCTACCTGTCGCTGTCGGCCGATCTGGATGTCGAGGGCGCAGTGATCGCCGCCCAGACCAACACCATCCAGGCCGCCTTCGTGGCCGAAAAGGGCTGGACCCTGGTGGAGTTTGCAACCCCCGAGGAAACCATCGCCGCAGTCCGCAACGGCGAGGCTGACGCGGTGTTGGCCGACAAATCCTATCTCGCGCCGGTCGCCGACGAAGAGGCCGACCTTGTCCTGCTGGAGCGTGAAGAGGAGATCGGCGGCGGCGTCGGCATGGGCGTGCGCGAATCCGACGGTGAGTTGAAGGCCAAGTTCGACGCCGCCATCCAGTCGATGAAGGACGACGGCAGCCTGAACACGCTGATCTCGAAATGGGAAGTCTCCAGCACGTTCTGATCGCCTCTCCCCCCTGACCGCCCCGTCCCGGCCACGCCGGGGCGGGGCCCCTTGATTGCGCCGCATGTTCGAATTCTGCACAGATCACGAAACCCTGCCCCGGCTGCAATGGCTTGCCTGCTACCTCACCACGGGCAAGCATATGGGGTTTTATGCCTCGTTCGGCACCGTGTTGCTTTTGCTGGCGATCACCGCGCCGGCGGCGCTGCTGTTCGGGTTCGGCGGGGCCAGCGCGGCGCGGTCGCGCCTGCTGCCGCTGAACTGGCTCGGCAAGGCCTATATCGCGGTCGTGCGGGGCGTGCCGGACATCGCCTTTTTCCTGTTCTTCGTGATCGCGCTGGACCAGGCCTTCGAATGGGTCCGGCACCAGGTCAAATGCCCCGACTGGGATCAGCCGATCCGACAGGGCAACGATTTCGTGGTCTGCGCCGCCGCCAAGCTGCCGTTGGGCACCGCACCGCAATGGGTGCATGAGACCTACGGGTTTTTCGTCGCCGTACTGACCTTTGCCATCGTCTTCGGCGCCTTTGCCGCCAACGTGCTCTTTGGCGCCATGCGCGCGGTGCCGCATGCCCAGATCGAAACCGCCGAGGCCTATGGCATGAGCCACCGGCAGACCTTCTGGCGTGTGCTGGTGCCGCAAATGTGGGTCTATGCGCTGCCCGGCCTGTCCAACCTCTGGATGGTGCTGATCAAGGCGACGCCCTTGCTGTTCCTGCTCGGGGTCGAGGATATTGTCTACTGGGCGCGCGAGCTGGGCGGCACCGCCAACCCGCGCTTCACCGATTACCCGCATGGCGACTGGCGGATGTGGTATTTCCTGGCGCTGCTGGTCTTCTACCTCGGCTTCACCCGGATCTCCGAGCTGGTGCTCGACCGGATCATGCGCCGCCTCTCGCACGGCCAGGCCACCGCCGGGGGCGAGGCGCAGCGCCGCGCCAAGGGGGCCGCGTGATGAGCTGCTGGGTGACCATACAGGATTACGCCCTGCGCTCGATCGGGATCGGTGAGCGGTTGCTCCCGCGCGAGGATTTCACGCTCTGCCAGCAGTTCACGCTGATCGGCTCGGGGATGATCTGGAACGTCTACTTCGCGCTGCTGGCGCTCATGGCGGGCTTCTTCCTGGCCACCGCGCTGGCGCTGGGCAAGGCCTCGCCCAACCGGGCGCTGCGCAAGCCGGCGGAATGGTTCATCTTCCTGTTCCGGGGCTCGCCGCTCTTCATCCAGTTCTTCTTCGCCTATTTCCTGTTCCTCAGCCTCAAGGGGGTGAGTTCGGTCTTCGATCCCTTCACCTCGGCCTGGCTGGGTGCGCTGGTGGTGCTGTTCCTCAACACCGCCGCCTACTCGGGCGAGATCTTCTACGGTGCCCTGCAATCGATCCCGCGCGGAGACCTCGAGGCAGCCGATGCCTATGGCTTCTCCGGCTGGAAGAAGTTCCGCAAGATCACCTGGCCCACCATGCTGCGGCTGGCCTGGCCGGCCTATACCAACGAGGCGATCTTCCTGTTCCATGCCACCACGCTGGTCTACTTCTCGGGCTTCCCGGCCTGGCGGCAGAAGGGCGACGCGCTCTATTACGCCAGCTATTTCGCCGACAAGACCTTCAACCCCTTCGTCCCCTACCCGATCCTGGCGATGTATTTCATCCTAGTGACGCTGACGATCGTGGGCAGCTTCGGGCTGGTCAACCGACGGCTCAACCGCCACCTGCCGGCCGAACGGCGCGCCAGGCTGCGGCTGCGCCCGAACCTCATTCGGTAGCCGCGCCAGCACCAGACCGGCATAGAAAACGATCAAGGCGCCAGCGGGCGGCCCGTTCTGTCGCGGCTACCGCAACTCTCCCCTTGCGCGACGGTGCTTGCCGGGCTACCAATAATTTGATCAAATTATCGGCATCCCCTTTTCCCTGCCGGGACCGGGTCCGCGTGCCGAACGACCAGGTGACAGAATGCAGAACTATCTTCGCAAGAATCCGCAGGTCCATTCGATCCGGGTGGCCGCCGCCGACCTCAACGGCCAGCCCCGCGGCAAGCGGATCCCGGCGCGTTTCGCCGACAAGGTGGTCAGCGACGGCACGCGCTTTCCGCTGTCGGTGATGAACCTCGACATCTGGGGCGAGGATATCGACGACAGCCCGCTGGTGTTCGAAAGCGGCGACCGCGACGGCGTGCTGCGCCCGACCGAGCGCGGCTTTGTGCCGATGCCCTGGCTCAGTTCGCCCAGCGCGCTGCTGCCGATCTGGATGTACCGCGACGATGGCCGCCCGTTCGAGGGCGATCCGCGCCACGCGCTGGCCGCCGTGCTCAATCGCTACAAGGCGCGCGGGCTCAGGCCGGTGGCGGCGGTCGAGCTGGAATTCTTTCTGATCGACGACAGCGGAAAAAGCCTCCAGGTGCCGGTCTCGCCGCGATCGCAGAAACGGCGCAAGGCCGCCGAGATCATGTCGATCCGGGCGCTGGATGCCTTCGACACCTTCTTCGGCGATCTCTACGATGCCTGCGAGGAAATGGACATTCCCGCCGACACCGCCATTTCCGAGGCCGGGCTGGGCCAGTTCGAGATCAACCTGATGCATCAGAACGACGCCCTGCGCGCCGCCGACGATGCCTGGCTGTTCAAGATGCTGCTCAAGGGCATGGCGCGGCGGCATGGCTTTGCCGCCTCCTTCATGGCAAAACCCTACGAGGATTACTCCGGCTCGGGTCTGCACATGCATTTCTCGATCCTCGACGACGAGGGGCGCAACATCTTCGACGACGGCGGTCCGCAGGGCACCGACACCCTGCGCCACGCGGTAGCCGGATGTCTGTCTGCGATCCACGATTCTACCCTGATCCTGGCCCCCCACGGCAACAGCTACGAGCGGCTGGTGCCGGGCAATCACGCACCCACCGGCATCTGCTGGGCCTATGAGAATCGGACCGCGGCGGTGCGCATCCCCTCGGGCAACCCCGCCGCGCGCCGGATCGAGCACCGCGTCGCGGGCGGCGACGTGAACCCCTATCTGATGATGGCTGCGGTTCTGGGCGCAGCCTTGAACGGGATCGAGGACGGCATCGAGCCGCCCGAACCGATCACCGGAAACGCCTATGACCTGGATCTGCCGCAGATGCCGATTGACTGGGGCGAGGCCATCGACATCTTTGCGAACAGCACGATCATGCCGCGCATCTTCGACCCCGCCCTGATCCGCAACTTCGTGCTGACCAAGCGGCAGGAACTGCATTACATGGCCGAGCTTTCGCCGGCCGAGCAGGTGGACATCTATCTCGACACGGTCTGAACCGCACATCCTTGTGCGCCTCACGGCGACAGCCTAGATTTCGACCCAACCCGCAATCGGTGACTCATGAAAATCGGCATCCTGCAAACCGGCCACGCCCCCGACACCCTGATCGGTCAGATGGGGGATTACGACCAGATGTTCGAAACCCTGCTGGGCGGCCACGGCTTCACCTTCGACACCTACCCGGTGCTGGACGGCGTCCTTCCCGCCGGACCCGAGGCGGCGGACGGATGGCTGATCACCGGGTCGCGGCACGGCGCCTATGAGGATCACGACTGGATCCCGCCGCTGGAACAGCTCATCCGCGACATCCGCGACAGCGGCAGGCCCCTGATCGGCGTCTGCTTCGGGCACCAGATCATCGCCCAGGCGCTGGGCGGCAGGGTCGAGAAATTCGCCGGCGGCTGGTCGGTCGGGCGCACCGAATACGACATGGGCGGCGAGACCGTCGCGCTGAACGCCTGGCACCAGGACCAGGTCACCCAACGCCCCGAGGCGGCGCGGGTCCTGGCCAGCAACGCCTTTTGCGAAAACGCCGTCCTGGCCTATGGCGATTCCATCTGGACGGTGCAGCCGCATCCGGAATTCTCGCCCGAGTTCATCGACGGGCTGATCCGAACCCGTGGCAAGGGGGTGGTGCCCGACGCGCTGCTCGCCGATGCCGCGGCACACCTCGACGGGCCGCTGGACGATGCCCGCATCGTCCGTTTCATGGCCGAATTCCTCAAGAAAGTGAGGTCGCAATGACCGATTGGCTGAAAACCCTGCCCGAGGCGGCGCAGGCCTATCTCGACGGGCGCCGCCTGGACGAGGTGGAGTGCATTATTTCCGACCTTCCCGGCATCGCCCGGGGCAAGGCGGTGCCGGCCAGCAAATTCGCGCGGCAAGATTATTTCCACCTGCCCGACAGCATCTTTTTCCAGACCATTACCGGCGACTGGGGCGAGGCGGCCGGAGAGGACGGGTTCATCGAGCGGGACATGATCCTGAAACCGGACATCACCACGGCCTCGGCCGCGCCCTGGACCGGCGACTGGACGCTGCAGGTGATCCACGACGCCTTTGATCGCGACGGGGACCCGATCCCGTTCAGCCCGCGCAACGTGCTGAAACGGGTGGTCGAGCTTTACCGCGCCCAAGGCTGGAAGCCGGTGGTGGCGCCCGAGATGGAATTCTACCTGGTCGCCCGCAATGTCGATCCCGCCAAGGAGATCGAGCCGATGATGGGCCGCTCCGGCCGACCGGCGGCGGCGCGGCAGGCCTATTCGATGACCGCCGTGGACGAATTCGGCCCGGTGATCGACGACATCTACGATTTCGCCGAAGCGATGGGATTCGAGATCGACGGCATCACCCAGGAGGGCGGTGCCGGCCAGCTGGAGATCAACCTGCGCCACGGAGATCCGGTGAAACTGGCCGATGAAGTGTTTTATTTCAAGCGGTTGATCCGCGAGGCGGCGCTGCGCCACGACTGTTTCGCCACCTTCATGGCCAAGCCCATCGCGGACGAGCCGGGCAGCGCCATGCATGTGCACCATTCGATCATCGACATGGAAACCGGTGCCAACCTGTTCTCCGGCCCACAGGGCGGGGAAACCGATGCCTTCTACCATTTCATCGGCGGGTTGCAGAAACACCTGCCCTCGGCGATCGCGGTGCTGGCACCCTACGTCAACTCCTACCGCCGCTACGTGCGCGATCACGCCGCGCCCATCAACCTCAGCTGGGGCCGCGACAATCGCACCACGGGCATCCGGGTGCCGCTCTCCGGCCCCGAGGCGCGGCGGGTGGAAAACCGGCTTGCCGGGATGGACTGCAACCCCTATCTCGGCATCGCCGCGAGCCTCGCCTGCGGCTACCTCGGCCTGATGCAGGAGTTGCGCCCCGACCGCCAGCAGCGCGGCGACGCCTATAGCGACGAGCCGGACATCCCCCAGGTGATGGGCCAGGCGCTGGACGTGTTCGACGAGGCCTCCGACCTGCACGAGGTTCTGGGCGAGGAGTTCTGCCGCGTCTATGGCATCGTCAAGCGCTCGGAATACGAGGAGTTCCTGCAGGTGATCTCGCCCTGGGAGCGGGAGCACCTGCTGCTGAACGTCTGATCCCGGACATCGGGGAGTTTTCGTCCCGAAACGTACAAAACGCGAGGACAGGCATGAACCTGCTTTATTCCAACGACCGGCACGGCGAATACCCCGCAAGCTGGTACGCGGCCACCGCGCACGAGCTGGAGCGGTTCGCGCCGCTTGACGGCGCGGTCAAGGCGGATGTCTGCGTCGTCGGGGCGGGCTATACCGGCCTGTCGGCGGCGCTGCACCTGGCCGAGGCCGGGCTGTCCGTGGTGCTGCTGGAGGCGCAGCGCGTGGGCTTCGGCGCCTCGGGCCGCAACGGCGGACAACTGGGCAGCGGTCAGCGGGTGGCGCAGGACGGGCTGGAACCGCTTGTCGGCCGAGACGAGGCAAAGACCCTCTGGCAATTGGGCGAGGATGCCAAGGATCTGGTCAAGGGGCTGGTGGCGAAACACGGTATCGACTGCGATCTGAGGCCGGGCGTGGCCTGGGCCGGATCGTCCAAGGGCGACGTGAGGCACCTGCACGACTATGCCGGGCTGCTGCAATCGCGCTATGGATATGATCAAATCGAGGCACTGGATGCCGGGGCCTTTCACGCGCTCTGCCCCTCGCCGGATTATCGCGGCGGCGTGGTCGACTGGGGCGCCGGGCACCTGCACCCGCTGAACTTTGCCCTCGGGCTGGCGCGGGCGGCACGGGATGCCGGTGTGCGCATCTTTGAGGATACCGAGGTGTTGCGGATCGACGAGGGGCAACCGGCCCGCCTGACCGGCCCGAAGGGAACCGTCACCGCCGATCACGTGGTGCTGGCCTGCAACGGTTATCTCGGCGGGCTGAACGGCAAGGTCACCGCGCGGGTGATGCCGATCAACAACTTCGTCGCCGCGACCGAGCCGTTGGGCGAGGACGCCGCGAAAGTGCTGACCAAGGACATCGCCGTCGCCGACAGCCGCTTTGTCGTCAACTACTTCCGCCTCAGCGCCGACAAGCGTCTGCTGTTCGGCGGCGGCGAAAGCTATGGCTACCGGTTCCCCGCCGATATTGCCGCCAAGGTGCGCAAGCCGATGTGCGAGATCTATCCGCATCTGCGCGACGTCAGGATCGACTATGCCTGGGGCGGCACGCTGGCGATCACCATGAAGCGTCTGCCCTATCTCGCGCGGGTGGCGCCCAACATCCTGTCCGCCTCGGGCTATTCCGGGCACGGGGTCGGCACCGCCACCCACGCGGGCCAGTTGATGGCGCAGGCGATCCGGGGCGAAGCGGAGGGGTTCGACACCATGGCGCGGCTGCCCAACTCGCCGTTTCCCGGCGGGCCGGCGCTGCGCAACCCGCTGCTGGTGCTGGCGATGACATGGTTCTCGCTGCGCGACCGGCTGGGGATCTGACACCGCCGCCTGTTTCCCATCTGCAGCTCAGATCGTGCCAGCGGCCGGATTTTGCCCGTCGGGCGGTGTGTGCGCTTGGCTTTTCGCCTTCTTCGTTTTATATTTTTGAAAGGCTCTATTAAGGAAACAGAAATATGACACGCATCCCGAACGTCCATGACGCCGAGCCCATTCCCCCCGCCGCGCGCGAGGCCATCGACGCGCTGCTGCAATCGGGCGACCTGTTCCGCTATACCGCGCCGCAGGATGCGCCCGTCGCATTGCTGGAGCGGGAGTTCGCGGAGATGATCGGCAGCAAGTACGCGCTGGCGGTGTCCTCCTGTTCGGCGGCGCTGTTCCTGTCGCTCAAGGCGCTGGGCCTGCCGCGCGACGCGCGGGTGCTGATCCCCGGCTTTACCTTTGCCGCGGTGCCCTCTTCGGTGGTGCATGCGGATTGCCAGCCGGTGCTCTGCGAGGTGGGCGAGAATTACCGGGTGAACCTGGCCGATTTCGAGGCCAGGCTGGACCGGGACATTTCCGCCGTCATCATCAGCCACATGCGCGGCCATACCAGCGACATGGACGCGATCATGGCGCTGTGCGATGCGCGCGGCATTCCGGTGATCGAGGATGCGGCGCATTCGCTGGGCACCGTCTGGGATGGCAAGAACATCGGCACCATCGGCAAGATCGGCTGTTTCTCGTTCCAGTCCTACAAGATGATCAACGCCGGCGAGGGCGGGATAATGATCACCGACGACGCCGATCTGGTGGCCCGCGCGGTGATCATGTCGGGCGCCTATGAGCACAACTGGAAAAAGCACAAGGGGCCGCGTGGCGACAATACCGGCGCGCTGGAGGCTGCCTTTGGCCGCTGGCAGAACCGGCTGCCGCTCTATAACCTGCGGATGAGCAACCTTTCGGCGGCGGTGATCCGCCCGCAGCTGCCCGAACTGCTGCGCCGGGTGCGCGACGGGCGCGCCAACCACGACCACGTGGCGGCAAGGCTGAACAGCTCGCCCTTCCTGTCGGTGCCCGAACCGCTGGGACCGGAGGTGCGCGCGCCGGATTCGATCCAGTTCAACCTGGTCGGGCTGGACGAGGGCCAGACCCGCGCCTTTGCCGAGGCCGCCGGGGCCAACGGGGTCAAGGTGCAGGTCTTTGGCCTCAGCGCTGACAACGCCCGCGCCTTCTGGAACTGGCAGTTCATCGCGGATCTGCCGGAACTGCCGCAGACCCGGGCGATGCTGATGCAGGCCTGCGACGTGCGGCTGCCGGTCTATCTGAAGTCCGACCAACTGGATGCCATCGCGGAGGTGCTGATCGGTGCCGCCGCCGAGGCCGCCGGCCCGGTTCGCGCCTTCGGTACCTGAGGGACCTGGGTGCGGGCCCTGCCCCGCGCCGCACTCAAATCCCTTGTCAAACCGCCCAACGCGCGCCACGCTTGAGCCATGAGCGATCTTTCCCACGGCGCCGCCTGGATGGACGGCCGCATCCTGCCGATTTCCGAGGCCTCGATCGGGGTGACCGACTGGGGCGTGACCCATTCCGACATCGCCTATGACGTGGTGCCGGTCTGGGGCGGGGCGTTTTTCCGGCTGGAGGACTATCTCGAACGGTTCCTTGCCTCGGTCGCGTCACAGCGGATGGACATCCTGATGGATGCGGGCGAGGTGCAGGGCGCGCTGCACGAGATGGTTGCCGCCTCGGGGTTGAAGGGCGCCTATGTTTCCATGGTCGCCGCGCGCGGGCGCAACCCGGTCCCGGGCAGCCGCGACCCGCGCGATTGCCAGAACCATTTCTATGCCTGGTGCGTGCCCTACGTCCATATCGTCAAACCCGATGCGGCCGACCGGGGAACCACCGTCTGGATTGCCAAGTCGGTGCGCCGCATCCCGCAGGACAGCGTCAACCCGCGGGTCAAGAACTATCACTGGGGGGATTTCACCTCCGGCCTGTTCGAGGCCAAGGACAAGGGGTTCGAGACCACGATGCTGCTCGATCACGAGGGCAACGTGACCGAAGGGCCGGGGTTCAACGTCTTCGCGGTGTTCGGCGACCGGGTGGTGACCTCGGAGCATGGGGTGCTGCACGGGATCACCCGGCGCACGGTGCTGGAGATGGCGACGGCGCGCGGGCTGACGGTGGAAACCCGGCCGCTGCCGCTCGACGAATTGCAGGAGGCCGACGAGGTGTTCCTGTCGTCCTCCGGCGGCGGGGTGATCCCGGTGGTGCAGGTCGATGAGCGGCGGTTTTCCAACGGCGCGCCGGGCCCGGTGGCGCGGGCGCTGCGGCAGACCTATTTCGAATGGCTGGAAGAGCCGCGCTTTCGCAGCCCGATCCGTTACGACTGACCGCGCGCGGCTGGAACCGGGGTTTCCGGGGCGACCTATTTCAGCTTCGACAGCTTGTCCTGAAGCTCGGCGAGCTGCTTCTTGATCGCATCGAGGTCCTCGCTGCCGGCGCCGGGAACTCCGCCCTCGCCCTCCGGGCCGGACCAGCCGCCGCCGAGGCCGCCGGTCATCGCCTTCAGGAAGGCCTCTTGCTGCGCCTGCATCGCCTCGAACCCGGGCATCTTGGCCATCGGGTTCATCGCGCTCATGTTCTCCATCATCTTCGACTGGCTTTCGCGCAGCATCTCGAAGGAGGATTGCAGAAACTGCGGCATCATGCCGCCGCCCGGCAGCATGTAGGCGCGCACCAGGTCGTTCAGCACGTTGACCGGCAGCACGTTTTCGCCGCGGCTTTCATGCTCGGCGATGATCTGCAGCAGGTATTGCCGGGTCAGGTCGTCGCCGGTTTTCAGATCGACGATCTGCACCTCGCGGCCCGCGCGAATAAAGCCTGCGATATCTTCCAGCGTGACGTAATCGCTGGTCTCGGTGTTGTAGAGCCGGCGGCTGGCATAACGCTTGATCAGCAGCGGTTTCTGGTCTTCGGCCACGTCTCGCCCTCCAAACACGATGCGTTGCGGCAAACACTAAGCGAGCGCAAAACAAAAAGAAAGAGCGGGCCCGAAGGCCCGCCCCATTGTTTCCGATGCTGCGACGCGGCTTACTTGGCGCGGGCTGCCGGCTTCTTGGCGGCGGCCGCCGGTTTGGCGGCGGCGGTCATGTCGCTGGCGGCCTTCTGCATGGCGGCCGAGGCCTCCTGGCCCATGTCCTTGCCGGCGGAAACCATCAGCTCGACGGTGTCCATCTGCACCTTCTTGGCAATTTCGGCAAAGGCGGCCATGTTCTCGGCGGCGACCTCGGCCGAGGCCGACGCGAAATCGCTCATGGCCTTGGCATAGTCGGCCGGCTCGGCCTTGGCCTTGGCGATCTCGTTCACCTTGGCCAGGGTGTCCTGGGCCCAATGGCTGGACAGTTCGGCGGATTTGCCGGCGGCCTCGAGGGCCACGCCCGAGAGCTTCTCGCTCAGCGCGGCAGAGGTCTTGAAGGCCTCGTCCATGGCGGAGGTGTCCACGGGGAAAGCGCTCATCATGTCTTTCAGGATCTCGGAATAATCTTTGTTGGTCATGGGTCTGGTCCTTTAATTCTCGGGGTCATCCGGGCCGGGGCCCGCTGTCTTCTGAATTGTATATGAATGCTGCACTGCAGCAATTCAAGGCCCTTTTTGCTGCAATGCAGCATTTTTTTCATTCGCCCTGCCCGGGCGCCGTGACGGCGGCATGAAAGCGGCATGAAAAAAGGGCAGGTCTTTCGACCTGCCCTTGCGCTCTTGCACCGGTTGGGAGGAGAGAGGTGCAAAGCAATAGTTTGTTCGCCTGCCTTACTTGGCGGCGGCCTTCTTGGCAGCCGTGGTCACCTCGTCGGTGGCCTTCTTGACGGCTTTGGTCGCGTCCTCGGTGATGTCCTTGCCAGCGGCCATCAGCAGCTCGACAGTATCCATCTGCAGTTTCTTGGCGACTTCGGCGAAGGCGGACATGTTCTCGGCGGCAACCTCGGCGGAGGCCGAAGCGAAATCGGTCATTGCCTTGGCATAGTCGGCGGGCTCGGTTTTGGCCTTCGACAGCTCGGCCAGTTTGGCCAGCGTGTCCTTGGTCCAGGTGCTCGAAATTTCCGAGGATTTGCCAGCGGCTTCAAGGGCCACGCCGGTCAGTTTCTCGTTCAGGCTCGCGGTCGACTTGAACGCACCTTCCATCGCGGAGGTATCCACGGGGAACGCGCCCATTGCGTCTTTCATCATCGCGGTAAAATCTTGGGTGTTTGCCATTGTATCCGTCCTTAACGCTGTACGGGACAATCCCGTTACTCAACTCAGCCAAGGACAATATGCATGCTGCAACGCAGCATTTCAAGAGAAATCGCTGCACTGCAGAAAAAACTTCATAACCCCATGAAATCAGGCCTTTGACTTGGCCACCACATAGGTGCCAGGGGCCGGGGCCAGGCCGGGATGATCCGAATCACCGATGTCCCTGGCCGGAATCTGCTTGCCGGAGCGCTTCGACAGCCATTCCTCCCAGCGTGGCCACCAGGAGCCTTCGTGAAAGGTCGCCCCCTCCATCCAGGCGTTCGCGTCGCCCTTGAGATCGGAGTTGGTGTAATGGCCGTATTTCTTCTTGCTCGGCGGGTTCACGATCCCGGCGATATGGCCCGATTCCGAGACGATGAAGATCTTTGATCGCGATCCCATCTGCTGCACGCCGCGGTAGATGTCCTTCCAGGCGGCGATGTGATCGGTCTCGCAGGAGATCGACATCAGCGGCACGCTCACATCCTTCACGTGCAGCGTCTCGCCCAGGATCTTGATCCCGTCCTCGCAGAACTCGTTACGCTGGCACAGCCCGCGCAGGTACTGCGTCGTCATCCGCCCCGGCAGGTTGGTGCTGTCGCCGTTCCAATACAGCAGGTCGAACGCCGGCGGCGCCTCGCCCAGCATGTAGCTGCGCACCGCCGGGCCGTAGACCAGATCGTTCGAGCGCAGGTAAGAGAAGGTACGCGACATGATGTAGGAGCGCAGGATGCCCTGTTCGGCGACCTCCTCCTCGATCCCGTCGATGAAATCGTCCTGCAGGAAGGGGGTGAACTCCCCCTGGTCGGAAAAATCGGTCAGCGCGGTAAAGAAGGTTGCCGATTTAACCGATTTGTCGCCGCGCTTCTTCATCAGCGCCAGCGCCATCGACAGCGTGGTGCCGGCGATGCAATAGCCCACCGCGTTGACCTGCTCGACGCCGCAGATTGCCTTGACCTCGCGGATCGCGGCGAGAACCCCCTCCTCTATGTAATCCTCCAGCCCGATCTCGGCATAGGAGCGGTCGGGGTTGACCCAGCTGACCACGAACAGCGTATAGCCCTGTTCGACCACCCATTTGATCAGGCTGTTCTGCGGCTTGAGGTCAAGGATGTAGAACTTGTTGATCCAGGGCGGGAACAGCACGACGGGCGTTTCGTGCACGGTTTCGGTGCTCGGCTTGTACTGTATGACCTCCATCATCCGGTTGCGGTACACCACCTCACCCGGGCTGGCGGCGATGTTGCCGCCCACCTCGAATGCCTGTTCGTCGGCCAGGCGGACCACCAGTTCGCCGTCGTTGGCCTCCAGATCGGCGATCAGATTTTCCAGCCCCTGCACCAGCGACTGCCCCTCGGTCTCCAGCGCTTTTTCAAGCGCGTCCGGGTTGGTCGCCAGGTAATTGGTCGGCGACATCATGTCGACGATCTGCTGGGCAAAATAGCTCAGCCGCCGCTTTTCCTTTGCGTCCATGCCTTCGACCCCGGCCACCGCCTGTTCGATAGCCTCGGCATTGATCAGGTACTGCTGCTTGACGAAGTTGAAATAGGGGTGGCTGTCCCAAAGGGGGTTGGAAAACCGCTTGTCGCTGGGGCCCGGATCCTCGGGCGCGACCAGCTTGCCCTGCGCCAGCGCCTGCTGCGCCTCGGCGAAATGCTTGACCGATTTGCCCCAGAACTCGATCTGATCCTCCAGCAGCTTGGCCGGGTTCTGCATCGCCTGGCTCCAATAGGCGGTGGCGGCGCGGGTGAACAATTCCTGGTTCGGGGCATTCAGGGCCGGGTTGTGGGTGGTCTTGTGCGACATCACCTCCATCAACCGCTTTGAGAGGGCTTCGACCTTCCTGAGGTTTTCAGTCAATTTATCGAGATGTTCATGCCCTAGGGCGCCACCTCCATCGTCACTAGTTGTCATTTTAACGAATCCCCCCTACTCTTTCTGCTACGCAGAATACCGTCGCAGCGTTCGGGAGGCAAAGCGGCGTTTGAACCAAATGATACTGGTCGCAAACCGAGGAGACCCGAATGCGCTATATGATGACCTACGATCTGATGGAGACGGCCAGAAACGCCAACCAGTGGCTTGGCGCGACGGCACAGTCCTTCGCCTCTTACCCCGCCTTCAGCATGGCACCGATCCCGCTGTTCAACTGGATGGCTGCCTGGGGCGAGGTGACCGAGCGCACCTTCCAGCGCATGGCGACCAAGCCCGACTGGGGCATCCGCACCGTCACCTGCGAGGATGGCAAAGACCATGTGGTGGATATCCAGACGGTTGTCGAAAGGCCGTTCGGCGATCTCATCTACTTCAAGGTTCCGGGCCGGGACATCCAGCCGCGCAAGGTTCTTCTGGTCGCGCCGATGTCCGGGCACTATGCCACCCTGCTCCGGTCGACCGCCCAGAGCCTGCTGCCCGATTGCGAACTTTACGTGACGGACTGGCACAACGCGCGCGACATCCCGGTTTCCGAGGGCAAGTTCGACATCGAGGATTACACCCTATACCTCGTTGATTTCATGCGTCATCTGGGGCCGGATACCCATGTGATCGCGGTCTGCCAGCCGGCGCCGCTGACGCTGGCCGCCACCGCCTATCTGGCCGAGCAGGACCCCGATGCACAGCCGCTGTCGCTGACCCTGATCGGCGGCCCGATCGACCCCGATGCCACCCCCACCGACGTGACCGATTTCGGCCGCCGCGTCACCATGGGCCAGCTCGAGGAAACCATGATCCAGCGGGTCGGATTCAAGAACAAGGGAGTCGGACGTCTGGTCTACCCCGGGCTGCTGCAGCTCGCCTCCTTCATGTCGATGAACTCGGACCGGCACTCGCAGGCCTTTTCCAGCCAGATCCAGCGCGTGGTGCGCGGCGAGGCCGGCGATCACGACGCGCACAACCGGTTCTACGACGAATACCTGGCGGTGATGGACATGACCGCGGAATTCTACCTGTCGACCGTCGACCGCATCTTCAAGCGCGGCGAGATCGCCAAGAACGAATTCGTTGTCGACGGCCACAAGGTGGACATCGGCAAGATCACCAAGGTCGCGGTCAAGACCGTCGAGGGCGCCAACGACGACATCTCGGCCCCCGGTCAGTGCATCGCCGCGCTCGACCTGTGCACCGGCCTGCCCGACAGCATGAAGGCCAGCCATGTCGAGCCCGGCGCCGGCCACTACGGTATCTTCGCCGGCCGGTCCTGGCGCGACAATATCCGCCCGCTGGTGATCGAGTTCATGAACGCCAACAGCTCGGCCCCGGCGCCGCGGCGCGCGCGCCGCCCGGCCAACCGCAACGCCGCCGCGAGCTGACCGGAACGATGGCGCGGCGGACTAACGCCGCCGTGCTTGCCCTATCCCGACTGGGACAGACCCCGCGCCCGGCCGTCAGCCCGCGGTCGCGGCCCGAGGCATATCGAACCAGTGGCGCAGCGCCGCCAGCGTCTCCTCCGGGGCTTCGAGCGGCGGCAGGTGCCCGGCCGTCTCGATCACCGTCAGCTCGGCCGTGGGTATCAGCTCGGCCATGAAGCTGTGCCGTTTCACCGGGGTCAGCCGGTCATGCGCGCCGCACAGGATCAGCGTCGGCACCTTGCACTTGCGCAGGGTGCTCTGCTGGTCCCGGCGCCGCTGCAAGGCGCGGTTCTGGCGCACGAAAACCTCCGGCCCCAGATCGGCGGCCATGGCATAGACCGTGTTCAGCACCTCCATCCGCCCCGGCCCGGGGGCGAGGTAGTCGGGCTTCATCGCCTCGCGCATCACCGCGTCCAGCCGCCCGGCCCGCACGCTGACGATCATCGGTTCGCGCGCCGCCGCCTCGGGCGGAGATTCGGCCAGCGGGTTGGTATCCATCAGGCACAGTCGCGTCACCCGGTCCGGCACCCGGCGCAGGATCTCCATCGCCACGATGCCGCCCATGCTGAGCCCGGCCAGAGCAAAGCGTTGCGGCAATTGATCGATGATGTTCGAAGCGATCTCCTCGATTCGCTCGCCCAGGGTGACCGGCGCCACCATCACCGCGCGCTCGCGCGTCAGGATGTTGATCTGCGGCTCGAAAATGCGCGCGTCGCACATCATTCCGGGCAACAGGACGAGGGCTTCGGTCATGCGGGATTCCTTTGCTTCATCAACGGATACGGGCACCTGGCCCCTGTCGCCACCATGCGGTTTTCCGCCCGCGTCCACAAGCGGTTGCGACACTTGTTCAGGGGTAGGCGACGCCGCGAAAGGGCGGGAAATCGCCATGGCGCGCGCGCCGCTCCGCCGCCCGCTCGCCCGCGGCCTCTCCGGCGTGCAGCAGGGTGCCGCGCGGCGCGATATAGCTGTCGATGCGGCGCAGAGGCAAGGGCCGCCAGGCGATGTTGAAGGCGCAGAGCCTGGGAAAGAACCAGACCTCGGAAAACGGCAGGTGATCGTAGAGCCACCAGGCCAGATCGCGCCAGTCGCGCCCCTGCGCATAGCGGTCGGCGAACCAGGGGATCACGATGCTCGCCCCCGCCACCCGGTCCGCGCCGCGCCCGCGATCCCAGATATGGCATTCCAGCGGATGATCGTTGCGCGCGCAGTTCAGGCCGTTCTCGTTGCCGAACCGGTTCAGCGCCGCCGAGCGATAGCCCGAGCGCACCGCGATCCGGCCAAAGGTCTCCTCCAGAGGATCGAGCAGGGTTTCGCAGAACGCGCGGCCGGTCTCGATCGCCAGGTCGGGATCGTCCGGCAGGTTGGGGATGCGGTGAAAACTGCCAATCTCGGAATAGAGGAAATCGCGGAAATAGAAATGCTTCGACAGCCGGACGCGGCCCAGCTCCTCCAGCCCGCGCATGCTGCCCGGTGTCCGCATGGGCCTAGCGCAGCCCCTGCGCGTGCAGCCAGTCGACCATCGCCAGCGCCGCCGCCCCGGTCTGGCCCGGTGACAGGATATCGCCGGCGATGACATGGGCGTTCGGATCGTCGCCCGGCCCCATGGTCACCGCCTGTACCTGCGCGCCATCGCCCCAGCGCGCGGCGATCTCGCGGCTGATGTCGGGGCGCACCACCCGGTCGTCGTCCGACAGCCAGAACAGCGCTGGAATCCCCGCGCCGGAATAATCCAGTCGCGCCGCGCGGCGCACCAGCGCCGCCATCGGCATCAGCGCCACGGTGGGATAGGTGGTGGTCCAATAGCGCGCCTGCCCATCGTTCTGCGGCGCGAAGGCGCGCTCGCGCCCGGCCGCCAGCGGCACCCAGTAGCGCGCGCCGGGCAGGGTCAGCAGCACCGCCGCCGGATCGTTGATGCCGAAATTGGGCGAGACGAACACCGCCGCATCGACCCCCTCGGACATTTGCGGGTTCTGCAGCGCCACGGCGGCGAGGGTGGCACCGGTGGAGGTGGCGATCACCGCCACCCGCTCGCCCACCGCGCGGGCCACCGCCAGCCCCTCGGCCAGATCCGCCATCCAGTCGCCGACATCCGCCTCGGCCATCGCCGCGCCGCCGCGCCCGTGGCCGCGCAGCCGGGTATAGACCAGGTTCGCGCCCAGCGCCTCGGCCACCAGGTCGGGCACCGGGCGGATCTCTTCCGAGGTGGCGGAAAACCCGTGCACGTAGAGGATCGAGACCGGCGTCCGCCGCTCCTCGTATCCCGGGCGCCAGACCACCCGCTTCTCCACGCCCGGGGTGATGTCATCGAACCGGGCCTCCTGCCCGGCCAGATAAGTCGCAATGCCCGCATCCAGCGTCGCGGCCTCGAACCCCGCGTGGAGCGGCACCGCCTCATAGGGACCAAATGCCCAGAGCAGGGCCGCGACCGCACCGAGGGTAAAAAGACCGCGCCTCAACCGTTTACCGAACATTTACCATCACTCCGCCTCGACGACCTCTTCCAGCGCCGCCTCGATCAGCCCCAGACAGGGACCGTCGGAAAACCGGTGATCGGCATCCTTGACCAACGTCAGCCGCATGTCCGGACAATTCGCGTGATCCATCAGGCGCAGCGCCGTCTCGGTGGACACAGCGGTATCGGCGGTGCCCTGCAGACAGCGCACCGGGAACGGCAGCGCCAGCGGGTCGCGCAGCACCAGCCGGCGGCGGCCGTCCTCGATCATCCGCCTGGAAATGACATAGGGCTCCATATAATCGGACTCCTTCACCACATGCCCCTGACGCTCCAACTGCGCCTTCTCGGCATCCGTGAAACTGGCCCAATAGCCGTCCTCGGTGAAATCGGGCGCGGCGGCGATGGTGACCAACCCCTTGATCCGCTGCGGAATCGCCCGCGCCATCAACAGCGCCTGCCAACCGCCCATGGAGGAGCCGACCGGCACGATCCCGCCCTCGGTCAGTGCGCCCACGGCGGCCAGCGCATCCTCGTGCCAGTCGCCGATGCACCCCCCTTCGAAGGTGCCGCTGCTTTCGCCGTGGCCGGAATAGTCGAACCGCAGGAAGGCGCGGCCGCGCGCCCTGGCCCAGGCCTCGAGATGCAACGCCTTGGTCCCCTCCATGTCGGATTTCAATCCGCCGAGGAACACGATCCAGGGCCCCTGCCCCGTGCTGCGATGATAGGCGAGCCGGCGCCCCTGGGGCGTTTCGAGAAATGTCGTTGCGGGCATGTGATCTCCTTGGCCGGGATCATGCCGACAGGTGGCGCGCCGTGCAATCGTCAATTGCCGCGCGCCGGCGGCTCCAGGATCCATGGCAATATTTCCGATGGTGCGCTGCTGTTCGCAATGCGTCGCATGTGGATCAGGCAACCGGGCTGAACGGTGCGAAAACCGGGCCGGAGCCGCTGGAAAACCTGTCGCGGCGCTGACATAGAAACGTGATGCACCCGGGGCCGGGGCAGCTTCCGCGCCCCTCGAACCCTTGGACCGGACCACCGATGAGCACATACGCCCTTACCGTTTCCTGCCCCACCCGGCGCGGCATCGTCGCCGCCGTCGCCGGCTACCTCGCCGAGACCGGCTGCAACATCCTCGACAGCCACCAGTTCGACGACCTGCAGACCGGCCGCTTTTTCATGCGCGTCAGCTTCGACAGCGAAGAGGGCCGGACCCGCGATCAGCTGACCGAGGGCTTTGCCCCGGTGGCCGAGCGGATGGAGATGGCGTTCGACGTGCACCACGCCGCGGAGCGGATGAAGGTGCTGCTGATGGTGTCCCGCTTCGGCCACTGTCTGAACGACCTGCTCTATCGCTGGCGCATCGGCGCGCTGCCGGTGGACATCGTCGGCGTGGTGTCGAACCATCTCGATTACCAGAAACTGGTGGTCAACCATGACATCCCGTTCCACCACATCAAGGTCACCAAAGACAATAAACCCCAGGCCGAGGCCGCGATCATGCAGGTGGTCGAGGATACCGGGGCCGAGCTGATCGTGCTGGCGCGCTACATGCAGATCCTCAGCGACCAGATGTGCCAGAAGATGTCCGGGCGGATCATCAACATCCACCATTCCTTCCTGCCCAGCTTCAAGGGCGCCAACCCCTACAAGCAGGCGTTCGAACGGGGGGTGAAGCTGATCGGGGCGACCGCCCACTATGTCACCGCCGATCTCGACGAGGGGCCGATCATCGAGCAGGACACCGTGCGCGTCACCCATGCGCAGTCCTCGGGCGACTATGTCTCGCTCGGCCGCGATGTGGAGGCCCAGGTGCTGGCCCGCGCGATCCACGCCCATATCCACCACCGCACCTTCATCAACGGCAACAAGACCGTGGTTTTCCCCGCCTCGCCCGGCTCCTACGCCAGTGAAAAGATGGGCTAAGCGGGCCACCCCGCTCCGGTTTCGGCGGGCGCGGGGAAACGTCGGAAGGGTGGCCGGGCTGACCCGATGTTCCGCGAGATGGCTGAAGGGATACCGAGAGCACCGGCCCTTGTTTCACCGGACACCCAGACGGTTTCCCCTTTGACCCTTATCACCTCGCGACCCGATGCAGGTCGCCGGACGCCGAAACCTTGCTGTGCTGCCCCCCGAAAATTAGAGGGGAGCCGGATCACCAGTCCTTGCAAAGTCCGCTCGTGCTCAATGTTCTTGCACGGGTCAGTTTGAAGGATTGACGCTGGAGACAACTTGAATACCAAAAGGTTACATCACATGAGCAAAGTGCTATTGGCAGGCGGATGCGCTCGCTCGGGAACTACCGCCCTACGGAAATGGCCGAATTCATCTCCCTGGTTTTATATCGGAAACGAACGCCATACAAAGCTCGCCTAAAGGTCCCGCACGTTCGATCTGGACCTGTTCGAACCCGAGCGGTTCGCCGATGTCCGCGATAGCGACAGTGCTATCCCGCAACTCTACGTTGAAAAAGACGCGCAGCGCATCGCCCAGACGGTCGAGCTTGGCGGGGTGTTGGGTGACAAGATCCCGCGCCTGGCCGACATCAAGACTGAGAGCGGGCTGAATGACAGCGCCGACGTGAAATACCTTGTCATCCTGCGCAACCTTTTCGACGTCGCCAGTTTCTACAAGGCTCGAGCCGAAGAGGCACGCGAATGGACCCCCGACCGGGGCGCGATGAGTGCCATCAAGGAATGGAATCGCGCCCTGGGCTGGGCCAGCGACCACTCCGAAAAGGCCAACACTTTCGTCCTGTGCTACGAGACCTTCTTTTTCGGCGACACCGAACCGCGCGAGCTATACGATTTCCTTGAAGTGCCGGCCGAGCACATCGAGACGCTGAATACAGCCCTCGAAGCTTTCCGCAAGGAAAGCGCCGGTCTTGAAACGCGCCGGCTCAACATCCTGTCTCCCAATGAGCGTATGGAAATTTGCCGCCGTGGCAAATTCGCAGCCTATCGGAAACTCCTGGACTGATCGGGGCGATGGGCGTTGTTGCACAACTCGCTCCTGAAGGATTCACAACGCGAATCCATGGGTTTAGAAGGGCTGCATGCGGAAGCCTTTAGCCGCCCGCTACCGCACGACGAACTGGTCCGCTTGCAACGCCGCGCTGCGGAAGCGCGGCTCCCTGTTGATCTGGTTGGACAAGGAGATGATAAGCGCATCGCCTCGAGAGACCCAGACCGCCAGACCGCCGAAATCCATATCCGCATCGCACTCATGAACCGCTTCTCGGTACTTGGCATCGCCGAAATTGTTCCTGTGGTCTGACGCATTCGGGGAAAGGGGAAATCACCCCTCAAGCCGCAGTTCCGCAACAACGCCGACCTCGAGGCGACCGATTTTGCCCTGGGCGTTGTGGACGCCATGAACCCCGAGGATGCAGCGGAAACGCTGCTACTGGCCCAGATGGCGGCAATCCATCAAGCAACGATGATGATGGCGCGCAGGTTGAAACATGTTGAAAACATACCTCAGCAGGACGCGGCAGAACGGGCGCTGAACAAGCTTGGCCGAACCTTCGCAGCGCAGATGGATACGCTAAAAAGGTATCGCACCAAAGGGCAACAGACGGTGCGTGTTGAGCGTGTCACGGTGAATGAAGGCGGGCAGGCGATTGTTGGCGACGTGCGGCACGGGGGGCGGGGAGGCGCTCAACCGGGGCCAGCTAATCCCAACTGGCGGCACGGCGGGCGCAGCGGCGAGGCGATGGCGCTGCGGAAGAAGATTGCCGAACTGACACGGGAAGCTCAGGAAGCAATGAACGCCATTGAAGGAAGCGGGCCAATACCGGGGGGCAAGCATTAAAACCTACCCGATTAAGCGCTGGGACATTGCAGGAGCCGTCAGATGGCGGCGGTGAGGTGGGGTTACAACAATCCTAGGGATTTGGCTTTCTCATTGCCTATGTGAGAAGCTAAGGCTTTCATGTCTGCAAACGAGCCAAACACCTGTTCACACGCCACACATATTACAGGGCCGTCATCGTCATCTGGTAAATCAAGCATCCAACCACCGCAGTCGCAACAATGGAATTCGAAACCATACGCAAACTTCCCGTCCCCACGGTCTTCTATGTCACGGACAGAAATTTCAAGTCGAGGTATTTTGCCTTGTAGTGAATCGCGCATTTTATCACCCGAGGGTTCGCGATTTATTGGAGGCTTCCAAAAATTGGCAAAATGTTTGTCATAGGCTGTGACAAAGCGATTTCGAAGCTCCATATCTTTCGCGCGCTTCAAAATGACCTTAATCCGACCTTCGGGAACATGAGGCGGGCTGTCGGCTCCGACCGTAAACCAGTTGTCCAGCTCGTCATTAAGCGATTGAACATGAAACCCGAGCGCATAGTGTGTGTCCCCGTAGACAGGATGGCTCTTGTTTCTAGGATGAAAGGTGTTCTTGATCGGCCACTTCTTACGGTTTCTTGCGACCTCTTCCCGATATTCATCTGTGTCTTCGTTTGGCCTCATTCGCCGAAATTTTCGGCGCTTCGCCATATGAAAAAGCTGGACCTTTGTAAGCGGTACCGTTTCCTCCATTCGAAGGATGACCGCTTTTAAGGCCATAAGCTCGCTTTCTGGAATCACCGTGCGGCCTCTCCGTTGTCCTTCACTCTACATTCTATGATGTGCCGACCGGGACGCAAGCTGGCGCAGAAACTTGCGCAGCATGGCACAGAGTCTGTGAGTACCAAGGTGCAAAAGGGGATATTTAGGGGGGTAAAAAAATAGCTTCCCCCAATAATTTCACGCAAAATCAATTACTTACGTGGTAAAAATGGTGCCCGGGGGCGGAATCGAACCACCGACACGAGGATTTTCAATCCACTGCTCTACCCCTGAGCTACCCGGGCACGGGAAAGGCGCTGGCCTTTGGGTGGGGGCGTTCTAGGCATTCCGCGAACGGCTGTCCAGAGGCATTTTGGCCTTTGGAACGCTAATGTGGACGCCCGCGCTGCGCCTCGGCTTGTTCGGCAGCGTTTTCAATGTCTTCGGGGTCGTCGGAGGGCATGGCGTAGGCCCCCTTGAGCCAGTTGCCCAGATCGATGTCGGCGCAGCGTTTCGAGCAGAACGGGCGGCAGGCGGGATCGCTTTTCGCCTTGCAGATCGGGCAACTCATGGCCGCACCTCGTGCAGGGGAACGCGGCCGCGCTTGCGTTGCAGCTCGTAATGCCCGAGCGGGGTCCAGCCGACGAGGGAGGTCTCCTCGGTGTCGGTGCGCAAGGCCGCGCGCAGGGCGCTTTCAAAGGTCTGCCGGTCCCTCTTTGGCATCGGCGCGAGGTCGAGGACGATCTGCCCGCCAAGGCCCCGCAGGCGCAGCTGTCGCGGCAACTCACGGGCGGCGGCGATATTGGCCTTAAGCCCGGCGGCAAGCGAGGTGTCGGCGCCGGTGTTCACATCGACCGCCACCAGCGCGCGGGTCGGTTCGACGAACATGTAGGTTCCGCCCGGCAGCGGAACGCGGGGCGATTTCAGCGCCTCCAGCGCATCGAGCACCCCGTGGCGGTCGAACCCGCCGGGCGCGGTCTCGATCTGCGCCGGCTCGGCCCAGTCGCGCCAGGCCAGCAGGTGCGGCCCGTCGCCTTCGGTCAGCTTCTCTGCATCGCCTTCGGCATCGCCGAGCACTGCGGAGGCCAGCGCCAGCATGGCGTCCACGTCCTCGGCGATCTCGTCGGCATCGGCGCCCTCGCAGGCCGAGCGCAGGATGATGCCGTGGGCGCTGTCGTCGGCGGCTTCGGTTCCTGAGGCTGCGAGGATGCGGATGCGCTCCTCCTCGTCGCGGATGCGGCGCGACAGGTTCACGCCCGGCGCCTCGGGGGTGACGATGGCATAGCGGCTCTTGAACAGGAGTTTCGTGGTCACCGGGATCGCCTTGCCCGGCTCCGCATAGCCGGTGACCTGGAGCAGCAGCGCCTGGCCCGGTGCGATGCCCTTGACCTGCCGCAGGTAGGCGGCGCCGTCCGGCGTGTCCAGGAACAGTCCGCCCTGGCCCTTCATCGGGCGCCCTGCGATGGCGCGATAGATCGCGCCGGGGCGGGGGGCGTCGCTGTCGATCAGCAGGTCGTCCAGCCGCCCGTCGATCATCAGCGCGGCGGCCTCTTGCCCGCCGATGTGGTCCAGAACGATCTGACGGCCCTTCATGAGCTCTCTCCGTAGACAGGGTATCCCGCCGCCTGCAGCAATGCGGCGGTCTCGGCCAGCGGCAGCCCGACGATGCCGGTGAAGGACCCACTGATCCAAGGGATCAGCGCCCCCGCCGGCCCCTGGATGCCATAGCCGCCGGCCTTGCCGCGCCAGTCCCCGCTGGCGAGGTAAGTGGCGATTTCCAGCTCCGACAGGCGTTTCATGCGGACCGCGCTGACCACCTCGCGCTCCCAGAACTGCACACCGCGCCGCACCGCCACGGCGGTGATCACCCGGTGCCGCCGCCCCGAAAGCAGGCGCAGGAAGGTTTCCGCCTCTGCCGGGTCGGCTGGTTTGCCCAGGATACGGCGCCCGAGCGCAACGGTGGTATCGGCGCAGAGCACGATCTCGTCCTCCGTGGCCTCGATCGCCTGCGCCTTTTCGCGCGCCACGCGGGCGGCGTAGGGACGGGGGAGTTCGTCTTTGCGGGGGTCTTCGTCGATATCGGCCGCGCGGATCTCGTCCGGCACGACATCGATCTGCGCCAGCAACTCGCGCCGGCGCGGGCTGGCCGAGCCGAGGATCAGTTTCATCTCACGGGCCCTCGCGCATGTGCTGCCACGCCGGGGCGCGGGAGTTACTTGAAGCGATAGTTGATCCGACCCTTGGTCAGATCATAGGGGGTCATCTCGACCTGCACTTTGTCGCCGGCAAGGACACGGATGCGGTTCTTGCGCATCTTGCCTGCCGTATGTGCGATGATCTCATGGCCGTTTTCCAGCTCGACCCTGAATGTCGCGTTCGGCAGGAGTTCCTTCACGACACCGGGAAATTCGAGCGTATCTTCCTTGGCCATGTTCTCTCCATAGTGGTTTCACCCGCGCATCTGCGGGCCGTGCGCTTAAATGATCCCTTTCCCCCGGGTTTTCAAGGCTGCTTGCGCCGGAACCGTACAATTCATGGTGGTTTTTCCCCGATCCGGGAGGTCGAACACACGCTTTGCGAGCGGCTACCCTGTTGGCTGGGGGGCAGGGCGGCCACGGCCCCAGAATCGGGGCGAGCGAACCGAGGTCGGTCGGTTTGAGATGCCGGGCGCGTTTCAGGGCGTGCAAGGCGTCCGGGCAACCTCCCGGCCCGATCCTCTCAGGTGGTCCCCGGCGGACCCCATTTCCCGACCATTCTCGCGATGATCTGTTCGCGGGTCTGTCGGTAGGCCGCCAGCTTCTCGGTGCGGGTGTCGCCTAGGCCGGTGGGGTCGAGGATCGGCCAGTACTCCACGTCGAGGTGAAAGTACCGGGTCAGCTCCAGCGCCCGGCGCTGGCTGGCGGGCGAGAGCGCCACCACCAGATCGAAAGAGCTGAGATCGTCGCCCCATTGCTCCATGTCCTCGAACGACCGGCTACGGTGCCGTGACAGTTCCACGTCGATCTCCTGGCAGACCGCGATGGCGAACCCGTCGATCTCCAGGTCGCTCCTGACGCCGGCCGACTGGACATAGGTGTTCATGCCATAGAATTTCTTCATGATCCCCTCGGCCATCGGCGACCGGCAGGAATTGTGATCGCAGCAGAACAGGAGGGACTGCGGCAAGGCTTCCACGGCTAGGCCCCGAAATGCAGGACGCAGATCAGGGTGAACAGGCGCCGCGCGGTGTCCTCGTCGACCTCGGCCTTGCCGTCCAGCCGTTCCTTCAGGACACGGCTGCCCTCGTTGTGGATGCCGCGGCGGGCCATGTCGATGGTTTCGATCTGGCTGGGCGGCAGGGTCTTGACCGCGGTGTAATAGGATTCGCAGATCTGGAAGTAGTCCTTGACCACCTGGCGGAACGGCCCCAGCGACAGGTGGAACTCGGCCGCCCTCTGCCCGTCCTCGGTTGCGATGTCGAAGACCAGCCGCTTGTCGCGGATCGAGAGCGTCACGCGGTATGGCCCTTCGGGCACCACGCGGTCATCCCGGTTGGGCAGCGTGAAGCTGTTCTGTTCCAGCAGATCAAACACCGCGACCTTGCGTTCCTGTTCGATCTCCGGCGTCGGCGGGGGCAACCCCGCGTCGTCCAGCGCGATATCCACGATATGCGACATGGCCACCTACCTGTTCAGTTGATCCAGACGCGCGCGGACCGACAGCCCGTGCGCCTCGAGGCTTTCCGATTGCGCCAGCCGTTCGGCGCTGGGTCCGATGGCGCTCAGCGCCTCGGGCGTCATCCGGGCCAGCGTGGTGCGTTTGAGAAAATCCATCACGCTCAAACCCGACGAAAACCGCGCCGAGCGCGCCGTGGGCAGCACATGGTTGGGCCCGCCGACATAATCGCCGATGGCCTCCGGCGTGTATTGCCCGAGAAAGATGGCGCCGGCGTGGATGCACTTCCCTGCCATCCCCTCGGGGTCGGCGACGCAGAGCTCCAGATGTTCCGGCGCGATGCGGTTCGAGAGCTGTGCCGCCTCGTCCAGATCGCGCACGGTGATGACAGCGCCAAAGTCGCGCCAGCTCGCCCCGGCGATGGCGCGCCGTTCCAGCGTTTCGAGGCGCTTGTCGACGGCGGCGGCCACCCGATGGCCGAACGCCGCATCGTCGGTGATCAGGATCGACTGGGCGCTTTCATCGTGCTCCGCCTGGCTCATCAGGTCGAGCGCGATCCAGTCGGGGTCGTTGTCCGCATCGGCGATCACCAGGATCTCCGAGGGGCCCGCGATCATGTCGATGCCGACCTTGCCGAACACCCGCCGCTTGGCCGCGGCGACAAAGGCGTTGCCCGGCCCGGTGATCTTGTCGACCGGCGTAATCGTCTCGGTGCCATAGGCCAGCGCCGCGATCGCCTGCGCGCCGCCGATGCGATAGATCTCGTTCACTCCGGCCAGTTGCGCGGCCAGCAGCACCAGCGGGTTGACCTGCCCGTCCGGCGTGGGCACCGCGATGGCCAGCCGCTCGACGCCCGCCACCTTGGCCGGCACCGCGTTCATCAGCACCGAGGAGGGGTAGGATGCCAGCCCGCCCGGCACGTAGAGCCCGGCGGCGGAGACCGGCGACCAGCGCCAGCCCAGCGTCGCGCCCTGCGGATCGGTCCATTGGGCATCCTCGGGCATCTGCCGAACGTGATAGGCGCGGATACGCTCGGCGGCCAGCTCCAGCGCATCGCGATCCGCGGGCGAGACGGTTTCGACGGCGGCGGCGATTTCCTCGGGCGAAAACGCCAGGGTCTCCGGGGTCAGTTCCAGCCGGTCCAACTTCGCGGTCAGTTCGATCACCGCCGCATCGCCGCGGGCGCGGACATCGGCGATGATCGCGGCCACCGTTTCATCGACATCGGGGCTGTCTTCGCGCTTGGCGGAGAGCAGCGCGGCGAAGGCGGTTTCGAAGTCTGCGTCTTTGGTGTCGAGGAATTGGGGCATCTGGGTCTCCGGCGGATGCCACCACATAGCGTTGCGCGCGCGGGGCCTCAAGGGGCGAGGGGTTTGTGCATCGGATAGCCGACGATCCAGCGCCCGGCGCGGCCCGGCCCGACCGGGCTCCAGCCGTGCCGGAGATAGAACTCCCGCGCCGTCGCGGTGGCGGTCAGCCGCGCGGTCCGAATGCCGGAGCGCGCCAGCTCCGCCTCCATCGCCGCCAGCAGCGCAGAAGACAGGCCGCGCCGCCGGCAGGGCGGATCGACATAGTTCAGGGTGATCTTGCCTTCTTCCTTGTCGACCTCGCCCACCGCGGCGATGCGACCGTCGAGTTCGGCCACCCGAACACCACCCGCCGCGATCATCCGCGCCACGCCCTCGGGGGTCTTGTTCGCCACCCATCGGGCGATCACCGCCGGGTCGCCACGGTGGTCGGCGTCGCACAGGGCAGTGATCGAGGCGGTCAGCACCCGCGCGCAGGCATCGGCGTCCTCTGGCCGGGCCGGGCGGATGCGCGGCGCGCTCATTCGCGGTGGGCGGGGGCCTTGCCCGAGGGCGCGCGATAGGGACGGGTCACATCCTTGAGCGTGACGCCCAGGGCCTCGACCTCCAGCCGGATCGCGCCGTCGCCAGCCAGCGTCAGCAGCAGATTCCCGGTGCAATCCGTGCCCGGTTCGAATGCGACCGAGAGCAGCGACAGGATGGTGTCGGCATCCCGGTGCGGCACCCGCTGGCTGGCGACGCCAAGGACATCATCCGCAACCCGGAGCGACCGCACCCGTTCCGGCCCGTGCCGTTCGCTGCCCCGATCCTCCCATCGGAACCGGTTGAGCAGGATGGCAAACCGCCGCTGCGCCGGGGTCCAGCTCATGTCGGCGGCGGAAAACACCGCATCTTGCGTCAGCGCCGAGATCACCTTGAGATCCTCGGTGTCCAGCGCCCCCAGGTTCAGCGGCGCTTCGCCGCCCTCTTCGAACTTTGCGTCTTCGGTCATCGGTCGGAGATCCGTTCGATTTTCGCGCCAACCGCCTGCAGCTTGCGCTCCACGTTCTCATAGCCCCGGTCCAGGTGATAGACGCGGCTGACCACGGTTTCCCCCTCGGCGGCCAGCGCGGCGAGGATCAGCGAGACACTGGCGCGCAGATCGGTGGCCATCACCGGCGCGCCCTTCAGCCGTTCGACCCCGGTGACGGTCGCGGTGCCGCCATGCACGTCGATCCTGGCGCCCATCCGCACCAATTCCGGCGCATGCATGAAACGGTTCTCGAAGATGGTTTCTTCCAGCACGCTGACGCCGTCGGCGGTGCACAGCAGCGCCATCATCTGGGCCTGCAGATCGGTGGGAAAACCGGGAAAGGGCCTGGTCGTGACATCCACCGCCGCGATCCGCCCGTTCCTGCGGCTGACCTTAAGGCCCTTGTCGGTCTCTTCGATCGCGACGCCCGCCGCATCCAGCTTTTCGCAGAAGGCGCCGACAAGGTCGATCCGCCCGCCGAGCAGCTCCACCTCGCCGCCGGCGATGGCGGGGGCCAGCATGTAGGTGCCCAGTTCGATCCGGTCGGTGACCACCGGGTGTGTCGCCCCATGCAGGCGGTCGACCCCCTGAATGATGATCTCCGGGGTGCCGTCGCCCTCGATCCCCGCCCCCATCTGGCGCAGGCAGGTGGCCAGATCGACGATCTCGGGCTCGCGCGCGGCGTTCTTCAGCACCGTGGTGCCTTTGGCCAGCGTCGCGGCCATCATCACGTTCTCGGTCGCCCCCACCGAGGCAAAGGAAAATTCGATCACCGCGCCCTTGAGCCCCCCCGGCGCCTTGGCGTGCAGATAGCCGTCCTTGAGCTCGATCTCGGCGCCCAGCGCCTCCAACCCGAAAATATGCAGGTCCATCGGCCGCGCCCCGATGGCGCAGCCGCCGGGCAGCGACACCACCGCATGACCCAGCCGCGCCAGCATCGGCCCCAGAACCAGGTTCGAGGCGCGCATCTTGCGCACGATGTCATAGTCGGCGACGTGGTTGTCCAGATCGTGGCTCGACATCGCCAGAACCTGCCCGTTCTGCAGGCTCGTCACCTCGGCGCCCAGCGATTGCAACAGCGCGGTCATGGTGCGAATGTCGGAAAGCCGCGGCGCGTTGGTCAGCGTCAGCGGCTCCTCGCTCAGCAGCGTCGCCGGCATCAGCGCCAGACAGGCGTTCTTGGCGCCCGCAATCGGGATCTGGCCGCCGAGCGGCCCGTTTCCCGTCACCAGTATCGAATCCATCTGCCCTAGCCCTCGCTCTTGCCTGCCGTATCCGCCCCGGCTCCGCTGTCAGCCCGGGCGCGCGCCTGCGCCTTGCGTTTGGCCATATTGGCCTTGAGCGCGGCCTTGAGCCGGTCTTCCCGGTCTGCTGCCGGTTTCGTCTTGTCGGTTTTTTTCGGTCCGGATGCCATGGGTCATCTCTACAGCAGCCCCCGCGTCTGGTCCAGATTGCGCGGCGCTCTGGGCCGGGCCGGCAGAATTGATGCACGTCAACGATGAAATTCCGAAAACCGAATATAATTACTGGATGAGGCGGGGAAGCCGAATGTCCGTCATGATCGCGGGCGGCGGTGCCTTTCCCCGATGCCATTATTAGGAGAAATATATGACAACCAGTACCTTTACAGCGGATCTGGAAGGGTGGACCACCACCAACGGCACGCAGATCTTCGATGCGGTCGAAGGCGATCCCGTGGGCAGTCTGCGCGGCATCGAGAAGGGCAACGATACCTGGTATTTCCTGGCCCCCGATGCCTATCTGGGGGACCAGTCCGATTTTTACGGTGGTTCGATCAGTTTCGACATGAAGCAGGACACCACCGCCAACCAGTACAGTGATATCGACATCATTCTCAGCGGCGGCGGGATGGATCTGGTTCTGGACATAGGCGACAATCCGGGCACCGACTGGACCTCCTACTCGGTCAATCTGGCGCTGGGCGGCGGCTGGCGGATCGACAGCCTGTCCGGTTCCGTGGCGAGCGAGGCGCAGATCCAGTCGGTTCTGGCCGATCTCGAATCGCTCTCTGTCCGGGGCGAATTCGTCACCGGCAACACCGACGACGCCAGCAACCTCGATAATTTCTCGATGATCAAGGAGCCGGCGACGCCGCCCGAGTACATTGGCGCAAAGGTGGATTCGACCTTCGATGCCGGACTGGACGGCTGGTCCTTCGTTGCCGACGTCAAGGCCTTCGACTGGGTCGATACCGGCGGCAATCCCGGCGGTTATGTCGAAGCGGTCGATTATGCCACCGGCGCCGTGTGGTATTTCGTGGCGCCCGAGAAATACCTCGGCGACAAATCGGCCTATGCCGGTGGCGAGCTGGAGTTCGATCTGAAGCAATCCTCACTCGGCAGCCAGTTCGACGACGAGGATGTCGTGATCACCGGCGGTGGCAAGACCATCGCGCTCAGCACCGAGGACAACCCCGGGCTCGACTGGACCCATTATACGGTCTCGCTGGACACGGACAGCGACTGGCGGCTGGGATCGGTTTCGGGCGAAGCGGCGAGTCAGGCCGATATCGACGCGGTTCTCGCCGATGTGACCAGCCTGTGGATTCGCGGCGAATACGTGAGTGGTGCGGACACCGGCGGTCTGGACAATGTCCGGCTGAGCCCGGACCCCTCGGCGGTCCGGGTCCTGTCCGACACCACGCTGGGGGAGTTGCTGTCGAACCACGACACGCTGTCGGATGCGCTGGCGGCGACCGAGGATGGCAACGTGGTGCAGATCAACAAGGCCACCGCGGTGACCGAGGACAGCTATACGGTCACCGACAACGGGCTGACCGTGACCTCGAACCGGGCCATCGACGCCAAACTCAAGCTTGACGGGGTGACCAGCCTGACGTTGTCAGGTGACAATGACCTCGACGCAACCGGCAACGTGCTGGCCAATACGCTGATCGGGTCGGATGGCGACAACACTCTAAAGGGGTGGGGTGGACGCGACGTGCTGACCGGCGGCGACGGTAGCGACCACCTCCTGGGGGGCAAAAAGGCCGACAAGCTGTTCGGCAACAAGGGCGCCGACAGCCTGTTCGGCGAGAACGGCAACGACACGCTGAAGGGCGGCAATGGCAGGGATCTGCTCGACGGCGGCCTCCACAACGACCTGCTGCTGGGCGGAAACCTTCGCGACAAGCTGCTCGGGAACAAGGGGGCCGACGATCTTTTCGGCCAGAACGGAAACGACAAGCTCAAGGGCGGCAACGGCAAGGATCTCCTGGATGGCGGGGCCGGAAACGACAAGCTCTACGGCGGCAATGGCGATGATACCTTCCGGTTCTCGGACGGGTCCGGCCAGGACAGCATCTTCGATTTCGAGGCTTTGAACGACAACGAAAAGATCGACCTTTCCGAAATGACCGCGATCACCGATTTCGCCGATCTGGTGAAAGACCACATGACCGAGGTCGGGGCCGACGTTGTGATCGACGCCACCGGCGGCGATGTCATCACCCTGGCGGGAGTTCAACTGGCGGACCTGGACGCGGCCGACTTCCTGTTCTGAGCCGCTGCAAAACCAGTATCGGGCGGCCCCTTGCGGGGGGCCGCCCGGATGCCATCGGCCCACCACCGAAAGGTCGGGACGCGACGCCGAAAAATTTCCAAAGAAGCGCTTGCGCCCTTCAGTTTTTGCGTCTAACTAGCCGCCCACGGCGCTGCTGTAGCTCAGAGGTAGAGCACTCCCTTGGTAAGGGAGAGGTCGAGAGTTCAATTCTCTCCAGCAGCACCAGTTTCCCGAAGTTGAAACGCGAACGGCCCGGCTCGGCCTTCCGCTGGCGTCGCGTTATTCCACCCTCCGCTGCGCCACGCGCTGACCGTCGGTCAGGCTGGCTGAGGGAAACAGCACCACGCTGCCGCCCGGGCTGACGCCGTCGAGCACCTGCGCCACGGTGCCGTTGTCGGACCCGATCCGGACGGTCTGCAGATGCGCGACCCCGTCGGCGACGCGGAACACCGCCCAGTCGTCGCGGTGGCGGAACAGGGCGCTGGAGGGCACCAGCGTGATGTCCTCTCCCTCCCAGACCACGATGCGCACCTCGACGCGATAGCCGTGGCCAAGGCCGTCGCGGCGGGCGCTGTCGCCGGTGAACCCGATGGTCGCCTTGACCCGCTGCTCCTCGACCCCGAGCGCGGAATACTTGGTATAGCCATAGGGATCGATCCGCTCGACCCGGCCCTCCAGGTCGCCCGCGCCGCCCCAGTTGGTGATGATCACCGGATCGCCCGGCCTCACCTGCACCGCGTCCGACGACAGAAGTTCGGCCTCGATCTCCAGGTCGCGTTCCACGTCGCCGATCTCGAGGATCGGCTCACCGGCGGGCAGGGTGGTCTCGCTCTTGTGGATCAGCTTCAGGATGGTGCCGTCGATCGGGGCGAGTATCGGGATGCCCGGGCTTTCCGCCCCGGCGCCCTCGATCGCCTCGGCCAGCCCCTTGTCGTCGAAACTGATGAGCTGGGCCCGCGCGCTGTTCAGTTCCGCCACGCGCATGGCGATGGCGGCGCGGGCGGTGTTGACGGCGGCATGGGCGACGCGGGCCTCCTGTTCGGCGCGCTCCTGCGCGACCTTGCTGGTGATGCCGCGCTCCACCAGCCGGCTGACCCGCTGCAACTCGCTGTCGGCGAACTCCTGGTTGGCCACTGCCGCGTTGAGGTCGGCATGGGCCACCTGTATTGCGGCCTCGGCGGCGGTCACCGCTGCCTCAGCCTGTTCGCGGGTCCGTGCATCCAGCGCCGAGGGGTTGGCCGGACGCATCCGCGCCACCACGGTTTCATTGCGCGTCACCTTCTGCCCCGGCAACACGGTGACGCGCTGCAATTCGCCTGCAACGGGGGAGGAGACCACATAGGGCTCATGCACCTGGGTGCGCCCCTCTTCGTCGATGCTCACCCGCATCGTGCCGATGCGCACCACGTCCATGTCCACCAGCACCGGGCGCGGCCAGAACGCCGCCGTCAGCGCCGCGCCGATCAGCGCCAGCGCGATCAGGCTGAGGACAAGGCGGGAGTGTTTTCGTTTGGTGGCCAACGGCTCAATCCCTCGTCTTTAGCGCAGATACCATGTCTGCCCTGTCGATGTCGCGTTTGACAAGCCAGCCCGAAACCAGCGCGGCGGCCAGCACCACGAGGATCGCCATGCCATAGCTCTCGGGGCTGAAGATTGCCTGGATCTGGTAGATGTCGGTGCTGAACCCCGCCGCGATGGCAAAGGTCAGCCCGTATCCCATCGCCCCGCCCAGCGGCAGCGCCAGCAGCGTGACCGCCGCCAACTCGCCCAGCAGGACAAAGGCGACCTCGGCGCGGCTGAACCCCAGCACCCGCAGGCTGGCCAGGTCGCGGGCGCGCTCGGCCTGGGCGACGCGGGCGGCGTTGTAGATCACGCCAAAGGTAATCACCGCCGCGATCGTCGCCATCACATAGCGCATCGCCCCGGCGCCCTGGTCCATCACCCGTTTCAGCGCCGCCAGGCTTTCCGATTTGACGCTGACGCCCGCGACCATCGGCATGTCCTTGAGGGTTTCATAGATCCGCGCCGCCTCGGCCTCGTCCACCCGCAGATAGGCGCCGGAGATGCGCAGCGGCTCCTTCAGCGCCCGGTTCAGCGCCCCCAGCTCCATGTAGGCGGGCGCGCCCAGCAGGCTTTCGGCCACCGCGATCACCGGCAGCTCCAGCCGCGGCTGGCGCCCCTCGCGCACATCGACGACAAGGGTGTCGCCGGCCCGGATGTCCAGCGCACGCGCCAGTACCGTGGAGAGGATCACGCCGCCCTCGCGCATCGGGATCGGTGCCTTCTCGGCATCGACCGCGCGGTTCAGGCGCGGCTGGTCGACCAGCCCGAACAGCGCGCCGTTGTAGCTGTGCCGCCCGTTGCGCAGGATCGCGGGCACCGTGCGCGTGGGCTCCGCCTCGATCACGCCGCGCAGGCCTTGCAACTCGTGAAGGCTGCGCGCCTCCAGCGGCTGGATGAAGCTCACGCTCAGGTCGCTGCGGTCGATCACGTCGAAGGTCAGTTCCTGCATGGCGTCGAAACTGTTCAGGATCGTCGCCATCGAAACCGAGACCGAAAGCCCCGCCGCGATCCCCAGCACCGCGCCGCCCATGCGCAGGGGCTGGCGGGTCAGGCGGCGCAGCACCATGCGCGTCGGCTGGTCGAGAAACCCGGTGAGGGCCGCGCCAATGCGGCCGCTGCGGCTGTAATCGGGTGGCGCCGGCGGGCGCATCGCCTCGGCCGGGGTCAGCGCGAAGACCCGCCGCAGGACCAGCAGCCCGCCCGCCGAGGCCGCCAGGATGCTGACGCTGAAGCCGCTGAGAAAGGCCGCCGGGTCGAGCCGAAAGACAAGGAAGGGGAACTTGTAGAAAATCAGGTATAGATCGACCATCCAGCGGCCCATGGCGATGCCCATCAGCCCGCCGGCAACCGCGCCGCCCACGGCGATGGAAAGGACCATGCGAAAGTAATGGCCGCCCACCTCGATATCGGTATAGCCAAAGGCCTTCATCAGGCCGATCTCCTCGCGCTCGGCCTGCACCATGCGCGAGATCACGATGTAAAGAAGAAAGGCGGCCACCGCGAGAAAAACCGGCGGCACGCTGCCCGCGCTGCGGCGCAGCCCGCCGATCTCCTCGCTGATGAAGCGGTCGGATTCCAGGTCGGACAGCGCATAGGCGCCGGTCGCCCCGTAGCGGTCGAGCAGCCGGTCGGCGGCGTCGGTCACCGCGTCGGGCAGGGCGTCGCGGGTGAGCGAAAGCAGAACCTCGTTGAAGGCGCCCTTCATGTCAAAGGCTGCCGACAGCGCGGTGCGGCTCATCCACAGCACGGCAAAGCGGGCGTCGTCCGGCACCAGCTCGCCCGGCGCGGTGGAATAGAGGAACTCCGGCGACTGGGCGAACCCCACAACCGTCAACTCGCGCCGGAACCCGTTCATGGTGGCGGCGATCCTGTCGCCGGGGCGCAGCGCGTGCGCGCGGGCGAAACTGCTCAGAACCACGACCTCGCCGGCGCGGTCGCCGTCGAACATGCGTCCATCGGTCAGGTAGACGGTGTTCAGCGCCGGCGCGCGGTAATCGGGCAGCGACAGCGCGCGGGCCTGGATCGGAACCGCAGTGCCGTCCAGATCGATCAGCGCGCTGCCCGCCACCCGGGTCTGGGCCGCCGCCACCCCCGGCAGGCGGCGCAACGCATCGGCGGCGGCCTCGGGCGCGCGCGCCACCGGGGCAAAGACATCGGCCAGCCGGTGCCGCTCATAATAGGCGCGGCGGGTCTCGTCCAGCGAGGCGACCAGGCCGGTCATCATCACTTGCATCATCACCCCCACCGCGATCACCGCGCCGATCGCCAGGGCCTGGCCCTTGATGCGCCATAGATCGCGCATCAGCTTGCGGGTCAGCGGGCTGGGGTGGAGCGTCATCGCCTCACCACTCGATCTCTTCGGGGGTCAGTTTCGCGGCGTTGACCTCGACCTTGCGCACGTCGCCATCGGCGAAATGGATCACCCGGTCGGCCATGCCGGCCTGGGCGGCGGCATGGGTCACGATCAACACCGTGGTGCCGGTCTCTTCGTTGATCTTTTTCAGCACGTGCAGCACCGCGCGCCCGGTGGTGCTGTCAAGCGCGCCAGTCGGCTCGTCGCAGAACAACACGTCCGGTCGCTTGGCCAGCGCCCGCGCAATGGCGACCCGCTGCTGCTCGCCGCCCGAAAGCTGGGCGGGGAAATGGTCGGCCCGCTTGTTGAGCCCGACCAGCGCCAGCGCTTCGTCAGGGTCCATCGGATCGCGGGCGATCTCGGTCACCAGTTCGACGTTCTCGCGCGCGGTCAGGCTGGGCATCAGGTTGTAGAACTGGAACACGAAGCCGACGTGATCGCGGCGATAGCGGGTCAGATCCTTGTCGCTCATCGCGGCAAGGTCGCGGTCGCGAAAGTACACCTCGCCATCGGTGCCGCGATCGAGCCCGCCGAGGATGTTGAGCAGGGTCGATTTGCCACTGCCGGACGGGCCCAGCAGCACCACGACCTCACCCTGAGGGATTTCCAGCGTGACCCCGCGCAGGGCATGCACCGCCGCCGGCCCTTCGCCGTAGATCTTGCGCAGCTTGCGCGTGGTATAGGTGGCGTCGGGCAGCGGGGCCTCCTCGGTCGGGATCAGGGCTGGCGGATGCCCTCCAGGATCAGGCTGAGCTGCTTGTCGGCCCAGGGCGCGGCGCGCTCGATCTGACCCGAGAGCGACATCAACCTTTCGTCCTCGCCAATGGCCATCGCCAGATGCACGCCGACCGGCAGATCGTTGGCGCTCCAGTGCAGCGGCAGGGTCACCGCGGGCTGGCCGCTGGCGTTAAAGATGGCGGTGAAGGGCGAATAGTCAAACACGCTGCCCGGACCGTTGCGATAGGCGACGAAATCCTCGAAATCCGGCTTGTACTTGCCCACCGGCGCCGGAGGGGTGGCAAGGGTTGGCGTCAGCAAGACGTCACAGTCCAGGAACACATGCGCCATGCGCCGACCAAAAGCATGCACAGCCCCCACCGCAGAAAGGTAATCGGCCCCCGATATCCCGCGCGCATGTTCGGCGGCGGCATAGGTCACCCCGTCGACCATTTCGGGGGTCAGCGGGCGGCCCTTCAACACCTCTTTCACGCTCAGCGCGGTGCCGCAGGCGACGATACTGGTCCAGGCCAGCATCATCGCCTCCACGTCCAGATCAGGGGCCGGGCGGAATTCCTCGACCTCATGGCCCAGATCCGCCAGCAAGCGGGCGGTCTTTTCCACCGCCGCGACACACTCGGGATGCAACGCGCCGCCGCTCAGGGTCGTCGTGCTGTAGCGGACCCGCAGCCGCCCCGGATCGCGACGCATCGCCTCGCAATAGCTGCCCTGCATCGGCGGCGCCCAATAGGGCGCGCCCAGGTCCGGCCCGGCGCAGGCATCCAGCATCGTTGCGGTATCCCGCAATGACCGCGTCAGCACCCCGTCGATCGCCATCCCGGCCCAGCCCTCGCCCGAGGCCGGCCCGTCGGGCAGCCGCGCGCGGCTGGGCTTGAACCCGACCAGCCCGCAGGACGAGGCCGGGATGCGCACCGAGCCGCCGCCGTCCGAGCCATGCGCCATCGGCACGATGCCCGCCGCCACCGCCGCCCCCGACCCGCCCGACGAGCCGCCCGAGGTATGCAGGGTGTTCCACGGGTTGCGGGTGGGCGCCCCGTAGACGCCCGCCTCGGTCACCGGACCGATACCCAGTTCGGGCGAGGTGGTGCGCGCATAGGTCACCACGCCGGTGGCCTGCATCCGCAGGAAAATCTCGGAGTCATAGGTCCACTCCATGCCCTGCATCAGCCTGGAGCCGTTGTTGGTGGGAAAGGCGCGCGCCTCGGCCCCCAGATCCTTGAGCAGGAAGGGCACGCCGGAAAACGGCCCCTTGGGCAGCCCGTCGCGGATCGCCTGCCGCGCCACCTCGTCGCGTCGCATCACCACCGCGTTGAGCGCCGGGTTGAGCGCCTCGGTCAGCTCCAGCGCGGTGTCCAGCAGTTCCTCCGCCGTCACCTCGCCGCTGGCCACCATCCCGGCCAGCCCGGTTCCGTCCTGCCGCAGATAGCTGTCTTTCATCGCCTCGTTCTCCCCGCGCGCCTGTCGCGTTCGTCGGCATCCTCTGCGGCTTGGCGGAAAAAGGCAACTGCCGGGGCTTGGCGGCGCGGCCGGGACGGGGCAATGTGCCGCCGGTCGCAGGCAGAGATTGGGCAGAGAAAGAGGGACGGGAATGACGCAATCGCCAATCGGTGGCCACGACGGCCCCTATCCCGCGCCGGTCGTGGTGGCCGGGCGCGTGGTCGCGCCGGAGTGGATCGACTTCAACGGCCACATGAACGTCGGCTACTACGGCATCGCCTTCGACCAGGCCGCCGACATCCTGTTCGAGGACCACCTCGGCCTGGGCGAGGCGCATGTGGCGCAGGCCGGGCAGGGGTCATTCGTTCTGCAGGAACAAACCCATTTCCTGAACGAGTTGCGCGAGGGCGAGGGGTTCTCGGTCCGCTTCCGCGTGGTCGATCACGACAGCAAGCGACTGCATGTCTTTGCCGAGATGATCCGCGACGGCGATGATGCGATCTGCGCCACGCAGGAGGTGATCTCGATGAACGTCGATCACACCACCCGCCGCTCCGCCGTCTATCCCGACTGGGCACTGCGGCGGCTGGCGCGGATGAAATCGGATCACGCCGGGCTGGACCGCCCGCCGCAACTGGGCGCGCCTTTGGGATTGCGCCAGCCGCGCTAACGTGGCGGCGGGGCGTGTTCCGCCCCGCCATCGGGTCGCGTCAGCACATCGGGTCGGGATCGTCCGTGCCCCAGGTGCTGCAGAACCCGCTGCTGCCGCCGGATGCAAGCGCCGGGTCATCGTCGCAGGGCTCGATCGTCATCAACGACAGGACGTCGTCGAGGCTGGGTCCGTCCTCATGTTCCGACGTGTGGTAGCTTGCGGTGTAGATGACCTTTGCATCGCCGCAGTCGTCATCGTCCGGGTCGTCGCCATCGAAGGCGGGCAACAGCCCCTTGATCGAGATCCGCGGATCGTCGCTGCCGCTCCCCCACGTGCCGCCGGAACCGCTGCCTTTGGTGCCGCCGGAGCCGCTGCCCTTGGTGCCACCCGAGCCGCTGCCCGTGGTGCCGCCCGAGCCGGAGCCCCTGGTCCCGCCGGAACCGGAGCCCCTGGTGCCGCCCGAGCCGGAGCCCCTGGTGCCGCCGGAACCGCTGCCTTTGGTGCCGCCCGAGCCGGAGCCCCTGGTGCCATCGGAGCCGCTACCCTTGGTGCCACCGGAGCCGGAGCCCCTGGTGCCGCCCGAGCCGCTGCCTTTGGTCCCACCGGAGCCGGAGCCATAGCCCCTGGCGTCTCCCCAATCACCGTCGAACGAGGATTTCAGATGGGTGTCGTACCAATGCGCAAAGGCATCCCCCTCGACGCCACCATTGTGATAGGCGGCCGAGGCGCTTGCCTGGGCGCCGGCGCTGCCGCAGGCGCCGCCCGATCCCGTGGTGCCGCCCGAGCCGCTGCCCTTGCTGCCACCGAAAAACGGATGGTTGAAATCCTTCATCACTCATCTCCTCGCCCGTAATGCGACTATGGGTCAAAGCGGTTCCGATCCGCGATCGGTCGTCCTGCGCCCGGACCTTTTCAAAAAACACGTCGTCGTTTCGCATGGGTATCGGACCATTCTATGGCGCGGATCGGAACGAATTAAGGTTTTGTGACACGCCCGCCAGCTTCGACAACAATTCGGCTGTGAACGGGAAACAGTCCCGCGCAAGCTGTGCTGATTGATTTCGCCGCAGCGCCAAATGCGGCGTGGGCTGCGCGCGCCGACCTGATTCGAGAAAGACCGCAGACCACATCTTGAAGTTTCCCAATTCTCGCCAGAATCCGCTGATAGCCCTGCCTCGACAAGGACGGCCCGCGCCCCCGCGCGCGCCCGGCCGGGCCCAGGTAACGAGGATAAGAGCATGGCGAGTGGAAAGACCAACAACACCCGGCTGAAACAGATCGTGGACACCGCCGAGGCCTATTTCGGCCTCAAGGTCCTCAAGGTTACCGCACCCGGCGGCAAGGGGCGGTCGAGCTTTCGCCTGCACTTCCGTGATGGCGACATGATCGCCACGCTGCGCCCCAATTTCCGCCGCACCCACCTGGAGGCGCATGTGCTGCACAGCCTGTCGCGGTATTGCGACGACCTGCCCAGATGCCTTGGCGTGGTGGACGAGGTCATGTTCCAGTCCGACGTGGGCGCGCGGCGTCTGAATATGGAAATCGTGCGCCACGGAGCGAAGGGCAAGGCCGATCTCGCCGCCGAGGCGGTGGCAGCGATCTTCCGCATCCAGGCGGCGGCACGGCGCACCGACCTGGGCGAAATGATGCCGCATCTTGGCGTCAACCGCGACTGGATCGAGAACTTCGTCGATGCCGTCGACGCGCTGCAACCCCACTCGGGCGGCCTCTCGAACCGGTTCGACCGGGCCGCCGCCTGCGCCGCCATCGACCGCCCCGCGCGGCAATTCGTGAAATGGGATTGCCGCTCGGGCAACGCCGCGCTGGACAGTGCGGACAAACTGCGCTGGTTCGATTTCGAATATGCCGGCATGCGCCACGGGGCCGAGGATTTCGCCTGGCTGATCGGCGACGAGGCCTGGCCGCTGCCGCCTGAAACCATGCTCGCGGTCGTGACCGACGCCTTTGATCCCGGCTGCGGCGAGGATCTTGACGACTACCTCGATTACCTGTCGATCTACACCACCTTCCATTGCATCCAGCGTTTCAAGCTGATCGTGAAAGAGGCCAACAAGCGCGGCTGGCTGTCCAAGACCAAGGTGCGCAAGTTCGACGATGCCGGCGTTCACCCCGATTTTGCCGCGCAAATCTGCCGCGTCGGCGCCTATTTCGCCGCACGGACCTCGCTGACGGCGCCCTTGGCGCGCAACTTCGAGGCCGCGCAGCGGGGCTTCGAGTCGCTCCTGCGCGACCAGCAGACCCGGAAAAGGGCCTGAGCCATGAAGGATGACATTCACACCTTGACGCAGACCCGTATCGAACTGGACGTCATTCGTGACTGGGCCGAATTCGAGGTTCTGGAGGCCCCTTGGAAGGCGCTGGAACGGCGCGACCCCATGGGCTCGGTTTTCCTGTCGTGGGAGTGGCTGGCGCAGGCGTTTCGCGCCCATCCCGGGCGCTGGCTGGTGGTCGTGGCCTATCGCGGCGACCGTCTCCTGGGCCTGCTGCCGCTGAAGACCCGCGTGCACTGGAGCAGCTCGCAAAACGCTTTCGAGACCGAGATCGAGGCCGGCGGTCGGCTGATCTGGAGCGAATACACCGGCATCCTCTGCGATCCGGCGGCGGAGGACGAGGTGATCGCCGCATTGGCGCGGCGGGTACAGGCGCTGCCCTGGGCGCGGTTGTCGCTGCGCTATGTCGATCCGCCCGCGCGCGCCGATGCCTTCCTGACTGCGTTTCCCGATCGCCGGTTCTCGGTGCGTCGGCGCGACTATCGCATCAATGGCGGCAAGACCGACAACCTGGTTTGCCCCAGGGCGGCGCTGCCCGACAGCTATGACGCCTGGCTGGAGGGTTTGCCCAGCAAGAACACCCGCCAGAAAATCCGTCGCTTCACCCGTCGTTATCTCGACAGCGGCGAGATGCGGATCGAGACCGCCGGCACCGGAGATGACACCGCCCGCGATCTGGACCACCTGCTGCGCCTCTGGCTGGAGAAATGGGCCGGACCGAAAGGGCAGGGAGCCGCCGAGCGGGTGGCGGCGAACTATCGCGAGGTTCTGGTCGCGGCGCAGCAACTCGGGCTGCTTCATCTGCCGGTCCTCTGGCAGGGCAACCGCCCGCTGGGGGCGTTGGGCCATGTGGTGGACCCGAGGGCAGGGCGAATGAATTTCATCGTCGCCGGGCGGGACCTGGCCGCGGATGCGCCGCACATCGGGCTGCTCCTGCACGCCGGGAGCATCCGCTGGGCCATCGAGAACGGCTATCGCACCTATGATTTCTGCCACGGCGACGAAGCCTACAAGTTCAGCTACGGCGCCGAGCCGCATCGGGTCGGATACATCGCGCTGCGCCGGCGCAGCGCCGACCGGAGCACGCCGCGTTTCGACCGGCTCAACACCGCCGAGGCGCTTCACCGCACGCAGGCGATGATCGAGGCGGGGCAGGGCGACCGTGCGGCGGCGGCCTGCCGTCAACTGGCGTCGGTGGTTGCGCGCGCCACAACGGGCTGACCGGTTCCGTACGTTTTCGCGGCCGGATCGTACGATCCGGCCCGCCGGGTCAGCCCGCCGCGATCCGCCGCCGCGCGGCGGTGAACCCGGCCAGTGTCATCCGCTCCTCGTCGGTTCGGGCCACCGGCACGCCCTGCCGCACCAGCGCGGCGGCGTAACGGTTCGCGGTATCGTCCGGCGCGATCAGCGCGACCTGCTGCCCCAGCCAATAGGGTCGCGCCGCGGCCAGTTCCGCCCCGATCAAAAGCCCGTGCAGCCGCGCGCGGGCTTCGCTGCCTGGCAAACCCTCCAGGGTGGCCATGGCGCGGATCTCGGCCAGCCCCGACGCCAGCCTTTCGGGCCGTGACATCGCGGTGTCGAGCGCGTCGGCGAAGGCGTCGTCGTCCCATTCGGTGCCGGTCAGACGCGCATGCAGAACGGGGGTGACGGCCAGCGCATCCGCTGCGACGCCGGTCAGGAAACTCTGGAAACTCACCACCTCCTCGGCGCTGACCTGGGCCCAGTGGGTGAGCGGGCCGGACAGGCAGATCACCCCGTCCCAGCCCGGGTTGAGGGCAAGAAATCCGGCGATGCGGACCTCGTCCCCCTGCATCAGGGCCGGCGGGCTGTTCTGCCGCAGGCCGGGCAGGGCATGGGCGTTGGTCCCGGCCTGCCGCTGCGGCTGGATCTGGCCGGGTTTCACGGGCACCGCCACCGGCGCCGGAGGGCCGGACAGCCCGCAGATCACTGCCGGGGCGCCGTCTGCCGGCGTGCCGAGACGCTTTATCAACGCGTCGGCGTGCTGCCGGTCCGGCACCTCTGGCGGTGGCGTGAGTGTGGCGCGGGCCGAGACGGCCCCGCCCCGAAGCAGCCAGGCCCGCGCCCGTCCCGGCGCGAGATCGACGGCGCACCAGGGGCGCGCATCGGAAACATCCGTCATAGAAGGGCCTTACGCGATCACTTCGCCCACGAGGATCTGCGGCTGCACATTGGTGAAATTGGCCACATCCGCCATCACCGGCCCCGAGGCCCGCATTGCCGCATCCATTGCCGCCGCATCGGCGAAGACCATCGTGGCCACGGCAAAATGGCCCGGCGGCATGTCCGGCCCGCCCGCGAGCCCCCTTGTCACCAGCGTGCGGTCGATATGCGGCCCCATGTGCTCGGCCACCAGGGGCATGTGGGTGCCGAGGTAGTAGTCGAAGTCGAATTCGGTCCCTTTCGTGATCGGGTAGATGACCTGGAGCGATACAGACATGCCGTTTCCTTTCGGGTTGCCGCGGCGCCGCACCGCGCGCGGGCAGGATGTCACAGCGGACAGGGGCGGGGCAAGGAAGCAGCGCCGGATGGTATCCGGCGGCTGGCGTCATCTCTGCCCCGGCCCGGTTACGGTCGGGGCGCTGAAGACAGGCATGGCGTTAACCGATTCTTGGACGGTTTTGGTTTCCTGAACATCAACAATTTTAGACTTTTCGCGGGATTGGTGCGGCAAGCATTTGAAAAATGTCTGTTTTTTGGGGGATCAAAAAAAATAGACAGACTGTTTCCGATGAAAATATTAAAACTATATGGAAGAGTGGTAAATTGAAACGTGGCGAAACCGGGACGAGATCACACCCGTTTTCGTCCGCGACGCGGCCGGGGCATCTGTGGGGGAAGGTCCGGCAACACGCTTCGCAACGCGCGCCCGGTCAAGCTGCTTTGACGGGCAAACGGACGTTTGGACGTGGGGTGGTGCGCAGAAAGGTCTGCGCGCGGGTCTGCGGTTATGTGCTGTGCTCAGGAGAGCCGACAATGAGTTTGTATGACGACATGCGCAGCGAAGCCCTGCGTTTCCCCCCGAAGCCAACGGCGGTCGCAACACGGTTCATCGTGCCGAGGCCGGCCAATCTGGACAGACCTTTTCGCGTCCTCCCGGCGACGGCGCCGCAGGCGGTGACCGGGGATGCAGGATGGTATGTGCACTTTGGCAAACGCGCGTTGGACCTCGTGCTGGTCATCCTCACGCTTCCCGTATCGCTGCCGATCATCGCCCTGTGTGTACTGGCACTTTGGCTCGAAAGCGGCCTGCCGTTCTACTGGCAGGACCGGATCGGGAAGGGCGGGCGCCGGTTCCGGATCGTCAAGCTGCGCACCATGGTGCGCGACGCCGATGCACAACTGGCCCGATACCTTGCCACCGATCCGGCGATCCGAGACGAGTGGAACCGGACGCAGAAGCTGCGCAACGATCCGCGCATCACCCCGGTCGGGAATATCCTGCGGGCGACATCGCTCGACGAGTTGCCGCAACTGTGGAATGTCATCAAGGGCGAGATGAGCCTGGTCGGACCGCGCCCGATGCTGCCCGAACAGGTCCGGCTGTACGGGGATGACAGCTGTTATGCCTCGGTGCGGCCGGGAATCACCGGCCTGTGGCAGGTCTCGGCCCGCAACGACAAGGAATTCAGCCATCGCGCCAGGGTCGATGTCGCCTATTGCCGGTCGCTGTCGCTGTGGCGGGATATCGTCCTGATGGTCCGGACAATCGGCGTCGTGCTGCGCCGGACCGGCATCTGATGGGCTGTTTCCAGTTGGCTGATTGTTTGGAGGACGGGCTGTGAGGGACTATCTTGATGAGGATGCAGCCGCCGGCGGGTCCATGTTGTTTTCGCTGGCAAGGACGGGTGAAACGGAACGGATGACCGGCCAGGACCGAAGGATCTTCCGACGCAGGGCGGCGCGCGATACCTCTGACGGCAACTTGCCGTCGGTGCCGCGGATCAGCAACCTTCCGGCGACCCTGCCGGAGGCCTGGGACCGGCTGCGACGCGTCAGGATTGGCGGGCGCGATGCCCGCAGCGATCCCGCGCCGCTGGTCAGCCTGTACCGCGACGACCCGGCGGCAAGGTCGTTCGACCTGTTGCGCACCCGGATGAAACAGGCGCTGCGCACCCACGGCTGGCGCCGCGTCGCCATCGCCGCCCCGACGCCCGGATGCGGCACCACCTTTACCGCGGTGAACCTCGCGCTCAGCCTCGCGCGGGTCCCGGGAACGCGCACCGTGCTGATGGACATGAACCGGCGCGATCCCGGCGTCGCCCGGATGATGGACATGCGCGGACTCGGCGACATGGAGGGGTTTCTTCGCGGCGACATTTCGGCCGAGGAGCACATGGTGCGCTGTTGCGACGGCCTCGCGCTGGGCCTTGCCGACGCGCCGGACCGCAACGCGGCGGAAACCCTGCATGATCCGCTTTGCGCCCGTGCCCTGGACGACATGATCCTGACGCTCGATCCCGACGTGGTGCTTTACGACCTGCCGGCGATCCTGTCGTGCGACGATGCCGCGGCCTTTCTGCCGCAGATCGACGCGCTGCTGCTGGTGGCCGACGGCACCCAGACCACCGCCGAGCAGATCCGCGCCTGCGAGGATATCCTGGGCGATCATGTCGAGCTTCTCGGGGTGATCCTGAACCGGGCCCGCGGCGGCGGCCGCTAACAGGCGGAGTCGCCTTAGTTTCGCCCGCTTGCTATGATCTTTTCCAGGAAAGGCCCGGTCAGCGGGCGGTGCGGGGCCAGGGCACTGGCCGCGCGGAACTGAGGTGGGGCGATGGGGCCGGTACACTCTTTGGCGGATGTTCTCGACATGGTGCGCCGGCGCGCCTGGGTGATCCTGTTGGTGGCGATCCTGGGGTGTGCGATCTCGGTCCTTTTCGCACTCGCCCAGCGGCATCTGTACCGGGCAACCGAGGTGATTCAGGTGGTCCAGCCCAAGGTCGCCGGCGAATTGGCGCGCAGCACGATCGAAGGGTCAGCGGCGCGGCGGCTGGAGTCGATCGAGCAGCGGGTGATGGCACGGGACAGCGTGCTTGAGGTGATCGCGCTGTTTGATCTCTATTCCGATGTTCCGGCAATGACGCCCAGCGAAAGGGTGGATGCGCTGCGCGAGGCCGCCACGATCCGGCTGACCGCCGCCGCCGGCAACGGCCACGACGGGTCGGTGTCGATCCTGACCGTCACCGCCGAGATGCCGACCCCGGAGCAGGCCCGGCAGATTGCCCATGAGTTCGCCCGGCGCACGATCCGCCTGAGCCGCGAGAGCCGGCTGGAGAAGGCGCGCGAGACGCTTGCCTTCTTTGCCGCGCGCGAGGACACGCTGCGCCAGCAGGTCGAGCGGATCGAGGACGAGATGACCGCCTATCGCAGGGCCAACGACCTGGCGATGCCGGGGACGCTGGACTTTCGCCGCGATGAGGTCGCCGGGATCAACCAGGAATTGCTGACCATCGCGCGCGAGCGCATCCGGATCGAGCGGGCGGCGGAACAGGCCCGCCAGACCGAACGCCAGGCCACCGCCGATCGCATGCAGGCCGACTTCAATGCCCAACTCGCCACGCTGGATGCGCAGGTGCGGCTGCTGGAGGGGCGCAAGGCCGAACTGGAAAGCTCGATCGAGACCTCACCGCAGACCGAGCGGCAGATCGGCGCCTTCGAAAGCCAGCTGACCGGGCTCCGCGCCGAACTGGAGGTGGCCTCGGCGCGCCGCACCGAAGCCGAGGTGGGATACCGGCTGGAAACCCAGGGACAGGGCGAGCAACTGACGGTGATCGAGCCGGCGATTGCGCCCACCTATCCCTATACCCCCAGCCGCAAGAAAATGGTCATGGCCGGGGCCTTCGCCAGCCTGCTCGCGGCGCTGGCAGTGGCGCTTGGGCTCGAGGTTCTGAACCCGGTGATGCGGACCGCGTCACACATGGAGCGTGACCTGGGGATCAAGCCGGTGGTCTCGGTGCCGCGCCTTAACCCGCGTCGCTACCGGCGCGGGCTCTGGGCGCGGCTCTGGCGCCGGTCGCCGCGACGGGACGCCCCGGACCGCGCCGCGTTCTGACCCGCGCCTGCGGGGGCCGCGACGATCACGACAGCACGCCGATCAGCGCGGCGACCTTGGGCCAGTGCAGGTGCAGGGCCAGCGCGCAAAGGGCACCGGCCGGAACCGCAAAGCAAAGATCGGCAACCGGATCCCAGACCCGGTGCCGCCGCGCCAGCCAGACCAGCGCCGGGTAGGTGGCGATGTGGGTCAGGCCGATGGCGGCGATCGCGCCAAACAACCCGTACCAGGAGATGCCGGTCAGGATCAGCCCGGTCTGCGTGGCCGCGCGCACCAAGGCGTAGATGAAATAGGACCGGCTGTCGCCCGCCGCGAGCGCCGCCTGGTCATAGGTCATGCTCAGCGTTGCCGGCACCATGGCGCAGGCCATCAGGGTCACGATCTCGCCCGAGGTCAGGTAGCGGTCGTCGTAGAGGAACTGCACCAGCGCCGGACCGATCAGGGCCATCACGATGGACAGCGCGGCGACGCCGCCGGTCAGGGCCAGGCGCAACAGGCGCTGCTTGCGAAAATTCTCGCGCGAGGCGTGGGCCGGGCGGTCGCGGTAGATCGGGATCATCAGCCCATGCGCCACCGACTGCCCCATCAGGGTGGGAAAACTGGCAAGGAAATAGCCGATATTGTACAGCCCCAGCAGTTCCAGCGACAAAAACCGGCCCAGGATCAGCCGGTCGCCCTGGATGGTGATGAACCACAACCCGGTGCTGAGAAAGATCCACTTGCCGAAGCGGATCAGCTCGGCGGCGAGCTCTCGGTTCCAGCGAAACCGGTTGCGGTGCCCGGGCAGGGCCAGGTTCATCAGAAAAAGCCGGGCGGTTTCCTGCAGGATGCCGCCGATCACCAGCGCCACCACCGACCGCGTGTAGACCGCCAGCAGCACCATTCCGGCGATACCCACCGCCTGCGCGATCAGCTCCAGCACGGTGAGCCGGCCCAGCAGCAGGTGGCGATGCGCGCTTTGCACCTTGGTCGGCACCAGCCCGTTGATGGCGATCGCGAACCCGGCGATGGGCAGGTAGAGCGCGAGATCCGGCTCGCCGTAGAACTGCGCCACCGGCAGCGCCAGCAGGCAGGTGGCCAGCCAGAGACCTATGCCGCGGACCACCTGCATCGCCCAGGCGGTGTCGAGGAAATCGGGATCGTCGCCGCGCGGGTTCTGCGAGATGGCCGGGCCAAGCCCGATGTCGGAAAACAGCGACAGCCCGGTGGTGACCATGGCAACCAGGGCCATCAAGCCGAAGGCCTCGGGAAACAGGATGCGGGTGAGGATCAGGTTCGAGGCCAGCCGCAACCCCTGGGTGCCGCCATAGCGCAGGCCCAGCCAGGCGATGCTGCGCAGCGCGCGCGCCATCAGGCCGTCGCCTCGGAATGCGGAAATCAGTCGGGTCACCGGCGCCGTTCTTGTCTGGGCCCGCATGGGGCGTCGGGCGCAGGCTAGGGCGCGGGCGCCGGGCGGTCAATCGGCGCTGGCGGCTTCCCTCGCGCGCCGCCAGCAGCTAGGAAGGCGGGGCCGCAGACCCGCAGGATCGCCGCCGTGAAGATCGCCTATGTGCTGAACACCTATCCCTTGCCATCGCACAGCTTCATCCGCCGTGAGCTTCGCGCGCTGGAAAAGGGCGGGGTGGAGGTGATGCGGCTGGCGATGCGGCGCAGCACCCTGCCGCTGGTCGATCCCCGGGACCGCGAGGAAGAGGCACGCACGCAATATGTGCTGGAGCGTGGCGCGCTTGGTTTGCTGGGGGCGCTGGCGGGCCGCGCGCTGCGCCATCCGCGCCGGTTCCGGTCCGCTCTGCGTCTGGCGTTGCGGGCCGGGCGGGCCTCGCATGTGGGAATGCTGCGGCACATGATCTATCTGGCCGAGGCGGCCGAGGTCGCACGCCGCTGCGAGGCCGGGGGGATCGCGCACATGCATGCCCATTTCGGCACCAATTCGGCCATGGTGGCGATGCTGGCGAACGCGCTGGGCGGGCCGGGCTACAGCTTTACCGTTCATGGACCGGAGGAGTTCGACGCCCCCGCCGCGCTGTCGCTGGGTCTGAAGACCGACCGCGCCGGTTTTGCCGTGGCGATCAGCCAGTTCGGTCGCAGCCAGCTTTGCCGCTGGGCTGCGTTCGACAGCTGGGACCGGATCAAGGTGGTCCATTGCGGGATCGAGCCCGGCGCCTTTGCCGAGCCCGCACCGCTGCCGGACGGGCCGGTACGGATCGTGAGTATCGGCCGCTTTTCCGAGCAGAAGGGCCAGATGCTGCTGATCGAGGCGATGGCGCGGCTGCACCGGGTCGATCCGTCGCTGCACCTGACGCTGGTAGGCGACGGCGAGCTGCGCGGCGCGCTGGAGCGGGCGATTGCCGCGCGCGGGCTGGGCGCGGCGGTCACGCTCACCGGCTGGCTGGACGAGGCCGGCGTGCGGCGCGAACTGGCGGCGTCGCACGCGCTGGTCCTGCCCAGCTTTGCCGAGGGGCTGCCGATGGTGGTGATGGAGGCGATGGCGGCGGCCCGCCCGGTGATCGCCACCACGATCGCCGGCCTCCCGGAATTGGTGCGCCCCGGCGAAACCGGCTGGCTGGTGCCGGCCGGAGATGCACAGGCGCTGGCCGGGGCGGTCTCCGAGCTGGCGGCGATGCCGCGCGGCACGCTGGCCCGTATCGGCGCCGCCGGGCGCGCCCGGGTTCTGGCCCGGCACGATGCCGCGGCCGAGGCGGCCGGGCTGGCGGCGCATTTCGCCGCCGCGATCGAACAGGGCTGACGACCCGCTCCTATCGGAACGCGGCGACCGCGTCCCAGCGCGGGTTGTCGTCGGACAGGTGGCGCAGGGTGCCCCAGCTGCCCCATTTGCTCGGTGGGTTCACATCCGCGAACAGGGCGAACAACCGCCCGCCCGCCGCGTGCCATCCCGCGATCAGATCGGTATAGAGCGCGCCCATTTCGGCGCTGTAGTTGACGTGGATGAAGAACTCGGTCAGCGCCTCGTCATCCACCACCGGCCCTTGACCGACCAGATGCGTGCCGCCCTCGTACATGACGAGGTCGAGCCCATGCGCCCGGGCGACCCTGGCGTGATGGGGGAAAAGCGTGGTCAGCAGGTGGTTCAGGGTGCCGCTCTCGGAGCCGCTGCTCAGACCGTCGCGCAGTTCGGCCTCGGCCAGGGCGGTGGCCACGTCGTATTGATGCGCCTCGACATAGGCGGCGAGGGCCTGGCCGGTCAGCCCCTCGGCCTCGGCCGCCTGCTCGGCCAGGGTACGGCTGTCGGCGATCCAGTCGCGGACCATCGGCGCGCGGTCCTCCTTGCCCAGCGCATGGCCGAAATAGCCAGTGATCGCATAGGCGTCGAAATAGCTGGAAACCTGCGGCCTGGAGGGCAGCTCCTGCTTCAGGAGCGGCGGGTCGAGAATGTCCCTCTCCAGGTCCAGCCAACCGGTCTGGGTGGAAATCACATTGATCAGCCGCGCCTCGGCATCGGCGCCATAGACCTCGGACCAGATCGCCGCCGCCTGGCTGGCGCGCAGGGCGTAATACTGCACCCAGGCGTTGTCGCGCCCCCATCGCTCCTGCGCCATGCGGCCGGCCCAGCGGGCCTGCTCGAACTGCCAGTTCCAGACCTCGTTGGAAAACTCCACATAGGCGGTCAGGTCGCGCCAGAGCCCGTCATGCACCAGGGTGGCAAAGCGCCGGATGTAATCGTCATCGGCCAGATGCGGCATGTTGAACCAGGCGTCCATGCCCAGAAGGTTGGCCAGGTCGAGCATCACCTCGGTGGGCACACCGCGCAGCGAATAGGTGTAATCGGACCGGCGCGGGCGGTCGGACCAGCTGCTTTGTTCGGAGTCGTTGGTTTCCATCCAGTCCATGAAGCGCAGCGCCTCGAACCCCTCCAGCCGGTGCAGGAAATCGGGATTGAACACCGCGCCGGCCTCGAAGATCGCAAGGTTGTCCTCCTTGACCAGGGTGATGTTGCGGACATGGTCGCCGGTCTTCTTGCGGTCGGTGCGCTGGATGCGGATATCGACGAGGCCGGGCCCCGGCTGGTAATCGAATCGCACCTCGCCCCTGCCATAGCGGACGTTCTTTGCCCGGCCGCCGACCTCGACGATGCCGTCGCCTTCGAAGCGCAGGACATAACGCCCGGCCAGGTCCTGCGCTGCCTCGGGCATGCTGGTCAGCACCACTGTGCCGATCGACCCCAGTTCGGGCGGGATTTCCACCGGCCAGCCGTTTTCATCCAGATAGCCCGCTGCGGCCAGGTCGTCGTGACCGGCCCCGCCCCACCGGCCCGGCTTGTGGCCGATCCAGGTGCGGGCGGTCTTCATCACGTCGATGAAGGGTTGCTGCGTCTTCCAGTCGGTGACGCTGGACAGGTGCACCATGATCGGCACCGGGTTCGCCGGCAGCGGCGGGGCATCCTCGGCCCCGGCGGGCATGGCGAACGCGCCGCAAAGCGCGACGAGCATCAGGGCGAGGCGGATCAACCCCGTCATTGGCGAACTCCTGTCATCGGGTTGGCGGCGACCGTCTGCCAGACGATCCGCTGCATCAGCCGGGCCGCCTCGGGTCCGGGTGCGGTGGCGGCGCTGCCGTCGGCACGGGTCAACTGGCGCGGCAGCCCCTCGGGGCTGCGCCCGTAGAGCACCGCGTAGTGGGTCAGCGCCACAAGGTAGGTGCCGAGGTCGCCAAGGTGGATCTTGTCGACCCCTCCCGCTTCGTCCCGGGCAAAGAGGTCGTCGCGCCCGGTGATGTTGTCCACCCCGCCGGCCGCCTCCACCGCGCGCACCACCGCCGCAATCACCTGGCCCGCCGGGATCACGCGGATCGGACGCGTCGCGCCGCCCGCCGCCAGGTCGGGAAGCAGGAGCTTGTTTTTCCAAAGGGTTTCAGGATCGCTGTCGAGGCGGCTCAACCAGCCCTCGGGATCGTCCAGCCGGTGCCAGGTCTCATAGAGATACACCCGCGTTTCGTCCGACCCGCCGCGCGCCAGATCGGCCCATTTCGACAGGTAGCGCGCGCTGTCGTGGTATTTGATCGCATCGCGCAGCTCGACCATCTCGGTCAGCACCACGGCGTCATAGTCGCCGGACCCGATCGCCTCCCGCGCGGGGCGGAAGTGTGGCGTGTCGTTCTCTGCCTCGAAGCCGTTGATCTCCAGCCCCGGTTCCCAATGCTCTTTCAGCGAGGTGCCCCAGCCCAGTTGCAGCGCGTAGCTGTGCCCGGCGCCGCCAAGCTGCGCCAGCATCGCCGGCATGTCGCGCCCCACCAGGCTGTGACCCAGGTGATAGACCGAAAGCGGCCCCTCGCGCGGCGGCAGCGGCGTGGCATAGGCGGCGGCGACGGCGCCCGCGTCGGGCTGGCGCGGCTTGAACCACAACCACCAGGCCAGCCCGGCAAGGGCCAGCGCGGCAAGGATAAGGATCGGCAATGTTCGCGGGCTCATGGTTTGGCGGGCCTTGTTCGGGTTGGGCGTCTCGTCATTCCCGATCTAGCGCAAATGGTGGGCCGGAACACGCGGGAAGCACAACCGCCGCCACGATCAGCCCGCCGCCGGTGGCAAGGCGTCCGTTCAGGCAGGCTCCGGTGGCGAAAGGCGCGACGGGGCGCAGGAAATGCGCTGTGAAGTGGCCGGGGGGGCCATCGAACCCGATCCGGAGCGTCTGGAAGTCGAACAGGGTCCGGCTCAGCGAGTATTGCGCCTTGTAGGTGGCCTCCTTGGCGCAAAAGATCCGCTTGGCCACGGCGCGGCGCTCCGCCCGGGACAGGGCGGCGAGGCCCGCGCGCTCATCCGGGGTGCAGACGGTTTCGATCAGTTCGGCGGGAAGCGGGGTATCCTCCTCCAGGTCCAGCCCCAGGGCGCGGATGTCGCGCCGGTGCGCCACTGCGGCAAGGCAGGCGGTGGCGCAATGGGCAATGGTGCCGGTCATCCCCCTGGGCCAGACCGGCGCGCGGTCGGCCCCGTGCAGGACCGGGGCAGGGGGCAGGCCAAGCTGGACCATCGCCGCCCGTGCCGCCGCGCGCCCGGCGTCGAATTCGCGCAGCCGCGCGGGGCGTGCGCGGGACAGTGGCGCGCGTTCTTCGGGCCATGCGACAGGCTGCGGCGCGCCCGGATCGGAGGACGCAAGCGCCACCGTTCCGGGCAGCAGCACCCGTGCCTGCGCCCAGGCGTCCGGCTGTTGCAGGGAAGGGGCCGCCGCACTCATCCGGCGCGCATCCGTCGCCGGTCGCGCATCGCGCGCCGTTTCGAGATTGTCTCGCTGCGGTCCTGCGGGGCGGTTTCGGGCGGCGGGGGTGGCGGATCACCTGCCCCCAGATGCGCCGCCAACCCGCCCAGAGTGGGAAAGCGGAAGATGTCGGTGATCGACAGGTCCGGCCGGTCCAGCGCGCTGCGGATGTCCCGGTGCGCCTGCACCGCAAGCAGGGAATGTCCGCCGAGGGCAAAGAAATTGTCCTCCGCCGCGATCCCGGCGGGATCGAGACCAAGGATGCGGCCCCAGACTACCGCGATCTGCGCCTGCGGTCCGACCTCGCCGCCGGGGGCTGCGACCTCGCCCACGGAGGGGCGCGGCGCGGTCGTGGCCGGTGCCGGATCGGGCAGCGCCTTGCGGTCGATCTTCTTGTTCGGGGTCAGCGGAAAGGCATCCAGCCGCGTGATCCGTGCCGGAACCATCACCTCGGGCAGGTGGCGGGCCAGTTCGGCGCGCAGGGCGGCTTCATCCGGTGCCGCCTCGGAGGTGACATAGGCCAGCAGGCGCTGATCTCCCGCCGCGCTGCTCCGCGCCACGACCACCGCCTCGGTGATGCCGGGCTGCGCGGTCAGCGCCGTTTCAATCTCGCCCAACTCGATCCGCTGGCCGCGGATCTTGACCTGGTGATCGGTGCGACCAAGGAAATCGAGCCGCCCGTCCGCCCGCCAGCGCACCAGATCGCCGGTACGGTACATGCGCAGCGGCGCGGGGCCGGACAGGCCGATCTCGGCGGCAAAGGGATCGGGCGGGAACCGCTCCTCCGTCATTTCCTCGCGCTGCCAATAGCCGCGCGTCACCCCGGCGCCGCCGATGCAGAGCTCTCCCGGCACGCCGATGGGGGCGGGGCGCCCGGCGGCATCCAGCACGTAAACGCCGGTATTGGCGATGGGGGTGCCGATGTTGATGACGCCCTGCGCCTGCGCGCCCACCGCCTCGCAGGTCGACCAGATCGTCGTTTCGGTCGGCCCGTACATGTTGAGGATGCGCGCGCCGGTGCATTCTCGCAGGTCCGCGACCAGATCGCCGGGCAGCGCCTCGCCCCCCAGCAGCAGGGTTTCGACCCTGCCCAGCGCCAGCCGCGCCTCGTCGTTCATGGCGATGATCCGCGCCATGCTGGGTGTGCATTGCAGATGGGTCACCCCGTGGCGCAGGATCTGCGCGGCGAACGAGAAATCATCGGCCTCGGGCGCGCTGGGCGCATTGGCCCGCGCCAGCACTTGCGCCAGCGGCTTCAACCCCTTCAGCACCAGGTCGGGGGCGATGCCATAATCGATCAGGCAGGCGACCTCGTCGACCCCGATCCGCTTGAGCTGTTCGACCCGCGCCAGCCCGTCCGCGACGGTGCCAAACAGGCCGGAATCCTCGAAATACCGCTCGAAGGCGAAATCGAGGATCGCCTCCAGCTCGTCCTCGCCCAACACGCCGAGGTCCATCTCGAAGGCATTGGTCACGCCCTTGGGTTTCTTGAAGGCGGGGAAGGCCCAGGCGTATTGCTTGATCAGGCCCGCGGCCGCGCGCAGGTAGTCCTTCATCGGCCCGCGCGCGACGCGCGCCGCCTCTTCCCGGCTGTCGGCGAGATAGCTGTGCAGCATCAGCGTGACGGTGAAGTCTTTGGGGTCATGCCCGTTTTCGCGCAGCGCCGCGTGATAGAGGCGGATCTTTTCGCCCACCTCGTCCACCGACTGGCCCAGCAGGTGGGTCAGCACGTTGGCGCCGATTGCCCCGGCCTCCTTCCAGGTCTCGGGATTGCCGGCGGTGGTGACCCAGATCGGCAGTTCCTTCGACACCGGGCGGGGCTGGGTGACGACCGAATGCATCGTGCCGTCCGCCTTGGGGAACTCCACCGCCTCGCCACGCCAGAGCTTGCGCAGGGTTTCGATGGCCTCGTACATCGCCGGCTTGTTGTTGGGCGGCGTGTTCTCGGGGCGCAGAATGAAATCGTCCGGTTGCCAGCCCGAGGCGATGCCGAGCGCGGCGCGCCCGTTTGTCAGGTTGTCGATCACCGCCCATTCCTCGGCGATCCGTGCCGGGTGGTGTAGCGGCGCGACGCAGCTTCCCGCGCGCACCGAAAGATTCCGCGTCACCGCTGCCACCGCGGCGCCGGTGACGGCGGGGTTGGGATAGGGGCCGCCAAAGGCGTGGAAATGCCGTTCCGGCGTCCAGACCGCGTTGAAGCCATGGGCATCTGCGAATTTCGCGCCCTCCAGCAACAGCTCGTATTTCTTCGGGCCGACCCCGTCGTCATTGCCCCAGTACATCAGGTTGAAGTCGATGTGCCGGTCGCTCACCGCCAGCGGCGATTGGGAGACCACGGCGCGGTTGTCGTCGCCTGCGAGCACCAGCTTGAACCCGCGCGCCAGGGTCCAGAACAGCTCCAGCACCGAGATGTCGAACCCGAGGCTGGTCACCGCCAGCCAGGTGCCGGTCTCGGGCACGCCGATGCGGTCGTCCATCGCGGCGAAAAAATTGGCCACATTGCGGTGCTCGACCATCACCCCTTTGGGCAGGCCGGTGGAGCCGGAGGTATAGATCAGATAGGCCAGATCACCCCCGGTGGCGCCGCCGTCGACTGCTTCGGCCTGTTCGTCTGTGCCGTCATATTCGACGATCTCCGCATCCGTGCCGGGCAGTTGTCCGCGCAGTTCGGTATCGGTGACGATCAGTGCGGCGCGGCTGTCGGTGATGTAATGGGCGATCCGGTCGGCGGGATAGGCCGGGTCGAGCGGCACATAGGCGCCGCCCGCCTTCATGATCGCAAGCGCTGCAATCACCATCTCGGGGCTTCGGCGCAGGCAGAGGCCCACATGCGAGCCCGGCGTCACCCCCTTGCCGCGCAGCACTGCGGCCAGCGCATTGGCCCGCGCGTCAAGCTGGGCATAGGTCAGCGCGCGATCCTCGAACACCAGCGCGGTGGCATCGGGGGTTCTTGTCACCTGGGCGGCGATGGCACCGTGGATGGTCTGCTCCGGGTCATGATCGCGCGCGGTCTGGTTCCAGGCCTGGACCGTCTTGCGCCGCTCCGAGGTGGGCAGGATGTCGAGCGTGCCAAGTTCGGCGGTCTCCTCGGCCCCGGCCAAGGCACGCATTGCCGCCTCAAGCCGCCGCGCCAGCAGTTCTGCGGCCTCCTCGTCCAGCCGGGACCGGTCCACATGCAGGCTCACCCGCTCGCTGCGCAGCGCCACGGTCGCGGCGCATCCCGTCACCGGCCCGGCACCATCCAGCGCCAGCGCGATCTGCGGCGCGCCGCTCCAGCCGATCTGCGGATCGCGGGCGATGAGGTCGCGGGCGAATCCGCCCTTTTCGGCACGGGCGCGGATCGTTTCCAGCCCCTCGACGGCCTCCGCCAATGTCGTTTCGCGATGCACCTGCACCGGCACCCAGCCCGCGACATAGCCCGGCGCCGCAGCCTCTGCCGCCGCCAGCGCGGCATCGGTGAGTGCAATGTCGGCAACCTCCGCGCTGCTGCTCAACAACGCCCAGGCCAGCGCCGCCAGCGCGGCGCGCTCCGGCTCCAACCCGTCGGGCAAGGCGATGCGCAGCGCCTCCCAGTCGGGTGCGGCGTTTTCGGCCGAGGCCAGCGGCAGTTGAACCGGGTGCATCGCGGTGAGCGCGCGGCGCCAGAACGGCTCGGGTTTGACGGTGGCGGCCAGCGCCTTTGTCAGGTCTCCGGCGCGAGAGGTGTCGGCGCTGGGCAGCATGTCGCCGGGTCTGGCCAGATCGCCGGGCAGGACCGCCGCGCCTTCGGGCGTGGTCAGCCCGGACAGCCGCAGCGCGCCCTCGCCTGTGGCCACGGTCAGGCTGTCGCGATCGATCTCCATCACCGTGCCGGGCAGTCCCTGCGCCGCGCCTGCCGGTTCGGCCCGGCCAACCAGCAGCACCCGGCCCGCGATCTCGACCTTCGGGCAGCCCATCGGGTTGCGGTAGCCGCCGAAATCCAGCGCCCGAACCAGTGCCGCCAACTCCGCCGCCGGGCGGTGGAACTCCAGCCGCGCCGCCGCATCGGGCCGGGCGTCGCGGGCGACATAGCTGCGCTGGCTCAGATCCTGTTTCTGCCGCTCCGGCGCGCCGCGCTCCAACTGGTCGAGCACGGCGGGAAAGCTGTCCATCGCCGCGCCGTAGCACTTGGAGTTGAGCGAAAAGGCGGTCTCGTTCGGGGCGATGGCGAAATGCGACTGGGCCAGGATATCGCCCTCGTCGATGCCGCCCTCGATCATGTGCCAGGTGACGCCGTAGTCGGCCTCGCCCGCGATCAGCGCCCAGACCGGGGCGTTGATCCCGGCATATCGTGGCAGCGGCCCGTCATGGAAATTCACCGCGCCGCCGGTGGGCAGCGCCAGCACCGCATCGGGGATCAGGTCGAGGTTGGCGATGGACAGCAGCCAGTCGAAGCCGCCGGGGCCGAACCGCCCCGCCAGTGCGGCGATCCTCTCCTCGACCGCGAGGCCGTTCTGCGCCGCCCAGGCGCGGATCTCGGCATCGCGGGACACCACGGCGCAGATCTCGTGCCCGCGCGCACGCAGCGCCTCGCCGCAGCCGATGAGCAGGGATTCATTGCCGATAAGAACACAGGAAAACGGGGTCATTTCTTATCCTCGGCCGCGTTTCGGGCAATCGTTAAGGCGGGGGTTGGTGCCGGGCTCTGGCGCGGCGCGCGCAGGCCGTCGGCGATCAGGTCGCGCAGGAAGCGGTCGGGATCGGATTGTGACTTGCCCGAGAGCGTGCGGCGCAGCTCCCAGATTGCCTGCCCGGCGCCGCGTGCCAGCGTCGCGGCAGCTGCATAGGCGTGCCCGTGGTTCTTGGTGAAGTAATGGCGGCGCGAGGCGAACCAATAGGCCGGGGTGCGCGTCCAGCCCTTCATTCCGGTCGAGGCCGAGCCCAGGTGCACCACCTCGCTTTGCGGAATGAACCAGGTCTCCCACCCGGCCCGGCCCGCACGCCGGCAAAGGTCGGTTTCCTCGTAGTAGAGAAAGAAGGTCTCGTCGAAGAGACCGATCTCCTCCAGCATCTCCGCCCGCATCATCAGGCTGGCGCCGGCGGTCCAGTCGACCCGGGTTTCGGTCTGCGGGATCGGCATCGCCACGATCGCGCTTTTCAGCAGGCGCGAGATCGGGCCGGTGCGCGCGGCCATCTCGAACTCGCCCGCGATCGAGGGAAAGCGAAAGGCGGTGTGATGCGGCATCCCGTCCTCGCCCCGCACGAAACTACCGGCGATGCCGGCGCGCGGATTTGCCACCAGGAAATCACGCAACCGCTTCAGCGCGCCCGGTTCCGGCCAGGCGTCGGAGTTCAGCAGATAATAGAAATCCGCGGTCGTGCCATTCGAGAGCCCGGTGCGGATGCCGAAATTCATCCCCGCGCCGAAGCCGCCGTTATGGCCGGATTCGACCACCCGCAGTCGCCCGCCCGTAGTCCAGCCGCGCGCCTGGGCTTCCTCGACGATATGGGCAAAGGAGCCGTCGGCCGAGTCGTTGTCCACCACCAGAACCTCACCGCGCAGACCCTCCATCGCGCGCAGGGCGGCCGCGGCTGATTTCAGCGTCAGCTCCGGCGTTCGGAAATTCAGGATCACAGCCAGGATTGTGGGAACGTTCATCGCCTTACTCCGCTGCCTCGACCCAGCCGTCCGGGTCGGCGCCGTTCGGGCTGTCGTCGGCCTCGGCCCTGTCGATCAGCCGTTTCATCCGCTCGGCCAGAACACTGACATTGGGCACCAGCACCATGCTGTCGTGATCGCCCGGCACTTCGATGACCTGCACCCTTGGCGCGAACCGGGTCCAGTCGTTGTCGGGGAAGACATACTCGCGCTCCGCGCTCACCCAGCGGTCGCCCGATACCTTCCAATGCCGGTCCAGCGGCGGGCGGAACAGCACCAGCGGCCCCTCCCAGGGCTTCAGTTCGTAATGCGCGACAGCGTCGAGGAAGGCCGCTTCGATCTTGGCATTGTCGAAGTCCGTCGCCGCATGGATCGCAACCGGCGCGCGGCGCTTCTCCACCTCCCAGCGGATGCGGTTGCCGGCCCATTCGCTCAGATAGCCCGGCCCCTTGCGGCGCAATTCCTGCAGTTTGATCAGCGCCTTGTCGCGGCGCGAGAGTGCCGGGCGCCTGGGCAGCGGGGTGTCGAGCAGCACCAGCAGGGCCACTTCCTCGCCGGCCTCCTCCAGTTGGCGGGCCATCTCGTACGCGGTGATCCCCCCGCCCGAGAACCCGCCAAGCAGGTAGGGGCCATGCGGCTGCACCTGGCGCAGCTCGGCGATATAGTCGGCGGCGGCTGCCTCCATCCGCCGGTGCGGCTCGTCCTCGCCGATCAGCCCGCGCGCCTGCAACCCCCAGACCGGCCGGTCCTGCCCCAGCATCAGTGCCAGATGCCGCAGGTTCAGAACGTTGCCGAACATGCCCGCAACGAGGAAGAAGGGCGTGCGCCCGCCGGTCTCGCCGCCGCCCTTGTGCAGCGGCACCAGATGGGTAAAGGCGGGGGCGGGTGCGGTGACCTCGCCTTCGGCCTGCGGGGCCTCGCCAGTCCGCCCGGTGCGGGCGGCGATCAGATCGGCCAGCGCGGCAACGCTGGGGGCCTCGAACAGGGTGGCGAGCGGAAATTCCACGTCGTAGAGACGGCTGATGCGCGAGAACAGCCGCACCGCCACCAGCGAATGCCCGCCAAGGTCAAAGAAACTGTCTTGCGCGCCCACCCGCGACACGCCGAGCAGGGATTCGAACAGCCCGGCCAGCGTTTTTTCGATCCCGGTCTCGGGCGCGACAAAGGCGGTGTCCAGGTCCGGCCGGTCAAAGCTCTGGCCGTCCTCTGCCGGTTTCGGGGTGGCCACCCGGTCGGCCTGCGCGATCAACGCGGGCAGGTCGAGCGAACTGACCACCACCTGCGGCAGGCCCAGGCCCAGCGCGCGGGTCAGCGCCCCGGGCCCCTCCTCGGGGCGGATACCCCGGGCGATGTTGCGCTGCAGCCGCCGTTCCTCGGGCGACAGCGGCACCCTGCCGCCCCGCGCCGACAGCCCGAGCGCGACGGCATCCGCATCGGCGCGGTCGGGCCGGGACAGGTCCAGCGTCGCGCCGGTGCGCTTCATCTCGAACCCTTCGATCTCGACGCAGACGCGCCCCTGCCGGTCGCAGAGCGTCACGTCGAAGCTGACGAACCCCTCAGCGGGCGTCGCGCCCTTGCTCAGCCGCGCCCAGCTGCGGATTTCGCCCGGCAGCGGCGCAAGCACCCGCACCGCGCGGTACGAGACCGGAACCCAGAGCGACCGGCCCTCATACCCCGGCGCCAGCCGGATCGCCCAGCCCGTGGCGATGTCCATCAGCGCCGGATGCAGCCTGTAACCCCGGGCCAGGTCGCTGTGGCATTCCTGCGGCAGGCTCAGCGTGGCGAGGCCCTCTCCCGCGCCGAAGGCCATGCGACGCAGCACATGCCAGCGCGGGCCAAAGTGCAGATGTGCCTCCTGCGGGCTGGTCAGACGTCCGCCCGGCGCCGCGCTTTCCACCCGCTCGCAGCGCGCGGCGAGCGCCGCAAGGTCCAGCGGCGCTACCGTCAGACCGGGGCGCGGCAGCAGCCTGGCCTGGGCATTGAGCGCGAAACCGTCCGCCTTGTCGAAACCCAGACCGGAATGGACCGTGAAGTTGAGCCCATCGCCCCGAGGTTCCAGCCGGATTACGCCGAGGCGTGGCCTGGCCTCTTCCACTTGCAAGGGGCGCAGGAAATAGAGGTCGCGGATCTCGAAAGGATAGTCCACCCCATGCGCGGCCAGCGCCTCGGCCGCCAGTTCCAGGTATCCGGTGCCCGGCATCAGCGCCGCACCCGAGGCCAGCCGGTGCTGGTCGAACACCCAGCGGTCGGCGGCGTTGTAGTGGGCCACAAACAGCCGGTTGCCTCCGGCGTCAAAGCCGGTCTCGTCCAGCAGCGGCGCCTCGATCGCCGCGCGTTCGGTGGGATTGCCCGCCATTTCCCGCACCGCCATCGCCTCGGCGGCCATGCCGACCCCGGCCCAGACCCCCCAATCGACCGCCAGCACGCGGGTCGCTCCGCCCTGCCGACCGGCGGCAAAGGCATTGAGGTATTCGTTGGCGGCAATGTAATCGACCTGCCCCGCCGGTCGCGTCGCGGTCGAGGAGGAGGAAAACAGGACCATCACCTCCAGCATCCCGTCGGGAAACAGCTGGTCCAGCACCTTCAGCCCGGTGACCTTGGGCGCAAGGACCTGGGCCACGGCCATTTCGGTCTTGGCCAGCATCGCGCCATCGTCGATATGGCCGGCGGCATGGATCACCCCGGTGATCGCGCCGAACCGTTCCTCTGCCTCGGTCACGGCGGCGCGCATCTGGGCGATGTTACAGACATCCGCCGTGACCGCCATCACCGCGCCCTTGCCCTCGCCCTCCAATGTCCGCAGCGCGCGGATGCGCCGGGCGGTCCGGTCGGCGGGGCCGTGGCTGGCAAGGTAGCCGTCCCAGCTGTCGCTTGCGGGCAGGGCATCGCGGGTGAGCAGGATCACCCTTGCCCCGTGATCGCGCATCAAGGCGCCCGCCAGCGTCACACCGATGCCGCCGAACCCGCCGGTGATCAGATAGGTGCCGCCCGCCTTCCAGACCGGCGCCCCGGGTTCGGAAAGCGCAACCGGCCGCCATTTGCGGACAAGGCGCCTGCCGCCGCGCAGCGCGGCGACCTCGTTGCCGGGTTCGGCGAACAGTTCTTCCAGCACCTGCGGCACCAGCGGGGCGAGCGGATCGGCCGCCGCGCCGCCGGTCAATCGCGTCAACAGCCCGCCGGGGCGGTGCTCCGGCAGGGCCAGATCGACCGTGGCGCAGGTGATCTCCGGCATCTCGTGCGGCATCACCCCCGCCGGTCCGGCGATCAGCGCCTTTTCGGGATAGGGCAGGCCCTCGTCCGTGACCTGCGCCGCGCCACTGGTAAAGACGGTCAGATGGACTGCGTGCTCCAGCTCTGCCGCCCCCAGTGCCTGGCCCAGGTGCATCAGGCTGAAGAACCCCTGTTCCAGGTTGCGGTCGTAGAACGAACTGCCGGGGCGGAAATCCTCCTGCCCGGTGACCAGCCAGAAATGTCCGATGCGTTCGGGCAGGCGCCCGGCCTCGGCCAGGTCGGCGATCAGGCTGTCATAGCCGAACCGCCCCTGTTCCGGCGGCAGCAGATAGTGATCCTCGGCCAGTTTCGCAAAGGTGTCGCCGGGGCTGACCCGCGTCACCGAATGACCGGCCTCTTGCAGCGCCAGCGCCACCCGCGCCGCCAGCCCGGTGTCATCCTCGAACAACAGCCAGTTTCGCGGCTCCGCTACCGACAGCTCGCGCTCGACGTCGATCTCGCAGGCTGCGGCGCAGGCGCGCCACGCCGGGCGATAGCCCCAGCGCGCGATGTCCTCGACCCGCTCCGGCGCGGTGTCGGGCGATTGCGCCGCCTGCGGCGTGCCGGGTTCGATGAAATAGCGGCTGGTCTGGAACTGGTAGGTCGGCAGCGGCAGACGATGGCGTTTCGCCTCGCCCCAGATCTGCGGCCAGTCGGCCTCGATCCCACAGGCCCAGAGGCGCCCGATCACGCCGAGGAAATAGGCGTCGTCGCCGATCTCCTGCTCCGGGTGGCGCAACGACGACAGCACCTGTCCGGGGGCGACCGTGTCCGACATCTGCGCCAGCGAGCTCAGCGCCTTGCCCGGACCGACCTCGAGGAACACCCGTTTCGGACCCGCCGACAGGGCGGTGATGCAATCGGCAAAGCGGACCGTATTGCGCAGCTGGCCGACCCAGTATTCCGGATCGGTCGCCTGTTCGTCGGTGAGCCTCTCTCCAGTGCGGTTGGAGATCACCGGCAGGGTCGGGGCCGAGAGTGGAATCCTGTACAGAAAGTCCCGGAAATCCCCCAGGATCGGGTCGAGCATGCGTGAATGCGCGGCGATGTCGATGGGAACGCGCTGATACTCGACTTCGCGCGCCTCCAGCACCCCGGCCAGCGCGTCCAGCGCCGCCTGCGGCCCGGACACCGCGCAGAGCCGGGGGGCGTTGACGCTGGCCATGTCCAGATCGTCGCCCAGTAGATCGCGCAGCTCCGCCTCGGGCAGCGACACGCTCAGCATGCCGCCCGCCGGGACGGTGTCGAACAGCCGCCCCCGCAGCAGCACCAGGTCGATGCAATCCTCAAAGCGCATCACCCCGGCCAGGCAGGCGGCGGTGTTCTCGCCCATCGAATGCCCCACCAGCGCGGCGGGGCGCAGGCCCCAGCTGATCCACAGCTGCGCCAGCGCGTATTCGACGATCATGATCAGCGGCAGTTGCACCGAGGGTTTGGTGAGTTTTCCGTCGGCCTCTGCCCGCGCCGCCGCGTCCTCCGGCAGCCAGAGCGCGCGCAGGTCGAAATCGAGCTGCGGCTCCAGGTGTTCGAGGCCCCGATCCATCCAGTCGGCAAAGACCGGCTCGGTCTCGTAAAGATCGCGTGCCATGCCGGCGTATTGTGCGCCGCCGCCGGGGAACATGAACACCACCTCCGGCGCCTCGCCCAGCCGGTCATGGGTGAAGACCCGGCGCGGATCGCCCTTGTCCAGCAACTCGGCGGCCTGCTGCGCAGTCTCGGCCACCAGCACTCGGCGCTTGTCGAAACCGCGGCGACCTTCCTTCAGGGTAAAGGCGACATCGGCCAGCGGCAGGTCCGGGTTGGCCCGCAGGTGATCGGCCAGCGCGCCGGCGTTGGCGTCGAGCGCCGCCCGCGTCCGTCCCGACAGGCACAGGACGTGAAAGGGAAACTCGCTCTCGTCCGAGGGCGCGCGCTCCGGCGCCGCCTCAAGGATCACATGGGCATTGGTGCCGCCGACCCCCAGCGCGTTGACCGCGGCGCGGCGGGGGCGTTGCCGCGCGCCCCAACCGCTCAGCTTGTCGTTCACGACAAAGGGGGAATGCTCGAAATCAATCGCCGGGTTCGGCGCCTCATAGCCCAGCGAGGGCGGGATTTCCCCGTGGTTCAGCGCCAGCGCGGTCTTGACCAGCCCGGCGACCCCCGCCGCGGTGTCGAGATGGCCGATGTTGGTCTTGACCGACCCCAACCGGCAAAACCCGGTCTCGGCGGTCTCTTCGCGGTAGGCCTGGGTCAGCGCCGCCACCTCGATCGGGTCGCCCAGATAGGTGCCGGTGCCGTGGCATTCGACGTAATCGATGGTCTCCGCCGCAACCCCTGCCGCCTTGAGCGCCAGCGAGACCGCCTGCGCCTGTCCGTCCACCGAGGGCGCAAGGTAGCCGGCCTTGGCGGCGCCGTCGTTGTTGACCGCGCTGCCCTTGATCACCGCCCAGATGTGATCGCCGTCGGCCAGCGCATCGCCGAGCCGCCGCAGCGCCACCACCCCCGCGCCGGACCCGAAAACAGTGCCCTGCGCCCGGTGGTCGAAGGCATGGCAGTGGCCGTCGGGCGAGAGGATCTCGTTTTCCTTGTAAAGATATCCGCGCCCCTGCGGCAGTTCGATGGTCACCCCGCCGGCCAGCGTCATGTCGCATTCCCCCGCGCGCAGCGCCGCACAGGCATAATGCACCGCCACCAGCGAAGTGGAGCAGGCGGTCTGCAGGTTGATCGAGGGGCCGTGCAGGTCGAAGATATGGCTGACCCGGGTCGACAGGAAATCCTTGTCGTTGCCGGTATGGCGCAGCAGGAAGGTGCCGACGTCATCGACCAGACCCGGGTTGGAACAGAGGTTGAAAAAGAAGTAACTGCCCATACCGCAGCCGGCATAGACACCGATGCGTCCGCCCAGGCTTTCGGGCGGGTGGCCGGCATCCTCCATCGCCTCCCAGGTGACCTCGAGGAACTTGCGGTGCTGCGGATCGAGAATCGCCGCTTCCTTGGGGGAAAACCCGAAGAATTCCGGGTCGAACCGGGCAAAACCCTCCAGCGGCGCGGCGACGGGCACATAGTTTGGGTCTGCGATCAGGTCGGGGCGTTCGCCGGCGGCCAGCAACTCGGCCTCGCTCAGACGGCGGATCGATTCCCGGCCGGCGCGCAGGTTCTCCCAGAATGCCCGGACCGACGCCGCGCCGGGCAAGCGGGCGGCCATTCCGACGATGGCGATGTCCTCGTCGCGGCTCAAATCTTCACCCGATGTCATAATCTGACCAAATCGTCCCGAACCCACTGCATATAGGCCCCCAAACCCTTTTGCCAAAGGCAAGGGCGCCGACGTCCTCGATCTCTGATCGCCCTGCGCGGCAAAACGCCGACGCCTGGAGCGCACGCACCAAAACGCCTGAGACCAATTATCGCACAGCTCTCGATCTGGGGCCTTGATCTGCCCACAATCGGGCTTGGTTAAGGACAGATTGTGGCTATTTTTTCCCGATCCGCCGGGTTTTGCGGCCACCGATCACCGGACCGGTCCCGAACAGCGGGGCCGGATCGCCGCGATTCGATGCGCGCGGGCGCAACCGTTCGGCATGGCCCAACAGCGCCCCGGCGCACATCCAGATCACCGGAACCAGCGTTGCGTTCAGCAGCATGTCGATCATCGTCACCGCCAGCACCAGCGCGAGCCCCGCCGCAGCCGGCGAAAACCCTTCCGGCAGGCCGCGGCGGCTGCGCCACCACAGCAGCATCAGCGGCAGCGCAAGCAGCCCCATCTCGGCGATGTAGCCCAGCCAGCCGAAGGTGCCGAACACGATGATCCAGCGTCCGTCGGGGACGGTCTCGACCGCGCCGCTCTTGGGATCGAGCAGCAGGTTGCGTCCCCATCCGCCCCAGCCGAACCAGGGTTTTTCCCGCGCCCGTTCGAGCAGGATCTCTTCGTTGTTGAAGCGGTAGTTCAGCGAACTGGCCCGGTCGGGGTCGATCACCGCGGCCCGCTCCAGAATGGCGTCGAGCGGGATCAGGTCCAGCTGCCGCAGGACCGGGTAGCTCACCGCGATCAGCGCCAGGATCGCGGTGGTGCGCAGGGTCATCCGGGGTCCGGCGAACAGCGCCATCGGCAGGAAGGCCAGCGCATAGGCCTGGGTTGCAAGGCTCTTGCACAGGTAGAGAACGCCGACCAGGTAGAACGTTGCGATGAAGTACCGGATTTGCCGGGGCCCGGTGGCCTGGCGCGTCAGTGCTGCCGTGGCCAGCAGCGCGCTCAAAATGAACAGCGCCAGCCAGAGCGCGTGCGGCAGGAACACGATGGGCCGGAACCCGCCCTGGCGCATCATCTGTTCGAAATCGTGCTGGAAGAACCCGTAGACCCAGGTATTGAGTTGCGGGCTGAGCCGAACCTCGATCAGGGCCGGCAGGGAATAGGCCAGCCCGCCGACCGCAAAGGCCAGAAGCATCTCGCGCAACCCCCTGTCCGACCCCAGCAGTTGCCGTCCCACCAGAAAGGGGATCAGGACGATGGCCTTGTCCACGACCGCGCTCAGCGCATCGTGCAGCCTGAGACCGGGCAGCCGGTGAAAGACATTCATCTCCGTCGGGTGGGAATAGATTACCGGGTCGCCGTTGGTGATCACGGTGAGAACCGCGCCGAAGACATAGAGCACGACAAGACCTGCCGCCATACGGCTCCGGGGCCAGAGCGAGGACCGAAGCCCGAGAACAAGGGTCGCGATCAGCAGGATGGCGAGATTTGGAATCGATGACTTGTCCAGACCGGGAACCAGCGGCAGGTCGAACTCGGCCTTTGGCGGCAGCAGCAGGTAGGCGCCCAGAATGCACCAGATCAGGGCGCGTTCCAGCGGCATTCGCCGCAGCAGGAGCAGGCAAACCAGCGGCCATGTCACCAGCATGAACGAAGCGAAGGCATTGGGCATGGGCGGGTCTGCTCGGAATTGGATGTTGGGGCGCGGGGCGTCCGGTGACAGCTTAGCAAGTCGCGGCGGGCTTGTCCCGCCCCCGGCGCGCAAACCGGTTTGCCCGCACTGTCGGCGCGGATGCAACGGCCGGGCGGGATTTTCAGGGTGCATCTGGCGCGGCGCTGGGATCGGGCCTATGCCGGTGCCACGGAGGCCAACGGTGCAGTTCAGCTTCTTCGACCAGACCATACGTATCACCATGCCCGACCGTGCCGCGCTGCTGGGCGAGGTGCGCCGGCGGTTCCGCGCCGGCGAGGGCTTTGCGCTGGCCACGATCAACCTCGACCACCTGGCCAAGATGACCGTCTCGCCCGACTTCGCCCGCGTCTATGCGCGCCAGGATCTCGTGGTCGCCGATGGCTGGCCGGTGGTGGCGCTGTCGCGGCTGGCCCGGCGGCCGGTTGCGCGGCTTCCTGGGTCGGATCTGGTTGTGCCGCTGTGCCGGATCGCGGCGGAAGAGGGGGCGGAGGTGGCCTTTGTGGGCAGCAGCGAACAGGCGCTTGCCGATGCCGCGGCGGCGCTTGAGGCCCGCGTTCCGGGTCTGCGCGTCGGGCTCAGGATCGCGCCGTCGCGCGATTTCGATCCGACGGGGCGGGAGGCCGGGGAGATCCTGCGACGGCTTGCCGAGGACGGGGTGCGGCTCTGTTTCCTGGCGCTGGGCGCACCCAAGCAGGAGGCGCTGGCCGCGCGCGGGCGCACCGTCGCCCCCGCCGTCGGATTCGCCTCGGTCGGGGCCGGGCTGGATTTTCTCGGCGGCCACCAGATCCGCGCGCCGCGCTGGATGCGGGCGGCGGGGCTGGAATGGCTGTGGCGGATGCTGGGCAACCCGATGCGCATGGGGCCGCGTTACGCGCGCAGCGCGATGGTGCTGCCGGGGCAGGCGGTCCGGGCACTGAAACTGCGGTGGTTCGGGGGGTGATCCGCCCCCCCTATTTGTACTCCAGGATGCCCCGCCGCCGGCCGATCCACCGCCGCAGGTGGAAGTCCACTACGCCCTGCGCCTCGGCGAATTTGCCCAGAACGGTGAACAGCGCCGCCTCCCAACGGCCCGGCCTGCTGTCGCGCGCCGCCAGCCGCAGCACCTGCGCCGGGTAGATCAGCAGCGCCAGCCCGGCCCAGGGGGTGAGCAGCGCGGCGACGAGGATCGCCAGTGGCAGCGCGACCCCCCAGGCCAGCGCGCGGCGGGTTTCCTTCACCCAGTGCCGCTCGGGTCCCGCGCCGTGCAGATGCGCGCCCTCGGCAAAGGCATGACCGGCGCGGCGGCTGCGCTGCCACCACTGGCCAAGGCGCAGGATGCGGGCGTCGTGCCGGGTCATCTCCGCGTCCAGCCGCCACACGGTCCAGCCGGCGCGGCGCAGCCGCAGGCAAAGCTCGGGTTCCTCGCCCGCGATCAACCCGTCGCGGAACCCGCCCACCGATACCAGCGCCGCGCGGCGCACCAGCGCATCGCCGCCGCAGGCGGCGGCCTCACCAACGGGCGTGTCCCACTCCCGGTCGCACAGCCGGTTGTAGACCGAGGCTTCGGGATGGTCCTCGCGCCGCCGGCCGCAGGCGACGGCGGCCTCGGGATGGGCGGCGAGGAAGGCGGCGGCGGTGTCGAGCCAGCCGGGGGCGACCGTACAATCCCCGTCCACCAACTGTACGAAATCGGCGCCGTCGCCCAGCTGCTCCAGCCCGGCGTTGCGCGCCCGCGCGGCGGTGAAAGGGCGTGCCATGTCCAGCGCCACGACCTCGGCCCCGGCGGCCCCCGCCGCCGCGACGCTGCCGTCGGAAGAGCCGGAATCGACATAGACGATCCGCCGCGCGCGCCCCTTGAGCGAGCCGAGGCAGGCGATCAGCCGCGCGCCCTCGTTGCGGCCGATGACCACCGCGTCGATCTCCGGCCGCCCCGGTGTTGGCCCCGTTTTCACCGCCCCGATCCGCCCCTGTTGTTGCCCGCAACAGACTAGCCACTGGTCCGTCGCCTGCAAGCGACACCTTGGCGGACGGGCCGGTTTAGGGCACCATGTGGTCGGCGAGGCAAGGGGGAGGGCCGCGCATGACGATCCTGTTGGCGGATATGGGCGGCACCGCAACCCGCCTGGCGTTGCTGCGCGGCGACGGCGGGCTGCAATGCGCGGCACGCCGGAGCAACGACGCGCAGGCTGGGCCGGGGGATCTGCTGGCACGCTACCTGCGCGATTGCGGCGATCCCGCCCTGGGCGGAGCCTGCATCGCCGTGGCCGGGCCGGTCGGGCCGGGCGAGGTGCGGCTGACCAATCGCGACTGGGGATTCGATCGCGCCGCGCTGGCCGAGCGTCTGAGGCTGCCGGGGCATGGCGCTCTGCGCGTTGTCAACGACCTGACCGCGCTGGCGCTGGCGCTGCCGGGGCTGGATGCCTCCCAGGTCGAGGACCTGCGTCCGACCGGGGGCGAAGTGGGCAACGGGCAGGCACTGGCGGTGAATTTTGGCACTGGCTTCAACGTCGGGCCGGTGCGGGTAACTCCCGCCGGGCCGGTGGCGCTGGAGGCCGAACTGGGTCATGCCACCCTGCCTGCGGTGATCGCCGGTGCGTTGGGCGCGCAGGCAGACCAGTTTCCCAGCGCCGAGGCGCTGTTTTCCGGTGAAGGGCTGGCGCGGCTGCACGTGGTGCGGACGGGGGACATGGAGATTTCGGCGCGGGCGCTGGTCGAGGCGGCGGTCGATGACGCGTCGGCGCGCGAGACGATCACCGTGATGGCGGGCCTGATGGGGCTGATGGCGCGCGAGATGGTGGCGGCCTACCTGCCGCGCGACGGGCTGTTTCTTGCCGGCAGCGTGGCGCGCGGGGTGTTGCAATCGCCCGCGCGTGCCGAGTTCGTCACCGCCTTCGCGCGCCCGGGGCCGCTGCAACCCGTCGCAGCGGCGGTGCCGTTGCGGCTGATCACCGATGATGCGGCGGCGCTGGGCGGGTTGGCGGCGCTTTCCCGCACCGCTCAGTAGTCGCGTTCGTAGAACAGCCCGATCCCGGTATCGCCGGAGTTGCTCACGCTGCCCTTCACTGTGAGCGATTTGCTCAGGTCGAGATTGAGGTTCAACTCGGTTTCGCCCAGCGTGTTGACGTTGAAATCGGTATAGACGTTGTCCGAAAGATAGGTGCCGGCGCCGACCTGTCCGGCGCCGCTGGCGTCGGTGCCGATGTCGACGGTATCGACCCCGATCGCCTTGCGTACGCGATCCTTGGCGCCGCCGGAGCGGCCCAGCGTGGCCAGCGAGGCCGCCATCTTGGCGATCACGAAGGGCGAAAGATCGGCGACCCGGCTGCCGAAAACCAGCATCGCCAGCGCCTCCTCGGCGGGGCGCTCGGGTTCGGCGAAGACGCTGACCTTGGGGCCGTCGATGGGGCCGGCGATCTCGATCGTGGCGCGGCCGTCCTCGGTGGTGGTGGAGGATTCAAACTCCACATAAGGCGTCAGGTCGCCCTGCATGGTGACGATACCCTTGGTCAGTTTCAGCCGCCGCCCGATGATGTCGAGGGTGCCGCGGATCAGGGCGATCTGGCCCACCGGCTGCACCGCCGCAGCGGTGCCGCCCAGGTGCAGCGCGCCGCCCAGTTCCGCCTGCAGCCCGAAGCCGCGGGCGAAGACCCGGTTGAGCGCCACCAGATCCACGTCGAGCCCGATGGCCGGGCCCGATCCGCCGTTGCCGGTGTCGATCAGCCCGGCCCGCGCACGGGTGGCGCGCACGGCGGCGGGTTCGTTGCGGTGGCTGATCGGCGGGATCGGCGCGGCGGCGGCGCTGCCCGAGACCGCGCTGAGGTTGATTTCGGTCTCCCCGAACTCGATCCGCCCGGACAAGAGCGGCCCGGCGGTGAGCGCACCGGAAAGCGTCAGCCGCCCGTTGGCCGAGGAGGTGATGGATTTGTTGTCGGTGAGCACGAGGTTTTGCAACTCGATCCCGATGCGACCGTCATAGGGCGGGGTCAGCGCCACCGGACCGGAGAGCCGCAGGCCACCGCCGGCCCCCAGCGCGGCGTCAAGCGCGATATCGGCGCGAGAGTCATCCAGTGTGATGCCGCCCGAAATGTTCTCGATGGTTTGCGCCGCCGAGGGGATCGCCATCCGGGTGCCGGAGGTAGTGATCCGGCCGCTGAGCGACGAGAGCGCGGGCGGCCCCTTGAGCGCGAGGTCGAATTCGGCCCGGCCGGTGATCGAGTTGGGCTTCATGAACGGGTTCGCCGCCTCCAGCCGCAGGTCGCCGCGCGCGGTCAGGTCGGCGCTGCCGGTCGTCTCGTCGAACCCGCCGGCGATCCGGGCAGAGACGCCCGCCGGGCCGGTGGCATCGGCCTCGATGCTCCATTGCCCGGCGTCATCGCGGCGGGCGCTCCCCTTGGCGGTGGCCTGGCCGGGCAGTTCGGGAACAAAGCGCTGGATGCGGTCGAGCAGCGCGTCGAAGGTCAGATCGGCCCGCCCGTCGGGCGAGAATCTGCCGGCGAGGTCGGCATGGGAGCTGTCGGGCCCTTTCAGCGTGATCTTGCCCTGCCAGTTGTCCCCGGCTTGGTCCAGATCGCCGCTCAGCGTCAGCGGACCGGAGACACTGGGCGTGATCCGCGCCAGATCGTCCAGCGCGGCGCGAAAGCCGAGCGCGCTGTCGGTGCTGGCCAGCGTGCCCTGCGCCTCGGCAGTGAGCGCGCTGCCGTCGAGCGTGAAGCGCCGGATCGTCAGCCCCCCGGTGTCGCGCGCGACGTCGAGCGAGACCACGGTGGCCCCGGCGATCAACGGGTCGATCTGCGCGATCCCCGCCGAAAGATCCATCGCCCGCATGTCGAGTTTCAGATCGAAGCTGCCCGAGAGCGGCGCGCCGCTGCCGGACAGATCGGCGGTGACCGCGCCGCCCAGATCGCGCCCGGCCAGCCCGGAGAACCGTCCGAGATCCGCCGCTCCGAGGCGCAGCCGCCCGGCCATGTCAAAGCCGCTGTCCAGCCCGTCCAGCGTGCCGTCGAGACTGGCAGTGTAATCGCTGCCCTCCAGGTCGAACCCCTGCAGGGTCAGCGTGCCCCCGGTGAGGGCGAAATCGCCGTCCAGCGTCACCTCGGAACCCACCGCGCGGGCCAGCGCGGGATCGGTGAAATCCAGCCCGCTCAGCCCGGCGCGCAGGGTGCCCTCCAGCGTCAGCCCGGCGCTCTGGTCCAGGGTGCCTTGGCCAGTCAGGTTTGCCCGGCGCAGGGTCAGGTCGGGCCGCTCCACCCGGTCGGCCGAGAGGGTCAGATCCCAGTCGCTGGCGTCGGTGCCCTCCATCCGCAGGGTCAGCCGCGCCGCGCCGATCCGGGTTTGCGGCCCGCTGAGCGGCAACAGCACGCTGTCGCCCGAGGGCGGTGCGATGCGCCCGTGCAGCAGCGCGCTCTCCAGCGTGCCGCCCGAGGCCACCGAAAGCCTGCCGTTCAGCGTCAGCGCGTCAGAGGACAGGTCAAGCTGGCCGACCTCCAGCCGCCCGTCCGGCAGGCTGACCCCGTCCAGCGCAAGGCGGGTGTCGGGGCCGAAGAAGGCGCGGTAGTCAGGCGGCAGCATCGGGGTGATGTCGCCGGAAAGATCGGCGGAAAACCGGGTGCCCAGCGGCGTGTCCGGTGCGGTGCCCTCTTGCGGTTCCACTCCGCGCAGGCGCACCGCGCCGCCGATCCGCTGGGCGTCCTCGGTGACAAGGGCGATATCGGCGGTGAAATCATCGACCGGCCCGTCGCCCTTGGCGGTGAACAGCAGCGGCGGGCGGTCGGGCATGTTGAGCGCGGTGGAAATCAGCCCGCCGGCATCCTCGATCACCTTCAGGTCCAGCACGATCCGGCGGGTGTCGTTGGCGTATTGCGCGACCAGATCCACCGCGTCGCCGGGCCGGTCCAGCCGGGTGACCGCCAGCGCGGTGTCGAGCGCGCCCTCGGCCAGGGTCAGGGTGCCGCGCATCCGCAGCGCGGCGGCGAGGCCCATCACCTCTTCGCCCAATTCGAACCGCTCGACGCCGATCTCGCCCAGCTCCAGCGCGACCGGCAGCTCGGGCAAAGCAAAGGGGGTCGCCTCCGGGCTGGGCAGGTCCACCGCGTTTCCCGGAAGCGGTTTGCGGGCGACGATGATCTCATCCGCGGTCAGCGCGTTGACCGAGAACTTGCCGCGCAGCAGATCGGTGCGGTTCCAGTCCAGCACCGCGCCGGAGATCGTGAGCCAGACGCCCTGCGCATCCGAGACCGTCAGTTTCTCAATGGTCGCGCGGGCGCTGAAGGCGCCCTCCAGCCCGGTCACCTCGATCCGGCGGTTGTCGTCCGACAGCGTGTCCTCGAGGAACCGCACCAGCAGCCCGCCGGCATCGTCACCTTGGGCCTGCGCGCGCAACGGCGCGCCGACAAGCGCGACGATCATAAGGAATATGCCCAGAACCCGTGTCAAAACGCCTGCCCGATCCCGATGTAGAATTGCATCCCGTCGCCGGTGTTGCCGGCCACCGGAAACGCGATGTCGAGCCGGATCGGCCCGAATCCGCCGATGTCATAACGCACGCCCACCCCGGCGCCGGAGTGGCTGACGCTGTTGCCGTCGATCACCGCGCTCGCGTCGATCGCGCCGTAGTCATAGAACCCCACCGCCGAGATCCGCTCGGTGACCTGACCGCGCACTTCCAGCGAGGCGCCGAGAAACCCGCGCCCACCGGCCAGCAGGGTGCTGCCGGCCACGGCGGTGCCCAGCGAATCGTAGGGCTGGCCGCGCACGGTGCCCGCCCCGCCGGAAAAGAACAGCAGGTCGGGCGAGACCTCGCTTTGCGCCGCGCCGACCACCGAGCCCAGTTGCACCCGGCCCGCCAGGGTGATCCGCCCGCCCCCCCCGAAGGAGCGATAGGCGCGCCCGTCGAGCCGAAGCCGCCCGCCCGAGGCGCTGCCCGCAAGGCCGAGGAACGGCATTGCCTCGGCTTCGAGGTAGAAGCCGCCCCGCGCATCCACCGGGCTGTCGCGCCGGTCCCATTCCAGCCGCAGCGGCAGGCTGGCATAGCGGAACCTCCGGTTGCTGCCGAAGGCGTCGTCGGCATCGGCATAATGCGCGTTCAGGGACAGTTCGCCGAACAGCTTGTCGGAGAACACCCGCCGCGTCCCGATGCCCAGCCCGCCGCGCGTCACCTGGTAATGGGTGCGGTCCTGCCGTTCGAGATCGAACAGGTAAAAGATGCTGTCGTCCGGTCCCAGCCGGTCGGGCCGGTCGAGGCGGACGCCGATGCGCCCGTCCAGATCCTCGGTGCCGCCGATGTTGCTCAGCACCGCTTCGATCCGCAGCCGTTCGGCGCCGCCGAACAGGTTGCGGTGCATCCATGCCGCGCTCAGATCCAGCCCCGCGAGCGAGGACAGTTCGGCCCCGAAGGAGATGCGGCGCCTTGGCATGTCTTCGACCGAGGCGGTCACGTCCAGCGTGCCGTCCGGGTTGGCCGTCTCGGCCTCGTCCAGCGCGACCGAGGAAAATGCCCCGGTTCGCCGCAGTCTAGCGTTGACGCGACGCAGCGCCTCCGGGTCGTAGATCTCGCCCTCGGGAAAGCCCGCAATGCGGCGGATCGAGATGTCGCGCACATCGGTCGGCCCGACGACACTCATCCGTCCGAACCGCAGTTGCGGGCCCGGACGCAGGGTCACCGCCGCGTCCAGCCGGGCCTGCGCGTGATTCGCGGTGATGCGCTGGCCCGCCACCGCGGCCTTGGCGTGACCCGCCGCGCGCCAGCCGGCGACCCCGGCGATGGCGGCGTCGCGGATCGCGCCGGTACTCGCCGGCTGTCCGGGCGCGAACCCCTTGGGAAGCTCGGTACCCGGCGCCAGCGGTTTCACCTCGGCGCGTCCAAAGCGGAACGGGCGGCCCGGAGTGACGGAGACCTCGATCCGGTTGATGCTCCGCGGCAGGTAGAGCGGCCGGATCTGCGCGGCTTCGCGCCCGTCGAGGCGGATATGCACCACCGGGCTGAAATACCCCTGGTCGTAAAGCACCTGCACCAGCGTCGCGTAATCGGCCTGGGCGGCGGCCAGCAGTTCCTGCGCGGTGCTCAGCCCGCGCGCCCTGGCCCCCATCACCGCCGAGGCGGTCTGCAACCGCTCGCTCAGATCCTCGGGCGCGCCGGGGGCGGTAAAGGCGGTTTCCAGCGCAACAGCGGCACCCGGCGCCAGCGCCAGACACAGCGCCGCGCCAATCCTGGCGGCGCCGCGCAAGGCTGTTTTGGCGCGGGCGATGGTGGTCATGACGGCCTCTGGTTCACGCGTTACGCTGGGCGGCGCGGGGTCGGTGCCGGCGACAACGTCCAAGCTGATTATCATGTGATCTGTTTCGGTTGAAATCGGTTTCTAGTCGGACCTGCCCGATCCGGCGCGGGCTGGCCGGTTTCCGCTGGCGTGTGGCTATGCCGCGCCCGCCATGCGCGCGGCGATGTCCAGCATCCGGGCCGAAAATCCCCATTCGTTGTCGTACCAGCCAAAGACGCGCGCCTGGCGCGGGCCGATCATGTGCAGTTCGGGCTGGGCGATGATCAGCGATTCGGGCCGTGCCCGCAGGTCGGAGGAGACCAGCGGGCGATCGGTCCAGCCCAGCACCGGGCTGGCCTCGGCCGCGGTTTTCAGATCGGCGGTAAAGCGCGCCACGTCGCTGTCGCGGCCAAGCTGCACCACCAGGTCCACCGCCGAGACGCTGGCGGCGGGCACCCGCACTGCGGCGCCGCTGATACGCCCCGCCAGATGCGGCAGCACCTCGTCGATCAGATGGGTGGCGCTGGAGGTGGTGGGCACCATCGACAGCGCTGCCGCCCGGCTGCGCGCCAGGTCGCCGCGCGGCGCATCGACCAGCGGTTGGCTGTTGGTGTAGCAATGGATCGTCGTCATATGCGCCCGGTCGATCCCGGCGATCCGGTCGATCGCCTTGACCAGCGGCGCCAGCGCGTTGGTGGTGCAGGAGGCGTTGGAGACCAACCGTTGTCCCCCCAGAACATCCTCGTTCGCCCCCAGAACCACGGTGACTTCCGCCGCTGGCGACGGACCCGAGATCAGAACCCTGGCCGCGCCCGCGTCGAGTCCGCGCCGCGCCACTTCGGAGGTGCGGGCGATGCCGGTGCAATCGAGCAGAACGTCGGTGCCGGTGAGGTCCACTTGGCGCAGATCGGCCTGTTGACTCAGGCGGATGCGGCGACCGCCGGCCTCGAGACATCCGCCCTGCGCCGTCACCTCTCCGGGAAAGGAGCCAAAGGTGCTGTCGTACTGGAACAGATAGGCGCAGGTCTCGGCCGGTGCGATATCGTTGATCAGCACCAGGTCGATGTCCGCTTCCCGCGGTCCTGTCAGGATCTGGCGCAGGATGCTGCGGCCGATCCGTCCGAATCCGTTGATCGCCAGTTTCATGCGCGCAGATATGGCAGGCGGGCTGACCGACCTCAATCCCGCGGAGTGTATCCTGCGCCGATCAGTCGCCCTTCGGGCAGTCCAGCTGGGTGAAGAAGGCGCCCGAGATCGTCTGGTACATCGTCGAATAGATCGCCTTGCAGCCGGTCGCGGCGTGAAAGGCGCGGATCGCCTGATGGGTGCGCAACCGGGCCGGCGGGCCGTAGGGATTGAGGTTGTTGTCGTCGCGCACCGCCTTGAAAAGGCCCTCAACCGGCTGCGTGACGGTCCAGACCCGGCCCCAGACTGTCGCCTGACGGACCGTGTCGGCGCGGCTGACTGTCCAATCCGCAGGCAATTCCGTACAGGCCGACAGCATCAGCACGAGGCCGAGAATGGCTTTCTTCATCGGAGCGGTCCTTAAATTGGTGGGCGTCGCGAGGATGTCAGCAGATTATTACGCCTCTGTGAAGCCCCCCCGCGCCAGAGCCCCCGGTCGTGGAAGCCGTTGACGGCGCGCGTCGTCCCCATAAGCTGGACCCGGCGGCGCGGTGCAGCGCCGGGGCGCGGGGATGAGCGGATGGCGATGAGACGGGGTGGTGCGAGGGTCTGGCTGGCGATGCTGTCGGCGCTGTTGCCCTCGGTCGTGGCGGCGCAGGACTGGAGCATGTCGCAGTTCGACGACGGATCGTTTTTCAGCGCCACGCTCTCGCCGGTGGACGGGCCCGGCCCGGCGCTGGTCTGCGGCGAACGCTCGCCGCAGGGGCTCTCGGCGGCGGTGACCGGCAATACCGAGCCCGACATCACCCCGCCGGGGGCGTTTCGTGTCTATGTCAGCGACCGGGTGATCGGTCCCCCGGGGGCGCACCGGCAAACCCGTGACGACGTGCTGCTGGTGGTCGGCGACACCGGGTTCCGGCTGCGCGGGCTGCGCTGGAACGAGATGTTCAGCACCTGGGAGGTCGACCTGCCGGCGGGCGACCCCGCCTTTGCCGGGATCGCCGCGCAGGAGCGGTTTGAACTGCGCTCCGACCGGGGCAGCCAAATGATCTCGGCAGCAGGCTTCGACGCCGGGCTGCGGCAACTGGCCGGCTATTGCGGCGCCATGTTCACCGCCGTGGGCCTGCCGTGGCCGCAGCAGGGCGGGGCGCCGGGGCAGGCCGGGGCGATGCGCCGCGCCGCCGAGGCCGATATCCGGCGCGGCTGCAGCGGGCCGGCGACATGGACGGAACAGGCGATGCTGTCGGCCAATATCGACGGCGACGGGGCCGAGGATATCGTACTCGACTGGAGCCAGGTCACCTGCACGGGCGGCCTGCCGCGCCCGTTTTGCGGCGCGTCGATGTGTTCGGCGGAGGTCTATATCAGCGCGCTTTATCCCCGAACCGGCAGGCCGGAGGGCTGGTTGGCGCTGGGGGTGCGGCTGCAGCCGCTCAGCAACGGTAATGACGGGGTGGCGATGGGATCTTCGCTGGCCAGTTGCCGCCAGATCGGAAAGCCCGGCGGATGCGAGGGGATTCTCTATTGGGATGGCACGGGAATGACGACCCTGCGGTAGCGGCGGTGGACCGGGGGCGACAGGTCACAGCCCGGAGAGCGCGCCGGCCTGCCGCAGCTCGGAGGCACAGGTCTGCAACCCCCGCAGCAGGGCATCGACCCCCTCGGCCCCGTCGCGTCCGCGCGGCAGCGAACTGCCCAGCACGACGTTGGGCGCGACGGCGACGGCAATGCCGGTAATGCCCGGCTCGAACTCGCTGTCGGTGATGCAGAACCCCGCCTGACGTGCCCTGCCGATCCGGACGGCGATCTCCGCAGTATCGGTCAGGCTCTGCTCGGTATGGGGGGCGATGGGGGCTGCGGCGATGCGCGCCTCCAACCCCTCCGGGTCCTCGCCCGCCAGCAGCATCCGGCCCAGGCTTGTGTGCAACAGGGGCAGCCGGCTGCCCGGGGTGAACCCGTAGGAGACCGGACCGCCATGCGCGGTCGATTGCGCCAGCAGCAGCACGCGATCGCCGTCGCCGGTGGCCAGGGTGATTTCCGCCCCCAGCGCACCGGCGTGGTGGTTCAGTACCGGTTGCACCTGCCGTCCGATCCGATGCGCCCGCAGGAACCCGCCCGCCAGCGTCAGCACCCGGGGGGTGAGCGAGAACTGCCGCCCGTCCTGCCGCAGGTAGCCCAGGTGCATCAGCGTCAGCGCCCCGCGTCGTGCGGTGGCGCGGTCCTGCCCGGTGAGCCGCGCGATATCGGCCAGCGTCAGCGCCGGGGCCTGCCCGTCGAAGGCCTCCAGCACCGCCATCCCCTTGGCGAAGGTGGCGGCGATGTTGCGGTCCTGCGGGTCGGCGGGGGGCATGGAGGGACCTCTTGACAGCGGTGGCTTCGATGGCTCAGACATGATCGTATAGTTAACATGTTGTGCGTTATGCGCACAAGCGTCAAGCAGACCGCGCCGTCGCCAGGGAGAGCCGCAATGATCAGCCAGGAATTGAACGACAGCCTGACCCGCGTGGGCAAGGGGACCGACGCGGGCGAGGTTCTGCGCCGCTACTGGCAGCCTGCCGCCCTGAGCGACGAGTTGATGAGCGGTCGCCCGGTGGTTCCGGTGCGCCTGCTGGGCGAGGATCTGGTGCTGTTCCGCGACAGCGCGGGCAAGCTGGGCCTGATCGGCCGCCGGTGCCCGCATCGCGGTGCCGACATGTGCTATGGTCGGTTGGAGGACAACGGGCTGCGCTGCCCGTTCCACGGCTGGCACTTCGACCGCACCGGCCAATGCGTCGAACAGCCGGGCGAGCCCGAGGGCAGCCGCATGCACGAGCAGATCACCACCGCCTCTTACCCGGTGGTGGAGAGAAACGGCATTGTCTGGGCCTACATGGGGCCGGGAGAGCCGCCGGCGTTTGCGAATTTCGACTGTTTCCGCGCCCCGGACACCCATGTCTTTGCCTTCAAGGGGCTGTGGGAATGCAACTGGCTGCAGGCGCTGGAGGTGGGGATCGACCCGGCGCATGCCTCGTTCCTGCACCGGTTCCTGCAGGACGAGGACCCGGCCGAGAGCTATGGCAAGCAGTTCCGCGGCACCGCCGCGAATACCGAGATCCCGATGACCAAGCTCTTGCGCGATTATCCCCGGCCCGAGATCGGCGCGGAGGAGACCGACTACGGCCTGAGGATCACCGCGCTGCGGCATCTCGATGACGGGCGTACCCATGTGCGGGTAACCAACCAGATTTTCCCCGAGGCGATCTGCATCCCGATGAGCCGCGAGATGACCATCACCCAGTGGCACGTGCCGATCGACGATCACAATTGCTACTGGTACTCGATGTTCACCAGCTATGGCGCCCCGGTGGACAAGGCGGTGATGCGCGACCAGCGGCTGAAAGAGCACCGTCTGCCGGACTATGCGCCGCTCAAGAATGCGCGTAACAATTACGGCTATGATCCGAAGGAACAGGAAAGCGAGACCTATACCGGCATGGGCCTCGACATCAACGTGCACGACCAGTGGGCGGTGGAAAGCATGGGGTCGATCCAGGACCGCACGCAGGAGCATCTGGGCAAGACCGATGTGGGTCTCATCCGCTATCGCCGCATGCTGCGCGGCGCCATTGCCGCGCTCAAGGAGGGGCGGGAGGACGCGCTGCCGATGCGTAACGGCACCGATCCGGCCGGTATCTTCGGGCCGGTGTCGAACGATTCCATCGCCGAGGCCGGCACCGCCCCCGGGGCGGCCACGGCCAACAGCGATGCGGAACGTCGGGGCGCCTGCACCTGGAACGCGGCGGTCTGAGCGGAGCGGTCTGACATGAGCGAGGTGAAAGAGGGCGCGCTGGCGCGCATGGGGGCGCTGTCGTCCGCCGCCTGCGCCGCCGCCGAAGAGGTGATCGCGCGCGCGGCCGAGGACGGGCTCGAGACGGTCCGCATCCTGTTCGCGGATCAACACGGCATCCTGCGCGGCAAGACACTGGTGGCGGGTGCCCTGCGCTCGGCCTTTACCGGCGGTGTGGCGATCGCCTCGACCCTGCTGCTCAAGGATACGTCGAACCGCACGGTCTTCGATGTCTGGGACGGCGCGGGCGAGGCGGCGCCGGGCCCGATGCAGGGCGCCAGCGACGTGCTGCTGGTGCCGGACCCGGCAACCTTCCGGCGGCTGCCCTGGGCGCCGCATTCGGCCTGGATCCTCTGCGATGTCGTCTTTCGCGACGGCCGCCCGGTGCCGTTCTCGTCGCGCGCGGTTCTGCGGCAGGCGGTGGATGCGCTGGCCGCGCGCGAGATGCGGTCGGTGATCGGGCTGGAGGTGGAATTCCACGTCTTTCGCCGATTGCGCGACGGGGTGGAACACGGCGAGACCGGAACCGCCGGCGCCCCCGGTGCGCCGGTCGAGACCGCGCCGCTGAACCGCGGGTTCGAGTTTCTGGGCGAGGCGCCCTATGCCGCCGCCGAGGAGATCCTCGACGACCTGCGCCGCAACGCGCAGGCGCTGGGCCTGCCGGTGCGCTCGGTCGAGATCGAGATCGGGCCGAGCCAGTTCGAGTTCACCTTCGATCCCGCCGGACCGATGGAGCAGGCCGACAACCTGATGATGTTCCGCGCCATGGCAAAGACGGTCTGCGACCGCCGCGGCCTGCATGCCAGCTTCATGGCCAAGCCACGGCTGCCCAATATCGCGGCGAACGGCTGGCATATCCACCAGTCGCTGCTGGAGACCGGCTCCGGGCGCAACCTGTTCACGCCGGGCACAGGCGACGGGCCGTTGTCGCCACAGGCGGCGGGCTGGGTCGCCGGGTTGCTGGACCATGCGGCAGCCTGTTCGCTGATGACGGTGCCCACGGTGAACGGCTACAAGCGCTATCAGCCCTACCAGATGGCGCCGAACCGCATCCAATGGGGGATGGACAACCGTGGCGCCATGGTGCGTGCGCTGACCGCCCCGGGCGATCCGGCCAGCCGGGTCGAGAACCGCGCCCCCGACAGCGCCGCCAACCCCTATTACGCACTGGCCGCGCAGCTGATCGCGGGGCTGGACGGGATCGCGCGGGGCGCAGTGCCGCCGCCGGCCACCGCCTCGCCCTATGACGGGCCGGCCGAGAAGCTGCCCGATTCGCTGGCCGAGGCGATCACCGCCTTCGACGCATCGACGCTGTTCCGCGATGCGCTGGGGGCGGATTTCACCGACTACCTGCTGCAGATCAAGCGCGCCGAATGGGCGCGCTATCTCGCGACCGTGTCGGAGTGGGAGCAGACGGAGTATTTCAACCTGTTCTGAAACCGACGCTTTTCCACTCTTGTGCGGCTTTCGCATCGTCGCTAGTGTGCCCCCGAACACGCGGGAGAACCGGCCGATGGCCGGTGCCGAAGGAGCAACCGCCCCGGAAACTCTCAGGCCCAAGGGACCGTGTGTTCGGACTGACTCTGGAGAGTGGCGCCCGCGCGCCCGCCGAAGGGATAACGATCTCAGGCGAAAGGACAGAGGGGGCATCGCATGGCGGACGCAGCTCCGCCTGGAATGGGATGCCGGAGGAGTTCGTCGAGACGGCCCCGGTTGCAGACAGGACGGGCCATGACGGAACTGCTCAGAACGCCGCTCTACGATCTTCATGTGGAACTTGGCGCCAGGATGGTGCCCTTTGCCGGCTACGAGATGCCGGTTCAGTACCCCGCCGGCATCATGGCCGAGCATACCCACACCCGCGACAAGGCCGGGCTGTTCGACGTCAGCCACATGGGCCAGGCGGTGCTGCGCGGCGCCAGCTATGCCGCAAGCGCCCGCGCCTTTGAGGCGCTGGTGCCGATGAACGTGCTGGACCTGGGCGAGGGGCGGCAACGCTATGGCCTGTTCCTGAACGACACGGGCGGCATCCTGGATGACCTGATGTTCGCCAACCGGGGCGATCACCTGTTCGTGGTGGTCAACGCCGCCTGCAAGACCGAGGATATCGCCCGCATGACGGCGGCGCTGGAACCCGATGTTGCGGTGACCGCGCTGGAGGACCGCGCGCTCCTGGCGTTGCAGGGGCCGCGCGCCGAGGCGGTTCTGACCGAACTGGCGCCCGAGGCCGCCGCGATGCGCTTCATGGATGTGCGCACGATGGAGCTTGACGGGGTGGAGGCCTGGGTCTCGCGCTCGGGCTATACCGGCGAGGACGGCTATGAGATTTCGGTGCCCGCCGACCGGGCCGAGCGGCTGGCGCGGGCGCTTTTGGCGCATGACGACGTAGCCCCGATCGGGCTGGGCGCGCGCGATTCGCTGCGGTTGGAGGCCGGGCTCTGCCTTTATGGCCATGATATCGATACCGAAACCCTGCCGGGAGAGGCCGGCCTTGCCTGGGCGATCCAGAAGGTCCGCCGCACTGGCGGCGACCGCGCCGGCGGCTTTCCCGGCGCGGCGCAGGTCCTGGACCAGCTCGACAGCGGCGCGGCGCGCAAGCGCGTCGGCCTGCGCCCGGAGGGGCGCGCACCGATGCGCGAGGGGGTCGATCTTTTCGCCGCGCAAGAGGGCGGCGCGCCGGTGGGCCGGATCACCTCGGGCGGCTTCGGCCCCACCGTCGGCGCCCCCGTCGCCATGGGCTATCTGCCTGCCGACATCAGCGCCCCGGGTACGACCGTCTATGGCGAGGTTCGCGGCAAGCGGCTGCCCGCGACCGTGACCGCGCTGCCCTTCGTTCCTGCCAATTTCAAACGCTAAGTCACGTCCAAGAGGGAAACCCAATGAAATACACCGAAGAACACGAATGGCTGCTGCCCGAGGGCGAGCTGATCACCGTGGGCATCACCGAACACGCCGCCGAGCAACTGGGCGATGTGGTCTTTATCGAACTGCCCGAGCCCGGCACCGAGGTCACCAAGGACGACGAGATCGTCGTGATCGAGAGCGTCAAGGCCGCCTCCGACATCCTCGCCCCGCTTGACGGCGAGATCGTCGAGGTGAACGAGGCGCTGGTCGACAACCCCGGGCTGGTCAACGAGGATGCGCTGGGCGAGGCCTGGTTCTTCAAGATGAAGGTATCCGACATGTCGCCGATGGACGACTACATGGACGAGGCCGCCTACAAGGAATTCATCGGGTGAGGCGCGCCCGGAAAACGGTCCAGCGGACCTTTTCCAACGCCGAACGGGCAGAGCCCCGGATAACCCGGTGATCGCCGAGTGTCGGGGGCGGGACGCCCCCGGCAGAAGTATTTTTTGCAGACAAGAAGATCAGGGGCGGTGCCTTAGCGGTGCTGCCGTTGCCAGGGAAAGCTGCCATGACCTACACGCCCACCGATTACCTGCCCTATGACTTCGCCAACCGGCGCCATATCGGCCCCTCGCCCAAGGAGATGGACGAGATGCTCGCCGTGGTCGGCGCCGACAGCCTCGCGGATCTGGTCGACCAGACCGTGCCCAAGGCGATCCGCCAGGCATCCAAGCTGGATTTTGGCAAGCCCAAGTCCGAGCGCGAGCTGCTCTGGTACCTGCGCCGGGTGGCGGAGAAGAACAAGGTCCTGACCTCGCTGATCGGGCAGGGTTATCACGGCACGGTGACGCCGCCGGCGATCCAGCGCAACATCCTGGAAAACCCGGCCTGGTACACCGCCTATACCCCCTATCAGCCGGAAATCAGCCAGGGCCGGCTGGAGGCGCTGCTGAACTTCCAGACCATGATCAGCGACCTGACCGGGCTCGAGGTCGCCAATGCCTCGCTGCTGGACGAGGCAACCGCCTGCGCCGAGGCGATGACCATGGCGCAGCGGGTGGCGAAATCGAAGGCCAAGGCGTTTTTCGTCGATGAAAACTGCCACCCGCAGAACATCGCGGTGATGCGGACCCGTGCCGCGCCGTTGGGGATCGAGGTGATCGTGGACGCGCCGGAGGATCTGGAGGCCGACAAGGTCTTCGCCGCGATCTTCCAATACCCGGGCACCTACGGCCACCTGGGCGATTTTTCCGCCCCGATCGCCGCGCTGCATGAGGCAAAGGCGGTGGCGATCATGGCGGCCGACCCGATGGCGCTGACCCTGCTGAAGGAACCCGGCGCAATGGGTGCCGACATTGCCGTCGGCAGCGTCCAGCGGTTCGGCGTTCCGATGGGCTTTGGCGGCCCGCACGCCGCCTACATGGCCTGCCGCGACGCGTTCAAACGCAACATGCCGGGCCGGATCGTCGGCGTCAGCGTCGACAGCCACGGCAACCGCGCCTATCGGCTGTCGCTGCAGACCCGCGAACAGCATATCCGCCGCGAAAAGGCGACCTCCAACGTCTGCACGGCGCAGGCGCTGCTGGCGGTGATGGCCTCGTTCTACGCGGTGTTCCACGGCCCCGAGGGGCTGCGCGCCATCGCCCAGCGCATCCACCGCAAGACCGCGCGGCTGGCCGCCGGGCTGGAGGCGGCCGGCTTCAAGGTGGAACCGGAAACCTTTTTCGACACCATCACCGTCGATGTCGGCCTGTTGCAGCGCGGCGTGCTGCAGGCCGCCGTGCGCGAGGGGGTGAACCTGCGCCGGGTGGGCAGTTCCAAGGTCGGCATCACGCTGGACGAACAGACCCGCCCGGACACCATCGAGGCGGTCTGGCGCGCCTTTGGCATCATCATGGAGGCCGACCCGAGCGAGGTCGAGTATCGCCTGCCGGATGCTCTGTTGCGTGAAAGCCCCTATCTGGAGCACCCGATCTTCCACATGAACCGGGCCGAGACCGAGATGATGCGCTACATGCGCCGGCTGGCCGACCGCGACCTGGCGCTGGACCGGGCGATGATCCCGTTGGGGTCGTGCACGATGAAGCTGAACGCGGCGGCCGAGATGATGCCGATCTCCTGGCCCGAGTTTTCCGACCTGCACCCCTTCGTGCCCGCCGACCAGGCCCGCGGCTATGCCGAGATGATCGCCGATCTCTCCGCCAAGCTGTGCCAGATCACCGGATACTCCGCCTTTTCGATGCAGCCCAATTCCGGCGCACAGGGGGAATACGCCGGTCTTCTGACCATCTCGGCCTGGCACCGGGCGAACGGGCAGGGGCATCGCAAGGTCTGCCTGATCCCGGTCAGCGCCCATGGCACCAACCCGGCCAGCGCCCATATGGTGGGCTGGGATGTGGTGGTGGTGAAATCGGCCGAAAACGGCGATATCGACCTCGACGATTTCCGCGCCAAGGCCGAGAAACACGCCGACAATCTCGCCGCCTGCATGATCACCTACCCCTCGACCCACGGGGTGTTCGAGGAAACCGTGCGCGAGGTCTGCCAGATCACCCATGATCACGGCGGCCAGGTCTATATCGACGGCGCCAACCTGAACGCGATGGTGGGGCTTGCCCGGCCCGGCGACGTCGGCGGCGACGTCAGCCACCTGAACCTGCACAAGACCTTTGCGATCCCGCATGGCGGCGGCGGTCCCGGCATGGGACCGATCGGCGTGCAGGAGCATCTGGTGCCGCATCTGCCCGGCCATCCCCATACCGGCGGCACAGAGGGGCCGGTCTCGGGCGCGCCGTTCGGCTCGGCCTCGATCCTGGCGATCAGCTGGGCCTATTGCCTGATGATGGGCGGCGAGGGGCTGACCCAGGCCACCCGCGTGGCGATCCTCAATGGCAACTACATCGCCAAGCGGCTCGAGGGCGCCTATGACGTGCTCTACAAGGGCGGCCAGGGCCGGGTGGCGCATGAGTGCATCATTGACACCCGCCCCTTTGCCGACAGCGCCGGCGTCACCGTCGATGACATCGCCAAGCGGCTGATGGATTGCGGCTTTCACGCGCCGACGATGAGCTGGCCGGTCGCCGGCACCCTGATGATCGAGCCCACCGAGAGCGAGACCAAGGCCGAGCTTGACCGGTTCTGCGACGCCATGCTGGCGATCCGCGAGGAGATCCGCGCCATCGAGGAAGGCCGGATGGACGCCGAGAACAACCCGCTGAGGAACGCGCCGCACACCATGGAGGACCTGGTCAGGGAGTGGGAGCGCCCCTATTCCCGCGAACAGGGCTGCTTCCCGCCGGGCGCGTTCCGGGTCGACAAGTACTGGCCGCCGGTCAACCGGGTCGACAATGCCTGGGGCGACCGGCACCTGGTCTGCACCTGCCCGCCGGTCGCGGATTACGCCGAGGCGGCAGAGTAACGCGCGACGGGGCGGATCATGTGATCCGCCCTTTCGTTGCCCGGCGGGGCATTCGGGCGCCCGAATCAATGTCGCCCCGGGTCGAACCTTGGCGGGAATTGCCACCAGTTTTGCGTGTCGAAATTCCCGTTCGCAAATGCAGGTGCCGTCACGTTTCTCCTGCGGTGGAAGAAAACGCTTTGAATTTCAGGGGATGCACCCTGTGACGTTCCGTTATCGCGCTGGACATTCATCGCGCCGCCGCGCAGTCTTTGCCCAGGGCGCAGCGTCGGCTTTCAGTCGGCCAGACGGGAGGAGAGCCAAGATGAACATGTCATTCACCATACGGGAAGAGAACGCGGAACTGCTGGAGCGGGTCCGCAACATGATCCGCGACGAGGTCATGCCGCTGGAGGAGGAGTACGCGCAGGAGATCGCCAAGGGCAGCCGCTGGGAATACACCGAGCGCCAGTCGGAGATCCTCGAAGGGTTGAAGGCCAAGGCGCGGGCGCAGGGGCTGTGGAACTTCTGGCTGACTGACAGCGACAAGGGCTTTGGCCTGAGCACCGTCGAATACGCCTATTTCGCCGAGGAAATGGGCAAGACCCCGCTGGGCGCCGAGGTGTTCAACTGCTCCGCCCCCGACACCGGCAACATGGAGGTGCTGGAGCGTTACGGCACCGCGGCGATGAAAGAAGAGTGGCTCAAACCCCTGCTGGCGGGCGAGATCCGCTCGGCCTACCTGATGACCGAGCCCGATGTGGCCAGTTCGGACGCGACCAACGTGGCGATGTCATGCGTGCGTGATGGCGATCACTACGTGCTGAACGGCGAAAAATGGTGGTCCTCGGGCGCCGGCGATCCGCGCTGCAAGGTCTATATTACCATGGTCAAGACCGGCGGCGACGATGCGCCCAAGCACCAGCGCCATTCGATGATCGTGGTGTCCGCCGACACGCCGGGCATCGAGATCCTGCGCGCGATGGAGGTCTATGGCCACGACGACGCGCCGCACGGGCACATGCATATCCGCTTTACCGATGTCCGCGTGCCGGCCGAGAACCTGCTGGTGGGCGAGGGGCGCGGATTCGAGATCGCCCAGGGCCGCCTCGGGCCGGGCCGCATCCACCACTGCATGCGCGCCATCGGCCAGGCCGAGATCGCGCTGGAACGGATGTGCAAACGCTCGCTCGACCGCGAGGCTTTCGGCAAGAAGCTGGCCCAGCTTGGCGCCAACTACGACATTATCGCCGAATGCCGCATGGAGATCGAGATGGCTCGCCTGCTCTGCCTCAAGGCGGCCTGGTACATGGATCAGGGCGACGCCCGCGCTGCCGCCCCCTGGATCAGCCAGATCAAGGTTGTGGCCCCGCGCACCGCGCTCAAGGTCATCGACGAGGCGGTGCAGATGTTCGGCGGGGCCGGCGTGTCGCAGGATACCCCGCTTGCCACCGCCTGGACCCATGTGCGCACCCTGCGCCTGGCCGATGGCCCCGATGCGGTGCACCGCCGCCAGGTGGCGCGCGCCGAGCTGAAGAAGCACACACAGGAAAAGGTCTGAGCGGCACAGCCGCCGGAGGCATGATCAGGCGGCCCCCCGGGGCCGCCTTTTTTGTTGCCCGGGTTCCGTCGCGGCACCCCCGCCAAGGTTCATCTCCCCGTCACATAGTTTCACCCAACTGTCATCTGTCCTTCCTATGCACCGCGCAGCGGGCACCGATCCTGCCTTGCCAGTTTCAATGACGGGCCTGGGGTGGGGGCGCCCCCATCAGCCATGCCCAAGGAGAACGAGATGACCCTCAAGACCATTCTGACGGCCACCACGGCCCTCGCCATCGCCGCCCCGGCCTTTGCCGCCGACAAGGCACAGGTGCAGTTCTGGCACGCCATGGGTGGCGAACTGGGCAAGATCGTCGACAAGTTCGCGTCCGAGTATAACGCAGGCTCTGAGACCTGCCGGATCAACGCCATCTACAAGGGCAACTATACCGAGAACATGACCGCCGCGATCGCCGCCTTCCGCGCCGGCGAGCAGCCTCACGTCGTACAGGTGTTCGAGGTGGGCACCGCCACCATGATGGCCGCCGAGGACAAGGGCGCAGTCTATCCGGTCTACAAGCTGATGAAAGATGCCGGCGTCAATTTCGACCAGTCCGCCTATCTGCCGGCCGTCATCTCCTATTACACCGACACCGACAACAACCTGCTGTCGCTGCCCTTCAACAGCTCGACCCCGGTGATGTGGTACAACAAGACCGCGCTGGACGCCGCCGGCGTTGCCGTGCCCACCACCTGGAACGAGGTCGAAACCGCCGCCCGCGCCCTGAAAGCCAACGGGGTCGAAAAGCCGTTCTCGATGGGCTGGCAGTCCTGGACCCAGATCGAAAACTACTCGGCCTGGCACAACCTGCCGATGGCGAGTGAGGAAAATGGCTTTGCCTCGCTCAAGACCGGGTTCACCTTCAACAACGATGCCGTGGTCAATCACATCCAGCGCATCGCCGACATGGGCAAAGAGGGCCTGTTCGGCTACGGCGGCCGCCGGGGCGACTCGCGCGGGATGTTCGTGAACGGCGAAACCGCGCTGTGGATCAACTCCTCGGCCTATTACGGCGGCTTCAAGACCGACATCACTGACTTCGAGTTCGGCCAGACCATGCTGCCGCTGGACACCGCGGTTGCGGATGCGCCGCAGAACTCGATCATCGGTGGCGCCACCCTGTGGGTACTGAACGGCCACAAAAGCGACGAGTACAAATGCGTCGCCGAGTTCTTCAAATATGTCTCCGAGCCCGAGCAGCAGGCATTCTGGCACCAGAACACCGGCTATGTTCCGATCACCACCGCCGCCTATGACCTGTCCAAGGAGCAAGGTTTTTACGAGACCGATCCCGGCACCGACACCGCGATCAAGCAGCTGTCGCTGAACGCGCCGACCCCGAACTCCAAGGGAATCCGCTTCGGCAATTTCGTGCAGGCGCGCGACATTATCAACGAAGAGCTGGAGGCCGTCTGGGTCGGCGACAAGACCGCGCGCGAGGCGCTGGATGCGGCGGTCAAACGCGGCAACGCCCTGCTGCGCAAGTTCGAAGACGCCAACTCCTGACATCAGAAACGACGCGGGCGGCCCGGATCGGGTCGCCCCTGTCCTTAACGGCCTGACCCATGCAGAAACGTGTTATCTTTCGCTCCAAGTCGCTGCCCTATCTGCTGGTTCTGCCGCAGATCGTGATCACCCTGCTGTTCTTCTTCTGGCCCTCCTACCAGGCGCTGGAAAGTTCGTTCTTCATCGAAGACGCTTTCGGCTTTTCGCGCGAATGGGTTGGCTTGCGCAACTATGCCGAGCTGTTCGCTGATCCCGGATACCTGAGATCCTTTCGCACCACGCTGGTCTTTGGCCTGTCGGTGGCGGCGCTGGCGCTGGGAATGTCTTTGGGGTTGGCGGTGGCGGCGAACCGGGTGCTGCGCGCCGCGCAGATCTATCGCACCTTGTTGATCTGGCCCTATGCGGTGGCCCCGGCGCTGGCTGGCGTGATCTGGTATTTCCTGATGAACCCGTCGATGGGCATCGTCGCCTATTGGCTCGACGGGCTGGGAGTGGAGTGGAACCACTATGTCAACGGCGATCAGGCACTGCTTCTGGTGGTGATCGCCGCCGCTTGGAAACAGGTCAGCTACAACTTCCTGTTCTTCCTCGCCGGTCTGCAAAGCATCCCGAAATCGCTGATCGAGGCCGCCGCCATCGACCGCGCCGGTCCGATCCGCCGGTTCTGGACGATCACGCTGCCGCTGCTGTCGCCGACGACGTTTTTCCTGCTGGTGGTCAACCTCGTCTATGCCTTCTTCGATACCTTCGCGCTGATCCATGCCACCACCGAGGGCGGCCCGGCCGATGCCACCTCGGTGCTGGTGTTCCGGGTCTATAACACCGGCTTCATAGGGCAGGACTATGGCTCAAGCGCGGCGCAGTCGGTGGTGCTGATGACCTTGGTGATTGGCATGACCTTCGTCCAGTTCCGCTACGTCGAGCGCAAGGTGACCTACTGATGGTCGAGAACCGCCCGATCCTGAACTTTATCACCCACGCGGCGCTGATCCTCGGCGTGCTGTTTCTGTGCTTTCCGGTCTGGATGGCGCTGACCGCCTCCACCCACGCGCCCGAGGCGCTGTCGAAATCCCCGATCCCGATGTGGTTCGGCAACCAGGGCTGGGAAAACTACACTCAGCTTCTGTCCGCCGGGCTGCCCGCGGCGGGCGGCGTGCCGCTGGGCCGGATGATGCTGAACAGCCTGGTCATGGCGCTGGGCATCACCCTGGGCAAGATCGCGGTGTCGATCCTGTCCGCCTATGCCATCGTCTATTTCCGCTTGCCGTTCCGCATGGGGTTCTTCTGGATGATCTTCGTCACCCTGATGCTGCCGGTCGAGGTGCGCATCCTGCCCACCTTCGACGTGGTGACGAAACTGGGAATGCTCAACACCTATGCCGGGCTGATCGTGCCGCTGATCGCCTCGGCCACCGCCACCTTCCTGTTCCGGCAGTTCTTCCTCACCATCCCGGATGAGCTGGTCGAGGCCGCCCGCATCGACCGCGCCGGCCCGATCCGGTTCTTCCTCGACATCCTGCTGCCGATGAGCCGCACCAATATCGCAGCACTTTTCATCATCCTCTTCATCTACGGCTGGAATCAGTACCTCTGGCCGCTCTTGGTGACCACCGACGAGGGGCTCTACACCGTCGTCATGGGTATCCAGCGGATGGTCAATTCCGGGGAATCCCTGCCGGTCTGGCATTACGTGATGGGCACCGCCGTGCTGGGCATGATCCCGCCGGTGGTGGTCGTGGTGGCGATGCAGAAATTCTTCGTAAAAGGCCTGGTCGAAAGCGAGAAATAACAACATGGCAACGCTTCATCTGAATGCGCTTGGCAAGACCTATCCCGGCGGCGTGACCGCCGCCTCACGGGTCTCGGCAGAGATTGGCGACGGCGAATTCGTCGTGCTGGTCGGCCCCTCCGGCTGCGGAAAATCCACCATTTTGCGGATGATCGCCGGGCTGGAGACGATCACCGAGGGCGAGCTTTCCATCGACGGAACCCGCGTCAACGACCGCGAACCGGGCGAGCGTGACATCGCCATGGTGTTCCAGAACTACGCGCTTTACCCGCATATGAGCGTGCGCAAGAACATGGAATACGGGCTCAAGAACGAGGGGCTGCCAAGAGCGCGGATCGCCGAGCGCATCGCCGAGGCGGCGCGCACCCTGCGGCTCGAGGCGTATCTCGACCGCAAGCCGCGGCAGCTGTCCGGTGGCCAGCGCCAGCGCGTCGCCATGGGCCGCGCCATCGTGCGCAAGCCCAAGGTGTTCCTGTTCGACGAGCCGCTGTCCAACCTCGACGCCAAGCTGCGCACCCAGCTGCGCGCCGAGCTCAAGGCGTTGCACGACCGGCTCGGCGCCACCTTCGTCTATGTCACCCATGACCAGGTCGAGGCGATGAGTCTGGCCGACCGGATCGTGATCATGAATGCCGGACGGGTCGAGCAGGTGGGTACGCCGATGGACCTCTATCTGCGTCCGGCCAGCCGTTTCGTCGCCGAATTCATCGGCAGCCCGTCGATGAATATGCTGGAGGGCCGGATCGGCGCCGACCCGCAGCCGTCTCGAACCTGAGGGCGCGCCGGCGCTGTCCTTCGGCCTTGACCTGCCGGGCCCGGCAGGCCAACGCATCGCGCTGGGCATCCGGCCGGAGCATCTGGAACTGGCCCCGGAGAGCGGTGGCGCGGGCATGTTCCAGCTTTCGGTCAGTTTCATCGAGCAACTGGGCGCCGACACCGTGGTGCATGGCGCCGTGGCCGGAACCGCGGCGCCGCTGGTGGTGCGGCTGGCCGGGGTGCAACGGCAGCAGGCCGGGGCGGTGATGCCGCTGCGCTGCGCGGCCGAGGATCTGCATCTCTTCGATGCCGAAACCGGGCAGCGGCTGGGATCGGGCGCGTAGCCAGCCTTTTCCCGGTCCGCGCCAGGCGCGGCGCGAACAGCCCTGTCACCCCGCCTGCGCGGGGATGACAGCGTGCTTTCGCCAGGAACAGGGCGTGTGGCGCAGATGGCGGGCTGAAACCCGCCCTACGGGGTCACGCGAATGCGGGGCCTCCCACATTTGGTGCCTTGGCCAACCGATCCCTGCCCGCGCGGGGATGACAGCATGCTTTCCCAAGGGACAAGGTATCTCACAAATGGCGGGCTGAAGCCCGCCCTACCGGGGCGCGCAGCCCGTAGGCCGGGCTTCAGCCCGGCACCGCATCCCACCCATTGCCGACAAAACACAATCGAGGGCAGTGCGCCTTGAGGTCGGGCAAGGCCGGGAAGGCCTGTTCCGTGCCTTGCGCTCACTCCCCCTCGAAGGAACACAGGGCATGAACATCCATGCCCAACCCCTCCAGCACCCTGCGCCCGCCCAGGTCGGGAAGGTCGATGACGAAGGCGCAGCTGACGATATCGCCGCCCAGCCGCTCGATCAGCTTGATGCCGGCCGCGGCGGTGCCGCCGGTGGCCAAAAGATCGTCCACGACAAGGATCTTTTCCCCCGGCGCGATGGCGTCGTCATGGATCTCGACGATGGCCTCGCCGTATTCCAGCTTGTAATCCTGGCTGATCGTGGTGCCGGGCAGCTTGCCCTTCTTGCGGATTGGCACGAAGCCGACTGAAAGCTGGTGCGCGATCGCCCCGCCCAGGATGAAGCCGCGCGCCTCCAGCCCCACCACCTTGTCGATGCGCTCGCCCGCGTAGGGATGCAGCATCTGGTCGATCGCCATGCGAAAACCGCGCGGATCGGCGAACAGCGTGGTCACATCGCGGAACATGATCCCCTCGTGCGGAAAGTCCACGATGGTACGGATGTAATCCTTGACGGATGCGGGTTTGGCCATGGCGCTGCTCCGGATGTGGTCGACGCAGCGGGTTTGGCCGATGCGGCGCGCGCTTGCAAGACCCGCGTGCCATAGCAGTTCGGTCGCCAGCCCCGACGGGGCAGGGCGCGCGCTCAGCGCAGGGTCTTGCGAAAGCCGCGATAGAGCGAGGCCGGCAACCACATCAGATGCGGTTGTTTCCAGTCCAGCCGTTCGCGGATCAGGATCGCCCGTGCCGTATGAAGGTTCATTTGCCTTTCCTTTCATTTTGATGTTACGTCGATGGAATATCGACAAGCCCTATACAATGTATATACACGGGCTATACCAAATGCCAAGGGCCGGTGGGACAAAACGCGCGTGTCAAAGAAAGAAAGCAAGCCTTCCAGCAAGAAGAACAGCCAGTTGGTCCTGCGCCTCGACAAGGAGGAACGCGACGCCTTTGTCGAGCTGTGCAAGGAGATGGACACCAGCGCCGCGCGGGAAATCCGCCGCTTCATCCGCGAGTTCATGAAAGAGAACGCCGAAGGTTAGTCCCCGTTGCCGGGGACTTACCCTGTCTCAGACCGGACGCCGCAGCACCGCTGTCGCCAACCCCATCCCCATCAGCGTCAGACCGCCGGTGCGGGTCAGCCCGGTGATCACCCTTGGCCGCCCGATCCAGGCCCGCAGCCGGTCGGCCAGAAGCGCATAGGCCAGCGCGTTCAGCGCCGCCAGCCCGACGAAGGTGGCGATCAGCACCGCGAATTGCGGCACCAGCGGCAGGTCGGGCCGCAGGAATTGCGGCACGAAGGCGATGAAGAAGGCGATGGATTTCGGGTTCAGCGCGGTCACCGCTGCCGCATGACCGAATACCCCGTGCGCGGTGATGTCGCTCTGCCGCGCCATCGCCTGCATTCCGGATGAGGGCGCGCTGCGCAAGAGCGTCCAGCCCATCCAGAGCAGATACCCCGCGCCGACCCATTTCAGCACCGAAAACAGCGCCGCACTGGCCAGCACCAGCGCCCCCAGCCCGGCCAGCGAGGCAGTCATCGCCGTGAGATCCCCCAGCGCCACCCCGGCGGCACTGGCCAGCGCCACGCTGCGCCCCTTGCTCAGCGCATAGCTCAGCACCAGAAGGACGGTGGGGCCGGGGATCAGCAGCAGCACGGTAGAGGCGGCAACAAAGGCCAGCCAGAGGTCGAAAGACATCATCATACTCCCTCAAACAATGGCGCAGATTGGCCGTGCAAACCGCGACATGCAGGACCGCCTTTATCTCAGCCGTTCAGCACCCGGCCCGCTACCGCATCGAGCTTGGCCACCAGCGCCGGGTCGCGCTTTTCCGGTGCGGTCATGATGGCAAACTCCAGAGCCCGGTCGCAGCCGCAGGGGCAGGGCGCCCGCTCTGCCCCCAGCAATCCGGGCAGCCGGCGCACCTTGTCGCGGCCCTTGTGGGCGTTGCCGGTCAGCGTGGCGATGATTTCGGTGATCTCCACCGCGCCGTGCTCGGGGTGCCAGCTGTCGTAATCGGTGATCATCGCAACGGAGGCATAGCAAAGCTCGGCCTCGCGGGCGAGCTTGGCCTCGGGCATGTTGGTCATGCCGATCACGTCGGCGCCCCATTGCTCGCGGTACATCCGCGACTCGGCAAGCGATGAGAATTGCGGCCCCTCCATCGCCAGGTAGGTGCCGCCACGATGCACGGTGATCCCCGCGTCCCGCGCCGCCGTTTCGCAGGCATCGCCCAGCCGCGAACAGGTGGGATGCGCCATGCTCACATGCGCGACGCAGCCACTGCCGAAAAAGCTCTTGTCGCGGGCGAATGTGCGGTCGATGAACTGGTCGACGATGACGAAATCGCCCGGCGCCAGCTCCTCGCGGAACGAGCCGCAGGCGCTGATGGAGATCACGTCCGTCACCCCCAGCCGCTTCAGCGCGTCGATATTGGCGCGATAGGGCACATCGGTGGGGCTCAGGTAATGGCCGCGCCCGTGACGCGGCAGAAACGCCAGATCGACGCCGTCAAGCCGCCCGGTCAGGATCTCGTCCGAGGGGGTGCCCCAGGGGCTGTCCACCCTGACCCAGCGGGCGTCCTCCAGCCCCTCGATCTCGTAAACGCCCGATCCACCGATCACGCCGATTTTGGTTCTGGTCATGCTGCTTGCCCCATCTGTCTGTCGCGGGAGAGATTAGCCACGGCAGGGGCGGATGCAACCGGCACTCGCCCCGACGGGCGACAGGAACCGGCATTATCGCGCTCGGGGCTTGCCTCGCCTGCGCGCTCGTTCCACAACGCCTGCAACGACACGCGGGAGGCGCTTTCCTTGGTCTTTCTCACCATCCTTCTGGGGCTGTCGCCCTCCTTCCTGCTGGTCGGCCTCGGCGGGATGCTGCGCAACCGGCTGTCGGCCAACGCCTGGCAGGGGCTTGACCGGCTGAACTTCGAGATCCTGTTTCCCGCGCTGCTCTTCGTCGCCGCCTCCAGCCGGCCGATCGCCCCGGCGCAGGTCATCGCCATCGCGCCGCTGGTCTGGGCGATCCTGCTGTCGGGTCTGCTGGCGGGCGCGCTGGCGCGGCGCTTCGGGCCGCAGCGGTTCCTCGATTTCGCCGGCTGCTGGCAGACCGCCTGGCGGTTCAACACCGCGCTGGGCTTTGTCGCCGTCGGCACGCTCAGCCGCGCCGACGCCGGGCTTTTGGCGGTCACGGTGGGCATGGCGGTGCCGGTGGCCAACCTCTTTGCTGTCTCGGCGCTGTCGCGCGGCAATGCGCTGGGGCTGCGGGCGACGCTGGTCAAGGTGGCGCTCAACCCGTTCCTGCTGGCCAGCGTCGCCGGGGTGATCGTTGGGCTCTCGGGCTGGAGCGTTCCGGCGCCGGTGCTGGCCCCGCTCAGGATGCTGGCGCAGGCGGCGATCCCGGTGGCGCTGATTTCCATCGGCGCGACGATGAACTGGGGCGCGCTGGCGCGGCTCGACCGGTTCAGCGCCATGCTTACCGGCACCAAGCTGGTGCTGTTGCCGGCGCTGGTCTGCGCGGCCGCGCTGATCACCGGCGCCACGGGGCCGCTGGTCGCGGTGCTGGTGCTTTTCGCGGCGCTGCCCACCGCCTCGGCGGCGCATGTGCTGGCGGCGGGATTCGGTGCCAACCGCGAGTTGGTGGCGACCCTGATCGCCCAATCCACCCTGCTCAGCGCGGCGACGCTGCCGGTCTGGATCACCGTGGCCGAACTGCTGTTCTGAGGCGCAGGGCCGTCGCGCGCCAACCGCCAGAGATGTCATACCGGGCTTGATCCGGGATCTCCCCGAACCTTTGAGACCCCGGCTCTGCGGCCGGGGTGACAGGGCACGCGGCGCGCAAACACTGTCATCCCGGACTTGATCCGGGATCACTCCGAACCTTTGAGACCCCGGCTCGGGGGCCGGGGTGACAGGGCGCGAGGCACAAACGCTGTCATCCCGACCTGTCATCCCGGCCTCGATCCGGGATTTCCCGACAAATGCCGCCCGCCGCCTCAGTCGTCGGGGCGGATCATTTCGAACACCTCGGTCACATGGCTGTAGTCGCGATAGCCCAGCCGCGCCAGCGGCTGGAATACCCGCACGTCGAACCGCCCGTCGCGGATGCAGTCGTCGCGCATGTGCACGCCGACGACCTCGCCCAGCACCAGCACGTTGTTCTGCCCTTCCAGCGGCACGATCTGGGTCACCCGGCATTCCAGCGCGGCGGGCGCATCGGCGATGCGGGCGCAGTCGATCTGCGAACACTCCGCCGCCGTCAGCCCGGCATGGGCGAACTCGTCCACCTCTTTCGGCAGGGTGGCGGAGGTGGCGTTGAGCGCGTCGCGCCGGGCGTATTCGGCCACGTTCACGCAGAACACCCCGGTGTCGCGGATATTGGCGACACTGTCCTTGCTGTCCTCCTGGTCCGGTTTCTGCCCGGTGCTGGCGAACATCACCTGCGGCGGGGTATAGGCGACCCCGTTGAAAAAGGAATAGGGCGCGAGATTGTTGACCCCTTGCGAATCCCTGGTCGAGATCCAGCCGATCGGGCGCGGCGTGATGATCGCGTTGAACGGGTTGTGCGGCAACCCGTGGCCGTCCTCGGGGCGATAGAACATGCGCGTCTCCAGTTGTTTGCCCAAGGGGTAACGTCGTGCTAGGGCGATTTCCAGCTTGGAATGAGAGGCTTGGGCACAGGTGATCGCATTGCAACCCGAAAGCCCCGCCGATTGGTGGGAAGTCGAGGCACTTTACGACCTGTGCTTCGCGCCAGGGCGCGAGGCGCTGTCGTCGTACCGTTTGCGCGACGGCGTCGATCCGGTGGCGGGCCTGTCGATGGTGGCGCGCGACAGCGACGGCACCGTGGCCGGCGCGATCCGGTTCTGGCCGGTGCGCGTGGGCGACGCGCCGGCGCTGCTGCTGGGACCGGTGGCCGTGCATCCCACCCACCAGGGCGAGGGGCTGGGCGCGCTGCTGATCAACCAGGGGCTCGCCGCCGCTCGCGCGGGCGGCTGGGCGCGGGTGATGCTGGTGGGCGACGCGCCGTATTACGGCCGTTTCGGCTTCACCCGCCTCGACGGGGTCGAGATGCCGCCGCCCACCAACCCCGACCGAATCCTCGGCCGCGAGCTCGAGCCCGGCGCCTGGGCCGGGGTGCGGGGGCCGGTCACCCGCTGGACCGGGTGTGACGGGGCGCGGGATTGAATTCCACGCCGCGCGTGCCAATGTTCTGAAGCATGGACAACGAGGCGACGGCCCATGCCCAATGACGTGATTCACACCGCTCCGGTCGATGCCGAGGTGGAACTGGACCGGCTCGCCGCGCGCTACCGCGACGCGGGCGGGCCGGGGCTGCGCCTGCTGACGGCGCTGGGCGGGCGTGCCGAGGGGCTGCTTGACAGGCTCCCGGCCGAGCTGCGCGACGGGTTGGGGGTGGCGACCGAACGGGCGCTGACGCTGGCCATGCGCACCGCGCAAGGCAGCCGCGGGGTGATCCCGGATCAGCCCGGCTGGGTCGATATCGCCGCCACCGCCGCGATGGGCGCAGCGGGCGGGTTCGGCGGGCTGCCCGGCGCGCTGGTCGAACTGCCCGCGACCACCACGGTGCTCTTGCGCTCGATCCAGGGCGTCGCGGCGCAAACCGGGTTCGATCCCGGCGCCGAGAACGTGCAGTTCGACTGCATCCGCGTCTTCGCGGCCGCCGGGCCGCTGGCCCATGACGACGGCGCCGACCTGGGGTTCCTGTCGCTGCGGCTCACCCTGACCGGCGGCACGGTGCAAAAACTGATCGCCAGTGTCTCGCCCCGGCTGGCCGCCGTGATGGGCCAGAAGCTCGCCGCGCAAAGCGTGCCGCTCTTGGGCGCGGTGACCGGGGCGGGGACCAATTATCTCTACACCCGCTACTACCGGGAAATGGCGCATGTGCATTTCGGCCTGCGCCGTCTGGCCATCGACGCCGACATCCCGCACCCCGAGCTGGTGTCGGGACTGGCCGCGCGCATGGGCCCGGCGCTGCGCTGAGCGGGGCGGCGCCGGGGCGCAGGATCCGAACTCCCCGAAACGCCGCGAATTCCGTACGTTTTGGCAACACCTGGCAGCGTCGCGCGCCACGCCACTTGATCTTGACGATGCTGTGGATATTTAATCCAAGACCCCACGATGGTGTCCTAGAATGATCCAATACGCTTTGAAATGTGCCGAGGGGCACGCTTTTGACAGCTGGTTCAAATCCGCCGAGGCCTTTGACAAACTGGCCGCGGCGGGCCTGGTGCAATGCGCCATCTGCGGCAGCGCCCAGGTGGAAAAGGCGATGATGACCCCGCGCGTGAGCCCCGGGCGCAAGGCCGCCGACCCCGCGCCGGACTCGACGCCCGAGCGCCCCCTGAGCCAGCCCGCCAGCCCGGCCGAGCAGGCCATTGCCGAACTGCGCCGCAAGGTCGAGGAAAACTCGGATTACGTGGGGAAGAATTTCGCCTCCGAGGCCCGCGCCATCCATGAGGGCGCGGCGCCGCAACGCCCGATCTACGGCGAGGCCAGGGCCGAGGACGCCCGCGCCCTGATCGAGGACGGGGTGCCCGTGGCCCCCTTGCCTTTCACCCCGAACCGAAAGACCAACTGAACCCATGCATGTTCTGATCACCGGCACCGGGCGCGGCATCGGTCGCGCGCTGGCCGACCGCTACCGCGCCGCCGGCCATGCGGTGACCGGCACTGCCAGAGACGGCAGCGCCGAAATCGCGCTCGACGTCACCGACCCGGAGGCGCAGCGTGCCATGGCGGCGCGGTTGGTCGGGCAGCCGGTCGATCTGCTGGTGTGCAATGCCGGGGTCTACCTGGACAAGGGACAGATACTGGAGGGTGGCTATCCGGCCGGGATGTGGGCGCAAAGCTTTGCGGTGAACGTCACCGGCGTGTTCCTGACCGTGCAGGCGCTGCTGCCCAATCTTCGGGCGGCGCCGGGTGCCAGGATCGCGATCATCTCGTCGCAGATGGCCTCGCACAGCCGCGCACCGGGCGGCAGCTACATCTACCGCGCCTCGAAGGCCGCCGCGCTGAACCTCGGGCGCAACCTGGCTGCCGACCTGCGCGGCGAGGGGATCGCCGTGGGCATCTATCATCCCGGCTGGGTGCAGACCGATATGGGCGGGCCCGCGGCGGAGATCACAGTGGATCAGGCCGCCGACGGGCTGGTGGACCGATTCGCCGCGCTGGATCTGGAGCACACCGGCTGTTTCGAAACCTGGGACGGGCGCGCGCACGCCTATTGAGGGCGCGCGGATAGGCCGGTTCGCGGGCAAGACGGTCGTCAGATTGCCTGTTCTTGAAGGTCATCAACGCGCCGGAGCAAGCCCCAGACAAAGGCCAGAAGCAGGCTGAGAAAGATCATTTCACCGCCCTCTTCCAGCATGCCCACGAGTCCGGCCGCCAATGAGCGATCAGGAAGGCTGCTGTGTATCACGTCCATGCCGACGGCGCTGACCACAACCCCGGCGAAGAACATCAATCCGGGTAGAATCAACCGCCTGTCTCGGGAATTCGACATCCACCATCCTGCGCCCAGGCATGCAACCGCCGGAATGCCCAGAGACGCCCAGGCGATGAGTTCACCAACAACCCCCTGCATGGCTCCGAAGTACCGATAAATCGTGAATTCGTCGACCAGCCACAAGGTGCCGCGCTCGTGCAATCCGATACTGTCGTCGAGCAGGCAGATAAGAAACAGACCACCCAGCCCGAGAAATATCGGCTTCCGGCTTTTCATGAAACACGCAACCACGGCTCCGATAGTCAATGCCCATTTGATATAGCTGAAGATTTCACCGCCGCCCCAGTCCCGGTCTACATTGAAAAAATCCGGCCAGACCTCGACAACGCCTCGCATTGTCAGAAGGCCGAAGACCGCATGAATAACCAGGAACATGCAGTCGGCGGCAAGAAACCCTATGAGAAATCCACGATGAAACATCCGGGATGATTCTCATGTTTTTTCGTGTAAGGCAAAAAGTATTGTTTTTATCGTCCCGGAAATCCGGCCTGGCGGGGTGCGTTGGGTTTCTCTTTTTTGACAAATGCCACTATTGACGCCGCGCGGCAAAGCCTGCCGGTGCCGGGGGCGCGTGGATTGACCCCGTAAGCCCTGCGTGCCCCTTGCCAGCGCTGAGCATCCGGCCTTCCTGCGAGCTCTTTGGCTCCGCTTTGGGCTGTGACCGGCCTGTTGCACCCGTGAATGACCCCGCCTGAGGAGATTGCCGGGGCGGCCACGGCCCAGGACACCAACCTGCCGTTTCCCCAGCCCCTTGTGGCCATGGTTTCCGAGGGACAACTGGCGGCACGCGTGACGCCATCGCTCTTGCGCCACGCCTGCGCTGCGCGTAAACCGCGCCGGAATTCGGGACCCAGGGGAAAAACGCATGCCCGTCCTCGTGATGAAATTCGGTGGCACCTCGGTTGCCAACCTCGATCGTATCCGCCGCGCCGCCAAGCGCATCGGCGTCGAGGTGGCCAAGGGCTATGACGTGATCGTCATCGTCTCGGCCATGTCCGGCAAGACCAATGAACTGGTCGGCTGGGTCGAGGAAACCTCGCCGCTGTTCGATGCGCGCGAATACGATGCGGTGGTCTCCTCGGGCGAGAATGTGACCGCCGGGCTGATGGCGCTGACCCTGCAGGAAATGGACGTGCCGGCGCGCAGCTGGCAGGGCTGGCAGGTGCCGCTGAAGACCACCAGCGCCCATTCGGCGGCGCGGATCGTGGATATCCCGCCCACGAACATCACCCAGAAATTCGCCGAGGGCATGCGGGTGGCCGTTGTCGCGGGGTTCCAGGGCCTGAGCCCCGAGGGGCGGATCACCACCCTGGGGCGGGGCGGGTCGGACACAACGGCGGTGGCCTTTGCCGCCGCCTTCGGCGCCGAACGCTGCGACATCTACACCGATGTGGACGGCGTCTATACCACCGACCCGCGGATCTGCGCAAAGGCGCGCAAGCTTGACAAGATCGCCTTCGAGGAAATGCTGGAGCTGGCCAGCCTCGGGGCCAAGGTGTTGCAGACCCGCTCGGTCGAGCTGGCAATGCGCTATGGTGTGAAACTGCGGGTGCTGTCGAGTTTCGAGGAACAGTCAGACAAAGCGGGCACGCTTGTCTGTGCCGAGGAGGATATCATGGAATCCAACGTTGTGAACGGCGTCGCCTATTCCCGCGACGAGGCCAAGCTGACGCTGCTGTCGGTGGCCGACCGGCCCGGGGTCGCCGCCACGATCTTTTCCGCGCTGAGCGAGGCGGGGGTCAACGTGGACATGATCGTGCAGAACATCTCGGAAGAGGGGCGCACCGACATGACGTTTTCCTGCCCAACCAACGAGGTCGCCCGCGCCGAGGCGGCGCTGGACAGGATCAAGCAGGACGGCCATCTGAACTATGCCGAACTGGTGGCCGATACCGATGTCGCCAAGGTCTCCGTCGTCGGCATCGGCATGCGCAGCCAGTCGGGCGTGGCCGCCAAGATGTTCAAGGTGCTCTCCGATGAGGGGATCAACATCAAGGTCATTACAACCTCAGAGATAAAGATTTCCGTGCTGATCGACCGGAAATACATGGAACTTGCGGTTCAGGCGCTGCATGATGCCTTCGAACTGGACAAGGCGGCCTGAGTTCCTTTTTCTCGGGCGGTCTGACACCGCATAGTGAACGAGGCCCATGCCCGACGGCACGGAAAGCGAAAGTCGCAAGCTGCTCAAGCGGCTGCGCGAGGTCATGGCGGGCAGCGATGCCGGCCAGACCCGATTGGACAAGATCACTCATCTGATCGCCGACAGCATGGGAACCGAGGTCTGCTCGGTCTACCTGTTCCGCGATTCCGAGACGCTGGAGCTTTGCGCGACCGAGGGGCTGGACGCCGGCGCCGTGCACCACACGCGGATGCGGCTGGGCGAGGGGCTGGTCGGCCGGGTGGCCCGCACCGGCCGCGTGGTCAACACGCCCGATGCCCCGGCCGAGCCCGGGTTCCGCTACATGCCCGAAACCGGAGAGGAACGCTATTCCTCCTTCCTTGGCATCCCGGTCCAGCGGCTGGGTGAATCCCTGGGCGTGCTGGTGGTGCAGTCGCGCGACGCGCGGGTGTTTTCCGCCGACGAGGTCTATGCGCTGGAGGTGGTTGCCATGGTCATCGCCGAGATGACCGAACTGGGTGCCTTCGTGGGCGAGGGGGCGGCGCTGTCGCCGCTGCATCAGCGCTCGGTCCTGATTCGCGGGATCAGCGGACAGGAGGGCGCGGCCGAGGGGCATGTCTGGCTGCACGAGCCGCGGGTGGTGGTCACCAACCCGATCGCGGAGGACCCGCAGCGCGAGGGTGAGCGACTGCACGAAGCGGTCGAGCAATTGCGCGTCGGCGTCGACAAGATGCTGGAACTGTCGCGCGGGGCCGACAAGGAGCAGCTCGAGGTGCTCGAAGCCTACCGGATGTTCGCCAATTCCAAGGGTTGGATGCGGCGGATGGAAGAGGACATCGCGCGCGGGCTTTCGGCCGAGGCGGCGGTGGAAAAAGAACAGAGCCTGGCGCGCAACCGGATCGCCCAGGCGCAGGACAGCTACCTGCGCGAACGGCTGTCCGACCTCGACGACCTGTCGAACCGGCTGCTGCGCATCCTGACCGGCCAGGGCAACAATACCGGTGCCGACATGCCGCCGGACCCGATCCTGATCGCCCGCAACATCGGCCCCGGTGACCTGTTGGAATATGGGCGCGGCTTGCGCGCTGTCGTGCTGGAGGAGGGGTCGGTCGGCTCGCATGCCGCCATCGTCGCAAGGGCGCTGGCCATTCCGCTGGTGGTGCGCGCCGCCCGGATCACCACCGAGGCGCTGAACGGCGATCAGATCATGGTCGACGGCGATCAGGCGCTGGTGCACCTGCGCCCCGATGAGACCGTGGTTAGCGCCTTCCGCGACAAGATCGCGATGCGCGCCGAGGCGCAACAGCGCTATGCCTCGATCCGGGAAAAACCGGCCACGACCCTTGACGGCCAGACGGTCGAGATGCACATGAATGCTGGCCTGATGGCCGATCTGCCCTCGCTTGACGGCTCCGGCGCCGAGGGGGTCGGCTTGTTTCGCACCGAGCTGCAATTCCTGGTCCGCAACAAGATGCCCAGGCGGTCGGAGCTGGTGGCGCTCTACGCCCGGGTTCTGGATGCGGCCAAGGGCAAGCGGGTGGTATTCCGGACCCTCGACATCGGGTCGGACAAGGTGCTGCCCTACATGAAGCCCAACGACGAGCCGAACCCGGCGCTGGGCTGGCGCGCGATCCGCGTCGGGCTGGACAAGCCCGGCGTGATGCGGATGCAGTTGCAGGCGCTGATCCGTGCCGCCAACGGCAGGCCGCTGACGGTGATGTTCCCCTTTGTCGCCCAGTTCGAGGAATACCGCGCCGCCCGCGCCGAGGTGGACAAGACCATCGCACGCGAAAAGAGGCTGGGTCATCCTCTGCCGGGAACGCTCGAGATCGGGGCGATGCTGGAGACCCCGTCGCTCGCCTTCGCGCCGCAGAAATTCTTCGACGAGGTTGGCTTCCTTTCGATCGGGGGCAACGATCTGAAACAGTTCTTTTTTGCCGCCGACCGCGAGAACGAGCGCGTACGCCGCCGCTACGATACGCTGAACGTGAGCTTTCTCAGCCTGATCGAGCGGATCGTCGAGCGCTGCGAATGCTCCGACACCCCGCTCAGTTTCTGCGGCGAGGATGCCGGCCGTCCGATCGAGGCGCTGTGTCTTGCCGCGATCGGCATCCGCTCGCTGTCGATGCGCCCGGCTTCGATCGGGCCGGTCAAGAGCCTGTTGCTTCGCAGCAACCTGGCCGACGTGCGCAAGGTCATCTTCGACGCCCGCCATCGCGGCGACCAGTCGGTGCGCCCGGCGGTCATGGAATACCTGCGCGACCTAAGCTGAGCCCGGCTCAGATCTCCAGCCTGATCCGGTGCCCCGGCGCATGGGCCATCCGCACATAGGTCACCGGGGCGCCCGGCCCGTAGGTGCGCCGCTCCAGGATCATCAGCGGCGCGTCGGGCGCGCAGCCAAGCTGCACGGCCTCCTGCGCGCTGGCCGGCGCGGCGCTGTAATCGAGGATACCATGGGC
>NZ_JARGPK010000096.1 GCF_029212575.1 Antarcticimicrobium sp.
CGGAAAGCGGACGTACATCATCACCGCCAGGCGGATGATCTCGGGGCTCGTTTTGAAATAGCGAAAGGGCGATCGTCTGGTCATCAATGAAAGCTACGAGACCACCCTCCCGGCCTCAAGCCCGGTTTGTCTGACAGTGCCCTCCGCCGGGATCGGCATCTGGCGGACGCCGAGGCAGACTCCGTGGGATTGGCGGGCGGAGCGGCGGGGGAATTAAGCGGCTGGTGCTGATCCCCCTGACCACCGATCACCGGGGCGATCACCCTTGCGCCCACGGGCGGCGACCACCACGATCACCGGGATGATCGACAGCAGGGTTACAAATCGCTTGAACGCAAAGCAGTTTGGCCCGATATTTAGCAAAATGCGAAAAACGGGCCAAACATGTGGACAGTCAGGGACATAGACGCGGATGCAGCGCGCGAGGCGATCAACGCCAGCGACCGCTACGACGCACTCCGCGATGCCCAGCGCGACCTCGACCGGCGCTTCGACGGCAGCATGGCGTATGAGGCGATCAAGGGTGCTGAGTACCTGATCCGCCGGTCGAGCAGGCGTGCCGGCGCGCGGTCGCGCCGCTCCCTTGGCTCCAAGTCACCGGAGAACGACGCACGTCTCGATGAGTTCAATCGCGGCAAGGCGGCGCTGAAGGAGCGCATCGCCGGCCTCAAGGACGAGCTGAATCGCAGGCGGCGCATCATAGCGGCACGCGGTTTGGGGCGAATGCCGTTCGAGACGGCGGGGGTGTTGCGTCGCCTCGACCGGCAGGGTTGGCTCGGCGGCCGCCTGCATGTGGTCGGAACGAACGCGCTCTATGCCTATGAGGCGGCCGCCGGCATCCAGATCGACGCCGGGGAGCTGGCAACCGACGACATCGACATCCTGAACGACGCACGCAGGCACGTTGCGCTTAGTGGCGACCTGCCGCCCGAGGGGCTGGTCGGGGTGCTGCGCCAAGTTGACAAGAGTTTCGCGCCGATGTCGCCGGGATCATTCCGCGCCGTGAACAAGACCGGCTTTCTCGTGGACCTGATCGGCCCGCATGGATACGACCCCACGCGGATCGCGGAGCCGGCTGCGTCCGAGGCGCGGCGGCGGGCACGGCTGTCGGATCACCCGGATGATCTCCAGCCGGTCGGGATCGACGGGATGGAATGGCTGTTGAACGCACCAAGATTCGAGGCCGTGACGTTCGACACGCGCGGCAACCCGGTATGGATACCGACCGTCGATCCGCGCGTGTTCGCGGCCCACAAGCTATGGCTGTCGCAGCGTCCAGACCGTGAGCGGACCAAGCAGCGGCGCGACCATGTGCAGGCGGTGATCGCCGCCGTGCTGGCGGAGGCGTACCTCGGGCTGTCGTTCGGAGACTCCGGGCTGTCCGCCGTGCCGCGCGGGCTGATCACGGGCATCGAAGGTATCAGGCCGGAGATCGACACGGCCATAGCGCGGCTACCGCACGGCGGGCTGTAGAGCGCAGCCCAGCGCCCGTGACCCTACAGATCGCCGCCCCTGCCCCCATCGCCGCCCCTCTGCTCGACCAGCGGGTTCACCCCGGCATCAAGACTCAGGACGGTGGTGAACTCTGTCGACGGTCCACCGAACCCGCACCGCCCGCATCGCAGCCGGAACACCCGCATTTCCATGTGCGCTGACCGCGCTGGGCGTGGCGATCCTGCCGGTGTGGCCGCATCTGCATGTGGCGTAGAGGACGTTCACAGGGCGATTGCCTGCACCGCCCGCCGCCGCACCGCATCGCCGCCACCGTCGCCATAGCGTTCCCGCTGGATCGCGTGACCGAACAGATCGGCCCGCACCCGGTCGGCGATACCCGACTCGATCATCCGATCCTCGAACCCGTGCCGCAGGCCATAGGCGACCGCGCCCTCGGGCAAGAGGCCATTGGCGCGCAGGAACTTGTTCATGGCCGCGCTGAGGGTGCCGCCGACCGCGTACCGTGGGAACAACCAATCATCCGGCCCAGCGCCGCGCTCGTGCGCCGCCTGCACCGCCAGCCGCGTCGCCTGTAACGATACCCCCGCCAGTGGGATGGTGCGCGCGCTGTTCTTGTTCTTCAGGGTGCGCCCATCCGGCAAGATTCTGATCGCTTCCGCCCCCTCGCCCAGCGCAACATACTTGACCTTCAACCCAGCGACCTCCGAGGGCCGTGCCCCGGTGTTGATCAGCATGAGAAAGATGTGCCGTGCCTCATCGTTGAGGCCGCCCAGCGCCCCATCTGGTCGAGCTGCCGGCAGGATGTGGTCGCGTATCCATTCGCCGCCCACCGACACGCGCGGCGGCGAGTCCTTGGACGCGGGGATCGAGAGGCCGTCGAAGGTCAGGGACAGCCCGAGGCCGCGCAGGGTGTTCACCTTGCGCAGAACAGCCATCGCATTGGTCTGGAGCTTGCGGGCCGTCTCCTGCGATCTCTCTGCCTCCAGCGCCCAATTCAGGAGATGCTGGCGATGCAGGAGCGCGGCGGCGTGATCAAACTCCGGCAGAGGGATGTCACCGACCGCCTCGACCAGATGGTCAATCGCCAACTTCTTCGGATTGCGCCACCGCCTGATCTGGTCTTCGGTCTTGTCGCGCAACTCCGGCTTCATCAACTCGAAATAATCCTCCAGCGCGCCGGAGATCGTGACCACCGGCACAGGGGCCAGCCCCATCGTCGCCGTGGCAACATCTGGATCGACGCGGGCAGGATCGGCGTCAGGCGCGGCCACGCGCAGCCGGTCGAGCAGTTCCCGCACCGGCAGTTCGGCGACCTCGCCCGCAGCGCGGTAGATAATCCCAAGGCGCTGGGCGTCGTGGCGGGCCTTGTCGAGTAGCGCCTGCCCGGTGAGCTTGTCGCCGGCAAGCGCCGTTTCCCAGCCTGCCAGCAGGTCGTTCCAGGCGGCATCTGCACGGCGGTGGGCCTCGATGTCGGAATCAGTCTTGAGCGACATGAGGACCATCCGGCGCGGCTCAACCGTCGCGAACCGCTTCGGCACGCGCCGCATGAGTTGGTACACGCTGCCTCGTTTTAGCACGCCCTTCGCCATTGCCAGAATCCCCCCCTGTGTATATTGCAGTGTCTATCACAGAGTATGGCAAAATTCAGGGCCGAGCAAGCCGACAACCCTTATCCTCAAGGGTTACGTTTAAAAACAATGCTTTAGTTTCAGTGGGTTATGGATAATGGCGGACAGTGAGGGATTCGAACCCTCGAGACGGTTTCCCGCCTACACACTTTCCAGGCGTGCGCCTTCGACCACTCGGCCAACTGTCCGTGCCGCGGTTATGTGCCGGATCGGCGGAGGCAATGCAAGGCGGAATTCGCCCGGTGCCACGATTGTCCGGCGCCATCGCGCATTGATCCGTGCAACGCCCGGGATGGGCCTGGCCTCCCGCCCCCGGCTCAGCCCTCCGCGCCACCGTCCTGCGCCTCGATTGTCGCGTCTTCGTCGCCGGCTTCCGCATCCGGATCGAGATGGGCCTGGCGCAGCGCCTCGGGATTGCGCAGCCAGACGTCGCGCTGCGCAAAGGGGATCTCGATCCCCTCCTCTGCGAACCGCTGGGCGATCTGGTGGTTCATCTCCGACTTGACCGACAGCACCCAGTTCACATCGCGCAGGATGGCGCGGATCTCGAAATCCAGCGAATCCGCCCCGAAGCCCTGGAACACCACGTTGGGCGCCGGGTTGGCCAGCACCATCGGATGCGCGTTGGCGATCTCGCGCAGGATGGAATCGATCCGCTTGGTGTCGGTGCCATAGGCCACCCCCACCGGCACGATCACCCGGCCCACCGTGTTGCCGCGGGTATAATTGGTGACGATCCCGCTCACCAGGTCGGCGTTGGGCACGATGACGTCGGTGCGGTCAAAGGTCTCGATCCGGGTCGAGCGCACCGAAATGTCGCGCACATAGCCCATCTGCCCGCTCACCTCGATCCAGTCCCCCTCCGAGATCGGCCGTTCGATCAGCAGGATGATCCCGGAGACAAAGTTCGACACGATGTTCTGCAACCCGAAGCCGATCCCGACCGACAGCGCACCGGCGACGATGGCAAGCGAACTGAGGTCGATCCCGGCGGTGGTGATCGCCGCCAGCGCCGCCAGCAGGATGCCCAGGTAACCGGTGCCGCTGACCACCGCGTTCTGGCCGCCGGCATCCAGCCTGGTGCGTGGCAGCAGGCTGCTTGACAGGGCCCCCTGCAGGGCCCGCGTGGCGGCATAGCCGATGCCGAAGACCACCGCGAAGGTCAGGAAATCGGTGGGCGAGATATTGGTGTCGCCGATGCTGAACCCGGCCAGGAACCGCGCCCAGAGCTCGGTCAGGTCGGCCACCCGCGCGCCCCAGATCAGGGCCAGAACCGGCACCGCGGCCAACGACAGCAGGAACCCCGCAAGCGCCGGCACCACCGATTCCTCGGCCGCCTCGCCCTTGCCCGACAGCCAGCCGTAAAGATCGCTGACGAACCGCTGCAAAACCATCACCAGGCCGAACACCGCCAGCGTCAGAAGCGCCGGAAAGATGATCGCCTCGGCCAGGGTCTGGTACCCGGCGGCGGCCAGAAGCGGCGCGACGATGGCCACCGCCAGCGACAACAGCCGCAACGTCGGTGCCATCCGCCGCAGACCCGCCGGCAGCGTCTCGGCGGTAGCGTCGCCCGGATCGATCAAGGTGATCCGGCGCAGCCGGACCGCGACCGCCGCCGCCAAAACGATCACCGGGAACACCAGTATCGCGCGCGAGACCTCCGAGATGTTCTGAACCGTCTCGATCAGCCCGATCGCACGGTAGACCACCAGCAGCAGCGCGACATAGACAAGGCCGCGCCGTGCCGCCGCCCGCGCGTGGGGCGGCAGCGGGATCAGCGCGTCCTGGTCCCGTTTGGAATAGAGCCGGTCGCCCAGCCAGAGAAAACCCAGCACGATGGTGCCCCAGACCGGCAGCGCGTTCATGAACGTGGTGCCGCGCAGCCCGATCGCCTCCGAGGCGTTGACCGCCCGCGTGACCAGGAACAGCCCGATCAGCGGCAGCCCGATCCGCCCCAGCGACACGATGAAGCTCCAGACCCCGGTGCCGCGTCCGCCGAGGCCGCGCAGGGCGTTTCCGACCCGTTCGGCCCAGGGTCGCCCACGCACCAGAAGGACCAGCCCCGACACCATGAAAAGCAGGATCAAGGGCGCGTTGTCGCGCAGCCGGTTCAGGTCGCGCGCGGCCTTCCAGCTGGCCAGCGATTCATTGCGGATATCGCGCAACAGCACCGTCATGTCGCGCAAGGCAACAGACCAGTCGGTCGGATTCAGCGGCGTCCCGCCCCGCGACAAGAGCTGCCGGGTCTGCCGCTCTCGGATGATCCGGTCCAGCTCGGCGATCAGCCCGTCGGCCCGGTTGTAGGCCTCCTGCGCCACCACCGACGGCACCCGAAGATCGCGCATCTGGCCATTCAGCCGGGTCCGCAGGGCGGCGATGTCGGCCGGTTCCTCGGCGCCCTCACCGGGGGCCGCCCCCAGCGCGTCGAGTTGGGATTTCAGCGTTCCGATACGGGCCGAATTCCGGTCGCGCGCCTCCAGAAAGGTTTGGCGAAACTCCACCAGTTGCCCGCGCAGATCCTCCAATGCGGCGTTCGAGGCGCGATCCGCGTCGATCGCCGCCTCGGCACGCTGCGCGGTCTGCTGCCACGCGAGATAATAGGGGTCCTGCTTTGGCGGCTCTTCCAACGCCTGCTCACCGGCGGGTTGCTCGGCGCCCTCCGCCGGCGTCGCCTGGTCCTGTGCCAGCACCGCGGCCCCGGGCAGGGCCAGCGCCAACACCAGAACAAGGGCCCGGATCAGGACCGGCACCCGTCCCGCTTCCCGCCCGCCCGGCATCACAGGTCTTCGAAGACGCCGGGGATGCTCGCCGGCGCGGCGGTCATCCAGTCCGGCACCGGCAACCCCTTGTCGTTCAGGAAATCGGGATTGAACAGCTTGGACTGATACCGCGTGCCATAGTCGCACAGCACGGTCACGATGGTGTGACCCGGCCCCATCTCGCGCGCCATGCGCACCGCACCGGCCACGTTGATGCCCGACGAGCCGCCCAGCACCAGCCCCTCGTCGTGCAGAAGGTCGAACACGTAAGGCAGCGCCTCTTCGTCCGGCACCTGATAGGCGTGGTCGGGCTTGAACCCCTTGAGGTTCTCGGTGATCCGCACCTGCCCGATTCCCTCGGCGATCGAGCCGCCATCGCTGATCTTCAATTCTCCCGTGGTGTAGTAATCGTAAAGCGCCGCACCGAGCGGATCGGCCAGGCCGATCTTCACCCCCTTGGGCTGAAGCGCCTCGGCCACCCCCGCCAGCGTCCCGCCGGACCCCACCGCGCAGATGAACCCGTCAACCTTGCCGCCGGTCTGTTCCCAGATCTCCGGGCCGGTGGTTTCCACATGCGCCTGCTTGTTGGCGACATTGTCGAACTGGTTGGCCCAGATCGCGCCGTTTGGTTCTGTTTTGGACAGCTCCCGCGCCAAACGCTCGGAATACCGAATGAAATTGTTCGGATTTCGATAGGGCGCAGCGGGAACCTGAACCAGCTCCGCGCCAGCCAGGCGCAGCATGTCCTTCTTTTCCTGGCTCTGGGTCTCGGGGATCACGATTACCGTCTTGAACCCCATCGAGGCGCCGACCAGCGCCAGCCCGATGCCGGTGTTACCTGCGGTGCCCTCGACAATGGTGCCGCCCGGCTTGAGCTCGCCGCGCGCCACCGCGTCACGGATGATATAGAGCGCGGCGCGATCCTTGACCGACTGGCCCGGATTGAGGAACTCGGCCTTGCCGAGGATCTCGCATCCGGTCTCTTCGCTTGCTTTCCGTAGCCGGATAAGCGGGGTGTGTCCAACGGCCTCGGCCAAATCCCGTGCGATGCGCATCCTGTCCTCCGTCATCTGGGTCACCCCGTGGTGTAGCGCCGCCCATGCCCGGCGGCAAGCACCGCCCTAGCCTTCGGCGCGCAACCG
>NZ_JARGPK010000017.1 GCF_029212575.1 Antarcticimicrobium sp.
GCCGTGGACCAGCCGTTCCTGATGCCGATCGAGGACGTGTTCTCGATCTCCGGCCGCGGCACGGTTGTGACCGGCCGGGTCGAGCGTGGCGTGATCAACGTCGGCGACACCATCGAGATCGTCGGCATCAAGGACACCCAGACCACCACCTGCACCGGTGTCGAGATGTTCCGCAAGCTGCTGGATCGCGGCGAGGCGGGCGACAACATCGGCGCGCTGCTGCGCGGCATCGACCGTGAAGCGGTCGAGCGTGGCCAGGTGCTCTGCAAGCCGGGCTCGGTGACCCCGCACACCAAGTTCGAGGCAGAAGCCTATATCCTGACCAAGGACGAGGGCGGCCGCCACACCCCGTTCTTCGCCAACTACCGGCCGCAGTTCTACTTCCGCACCACCGACGTGACCGGCACCGTGACGCTGCCGGAAGGCACCGAGATGGTGATGCCGGGCGACAACCTGAAGTTCGAGGTCGAGCTGATCGCCCCGATCGCGATGGAAGACGGCCTGCGCTTCGCCATCCGTGAAGGCGGCCGCACCGTCGGCGCCGGCGTCGTGTCCAAGATCATCGAGTAAGTTCTACTCGGGTTCGACGAGGGCCCACAGGATGAAAATTCAAGAGGGCCGCTCCATCCGGGGCGGCCCTTTTCTTGTTCGCGCGCGGCCTTCCCATTGCTGGCCCGCCGCGCTATCGTGCCGGCAGCGATGGAGGCTCCGGTGAACAAGACGCTCTGATCCCGTCTAACCCCTTTCCAAGTCCGACAGCAGAGCTGCGCCATGCCCGATTTCCCCGCGCCCGACACCCGCCATCCCGTCCGCCTGCCCGACGGCAGCGCCCATTCCGGCACCGTCTTCCTGAAACCGGCGATCGACCATCCGCGCTGGCAGGTCGGCGATTACAGCTATGCCAGCGCCTTTGATCCGCCCGCCGACTGGGCCGCGCATCTGGCGCCCTACCTGTTCGATTTCTCGCCCGAGCAACTCGTCATCGGCAAGTTCTGCCAGATCGCCGACGGGGTACGCTTCATCACCGCCTCGGCCAATCACCGCCATGACGGGTTTTCGTCCTTTCCCTTCGCCATCTTCGACGGGCCGGCACCCGGCCGCCCCTCGCTGCCCGCCGGGCCGTTCCCGGACACGCGGATCGGTCCTGACGTCTGGATCGGGCAGGGCGCGCGCATCCTGCCCGGCGCGCAGCTGGGCGCGGGCGTGATCGTCGGCGCCGGCGCCGTGGTGGCGGGCAGCGTGCCGCCCTACGCGGTGGTGGCGGGCAACCCGGGTCGTGTGCTGCGGATGCGCTTCGACGAGGCCACCATCGCCCGCCTGCTGGCGCTGCGCTGGTGGGACTGGCCGATCGCGCATATCCAGGCCGCCGAGGCGGCGATCTGCGGCGGCGACCTCGTGGCACTGGAGCGCGCCGCGCCCTAATCCTCCGCCAAACGCCCCGCCACCCGGTCGCTGTAGGTGGTCACCGCCTCCAGCGTGGTCTCGAAATCGCGCCGCAGCGCCTCGATCTGGTCCTCGCCGGCCTTGCGCGGCACCTCGCCGGCCCATTCGCGGCACAGGAATACCCCGCGCGTGAACGGCGCGGGCAGCCACATCCGGTCCCAGCTGGGGATCTCCACCACCCGGTTGGCCGAGAACGAGACCACGAAGACCCGGCACCCCGCAGAGCGGGCCCAGGTCAGCGGCACCGTCGAGCTGATCCGCGCCGGCCCGCGCGGCCCGTCGGCGGCGATGCCGACCGAGATCCCCTGCCGCATCCGCCGAAGCACCTCGCGCGACAGCGTCACGTGCCGCTTGTGGCTCGACATCGAAACGTTCTGCCAGCCGAACCGGCCCAGCAGCGCCCCCACCATCCGCCCGGCCCGCCCCGCCGAGGTCAGCGAGCAGATTGGCCCGAGGCTCACGTCGAACATGTAGGGCGCCATCATCAGCCGCTGGTGCCAGACGACGAAGATCACCGGTTCGCCCGTCCGCACCGCATCGTCCATCGCCTCGAACCCCTGGCGCTGCCAGCGCGAACTGGCATGGGCAAAGCGGATGTAGGCGGCAAACAGCCCGGTCACCAGCCGGAAAAAAGCCGGGCTGTCGACGATCTTCCTGCGCAGGCTCACTGGGCGCCTCTCCTGTTTCCCCGGACGCCCGCAGTCATAGTGGGCTGGCCGCCCAAGGCAATGGTGTTTGCCCCCGCGCGCCCAGATTCCCTCTTGTGTCGGCGCGCCCGCTGCCCTACATCAACCCCCGGCCTTAGGGGTATAGCTCAGCTGGTAGAGCGACGGTCTCCAAAACCGTAGGTCGCGGGTTCGAACCCTGCTGCCCCTGCCAATTTCCCAACGGAAAATCGACATCTGGGCCCTCGTGCGGGGAAGGGTGCCCGTGTCGGGGTGGCGCGGACCTTGGTCGGCTGGATGACCGTAGTCCGGGAGCATGTTCGAGACCTGCGCCAATGATCCGCGTCGGGGTGATCGTGCAAGCGGGGAATGCCCGCTCCACGGCATTCTGCAGGGCGCGGGCATTTGACTTGCACAGACACGCATGGCGATTGCCCGGCGAACAGGTTCCGAACCGTGGTTCGGGCAATTTTCCAGGCTATCTCCGGCGGCGCTACATCAAGGCACGCCGCCGATACTCATTGCTGCAAATCAACAAAAATCTGCGATTGGACCCCTGCTTCCAGCAATGCATTCTTGATCTGATCGACCGCATTGACATCGGCCGAACTGACGATGACCACATCGTTGACCACCAGGGAATATAGCGGCGCGTCGGGCGCAAGGTTTGCCAGGTATTTCTCGCCGGCCAGCTGAGACTTCGGTCCCCATTTTCCGTCATGGGCGACGCCGATTGTATACTGCACGTCCATGGTCATTTCCTTGGTGACAGGTTTGCCGGCGTTCAGATCGAGCAAGGTCTGTCGCAGCGTTTGCTCATTGGTGACGCGCGCGGGAATGAACACGTTCGAGCAGGTTTCGACGTCCTTGTACTTGGTGACGGTCCTTTTGCTCGTTTCATTGGCGACGGCCCCGCCGATGATCGCGCCGGCGGCAGCACCGGCATTCTTCTTTGTCACGACCTTGCCGATCACCCCGCCGACGATGGCTCCGCCGATGACATTCTCGGGATTTCCGCCCTTGACGGTTTCCTGATACGGCACCTTCTTTGTCACGCATCTGACCTCGTACGAGCCGGCATAGGCCTGAGATGCAACCAGAACAGTCGCCGCAGCTGCTATCAAGAATTTCATTCTTTCGCTCCTTCTTACCGCAGGTCGCGGTGGTATGGCTCTTGCGCTTGGGTATTGTCGCCCGTGCGCTGTGTTGCCAGGCAATGGTGGTGCCGGGCCGCTTGTCGTAATCCTGTGATCAACTAGTCATCCCCTCAAGTGTTATTCAATAACATGGGTGGGATTCCGCCGGTTCGGAAGTGCCGGGCAGGCGTTCGCGGCACCCCGACAGGGTGCAAACGCCTTTGCTCTGAAACGGGTTGCCGGGGCATGCCCGTTTAAAGCGTCCTGATGGTAATCTCCGCTCAGCGGCCAGTCCTGTCGGCGCCCGCCGATCTGTACCGGGCGCATGGCGTGCCGGATCGGACGGCGGACCGGCTCTGTCGCCGGTGGGGTTTCGGCTCGGATCGCGAAGGCGTGGAACGTCTTTGGTTTGTATGAGCAAACGGTAAAGCCGCGGCTCGCCCGGGGCGCAACGGCGAAGCGGCGGCGGCGCAGGGGCGATGTTAACCCGGGTTAACCCCGGTTAACGGCGGCGGCGCCGGCCTTCACCCTCTCTGTACGAAATCGCCCCGAAACTTCCCGTTCCGGGGTTTGGCAGGGGTCGGGGCGGGGCGCGGATTGTACGGTTCGGCCCCCGAATTGCCCAAACCGCGGCTTGAATTCCGCCCCCCGCCCGGTTATGTCGCCCCCTGATTGACACAGGATTCCCGCCCATGGCCACCACCAACCCGCTCCAGTTCGTCCAGCAGGTCCGCGCCGAGATCGCCAAGGTCGTCTGGCCGACCCGCCGCGAGGTGCTCCTGACCACGGTGATGGTGTTCATCATGGCCGCCCTCACCGCGACCTTCTTCGCGCTGGTCGATCTGCTGATCCGCTCCGGCCTGCAGGGTCTGCTGACCTTCTTCGGCTAGGCACGCGGGCGCGCGAAATCGGCGCTGCCCCCTTGATCATTTCGCCCCATCGCTGTAGGTGAGCCCCTACCTTTGGGGTATGGCGTGCGGCGATTCGAGTTGCGCGCCGCTTTTTATTCCGGGGACGGCGGATCAACCGCCTGAAAAACTTACAGAAATTCGGTGCTCCGCGGACGGTCGCGCCGGACAGGACAAGGACATCGGGGCTTATGGCAAAGCGGTGGTATTCGGTCAGCGTTCTTTCCAATTTCGAGAAGAAGATCGCGGAGCAGATCAGGACCGCGGCGGCCGAGAACGGTCTCGAGGACGAGATCGACGAGGTGCTGGTGCCCACCGAAGAGGTGATCGAGGTGCGCCGCGGCAAGAAGGTCACGGCAGAGCGGCGCTTCATGCCCGGCTATGTGCTGGTGCATATGGAGATGTCCGACCGGGGCTATCACCTGATCAACTCGATCAACCGCGTCACCGGCTTCCTCGGCCCTCAGGGCCGGCCGATGCCGATGCGGGATGCCGAGGTAAATCAGATACTTAACCGCGTCCAGGAGGGCGAGGACGCCCCCCGGACCCTGATCCACTACGAGGTCGGCGAGCGGGTCAAGGTCAACGACGGGCCGTTCGAGGACTTCGACGGCATGATCGAAGAGGTGGACGAGGACAACGAACGCCTGAAGGTGTCGGTGTCGATCTTCGGCCGCGAAACGCCGGTCGAACTGGAATTCACGCAGGTCACCAAGCAGGGCTGACGTGAACTGAGCGTGGGAGGTCGCCTGCGACGCGTCGCAGAGGCCGGACCACACAACACGAGAATCCCCGGAACGCGTTCCGGGGACGTTGAAAAGGAGAAGGCCAATGGCCAAGAAACTCGTCGGGAGCATGAAGCTTCAGGTCCCCGCCGGTCAAGCGAACCCCTCCCCGCCGGTCGGTCCGGCGCTGGGTCAGCGCGGCATCAACATCATGGAATTCTGCAAGGCGTTCAACGCCAGGACCGCAGACATGGAGCCCGGCGCACCGTGCCCCACCGTGATCACCTACTACCAGGACAAGTCCTTCACCATGGACATCAAGACGCCGCCGGCGTCGTTCTATCTGCGCAAGGCGGCCAAGCTGAAATCGGGCGCCAACAACCCCGGCCGCGAGACCGTGGGCACGGTGACCGTCGCGCAGGTGCGCGAAATCGCCGAAGCGAAGATGAGAGATCTCAGCGCCAACGATATCGAGGCGGCGATGCAGATCATCCTGGGCTCCGCCCGCTCCATGGGCATCGAGGTGAAGTAAAATGGCCAAGCTTGGAAAACGCACCCGCGCCGCGCGCGAAGCCTTTGCCGGCAAGGAAAACCTGTCGGTCGAGGAGGCCGTTGCCCTGATCAAGAGCAACGCTTCGGCCAAGTTCGACGAGACCGTCGAGATCGCGATGAACCTGGGCGTCGATCCGCGCCACGCCGACCAGATGGTCCGCGGTGTCGTCGGCCTGCCCAACGGCACCGGCAAGACCGTGCGCGTCGCCGTCTTTGCCCGCGGCCCGAAGGCCGACGAGGCGCAAGCGGCAGGTGCCGACATCGTCGGCGCCGAGGACCTGATGGAAACCATCCAGGGCGGCACCATCGACTTCGACCGCTGCATCGCCACCCCGGACATGATGCCGATCGTCGGCCGCCTGGGCAAGGTGCTGGGCCCGCGCAACCTGATGCCGAACCCCAAGGTCGGCACCGTGACCATGGACGTGGCCCAGGCGGTCAAGGACGCCAAGGGCGGCCAGGTCCAGTTCAAGGCCGAGAAGGCCGGTGTCGTGCATGCCGGTGTCGGAAAGGCGTCGTTCGACCAGGCGAAGCTGGTCGAGAACGTCCGCGCCTTCATCGGTGCGGTGGCCAAGGCCAAGCCGGCGGGCGCCAAGGGCACCTACATGAAGAAAATCGCGCTGACCTCGACCATGGGACCGGGCGTGACGATCGACGTGGCCGACGCCGCGAGCGAGTAAAACGGGCCGGATGCAGGGCGAGCGCCCGGCCGGCACGCCGCATTTTGCGGCAGGCTAACCGGCCGGGGGCGCATGTTTTCCCCTGCGACTGTTCGACGCCCCCGCCAGGACCCCGCCAGCGGGGTCCTGGAAGACCTTTCCCGGATCGATGGCGCGCCGGTCACAACCGGTCTCGGATGGTGACGTGACGGTGTGCGCGATCTTCGGGGCCATCGGCGATTAATCGCCCGTTTAGGTGTCGAACCTGTGATTTACCCCTTGGAAACCTCCGCGTTTCGGCCTATTGAGATCCCTGAGATAAAGCGTGCGATTCGTCGTGCGCTTTATTTCGTTTCGTCCAAGACGGCGGGTGGCGCTTGCGTCTTAATTTCCTGCCTGAGACGGGTAAAGACCAGATTGGCCGGGGGCATTGTCCTCGGGTGGTTTTTGGCTCAATCCCGTAAATCGGACCTGAACGCCGGGCCTGGCCCGGCAAACTTGAGCCGGGGCGCGGGATAGCGCCCCAAACTTGGAGAGAACTGTGGATAGAGCCCAGAAAGAGAAAGTGGTCGAGGAACTCGGCCAAATCTTCGAAAGCTCTGGCGTTGTGGTGGTTTCCCACTACACCGGTCTGACAGTTGCTGAGATGCAGGACCTGCGCGCGCGTGCACGCGAAGCGGGTGGGTCTGTGCGTGTTGCCAAGAACAGGCTCGCCAAAATCGCCCTTGAGGGGAAGCCTTGCGCAAGCATCGCTGACCTGCTGACCGGCATGACCGTTCTGACCTATTCCGAGGATCCCGTGGCTGCGGCCAAGGTTGCCGAGGACTTCGCCAAGGAGAACAGTAAGTTCGAGATCCTTGGTGGTGCCATGGGGGAGAATGCTCTGGACCGGGCCGGTGTCGAGGCCGTGTCGAAAATGCCGTCGCGCGAAGAGCTAATCGCGACGATCGCTGGCATGATCGGCGCACCTGCATCGAATATCGCCGGGGCAATTGGCGCACCTGCAAGCAACATCGCAAGCATCCTTTCGACCATCGAAGAGAAGGCGGAAGCCGCGTAAGCGGAAAGTGACATGTTCGGACCGGCGTAGGGCGAGCACCCTGACGTTGGAACACACATCAAAACGGAAAGAGCTGATAAAATGGCTGATCTGAAGAAACTGGCAGAAGAGATCGTTGGTCTGACCCTGCTGGAAGCACAAGAACTGAAAACCATCCTGAAGGATGAGTACGGCATCGAGCCCGCCGCTGGCGGCGCAGTGATGATGGCTGGCCCGGCGGATGCCGGCGCGGCTGCCGAAGAAGAGAAGACCGAATTCGACGTCGTTCTGAAGAACGCCGGCGCCTCCAAGATCAACGTGATCAAGGAAGTTCGCGCGCTGACCGGCCTGGGCCTGAAAGAGGCCAAGGAACTGGTCGAAGCCGGCGGCAAGATCAAGGAAGGCGTTGCCAAGGAAGAGGCCGAAGAGGTCAAAGGCAAGCTGGAAGCAGCGGGCGCCGAGGTCGAGCTGGCCTAAGCTGCATCCGGTGCGCGCTGCGCGCCGATGGAAACATGGGCTGGATCCGGGCATTCCGGGTCCAGCCGAACCTGTCTTAGAAAGGGCCCGGGACGGACCCTTTCTAAGGCGCGGTTCAGGGATCGGGAGGCCGCCAGTCGGGACGGTGGCCGCGAATTGATCCGAGCGCGCACTCTCGTATGGGCAAGCGGCCGTGGCCCGGCGGCTGGTTTGTCCGGTGAGAAACTGAAAAGGTGACCACTGACATGGCGCAATCCTTCCTCGGCCAGAAACGCCTGCGTAAGTATTACGGCAAGATCCGCGAAGTGCTGGAGATGCCGAACCTCATCGAGGTGCAGAAATCTTCCTACGAACTGTTCCTGAACTCGGGCGACGAGCCCGAACCGCAGGACGGCGAGGGCATCAAGGGCGTGTTCCAGTCGGTCTTTCCGATCAAGGACTTCAACGAGACCGCGGTTCTGGAGTTCGTGAAATACGAGCTGGAAAAGCCGAAATACGACGTCGAGGAATGCATGCAGCGCGACATGACCTACAGCGCGCCGCTGAAGGTCACGCTGCGGCTGATCGTGTTCGATATCGACGAGGATACCGGCGCCAAATCGGTGAAGGACATCAAGGAGCAGGACGTGTTCATGGGCGACATGCCGCTCATGACTCCGAACGGCACCTTTGTCGTCAACGGCACCGAGCGGGTCATCGTGAGCCAGATGCACCGGTCGCCCGGTGTGTTCTTCGACCATGACAAGGGCAAGACGCACAGCTCGGGCAAGCTGCTGTTCGCCTGCCGCATCATTCCCTACCGCGGCTCGTGGCTGGATTTCGAGTTCGACGCCAAGGACATCGTCTTTGCGCGCATCGACCGGCGCCGCAAACTGCCGGTGACGACGCTGCTCTATGCGCTTGGGCTCGATCAGGAAGGCATCATGGATGCCTACTACGAGACCGTCACCTATACCCTGCGCAAGGGCGCGGGCTGGATCACCCCGTTCTTTCCCGAGCGGGTGCGCGGCACGCGGCCGACCTATGACCTGGTCGATGCCGCCACCGGCGAGGTGATCGCCGAGGCAACCAAGAAGGTGACGCCGCGCGCGGTCAAGAAGCTGATCGACGAAGGGTCGGTAACCGATCTGCTGGTTCCGTTCGAGCATATCGTCGGAAAATTCGTCGCCAAGGACATCATCAACGAGGAAAACGGCGCGATCTATGTCGAGGCCGGCGACGAGCTGACGCTGGAATACGACAAGGACGGCGAGCTGATCGGCGGTACTGTCAAGGATCTGATCGACGCGGGCATCACCGAGATTCCGGTTCTCGACATCGACAATATCAATGTCGGTCCCTACATCCGCAACACCATGGCGATGGACAAGAACATGGGCCGCGACACCGCTCTCATGGACATCTATCGCGTGATGCGCCCGGGCGAGCCGCCCACCGTCGAGGCGGCCAGTTCGCTGTTCGACACGCTGTTCTTCGACAGCGAGCGCTATGACCTCAGCGCCGTTGGCCGGGTCAAGATGAACATGCGCCTGGCGCTGGACGCCGAGGATACGCAGCGCACCCTGCGCCGCGAGGATATCGTCGCCTGCATCAAGGCGCTGGTGGAGCTGCGCGACGGCAAGGGCGACATCGACGACATCGACCACCTCGGCAACCGCCGGGTGCGGTCCGTCGGCGAGCTGATGGAGAACCAGTACCGCGTCGGCCTGCTGCGCATGGAGCGCGCGATCAAGGAGCGCATGTCCAGTGTCGAGATCGACACGGTGATGCCGCAGGACCTGATCAACGCCAAGCCGGCCGCCGCCGCGGTGCGCGAATTCTTCGGCTCGTCGCAGCTGTCGCAGTTCATGGACCAGACCAACCCGCTGTCGGAAGTGACCCACAAGCGGCGCCTCTCGGCGCTTGGCCCGGGTGGTCTGACCCGCGAACGTGCCGGCTTCGAGGTGCGCGACGTGCACCCGACCCACTATGGCCGGATGTGCCCGATCGAGACGCCGGAAGGCCCGAACATCGGTCTGATCAACAGTCTTGCCACCTTTGCCCGCGTCAACAAGTACGGCTTCATCGAGACACCCTATCGCGTCGTCAGCGAGGCGAAGGTGACGGACGAAGTCCACTACATGTCGGCGACCGAGGAAATGCGCCACACCGTGGCGCAGGCGAACGCGACGCTGGATGAAGATGGCAAGTTCATCAACGATCTGGTCTCGACCCGTCAGTCCGGCGATTACACGCTGGCGCCGCGCGAAAGCGTGGACCTGATCGACGTGTCGCCGAAACAGCTGGTGTCGGTCGCGGCCTCGCTGATCCCGTTCCTGGAAAACGACGACGCCAACCGCGCCCTGATGGGGTCCAACATGCAACGTCAGGCGGTGCCGCTGCTGCGCGCCGAGGCGCCGCTGGTGGGCACCGGCATCGAAGAGAAAGTGGCGATCGACTCCGGCGCGGCCATCCAGGCCAAGCGTGCGGGCATCATCGACCAGGTTGACGCGCAGCGTATCGTGATCCGGGCCACCTCTGAGTTGGAACTGGGCGATGCGGGCGTTGACATCTACCGGATGCGCAAGTTCCAGCGCTCGAACCAGAACACCTGCATCAACCAGCGTCCGCTGGTGAAGGTGGGCGACACTGTGACCAAGGGCGAAGTCATCGCCGACGGCCCGTCGACCGATATCGGCGAGCTGGCCCTGGGCAAGAACGTGGTCGTCGCCTTCATGCCGTGGAACGGCTACAACTACGAGGACTCGATCCTGATCTCCGAGCGGATCGCCCGCGACGACGTCTTTACCTCGATCCACATCGAGGAATTCGAGGTCGCCGCCCGTGACACCAAGCTCGGGCCGGAAGAGATCACCCGCGACATTCCCAACGTGGGCGAAGAGGCGCTGCGCAACCTCGACGAGGCCGGTATCGTCTATATCGGCGCCGACGTGGAGCCGGGCGACATCCTGGTGGGCAAGATCACCCCCAAGGGCGAAAGCCCGATGACCCCGGAAGAGAAGCTGCTGCGCGCCATCTTCGGCGAGAAGGCCAGCGACGTGCGCGATACCTCGCTGCGGGTGAAGCCGGGCGATTTCGGCACCGTGGTCGAGGTCCGCGTCTTCAACCGTCACGGGGTGGAGAAGGACGAGCGCGCGCTGCAGATCGAGCGTGAAGAGGTCGAGCGCCTGGCGCGGGACCGCGACGACGAGCTGGCGATCCTGGATCGCAACATCTACGCGCGTCTGCGTACGCTGATCCTGGGCAAGACTGCTGCCAAGGGGCCCAAGGGCATCAAGGCAGGCTCGGAAATCACCGAGGATCTGCTCGACAGCCTGAGCCGCGGCCAGTGGTGGCAGCTGGCTCTGGCCGAGGAGAGCGACGCCCAGATCGTCGAGGCGTTGCACGAGCAGTACGAGGTGCAGAAACGCGCCCTGGACGCCCGTTTCGAGGACAAGGTCGAGAAGGTGCGCCGCGGCGACGACCTGCCGCCGGGCGTGATGAAGATGGTCAAGGTCTTTGTCGCGGTGAAACGCAAGCTGCAGCCGGGCGACAAGATGGCCGGCCGTCACGGCAACAAGGGCGTGATCAGCCGCGTGGTGCCGATGGAGGACATGCCGTTCCTGGAAGACGGGACGCCGGTCGATTTCTGCCTCAACCCGCTGGGCGTGCCGTCGCGGATGAACGTCGGTCAGATCCTGGAAACCCACATGGGCTGGGCCGCGCGCGGTCTCGGGCTGAAGATCGACGATGCCTTGCAGGACTATCGCCGCACCGGCGATCTGACCCCGGTTCGCGAAGCGATGCGCCACGCCTATGGCGAGGATGTCTATGAAGAGGGCATCGTCGACATGGATGAGGATCATCTGGTTGAGGCCGCCGCCAACGTGGCGCGCGGGGTGCCGATCGCCACACCGGTGTTCGACGGGGCGAAAGAGGCCGACGTCAACGATGCGCTGCGGCGCGCGGGCTTTGACACCTCGGGCCAGTCGATCCTGTTCGACGGCCGCACCGGCGAGCAGTTCGCGCGCCCGGTGACCGTGGGCATGAAGTACCTGCTCAAGCTGCACCACCTGGTGGACGACAAGATCCACGCGCGTTCCACCGGGCCCTACAGCCTGGTCACCCAGCAGCCGCTGGGCGGCAAGGCGCAGTTCGGCGGTCAGCGCTTCGGGGAGATGGAGGTCTGGGCGCTGGAAGCTTACGGCGCCGCCTACACCCTGCAGGAGATGCTGACGGTCAAGTCGGACGACGTGGCAGGCCGGACCAAGGTCTATGAAAGCATCGTCAAGGGCGAGGACAACTTCGAGGCCGGCGTACCGGAATCGTTCAACGTGCTCGTCAAGGAGGTCCGGGGTCTGGGCCTCAACATGGAACTCCTGGATGCGGAGGAAGAGGACTGACGGTGGGCAAATTACCCACCCTACACACCCCGTAGGGTGGGTGGTTCTGCCAAAGGCAGGTTCGCCCACCGCCCCCTACCATCCGCACGAGATTTGAGGATACCCAAATGAACCAGGAAATCACGAACAACCCGTTCAACCCGCTGACCCCGCCCAAGGTCTTTGACGAAATCAAGGTCTCTCTGGCCTCGCCCGAGCGGATCCTGTCGTGGTCCTATGGCGAGATCAAGAAGCCGGAAACCATCAACTACCGGACCTTCAAGCCCGAGCGCGACGGCTTGTTCTGTGCCCGCATCTTCGGTCCGATCAAGGATTACGAGTGCCTCTGCGGCAAGTACAAGCGGATGAAGTATCGCGGCGTCGTCTGCGAGAAATGCGGTGTCGAGGTGACGCTGCAAAAGGTCCGGCGCGAGCGGATGGGCCATATCGAGCTGGCCGCACCCGTAGCCCACATCTGGTTCCTGAAATCGCTGCCCAGCCGCATCGGCCTGATGCTCGATATGACGCTGCGCGATCTGGAGCGGGTGCTCTATTTCGAGAACTACGTGGTGATCGAACCCGGTCTGACCGATCTGACCTATGGCCAGATGATGACCGAAGAAGAGTTCATGGACGCCCAGGACCAGTATGGAATGGACGCCTTTACCGCCAATATCGGCGCTGAGGCGATCCGCGAGATGCTGGCGGCGATCGACCTTGAGTCCGAGGCCGAGCAGCTGCGCGCCGACCTGGCCGAGGCCACCGGCGAGCTGAAGCCGAAGAAGATCATCAAGCGGCTGAAAGTCGTGGAATCCTTCCTGGAATCGGGCAACCGTCCGGAGTGGATGGTGATGACCGTGATCCCGGTCATCCCGCCGGAACTGCGCCCGCTGGTGCCGCTGGACGGCGGCCGATTTGCGACCTCGGACCTCAACGACCTCTATCGCCGGGTGATCAACCGGAACAACCGCCTGAAGCGGCTGATCGAGCTGCGCGCGCCGGACATCATCGTGCGTAACGAAAAGCGGATGCTGCAGGAATCGGTCGACGCCCTCTTTGACAACGGCCGCCGCGGCCGGGTGATCACCGGCGCCAACAAGCGCCCGCTGAAATCGCTGTCGGACATGCTGAAGGGCAAGCAGGGCCGGTTCCGTCAGAACCTTCTGGGCAAGCGGGTCGACTTCTCGGGCCGTTCGGTCATCGTGACCGGGCCGGAACTCAAGCTGCACCAGTGCGGCCTGCCGAAAAAGATGGCGCTGGAGCTGTTCAAGCCGTTCATCTACTCGCGGCTCGAGGCCAAGGGGCTTTCGAGCACCGTGAAACAGGCCAAGAAGCTGGTCGAGAAAGAACGCCCGGAGGTCTGGGACATCCTTGACGAGGTGATCCGCGAACACCCGGTCATGCTGAACCGGGCGCCGACCTTGCACCGTCTTGGCATCCAGGCGTTCGAACCCACGCTGATCGAGGGGAAAGCCATTCAGCTGCACCCGCTGGTCTGCTCGGCCTTCAACGCGGATTTCGACGGCGACCAGATGGCCGTACACGTGCCGCTGAGCCTCGAGGCCCAGCTGGAAGCGCGCGTGCTGATGATGTCGACGAACAACGTCCTGTCGCCCGCCAACGGCGCGCCGATCATCGTGCCGTCGCAGGATATGATCCTCGGCCTCTACTACGTGACGCTGGAGCGCCGCGGCATGCAGGGCGAGGGCAAGATCTTTGGCTCGATCGACGAGGTCCAGCATGCGCTGGACGCGGGCGAGGTGCATCTGCACACCAAGATCACCGCGCGGATCACCCAGATCGACGACGAAGGCAACGAGGTTCTCAAGCGCTACGAGACCACCCCGGGCCGGGTCCGGCTGGGCGCGCTGCTGCCGTTGAACGCAAAGGCGCCGTTCGAACTGGTCAACCGCCTGCTGCGCAAGAAAGAGGTGCAGCAGGTCATCGACACTGTCTATCGCTATTGCGGCCAGAAGGAGTCGGTCATCTTCTGTGACCAGATCATGACCATGGGCTTCCGCGAGGCGTTCAAGGCCGGCATCTCCTTCGGCAAGGACGACATGGTCATTCCGGAGACGAAATGGCCGATCGTGGAAGAGACCCGCGGCCAGGTGAAGGACTTTGAACAGCAGTACATGGACGGCCTGATCACCCAGGGCGAAAAATACAACAAGGTGGTCGATGCCTGGTCGAAGTGTAACGACCGCGTCACCGAGGCGATGATGAACTCGATCTCGGCCGTGCAGACGGACGAGAGCGGCGCCGAGATGGAGCCGAACTCGGTCTACATGATGGCGCACTCGGGCGCACGGGGCTCGGTCACGCAGATGAAACAGCTGGGCGGCATGCGCGGCCTGATGGCCAAGCCGAACGGCGACATCATCGAGACCCCGATCATCTCGAACTTCAAGGAAGGTCTGACCGTTCTTGAATACTTCAACTCCACCCACGGCGCGCGGAAGGGTCTGTCTGACACCGCGCTGAAGACGGCGAACTCGGGCTACCTGACCCGCCGTCTGGTGGACGTGGCGCAGGACTGCATCGTTCGGATGAAGGATTGCGGCACCGAGAACGCGATCACCGTCGAGGCCGCGGTCAACGACGGTGAAGTGGTTGCCAGCCTGGGCGAGCGCATCCTGGGCCGCGTCGCGGCCGACGATCTGGTCAGGCCGGGTACCGACGAGGTGATCGTCGCCGCCGGTCAGATCATCGACGAGCGGATGGCCGATGCCATCGAGGAGTCGGGCCTGCAATCGACCCGCATCCGCAGCCCGCTGACCTGCGAGGCCGAGGAAGGCGTCTGTGCCATGTGCTACGGCCGTGACCTGGCGCGCGGCACGATGGTGAACTCCGGCGAGGCCGTCGGAATCATCGCGGCGCAGTCGATCGGTGAACCGGGCACCCAGCTGACGATGCGGACCTTCCACATCGGCGGTGTTGCGCAGGGTGGTCAGCAAAGCTTCCAGGAGGCAGGCCAGGAAGGCGTTATCGCCTTCGAGAACGCCAACCTGCTGGAAAACGCCGCCGGCGAGCCGCTGGTCATGGGCCGCAATATGAAGCTGCTGATCAACGACGAGCACGGCGAGGAACGGGCCAACTTCAAGCTCGGCTACGGCACCAAGCTGTTCGTCAAGGAAGGTGGCAAGGTTGCACGCGGCGACAAGCTGTTCGAATGGGATCCTTATACCCTGCCGATCATCGCCGAAAAATCGGGTACGGCCAAGTTTGTCGATCTGGTTTCGGGGATCGCCGTACGCGACGAGACCGATGACGCCACCGGCATGACCCAGAAGATCGTGATCGACTGGCGGGCCGCGCCCAAGGGCAACGAGTTGAAGCCGGAGATCATCCTAGTCGGCGCCGATGGCGAGCCCGTGCGCAACGACGCGGGCAACCCGGTGACCTACCCGATGTCGGTGGACGCGATCCTGTCGATCGAAGAAGGCCAGGAGATTCAGGCCGGCGAAGTCGTGGCGCGGATCCCGCGCGAAGGGGCCAAGACCAAGGACATCACCGGTGGTCTGCCGCGGGTGGCGGAACTGTTCGAGGCGCGGCGTCCCAAGGACCACGCGATCATCGCCGAGATCGACGGCTACGTGCGGTTCGGGCGCGACTACAAGAACAAGCGCCGGATCACCATCGAGCCCGCCGACGAGACCATGGATCCTGTGGAATACATGGTGCCCAAGGGCAAGCACATCCCGGTGCAGGAAGGCGACTTCGTGCAGAAGGGCGACTACCTCATGGACGGCAACCCGGCGCCGCATGACATCCTGTCGATCATGGGTGTCGAGGCCCTGGCCAACTACATGATCGACGAGGTGCAGGACGTCTATCGTCTGCAGGGCGTGAAGATCAACGACAAGCACATCGAAGTGATCGTCCGCCAGATGCTGCAGAAATGGGAGATCCTGGACAGCGGCGATACCACGCTGCTCAAGGGCGAGCATGTCGACAAGCAAGAGTTCGACGCCATGAACGAGAAGGCTATCGCCAAGGGCGGTCGCCCGGCGCAGGGCGAACCGATCCTGCTGGGCATCACCAAGGCCAGCCTGCAGACCCGCTCGTTCATTTCGGCGGCCTCCTTCCAGGAGACCCCCCGGGTACTGACCGAGGCCTCGGTTCAGGGCAAGAAGGACAAGCTTGTGGGTCTCAAGGAGAACGTCATCGTCGGCCGCCTGATTCCGGCGGGCACCGGTGGCGCGACCCAGCAGGTGCGCCGCGTCGCGCAGGAGCGCGACAACGTGGTGATCGAGGCACGCCGGGAAGAGGCCGAGGCGGCTGCGGCTCTCGCTGCGCCGAACGAGGACGACATCATCGGCGGTGGCGAATTCGACACCCTGGTCGATACCCCGGAAAGCCGCGAATAAACCGCGGCCCTCTGGCCAACCGAATGACCCCCGCGGCCCGCGCCGCGGGGGTTTTTCTTTGATCCGGGGCGCGCGATTGCGGCTTTTCATCCGGCGCCCGCCGGTGTTTCCTGTGCCGGGCCGGACAGGGAGCACGGGGCATGGAGCGCAAGACAAAGACAGTGGGCCTGCTCAGGTTCTCGGTGCTGACGCCGACGTATTATTCCGAACGGTTCAAGACGCTGGAGGAGACTGCCGCGCACCTCTTCACGCCGGAGCGGATGGCGCTGCGGTTCCGGCTGTTCGAGGAGCTGTGCCTGCCCTCTCTGGTGCGCCAGAGCGATCCTGAGTTCGATATGGTGGTGCTGACCGCCGAGAGCATGCCGGAGCAGTACCTGGAGCGGTTGCTGGACCTGATCGAACCGCTGCCCAACGTTCATTGCCTGCCTGTAGGGACCGAGAACCACTACAAGCTTCTGCAAAAGGGCTACAACGCGATCCCCAAGGACGGGTACAGCCACCGCATCCTGTTCCGGCTGGATGACGACGATGCGCTGGACAAGGATTTCGTCAAGCGGACCAAGCGGATCGCGGGAGGGCTGATGAGGCTGAACGGGCCGAGAACGCCCTTTGTCATTGCCTATAACCGGGGGTTCTACGTACGCTCAACCGGGGAAACGAGCGAGATCTTCGATGCCTGCGAGCGCGCGCCGCTCTCGACCGGCACGACGCTGGTGGCGCCGGCGGGGCATGGCGCCAATCCCTACCGATACAATCACCGCAAGCTGGCGCAGCATTTCAACACCTATTCCGACATCACCGTGCCGGCCTTCATCCGCACCATTCATGGTGACAACAAATCGAACCCGGCGCAGATGGGACTGACCCACAAGCTGGGCGAGGCGGAGATCGAAAAACTCTTGCAGGCGCATTTCGATACCACGCTCGAGCAATTGCGGGCGCTCTGAGCGATGACACCGAACGCAAGGGGCGCTCTGCTGATGATGGGCAGCATGGCGGCCTTTACCCTTAACGACACCTGCGTGAAGGCGACTGACGGCGCGCTTCCTTTGCTGCAACTCCTGACCTTGCGCGGGTTGATCAGCTCAATCCTGCTTTACCTTCTGGCCCGCCGGCTCGGGACGCTGCACCTGTCGATGGAGCGCAGCGATGCGGCGCTGCTGGCGTTGCGCTGCATCTCCGAGGTCGCGGCGGCCTATTTCTTTCTCACCGCGCTGATGAACATGCCGCTGGCCAATGTCACCGCCGTGCTCCAGGTGCTTCCGCTGACCGTGACGCTGGGCGCGGCGCTGTTCTTTGGCGAACGCGTGGGCTGGCGGCGGATGCTGGCGATCGCGTTGGGGTTCTGCGGCATGCTTCTCATCGTTCGACCGGGGCCGGAGGGCTTCAGCCTGCACGCAGCTTATGCGCTGGCGGCGGTGGCTTGCGTCACCGTGCGCGACCTGGTGACACGTCGGATGTCGGCCCAGGTGGCATCGATGACCGTGACGCTGACCTCGGCGCTGGCGGTCTTCGTGGCGGCCGGGCTCGCCTCGATCTGGGTGGACTGGGTCCCGCTGGATGGCCGGAGCGCGGCGCTGATCGCAGGCGCGTCATTGTTCGTGATGCTGGGATACCTGTTCAGCGTGCTGGTGATGCGGGTCGGCGAGGTCTCGTTCACGGCGCCGTTCCGCTACACCGGCTTGATCTGGGCGCTGGGGCTGGGCTGGGTCGTGTTCGGCCACTGGCCCGCGCCCTTGACCCTGCTGGGCGCCGGGATCGTCGCCGCTGCCGGGCTCTTTACCTTTTACCGCGGTCGCGTGGCGGAGTGACGCTCAAGACGCGCTGTAGACCCTTCTCACGTGGTCTGCATCGACGTTGTAGACCTGACGGAACAGCGCCTCCTGCGCAGGGTCAAGCGGGATGAGGTCGACCGGAGTCACACCGGGTTTTTGTCGCGAATCGTTAAACGCGTTGTGCCCGCGCAGCAGCATGTCCTCTCCGGTCAGGGTGACGGTGGGCATCATTCGTGCCAGCTTCTGATGCGCGAAATTCATCACCGAGAGATTGACCGACGGCTTGAGCATGAGCGCCAGCGCGGCGGTTGTCAGGGGGTGCAGCGTGGGGGCGGCGGAAAGGCCCGATGCGCCAAGTCCGACAAGATACCCCTGGTTGAAGTCGATCGCGATGTGCCGGTGATTGCGGGCGAATTTGCGCAGGTCATGCGCTGCCGCACGCAACCGCTCAACGTAAACGCGCGCCACCGCGTCGTCGTCGTCCATGCGGAATTGCAGGCAAGGCTCCTTGCTCGTGCGGCGGACCGAGTTGATGGCCTCCTGCATCACCTGTCGATGCTTGCCAGGGGCATGGGTCTGGATCACCACCTGCGGCATATCGGCCACCAGGGCGTGCAACCGCTCCAGATAGGGGGCAGGCAGGCTGTGGCCGGTCACGATCAACAGGGTGAAATCGTCGTCGGTCTGGGCCCGCAACGGCGGCAGTGTGAGGGTTTCAAAGGTGCGAAACCGTTCTTCCATCCGGGTCGGGTCGTAGAGAAAACCGGCCCGTTCCGCGAGGTCACGGTGTTCGATCTGAAACCCGCCAAACCCGAGATATGAAAATCTGCAAATGCCGATGACCTGCATGCCGCCTGAGCCCCGCTTTGCCCCGGGCCGCTGGACCCGGGTTTCGCGGTTGCACTCTCGCAATGGTTCGCCAGCTTGACAAGGCGCGGCGGCGGCGGTTCCCGGGCCAAGCCCTGTTGACACGCCCGGCGACTCCCCATATACGGCCCGCTATCTCGGCACCGGGGGTCGCCCCACCGCCGACTTCATATTGAAGTGGTCAAGATCCAGGCACCTTTACAGCCTCGATCCTCTGATAACCCACCGCGTCGCTCACCTCGGAATGGGAGCGATTGCGGTTTTTGCGCTTGCGGACGCGTATGGCGCACGAGATTGGAACCGCACGCACATGCGTGCACTGACACATGTGTTGTTGAGACGGGGAAAGAACCGGAATGCCAACGATCCAGCAGCTGATCCGCAAGCCGCGGCAGCCGAAAGTGAAACGCTCGAAGTCGATGCACCTGCAGGAATGCCCGCAAAAACGCGGCGTCTGCACGCGCGTCTATACCACCACTCCGAAGAAGCCGAACTCGGCCATGCGGAAGGTCGCCAAGGTGCGCCTGACCAATGGTTTCGAGGTCATCAGCTACATCCCGGGCGAAAGCCACAACCTTCAGGAGCACTCGGTGGTCCTGATCCGCGGTGGCCGTGTAAAAGACCTTCCGGGTGTTCGTTACCACATCCTGCGTGGCGTGCTGGATACCCAGGGCGTCAAGGACCGTAAGCAGCGCCGCTCGAAATACGGCGCGAAGCGCCCGAAATGATCCGCGCGTTCCTCGTCTCCACAGCCCTACTCGCGGCCGCACCGGTTGCCGCGGAGAACTTCTATGGTGCCATCGCCTATAGTGTCCAAAGCGAGAAGCTTGGGCGCAGCTGGAATTTCAAGTCGGAGGCGAAGGCGGTCGAACGCGCGCTTGCGGAATGTAAGAAGGCTGGCGGTGCGAACTGTCAGATTGCTGTGAGGATATCGAATTCCTGCGGCGCCTTCGCGGCGTCAAAAGGCACCCGTCGCCTGAGCGATACGGGTATCAGCTGGGGTTTCAATACGCACGAGGACGCAAAGGCGCGCGCTGTGAAAGAATGCAAGGCGCGCGGCCGGAACGGGAGCTGCACGATTCAAACGTCCAGCTGCAATTTCGGCAAATAGTTTAGGAGAGAAGAAGATGTCCCGCCGTCACGCCGCAGAAAAGCGCGAAATCCTGCCCGACGCAAAGTTTGGCGACCGCGTTCTGACCAAATTCATGAACAACCTGATGATCGACGGCAAGAAGTCGGTCGCAGAGCGTATCGTCTACAATGCCTTCGATCGCGTTGAAGCCAAGATCAAGCGCGCGCCCGTCGAGGTGTTCCACGAAGCGCTGGATAACATCAAGCCGTCGGTCGAGGTCCGCTCGCGCCGCGTGGGTGGTGCCACCTATCAGGTGCCGGTCGAAGTGCGCCCCGAGCGCCGCGAGGCGCTGGCGATCCGCTGGCTGATCAACGCCAGCCGCGCCCGCAACGAGAACACGATGGAAGAACGCCTCGCCGGCGAGCTGGTGGACGCTGTTCAGTCCCGCGGCTCTGCCGTGAAGAAGCGTGAAGACACCCACAAGATGGCAGAGGCCAACAAGGCCTTCTCGCATTATCGCTGGTAAACTCTTTTTCGAGGCTCAGACCAATGGCACGCGACTACCCGCTCGACCGCTACCGCAACTTCGGCATCATGGCCCATATCGACGCAGGCAAGACCACCTGCAGCGAACGGATCCTGTACTACACCGGCAAATCCCACAACATCGGTGAGGTGCACGATGGTGCAGCCACGATGGACTGAATGGAGCAGGAGCAGGAACGCGGCATCACCATCACTTCGGCTGCAACCACGACGTTCTGGGAACGCACCGAGGACGGTGAGAACGCGCAGACCGAAAAGCACCGGATGAACATCATCGACACCCCCGGCCACGTCGACTTCACCATTGAGGTGGAGCGGTCGCTGGCGGTGCTCGACGGCGCGGTTGCCGTGCTCGATGCCAACGCCGGTGTCGAGCCGCAGACCGAGACCGTCTGGCGCCAGGCCGACCGCTACAAGGTTCCGCGCATCGTCTTCGTCAACAAGATGGACAAGATCGGTGCCGATTTCTTCAACTGCGTGAAGATGATCCAGGACCGCACGGGCGCGATCCCGGCGCCGATCCAGATCCCGATCGGCGCCGAGAACGAGCTGGAAGGCATCGTCGACCTGGTCACCATGGAAGAATGGGTCTGGGCCGGTGAAGACCTGGGCGCGTCCTGGGAAAAACGCCCGATCCGCGACAGCCTGAAGGCGACCGCCGAGGAATGGCGCGCGACCCTGATCGAGACCGCCGTCGAAATGGACGACGACGCGATGGAGGCCTACCTGGAGGGCGAAGAACCCGACGAGGCGACCCTGCGCCGCCTGATCCGCGCCGGCACCCTGGCGATCAAGTTCATTCCGGTTCTGTGTGGCTCTGCCTTCAAGAACAAGGGTGTCCAGCCGCTTCTGAACGCCGTGATCGACTATCTGCCCAGCCCGATGGACGTTGTCGATTACATGGGCTTCAAGCCGGGCGACGAGACCGAAACCCGGAATATTCCGCGCCGCGCGGATGACGACATGCCTTTCGCTGGCCTGGCGTTCAAGATCATGAACGACCCCTTTGTCGGATCGCTGACCTTTACCCGGATCTACTCGGGCAAGATGAACAAGGGCGACTCGATCGTGAACTCGACCAAGGGCAAGAAAGAGCGCATCGGCCGGATGATGATGATGCACTCCAACAACCGCGAAGAGATCGAAGAGGCCTTTGCGGGCGACATCATCGCGCTGGCGGGTCTCAAGGACACCACTACGGGCGACACGCTTTGCGATGCCAAGGATCCGGTGGTTCTGGAAACCATGACCTTCCCCGATCCGGTGATCGAGATCGCCGTCGAGCCCAAGACCAAGGCCGACCAGGAGAAGATGTCGCAGGGTCTGGCCCGTCTGGCCGCAGAAGACCCCTCCTTCCGCGTGGAAACCGACCTGGAATCGGGTCAGACCATCATGAAGGGCATGGGCGAACTTCACCTGGACATCCTGGTCGACCGCCTCAAGCGCGAGTTCAAGGTCGAGGCCAACATCGGTGCGCCGCAGGTGGCTTATCGTGAGACCATCGGGCATGAGATCGAGCACACCTACACCCACAAGAAACAGTCGGGTGGTTCGGGTCAGTTCGCCGAGGTCAAGATGGTCATCTCGCCGACAGAACCGGGCGAAGGTTACTCGTTCGAATCCAAGATCGTTGGCGGCTCGGTGCCGAAGGAATACATCCCCGGCGTTGAAAAGGGCATCAAATCGGTCATGGACAGCGGCCCCCTGGCCGGCTTCCCTGTGATCGACTTCAAGGTTGCCCTGATCGACGGCAAGTTCCACGATGTGGACTCCAGCGTTCTGGCCTTCGAAATCGCCGGACGGATGTGCATGCGCGAGGGTCTGCGCAAGGCCGGCGCCAAGCTGCTGGAACCGGTGATGAAGGTCGAGGTGATCACGCCGGAGGAATATACCGGCGGCATCATCGGCGACCTGACCTCGCGCCGGGGCCAGGTGTCCGGGCAGGAGACCCGCGGCAACGCCATCGCCATCGACGCCTTCGTGCCGCTGGCCAACATGTTCGGCTACATCAACACCCTGCGTTCGATGAGCTCGGGCCGCGCCCAGTTCACCATGCAGTTCGATCACTACGATCCGGTGCCGCAGAACATCAGCGAAGAGATCCAGTCGAAGTACGCATAAACGGGATGCCGGGCAGCGAGCCCGGCCTACCCATCCACCGTAGGCCGGGGCTGCACCCGGCACCCGAAAAAAGGAGGCCATCATGGCAAAGGAAAAGTTTGATCGCACGAAACCGCACGTGAACATCGGCACCATCGGCCATGTTGACCACGGCAAGACGACGCTGACGGCGGCGATCACCAAGTATTTCGGCGACTTCAAGGCCTATGACCAGATCGACGG
>NZ_JARGPK010000029.1 GCF_029212575.1 Antarcticimicrobium sp.
GAGCCGCGGCAAGGTTCAGCGCCTCGATCTGGGTCTGCCCGAAAATCCAGGTCATGTTCTCGGTTGCGGAGATCTGCATCTGCCGCTCGATCCGGACGATGTTGACCGCAGAGATCAGAAGAAGCCCGATGCAGCCAACGATCAGCGCGGCAAGACCGCCATAGCGCAGCGGACCCGAGAAGCGCGTCATTGCACATGCAGTGCGACGAGTTGCCAGACCCATCTCATGTCATAGCGGATGTCGGCCAACACCCCGTGATCGTCGCGTGGATAGACGATCCAGATCGGCCCCTTGTCGCGCGGTGTCAGGGCGGTCCCGTCCATGTAGAGCGCCGCGATCACGTCAAATTTGTGGAAGTCGCCGACAGGAATGTCGATGACGTAGTCGTTCAGCGCACGCGCGGTCACCATCTCGCCCCGCGCTTCGGCCAGCGCTAGGATGTCACGCATCAGGACCCCTCTGAAGAGCGGTCGTCCGTCGGTGACGGTCGTCGAGGTCGCGATCTCGTGCCACTCCAACGCATCCAGATCGGAGCGCGATATCTCCACCTGCCCGCCATCCACCGCACCCGTCAGCGTCAACAGCGGGCTTTCCGCAATCGCTTTCGGCGCGGCAAGAGCGATCATCGCCAGCACGAGAAGGCATGAATAGAGGCGATGCGTAAACGTCATGAGAATCGCGTGAATAATGAGGCCTGAATGGATGCTAGCACATATTTTTTCCGCGGCGCCCCATTCAAACGGACGGGGCGCGAAGCTGCGCGAGTGCATATCCTGCGGCTCAACAAGGAGAACGTTACATGTTCATAAACGCTTCCATGCGCCGCGCGATCGGAATTTGCGCTCTCTCCTGTCTTCTGGCGACGGCTGCCATTGCTGAGGAACCGGGCGGTCAGGTCATCGGCAGTTTCGGGGAGCAGCCGCTGGAACTGTCGATCTCGTCCGATCTTTCGGCAGCGACGATCATCGGCAGTTACGGCGACGCATTCCTTTCCGGCGTACAGACGGAAGGCGATCAGGAAACTGTCTTTGTGTCGCTGATGCTGAGCGGCGAGCTGCCAAACCCCGAGGAACTGTCGCTCGAAATCGCCTTCGCGCGCGACCTGGGGGCCAACTGGCGCGGCGATGGGGAGAGTCTTGCGCTGGAACTGGCGGATTTCTCCGTGAGCGATGGAATCGTGAGCCTGTCTGGCACCGTGACCGGCGAGGTCAAAGGTGGCCCGTTTCTGGAAACACGCCCCGTGACCCTCAGCTTTGACGCTCTTCTGGAGCAGGTGAACTGACATGCGGGCGGCTGCCATTGCAATGATCATGCTTGCCGCCCCCGTGGCAGCAGTGCCCGCGGATGGCGTCTATGACGGGTTCGACTGTGCGGCCACGGTCAGCGACCAGCGCGTGACGCTGCAGGGCGACCGGATCGTCTATTATGAATCGAGCTGCCGCCTGACCGACCCGCGAAGCGTCGAGGGCTGGGAAACCGCGACACTCTACTGGGCCGACTGCCGGGGCGAGGGACAGGAGTGGCGCGAACGCACCCTGCTGATGACGCGCATGGGCGGCGATCTGATCGTCATGGGCGATGGCTGGGCGGAACGCTATGCGCCCTGCCCGAACCTGCAACCGAGGCTCGACTGATGCGGAACGCCGTCTTCGCCGCCGCCCTCTGCGCTGCCACGCCGCTGACGGCGGAACCCGTCACCGTGATCGTCTTCGACGCCTCCGGGTCGATGTGGAACCGGCTGGAAGGCGATCTCAGCCGGATCGAAGTGGCGCGCGATGTGATGGGAAATTATTTTGTCGACCGTGATCCCGATGCGCCCTACGCGATCGTGGCCTATGGTCACAACCGGCGTGGCGATTGCGGAGATATCGAGGTGGTCACGCCGATGGGCCTCCATATCGGCGCGGGCCAGGCCAACCGGCTGGTCGGGCTGATCCCCCAGGGCATGACGCCGCTCACCGATGCGCTGCGGGTGGCGCGTGACCAGATCCCCGACACCGCCGAGGCCGCCGATATCGTGCTGATCACCGACGGGCTGGAGACTTGCGGCGGCGATCCCTGCGCGCTGGCCACCCAATTCGCAAGCGAGGGCATCGCTCTGCGCGCGCATGTCGTGGGGTTCGGCATGGCGCCGGGTGAGGTCGGTGCGCTCTCCTGCCTGCCCGATCAGACCGGCGGATTGCTGTTCGATGCCGCAACCGGGGCGGAACTTGCCGCCGCCCTTGCGCAGGTAACGCCCGCCGAACCCGTCGCGGTCACGGTAGTAATGTCGCTTCATGCGGTCTCTGCCGAAACCGGAGCACCGCTGGGCGCAGCCGACTGGCAGATCGCGGACGAGACTGGCGCGGTCGTCGCGGAAGGCGAAAAGAGCGATCCTTTCGACATCGTCCTGCCCCCGGGGGAATACAGCGTCGCTGCAACCGCACCCGGCTACACCGGCAAGATGGCCCTGACCGTCCGGCCTGACATAGTTCAGCGCGTGGCTGTGCCCTTGGCTGAGGCTCGTCCCGAAGCATCGCTTGAGGCCCCCGAAACCGCCCCGGCGGGCGGAGCCCTCAATGTCTCGTGGTCCGGTCCCGATGCCGAGGGCGACCGGATCACGCTGGCCAGCCCCGGTGCAGCGGCGGGAGAGACATTCGCGGTGACGCTGACCCGGAACGGCAACCCCGTAACGCTGCGCCTGCCCGACGAGACCGGCCTGTTCGAGCTGCGCTACGAGCAATATGCGCCACAGCGCATCCTCGCCACGCGCCCGATCACCCTGGCCGCGACCGAGGCCAGCATCACGCCGCCCGGCGCCGTATTACCGCCCGGCAAGAGGTTCGAGATCGCCTGGACCGGCCCGGCCGGACCCAAGGACGAGATCGTGCTTGCCCAACCCGGTTCGCCCGACGATGCCCGCATCACGGCAACCCAGACGCGATGGGGATCTCCTGCAAAGCTCAAGGCGCCCGACGCCGCCGGCACCTATGAACTGCGCTACCGGGTCGGCGCCTCGGGCCGCATCATCGCACGCGCGCCCGTCACCGTAGGAGCAACCGAATGATCCGCGCCGCATTTTCCGCTCTTCTCTTCGCCATTGCTGCTCCGGCATTAGCCCAGCAGAACACCGCCATACCGAACGAGATATGTTCCGAGACACCGCGGGGCGCGGACAAGCTCGATCTGCGGCGCATCGGACCGTTGCTGGAAGGCAGCTGGACCGAAACGGCCCGCGGCATCGGTCCGACGATGGGGGTTCACAGGAACGCTCTGGAAATCGTCTACGACCGGATACGCAACAGGCTCTACATCGCCGCTGACGGGATGCAGACCGAACTCGTCCCGGTACGGGGTGGCAACCGGGAACTGCGCTATGATTTCGTGAAGGGCGCGCCGATGGACCCCAGCATGTTCGCGATCAAGCCGGACGTGGCCGAATGGGCCTTCGTGCTTGGATGCGACATCGGCCTTGCCCCGCAATTCTCGTGGCACATCGGCAGCGGCGCACGGCGTGCAGACGGCATCATCAGCTTCTTCTCCGAAACCGAGGCGATGGGGACGAAATGGAACTCGGGCAGAGGCGCCCGCGAAATCAGCCTGAGCCGGAGGTAGTTGCCATGAAAAGACTTTTCCTTGCACTTGGCTTTGTCGCCACACCGGCCGTTGCGCTAGATTCCGTCGGTACCGTGACGGCCTATCTTGATGGCGCAGACCGGAGGTGGGAGGTGCTGCGGATGGACGACGGTGCGGCCATGGTGCAGGTCAACGATATCGGTCCGTTGACCCTGATCGACATCAACGCCATGGGGGACGGACATTTCCACATCAATCTGATTTTCGAAGGGGAGCCTTCGGCCGACACGGCCCCCGCGGGCATTACCATCGACATCCGTCCCGAAGGTGTCACTGGCCCCGGTTGGCAGAGCGATGGGGCGCCGCACCCGCCCAAGCTTATGCTCGAACGGCTCGACCTCGATGATTCCGGCCGGATGGAGGCCAAATTCGTCGCCTCCCTCTGCCGCAGCGATGCGCCGACAACATGCAAATTCGTGGAGGGCTGGATCGACACAGACCTGGGCATGCCGTGAACCTGCCGGATTTGCTCGCTGATGCCTTCCGTGTCTTGCAGCAGACGGACGCCGTGCTCGAGATTGAATACCGGCCCATCCGCCGCGCCGCGATCGCGGTCAGCGCGATCCTGATGGCTGCTGCCATGGGCCTTGCAGCACTTGCGGATGGCGCCATCGAGACGGGGATCACGGTTCTGGCGATGACGGCGCTGATCGGCGGCCTCATCTTGCGCAAGACGACGGTGGTGACGCAACTGCGCCTCGATCGTGCGAAAGGTCATGCGCAGCTGCAGGTGACGCGCCTGCAGGGACGAGAGAATAGAACGGTTCCACTGGCACCTTCCTTGCGGGTCGAACCGCGCATAGGCCACGACAGTTCTGCGGGAACTGACAGGGCCGAGATCACGTCATGGTTGTCACGAACCTCGGAAGACCGGCCATGACGGCGAGGCTGAACACCCCCGAGCGGTTCGAGATCGAACTGGCCATTCCCCGTTTCATTCTTTGGTTCGTGATGCTGCCGGTGATACCGGTTACGATTTTCGGGCTTGCCCATCTGCTCGGCGGCGAGGTGATGACCGGGGTGGTCCTTCTGCTCGGCCTCAACGGCGCCTTCTATCTGGGCTACGCTGCACTGTCCGAGCGCACGGTTCTGATACTCGACAAGCCGAGCGGGCTGGTGACGGTCCGACGCGACTCGCGGTTTCGCGCGCGTTCGGACACCTATCCTCTGGATGCGCTGGACAGCGCCGAACTCGAGCGCACTCATACCTCCGCCGAGGAGCGGGCGACCTCGAAGGTCATGCTGGTGTTCCGCAACACACGTCCGGCAACACGGATTGCGCTGTCGGGCTGGGGCGTGTCCGGCGATGGACCGGGCAGGATCGCCAACGAGATCAAC
>NZ_JARGPK010000083.1 GCF_029212575.1 Antarcticimicrobium sp.
TCCGCCCCGACCTCCTGGCCCTGCGCCTGCTGGCCGCCGACAGTCATGCCCTGCGGCAGGTGCTGGTGCCGGTGCTGGCCCGGCTGACCGACAATGCGATCCCACGTTCATGGATGACCTGACATGCAATTGACCCCCCGCGAAAAAGACAAGCTTATGGTGGCGATGGCCGCCGAGGTGGCCCGCAAGCGGCTGGCGCGTGGCGTCAGGCTGAACCACCCCGAGGCCATCGCGCTGATCACCGACGCGGTGGTCGAAGGCGCCCGCGACGGGCGCAGCGTGGCCGAGATGATGACGGCCGGCGCCCAAGTCATCACCCGGGACCAGTGCATGGAGGGCATCCCCGAGATGATCCACGAGGTCCAGGTCGAGGCCACCTTTCCCGACGGCACCAAGCTTGTCACCGTTCACAACCCGATCCGCTAAGGAGATACCCGATGAAACCCACTGCCCCGCTCGCCGCCCTGACCGTTCTGACCCTCGCCGCGCCCGCACTGGCCCATGAGGGCGCGCATCTGCATCCCCACGGGATCGGCGCCGGCACGCTGCTGCTGCTCGGCTCGGTGATCGCGGCCGGGCTGGTCGCCGTCGCGGTCAAGGTGCGCAAATGATCCCGGGCGAGCTTTTCCCGGCCGAAGGCACCCTGACCCTGAACGCCGGGCGCGGCGCGATCACGCTGATGGTGGCCAATACCGGCGACCGCCCGGTGCAGGTCGGCAGCCACTACCATTTCGCCGAGGCCAACCCGGCGCTCGACTTTGACCGCGCGGCGGCGCGTGGCATGCGGCTCGACATCGCCGCCGGAACCGCCGTGCGCTTCGAGCCGGGCCAGCGGCGCGAGGTCAAGCTGATCCCGGTTTCCGGGGCGCGGCGCATCTACGGGTTCAACCAGCAGGTGATGGGGGCGCTGTGACGCCCGATACCGGCACGCCAAGACGGAAGGAGGTCCGACGATGCCACTGAAACTTGAAGGATCCTGCCGTTGCGGGGCCGTGCATTTCGAGGTCGAGAGCCACACGCCGGTCCCTTATCAGCAGTGTTACTGTTCGATCTGCCGCAAGACAGACGGCGGCGGGGGTTTTGCCATCAACCTCGGGGCCAATGCGGACAGCCTGACTGTCCGGGGCCGCGACGCGATCGGGGTGTTTCGCGCCGAAATCGACCGCGACGGGATCTGCCGCACCTCGAGCGCCGAGCGCCACTTCTGCTCCCGCTGCGGAAGCGCGCTCTGGGTCTTTGATCCGGGCTGGCCGGATCTGGTCCATCCGTTTGCCAGCGCCGTTGACACCGACCTGCCGCGCGCACCGGAACGGGTGCACATCTTTACCGCCGAGAAACCGCCCTGGGTTCCGCTGCCCGACGGACCAAAGGACACCCATTTCGCCGGGTACCCCGAACTGTCGCTCGCGGACTGGCACAAGACGCACGGCCTCTGGGTCGATTGAAGGAGAACCGAGGATGCCCGCAACGATTTCCCGCGCCGACTATGCTGCCATGTTCGGGCCAACCGTCGGCGACCGGCTGCGGCTGGCCGATACCGACCTGATCATCGAGGTCGAGCGTGACCTGACCGCCGAGGCTGCGGGCCGGGCCCAGACGGGCGGGTCCGGCGACAACGCGCTGGTCTACGGCGAGGAGGTCAAGTTTGGCGGCGGAAAGGTGATCCGCGACGGCATGGGGCAAAGCCAGGTCACCCGCGCAGGCGGCGCGGTCGATACCGTCATCACCAACGCGCTGATCATCGACTGGACCGGCATCATCAAGGCCGACGTCGGCCTGAAATCGGGGCGCATCACCAGGATCGGCAAGGCCGGCAACCCCGACACCCAGCCGGGCGTCGACATCATCGTCGGCCCCGGCACCGAGGTGATCGCGGGCGAGGGCCGGATCCTGACCGCAGGCGGGTTTGACAGCCACATCCATTTCATCTGCCCGCAGCAGATCGAGGACGCGCTGCATTCGGGCCTGACCACGATGCTGGGCGGCGGCACCGGCCCGGCGCATGGCACGCTGGCCACCACCTGCACGCCGGGGCCCTGGCATATCGGGCGGATGTTGCAGGCCGCCGATGCCTTTCCGATGAACCTGGCCTTTGCCGGCAAGGGCAACGCCTCGCTCCCCGCCGCGCTGGAGGAACAGGTTCTGGGCGGCGCCTGCGCGCTGAAACTGCACGAGGATTGGGGCACCACGCCCGGCGCCATCGACTGCTGCCTCTCGGTGGCCGACGACATGGACGTGCAGGTGATGATCCACACCGACACGCTCAATGAATCCGGCTTCGTCGAGAACACCGTCGCGGCGATGAAGGGGCGCACCATCCACGCCTTTCACACCGAGGGCGCGGGCGGCGGCCACGCGCCCGACATCATCAAGATCTGCGGCGAGGCGTTTGTCATCCCCTCCTCGACCAACCCGACGCGGCCCTTCACGGTGAACACGCTGGAAGAGCATCTCGACATGCTGATGGTCTGTCACCACCTCGACAAGTCGATCCCCGAGGATGTGGCCTTTGCCGAAAGCCGCATCCGCCGCGAGACCATCGCCGCCGAGGATATCCTGCACGACATGGGTGCGTTTTCGATCATCGCCAGCGATAGCCAGGCGATGGGGCGCGTGGGCGAGGTTCTGATCCGCACCTGGCAGACCGCCGACAAGATGAAGAAACAGCGCGGGCGCCTGTCCGAGGAGACCGGCGACAACGACAACCTGCGTGTCCGGCGGTACATCGCCAAATACACCATCAACCCGGCCATCGCGCACGGGATCGCCCATGAGATCGGCAGCATCGAGGAGGGCAAGCGCGCCGATCTGGTGCTCTGGTCGCCGGCCTTTTTCGGGGTGAAACCCGATATGGTGCTGATGGGCGGCACCATCGTCATGGCGCAGATGGGCGACCCCAACGCCTCGATCCCGACGCCACAGCCGGTCTATTCCCGGCCGATGTTCGGGGCCTACGGGCGCAGCGTGGAAAACTCCGCCGTCACCTTCGTCTCGGACGCAGCGCAAGCCTCGGGCATCGGCGCGCGGCTTGGGTTGGCCAAGGACACGGTCGCGGTGCGCGGCACAAGGGGCATCGGCAAGGCCGACATGAGGCTGAACGACGCCACCCCGCATATCGAGGTGAACCCGGAAACCTACGAGGTGCGCGCGGACGGCGAATTGCTCACCTGCCAACCGGCCGAGGTGCTGCCGATGGCGCAGCGCTATTTCATGTTCTGACGAAAGGGGCGAATGATGCGGATCTTCTTTAAAGGACGACGGACCGGGGGCGTGGCATGACCGTGCTGCCAGTGGCGCGCGCCGTGCGCGAACACCCGACCGGACCGGCGGACGATACCGTCACGCTCAGCTATGACGGCCGGTTTCTCCGGCGCAAGCGGCTGGTGGGCGATGGCGGGCTGACCTTTCTTCTCGACCTGTCCAAGACCACCTCGCTCAACGCGGGGGATGCGCTGATGCTGGCGGACGGGCGGCTCATCGCGGTCTGCGCGGCGCGGGAGCCGCTGCTGGAGGTGACCGGCCCGGACCTGCCGCGGCTGGCCTGGCACATCGGCAACCGCCATACCCCCTGCCAGATCGAGAGCGGACGGCTGCTGATCCAGCGCGATCACGTGATCCGCGACATGCTGCAGCTGATCGGCGCCACCCTGCGCGAGGTCGATGAACCCTTTACCCCCGAGGGCGGCGCCTATGGCCTTGGGCGCACCCACGGCCACGATCACGGCGCGTCCCACGGCGGGCACGATCACGACCAGTCCCATGACCACGCCCACTGACAGCCAGGTGCTGAAACTGGTGCAATGGCTGTCGCCCGCCTACCCGGTGGGCGCCTTCGCCTATAGCCACGGGCTGGAATCGGCGGCCTCAGCTGGGAATGTTGGCGACGCTGCGGCCCTCGAGGATTGGCTTGCGGATGTGCTGTGCCATGGTGCGGGCCGGTCCGATGTGATCTTTCTGGCGGCGGCGTTCCGGGCGGCGGATCGGGCGGGTCTGATGCGGATCGACGCGCAGGCCCGCGCCTTTGCCCCCTCGGCCGAGCGCCTGATGGAGACCGAGGCGCAGGGCCATGCCTTTGCCAAGACCACCGGCGCCGTCTGGCCCGGGGACGAACTGCCGCCGCTGAGCCATCCCGTCGCCCTCGGCCATGCCGCAAACCTGCATGGCCTGCCACTCCTGCTGACGGCGCGGATGTATCTGCAGGCCTTTGCCTCCAACCTGGTCTCGGCCGGCATCCGCCTGATCCCGATCGGCCAGACCGACGGGCAGAAGACGCTGAGCGCGCTGACGCCGCTGGTCGAAACCCTCGCTGAAAAGGCGATCGACGAAACGCCCGAGGATCTGTCCAGCACCGCGTTTCTGGCCGATATTGCCTCGATGAAACACGAAACCCAGTATTCAAGGTTGTTCCGCTCATGAAATCCCCAAACGGCCCCCTGCGCGTCGGCATCGGCGGCCCGGTCGGCGCCGGCAAGACCACGCTGACCGCCGCGCTGGCCCGCGCGCTGTCGCCCCGCCTCTCCGTCGCCGTCGTCACCAACGATATCTACACGCAGGAGGATGCCGAGGCGCTGATGCGCCAGCAGGTGCTGCCCGCCGACCGGATCAAGGGGGTCGAGACCGGCGGTTGCCCGCACACCGCGATCCGCGAGGACGCCTCGATCAACCTCGCCGCCATCGCCGAGCTGACTGACCGCTTTCCCGACCTCGATGTGGTGCTGATCGAATCCGGAGGTGACAACCTGTCGGCCACCTTCAGCCCGGAACTGGCCGACGTGACGCTTTACGTCATCGACGTGGCGGCGGGCGAGGACATTCCGCGCAAGGGTGGGCCGGCGATCACCAAGTCTGACCTGCTGATCGTCAACAAAACCGACCTGGCCCCCCATGTCGGCGCGGATCTGGGTGTCATGGCAAGGGACGCCAGGCGGATGCGCGGCAACGGCATGACCGTTTTCGCCGCGCTCAGGCAGGGCGATGGCGTGCCGGAGATCGTCGCGGGCCTGTGCGAGATCGGCGGGCTGGTGGCGGTCGAAGAGATCTGAACGGTATTCGCCTCCACGGTGCGCCCGGCTTGCGGGCCTGGCCACAGGCCCAGGTGGAATGCCCGCCGGCCAGCGCCGCGGGCCTGGCGTCAGAGGTCCAGCTCGATCACGCCGCCGGGCTTGGCGGCGCGGCTCTGGCAGGTGATCATCGCCGTTTCCCGCTGGGCCTTGGACAGGACGAAGTCGCGGTGCTCCACCTCACCCGACAGCACGCCGCATTTGCAGACCCCGCAAATGCCGTCGTCGCATTTCAGATCCACAGGCACCCCCGCCGCCTGCAAGACCTCGGCGGCGCTCCGATCCTCGGGCACCGGGAGTTCGCGCCCGTCCTTCAGCCGCAGGGTGAAGGGATGGTTCTCGTACTCGGGTTGCTCGGGAACCGAGAAATATTCAAGGTGACGCGCCTCCTCGGGGAACCCTGCCTGCTCGGCCGCGTCCATGACCCCCTGCATGTAGCGGTCCGGGCCGCAGGTATAGACATGCCAGCCCGGCCGATAGCCACCCAGAATCGCCGCCAGATCGGCGCGTGTTCCTTCGTCGGAGAAGTGATAGTGCACCTTGCCGGCCCATGGCGCTACGGCGAGATCGTCCAGAAACCCGGCGCCGGCCCGGTTCGAGCAGGAGTAATGCACCGCGAAATCCTTGCCCAGCGCGTGCAGCCGATGGGCAAAGGCGATCATCGGGGTGATCCCGATACCGCCGCCCATCAGCAATGTCCTGGTGGCGGTTTCCTCCAGTTCGAAATGGTTGATTGGTTTCGAGATGAAGATCTTGCGCCCCGGGGTGAAGATGCGGTGCATGAGTTTCGATCCGCCCCTGCCCGCATCCTCGCGCAAGACCCCGATCTGGTAGGTGGTGCGATCCGCCGGGTTGCCGCTCATCGAATACTGGCGCAGGAATTCGGGTGCGACGACGATGTCGAGATGGGCACCGGCGGTCCATTCCGGCAGGTCCGCGCCATCGATGCTGCGAAACTCGTACTTGGTGACGTCTGGGGTCATCTGTTCGGCCGTCGCGACCTCCACCCGGATCACCGGAGCATCGCCGGGAACGTGGTACTGGTGAAGATGTCCCCGCGCGCCCCGGGTCAGGCGCAGCTTGTATTCCTCAGCCGTCACCATGGCCTGATAGGCCTCGATCCCCTTCTCCCGATCCATCGGAAAGGGATAGGGCCAGGGGTGCGGGGCCAGCGGCGCGGGATAGACCGCCAGCGTCTGATCCTCGTATTTCAGGTCCAGATCGGTCTGCAGGTCGCGGCGGTTGAGCGGGTGTTTCGAGGGGCGATAGGCGCCGTCCTCCTCCAGCTCGATATCCCACCACCATTTCTTGACATCGTTCAGCCCGCCATGGCCCAGCGCATCGTCGAGCCGGGCAAGAAGCGGCGCGGCCTTGGGAAGGGTCATCGCGGCCCAGCGGAACGGTTTTTCTGCGAACAGCCCTTCGAGGTTCCACGGGCAGGTCTTCATGCAGCGCCCGCACATGGCGCCGCCCTTGGTGGTAATCCGGTAGGTGGCGCATTTCTGGCTGTCGGATTTCCAGATCTCGTAGCCGTTGAACATCAGCTTCGGCCCGGCGGTGATCGCGCCGGACGGGCATTCGCGGGCGCATTTGTTGCAGCTCTCGCAGAACGCCTGCAGGCCGAAATCGATCGGCTTGTCATGCGCGATGGGCATGTCGGTGGTCACCACACCGGCTTTCAGCCGTGGTCCGAGATAGGGGTTGAGAATAACCTCGCCGATCCGGCTGACCTCGCCCAGGCCGGAGAGAAGCAGGAGCGGCGGTTGCAGGACCTCGCCGTCCATCACGGTATGGGCCTTGGCCTTGTAACCCAGGTTGCGGATCTGCTGAGCGATCACGCCGCCGAGCAGCGAGAACCGCAGATAGGCGCGCATCGACTGGGCGACGCTGATCCAGTCGTCGCCGCTGGCGCCCTCCATGGTCTCATAACCCTGGTCGATGATCATGCTGATCGCCTGGTCGTGAGGGGGCTCGATGGGATCGCCCGCGGCATCGTGCGAGTACCACGCCCAGTCCGGGCAGCGGGACAGCCCGACCGCGTCGATGCCGAGGAAATAGCTCGCCGCCTTGATGTTCGCCGCGTTGCGCGTGGCATCTGTAGGGCGCGGCCCCTGCGGATTTGGCGCGCCATCCTGGATCAGGACAAAGGCCCCCAGCGCCCGGCGTTGCGCATAGGAGGGAGCCGCCTTTCGCGCATAATGACCGCCCTTGGCCCCCTCCTGCAGCGCCTTGCCCATATCGCCGAACTGGGCGCGGGCGAACATGTCGGCGCGTTTGGGAACCCGCGCCACATTCGCTTCGTCGATATAGGTGGTGGGATCCTCCACCCGCTTCAGCCGCTCGAACGGGTGGGCACCATCGACGAAGCGGCGGCTGTCATAGGGGTTTCGGTTGATCGCCGAGCGTTGCACGCCCTTTCCCAGCCGCCAGGCCAGCCCCCCGGAGCCCGGCTGGTCTGCCAGCGGTTTGTCGCAGGCAAGCTCCATCCGGCAGGTGACCGCCGCCACCCCGAAACGATCTCCGATAAACGGCGCGACGAGGCAGCTGCCGTCAGGACGTGCCAGCCCCGCAGCCACCGTCAGCCTGTTGAGGTCCACATTCGAGGCCGCACCGGAATGCGCCCTGGCCTCGAATCCCAGCAGCCGGATGTAGTTGGCCAGCACGCCTGCCGTCTCGTTCGCCCGCAGGCATGCGCGCTGGTCCAGGGCGTCGTCCAGCCAGTCACAGCCGTCTTCGTCCTGGCCCGGCTCGCGCGGGTTCTCGTAGAGATAGACGATGGCGTGGGTGTGCCCCGCGATTGTCGATGGCGGGGCCTCCATGCTGTCCTTCAGATCCGCCATGATCATGTCGATGCCGGAGGCCAGCGTTTTGGTCTGGCGCGTCTTCAGATCATGTGCCAGCCGGTCGATTTCGGGGTTGCGGATCGGCTCGTCCAACAGCGCCGCGCCCGGCAACCGGCAGATTCCCACCATCGCCGCATCGTTGAAATACCCGAACGCCTTGAGGTGATTGGCCCGCTCGACCGGGTCCGGGGGAATGTCCGATTGCACCGGGTTCACGATCCCGTCGCGGATCGCATCCAGCATCGCCTGATACTCGCGCATCGCGTTCACGATGCTCTGTGGTGCGTTCGGTCGGTTGAAGGAGATCGCGCGCATTGCCGGCACAGTAGACAGGTCCACGGTGTCTTTCCGCGCCAGTGTCTCCAGCGGAAAGGGGCCAAGATGAACCGGTCGTTTGCGATCTGAGAAAAGGCGGGGCATGGAGGTATCCTGGAGGGTCGGAGGAGGTGCCTTGATGTATCGCAGCCTCGGCGCTAAATATGTCACCCGAATGAGTGACAAGCCACCCGCCTCCCTCCACCGCGACAGGGTCGCCGCCCTCGCGGCCGCTGTGCCCGAGGCGGGCTTTGGCGCGGCCCTTCTCGACTATATCCGCGACGCCGCCGAAATCGCCGATTTCGGGGTCTTCTACATCTCGGACCTGAACCGTCCCGAGCCGGTGCTGTCGATCTGGTCGGGCCGCATGAGCGACTACTGGTTCAACCGCAATGCCCGAACCATCGCCTCTTTCGACAGCCTGCGACAGGATTTCTCTGACCGTATCGGGAAAGCTCCGCCAGAAGGACTGGTCATCGACCGCTGGCACCCGCCAAAGAACGACCCCCGTGCCCGGATCTATGCCCGGGACCGGGTCATCGAGCGGGTTTCTGTCGCGTCGCGGATCGGGCGCGGCGGGCTCGTGTCCTTTTACCTGCGCGGCGTCGAATCGGGCTGGCTGACCGATGCGGAACTGACGCGCCTGAAAACCGTGCTGCCGCTGGCGCATGAACTGATCGGGCTGAGGCACCGGATCGTTGGTGGTGGCGCGCTGTTGCCGCCGGCGCGCACGCCGTCGGATCTGCGGACGAACAACCTCGGCCGGTTTGCCGAACTGACGCCGCGCGAAGCCGAGGTCTGCGATCACGCCGCGCGCGGTCTGTCGGTATCGGGCACCGCGCTGGAGCTCGGCATTTCGGACAACTCGGTGCGCACATTGCGCAAACGCGCCTATCGCCGGCTGGGTGTCGCATCGACCGCGCAGCTTACTGCGCTGGTTTTGAACGCACCGCGCTAGGGGTTTTCCGCGTCCCAGGCCGCATGGGGCCGGTTGCCCGCCTTTGTGGTTCGCCCCCGAAACCGGCTTGCTCGGCCAGTTCACCCGACGCCCTCACTTGATCATACGCCGCCCGACCATGCGCGGGTTCCTGCCGACCCTCTTTTCGTGCTAGCATCGGCCACCGGAGGTTCGCATGTCCCCCAACCGCCTGCTCGTTCATCTTTTTCTTGCCCTGACCCTAGCGTTTTCGCTTCCGGCCGCAGCGAACAACGGCGGCGGCACCGGCGGAACGGGCGGCGGGGGAGGCGCCGCCGGCGGCGGCGGCGGCTTTTCAGCCGGTCTGTCATCGCGGGTGACAAAAGGCGTGGTGAAAACGCTGAACCGCGAATTCCACCGATGCCAGAAACTGCCGTCCGTCTATCGTTTCGACTGCTACAGGGTCGTCTACCGGCTGGCCTCGCGACAACTTCTGGGAAACCCTGCCTACAAGCCAGCGAGCTTAGTGCTGGAAACGGTCGAGACGAAGGTGGACCGGATCGTCAGGAAATACGTCGATCCGAATACACCACCGAAAAGAGCGGGGTTTCAGACCTACCGGGCGATCAAACCGGCAGCGGTTCCGCAAGCCAAGCGCGAGGTAGAGCAGGCATTGGCCGAGGCCGAAACCATGCTGCTTCGGTCGGCGGGCAAGAACAACAGCCATTTCGCCTCGATCGCGCAGGCGGTGAATTCCAACAAGGTGCTCTTGCGCTCTGCGCTGTTGGAGGTCTTCGGGCCGGTCTTTGCCTTGCTAGATTGACGCACCCCCTTGCATCCCTGGCCGGTTTTTCAGTATTTTCCGCGCGTCGGGGCCGTAGCTCAGTTGGGAGAGCGCGTCGTTCGCAATGACGAGGTCAGGGGTTCGATTCCCCTCGGCTCCACCAAATCGCACTTTTGTGTTGAAAAATCCACTAACACCTTGAACGGAAAGGTGATTTTAGAGGTTCAATAGGCTTTGTTGCGCAAATCGGTTGAGGGGCAAACTTCCCCTTGCCCCGGACAGACTCATCCTGCCGGCTTTGTAATGGGTATGCCAGGAGCGGTGTAGCGGTCGAAGACCGCGATGCGGATCCGGATTTCCGCGACCTGGCGATCAAAGTCTCTGGCCCTCAGGGACTGGCCCAGGAGTTTGATGC
>NZ_JARGPK010000084.1 GCF_029212575.1 Antarcticimicrobium sp.
GCATCAAACTCCTGGGCCAGTCCCTGAGGGCCAGAGACTTTGATCGCCAGGTCGCGGAAATCCGGATCCGCATCGCGGTCTTCGACCGCTACACCGCTCCTGGCATACCCATTACAAAGCCGGCAGGATGAGTCTGTCCGGAGTAAGGGGAAGTTTGCCCCTCAACCGATTTGCGCATCAAAGCCTTCCCGAACCACAACCTGCCCTCACGCCCCACCAGCCCCGCCTCACGCAGCCTGTACAGCGCCATATAGGCCCGGTTCGTTGCGGCCCGTCGGGTTAGCTCTGGCTTCTGTTCCCGTATGACCGCCCCTATGTCGCTGGCGTGCTTCGGCCCGGCCCGCAGCGCATCTAGCACCAGTTGGCGTGTCTCACGGTGCCGGGCGGCGTTTTTGGGATACCTGGACGGTTCCGGCGGCTCAACACCGCGCATCACAAGCAACCTACCGGCAAGCTTGCCCTGTTCACCACCGAATTTGCATAGCGCCAGTAGCGCGCCATCTATCGACTTGTCCTGCATGGCGGCAGGATAGTAAAAACCGGCGGTTAGGGATTCCGGTTTCTTGGTGCGTTTGATACATAAGGCCGCAAATACTCCCGCCGGAGGCGCCTCCGTCAACACGGGCGCATCGGTCAGGTGGCGCAGAGCGCCCCGATGGCCCGTGCAATCTGAGGATCGGCGGCGCAGGTATCGGCGATCAGCTCCCGCGCGACCGGCATCAGCGCCTCGGGGTCCACGATCCGGTCGACCAGGCCGAACTCATAGGCCTCCTGCGCGGAGATCTTCTGGCCCGCCATCAGGATCAGCCTGGTCCGCGCCGGACCGATCAGCTTGGCCATGCGGCCGGGGTCGGAGGGTTGCGGCAGGAACCCCAGCTTCATCACCGGGTAGAACACCTTGGCCGTGGGCACCGCGATGCGCAGGTCGCAGGCCAGCGCCATGCCCATCGCGCCCCCGGCCAAGGTTCCGTTCAGCGCCGCGACGGTCAACCCCGGAAGCCGCGTGATCGCGCCCGAAAGCCGCTCCCACAGGGGCGAGGTGGCAAGACCCGCGCGCGCCGCGTCCAGATCGGCGCCGGCGCTGAACACCTTGCCGGTGCCGGTCAGGATCAGCGCGCGGGCCTCCCGCGCGGCCTCGGCGATGCGGGCCAGTTCCTCCAGCATCTCAGGGGTCAGCGAATTGGCCTTGTCGGGACGGTCGATGGTGACGATCCACAGCCCGTCCTCGCGGTCCAGCCGGATCATGACAGGCCCACCCGGCGGCGGACCGCCTCTTCGCGGAGCGAAATCTCAGTGCCGATGAAGGCGTCGGCATCGGGGGAACACATCCACAGCAGGGCGCGCGCCGGCCAGTCGGGCGGAATGTGGTCGGACCAGTCGAGCTGGCTCACCGGGTTGATGCCGCTGGCCTTGATCTCGCGCTGCATCTGGGTGGCGACGGTGCCGGGGCTGAGGCCCATGGCGCGGATGCCGTGGCCGCGCTCTTCCTTGTCGAGGCAGGCAGTCAGCATCGCCGCCCCGGCCTTGGAGGTGCAATAGGCGCTCCACCCCTCAAGCGCATTGTGCGCCGCGCCCGAACTGATGGTCAGGATGCTGCCGCCCCCGGCCTGCCGCATCGCGGGCAGCGCCGCGCGCATGCCGTGAAAGACGCCCTTGAGGTTGATGTCGATCGCCCGGCCCCAATCCTCGGGGTCGGCCTCGGACAGTTGGGCAATCGGCTCGATCACGCCGGCATTGCCGATCAGCACGTCGAGCCCGCCGAAACGGTCCAGCGCGGTCTGCACCGCCTGCTCCATGTCGGCGTAGCGGCTGACATCGGCGCCCAGCGCAACCGCCTGCGGCCCGATCTCTGCCGCAAGCGCCTCAACCGCCCCGGCGCTGCGCGCCAGCAGAATCACATTGGCGCCCGCCGCCGCGAAAACCCGGCCCGCCTCGGCCCCGATGCCCCGGCTGGCGCCGGTGATCAGAACCGTTTTACCCGTCATGTCCATGCAATCTTCCCCATTTGCCCGTCTGGCCAAGTCGTACTGTGCCGTGACGCGCCGGTCCAGTCCTTCCCCCTTGACGCCCCGACGCGCAGAACAGACCATATCGCCAGAGTTTTCCAGGAGGATATTTCCATGATGACTTACCTCAAGCGCGGCTCGGCGGCGGCGCTGGTCCTGTCCTGCACGGGCCATGGCGCCTTTGCCGATCTGGCCGCGCAGGACGTCTGGTCGGACTGGCGCAGCTATTTGTCCGGTGCCGGCTACCAGATCACCGCGAGCGAGCAGACGGCAGGCGGCACCCTGACCGTGAGCAATCTCAGCATGGCGCTGCAGATACCGGAAGAGCAGGGCACCGTCTCGGTGCTGCTCGACCAGCTGGTGTTCACCGAGAACGGCGACGGGACGGTCAACGTGACCATGCCGCCGAAGATGCCGATCACCTTTGCCATGATCGAAGACGAAGACGAGGTGACGGCCGTCATGAGCCTGACCCAGTCCGGGGCGGCGATGGTGGTCTCGGGCACGCCCAGCGACATGACCTACAATTACACCGCTGCCGGAATCGGCATGGGCTTGGACAGCCTGACGGTGGAGGGCGACACGCTGCCGCCCGAGGCGCTGAGCGTGGCGTTTTCGATGAGCAACGTGATCAGCAGCACAAGGATGCAGTTGTCCGACATACGCAGCTACGAGCAGGGCATGAAGGCCTCCGCGCTGACCTATGAGCTGGTCTTCGACGATCCCGAGTCCGAGGATGCGGGCACCTTTCGGGGCAGCCTTCAAAAGCTCGGGTTCGAGGGCGCCGGAACGCTGCCGCTGACGATGGACGCCTCCGACCTGCCGCAAATGCTCAAGGCCGGTTTCGGATTCGACGGCACCTTCACCTATGCCTCGGGCCAGGGCGAGATGTCGGGCAGCGGGGACGGAGAACAGTTCGCGATGAGCTCCGCCTCGCAGGGGGGCACGCTCGGGGTGGCGATGGATGCGACGCATCTGTCCTATGACGTTTCGCAACAGCAGAGCGAGATCACCATCCAGACCTCAGATCTGCCCTTTCCGATTGCCATCGCGATGCAAAAGGCGGGTTTTGCCCTCGACATGCCGATCGCCAAATCCGATGACGAGCAGCCCTTTTCCTTCGGACTGACGCTGGCGGATTTCACCATGTCCGAACAGCTTTGGGGCATTTTCGATCCCGGTGCGATCCTGCCGCGTGATCCGGCCACGATCGTCGTCGATCTGGTCGGCAAGGTGCGGGTGCTGGCCGACCTGATGGACCCGGCGCTTGCCGAGAACCTGGACCAACCGCCGGGTGAACTGAACGCGCTGACGATCAAAGATCTGAAGGTGTCGGCGGTCGGGGCGGAACTCACCGGGACCGGTGATTTCACCTTCGACAACAGCGATCTGGAGAGCTTCGGCGGCATGCCCGCCCCGGCCGGCAAGGCCAGGCTCACGCTGGTCGGCGCGAACGGGCTGATCGACAAGCTGATCCAGATGGGCGTGGTGTCGGACCAGGACGCCACCGGCGCGCGCATGATGATGGGCATGCTCGCGGTGCCGGGCGACGGGCCCGATACGCTGAAGTCCGACGTCGAGATCAACGAACAGGGCCACATCATGGCAAATGGTCAACGGTTGAAGTGATCCGCGCCCCAAGCGGGGTTTTCGGCAAAATCATGGGCGGGGCCGGGTCAGACCGGCCCCGTTTTCCGTGCCCACCCTTGCGGCGCGGGCGTTCCGGGGCTACCTCCCTCCGGTATTCATGCAACCAGGGGCGACCATGACCCAATCCCTCGAAGAGCTCTGTCACGCCATGCTGGAGGCCGCGCGCAAGGCCGGGGCCGAGGCCGCCGACACCATCGCCGTGCGCGGCGGCTCGATCGAGGTCGATATCCGCGCCGGGGCTCTGGAAAAGGCCGAGCGGTCGGAGAGTACCGATCTGGGTCTGCGGGTGCTGCTGGGCAAACGTCAGGCCATCGTCGCGGTCTCCGACAGCCGGCCAGATGCCCTGACCGAGATGGCCGAACGCGCCGTGGCCATGGCCCGCGAAACCCCCGAGGATCCCAACGTCGGGCTGGCCGACCCCGCACAACTCGCGCAGCACTGGGACCTCGCAGCGCTGGAGTTGGAAGACCCCACCGCCGAGCCCGCGCCCGAGGCGCTGCAGCACGATGCTCTGGCCGCCGAGGCCGCCGCGCTGGCCATCGACGGGGTGACCCAGGTGCAGTCCGCCGGCGCCTCCTACAGCCGGCACGCGGTGCACCTGGCGGCGACCAACGGGTTCTCCGGCGGCTACCTGCGCACCGGGCGCTCCACCTCCTGCGTGGCCATCGCCGGCACCGGAACCGGTATGGAGCGCGATTACGACGGCGACAGCCGCAGCTTTCAATCCGACCTGCGCGCGCCCGAGGAGATCGGCGCACTGGCGGGGCGGCGCGCGGTCGAACGGATGGCGCCGCGCCAGCCCAAAACCGGGCATTACCCGGTGCTGTTTGACGAGCGGATCGCCGCCAGCCTGATCGGACACCTGATCGCCGCTGCCAACGGGGCCTCGGTCGCGCGCGGCTCGTCCTGGCTGAAGGACGATCTCGGCGCGCAGGTCCTGCCCGAACACCTCTCGGTGATCGAGGATCCGCACCGCCCGCGCGTCGGTGGCTCGCGCCCCTTCGATGCCGAGGGGCTGCCGACAAAACGACGCGCCATCGTTGAGAATGGCGTGTTGACCGGCTGGACGCTGGACCTTGCCAGCGCCCGCAAGCTGGGGATGTCGCCCACCGGCAACGCCGCGCGCGGCGTGTCCTCGGCGCCCTCTCCCTCCACCTGGAACATCGCGCTGACCCCCGGCGAGGCCAGCCGCGCCGACCTGATCCGCGACATGGGCACCGGGCTTCTGGTCACCTCGATGATCGGCTCGACCATCAACCCCAATACCGGCGACTATTCGCGCGGCGCCTCGGGCCTTTGGATCGAGAACGGCGAGATCGCCTATCCGGTCAACGAATGCACCATCGCCGGAAACCTGCGCGACATGTTGCTGCGGATCATTCCGGCCAATGATGCGCGCCCCTATCTCTCCCGCGTGGTGCCCTCTCTGCTGATCGAAGGAATGACGCTTGCCGGAAGCTGACCTGCCCCTGCTGATCGAGGCCGCGCGTGCGGCCGGACGGATCGCCGGCGGCTAGGTCGGCCCGCAGGCGCGGCGCTGGGACAAGCCCG
>NZ_JARGPK010000042.1 GCF_029212575.1 Antarcticimicrobium sp.
AGCGCGCCAACATGATCGCCTCGGGCAAGATGTTCCTTGCCAATTCGCTGCCCGGCTTCATGCTGCCGATCTTTTCCTGGAATCCGCTGTTTCACAGCATCGACCAGTCGCGCGGCTTCGTCTTTCTCAACTACAACCCGATGAACAGCAGCTGGCAATACGCGGCATGGGTGGGCATCGTCCTGCTGATGATCGGGCTGATGGGCGAGTTTTATACCCGCCGCCATGCCTCGCTCAGCTGGAGCGCGCGGCGCTAGCGGGTCAGGTCGCCACCCTCAGGGTCAGATTCAGACGCCCGCCCCTTGGCAGCAGCCGCGAGGATTTGAACCGGATCCGGTCCACCCCGTGATAGGTGAGCCGCGCCGGTCCGCCCATCACCACCACGTCGCCGGAGTTCAGCCAGACCGTTTCCGTCCGGCCGCCACGGGTGGGATTGCCGATGCGAAACAACCCGTCGTCGCCGAGACTGACCGAGACCACGGGAAAGGAAAAGTCCGCCTCGTCCTTGTCCTGGTGCAGGCCCATGCGCGCGCCTTCGCCGTAGTAGTTGATCAGGCAGCAATCGGGGTCTCTTTCCAGTCCGGTCACGTCGCGCCAGATCTCCAGCACCTCTCGCGGGATCGGCGGCCAGTCCGCGCCGCCGGGATGGTGCGGTGCATAGCGATACCCCTTACGGTCCGAGACCCAGCCGAACCGTCCGGCCGAGGTCATCCGCACCGACATCTTGCGGCCGGACGGGGTTTCCGGCGTGAAGAGCGGTGCCGCCTTGAGCACCGGGCGCAATGCCTCGATCAGTGCCGCCTGGGCCGCCGCGTCAAGATAGGATTTCGCGATCTCGACATCGCGGATCGAAAGCCGGGTCATCACAACGCCCCCTGTCAGCCCAGCCCCCTCAGATCGCAGCAGAAATCACTCACAAATTCGTGAATACCGGCCGTCAAGGACGGTTGCAGGGGCTTTTCCTGCTCCCTATATACGCCGGGACGCACGACGCACCACCGCCGTGCCACATCATCGGGGCCGGGATGCCGTAACGGGTTCAGGCCTCGGGTAATCGCCTTGAAATTGAAAAGGGATCGAAACGCATGAGCAAAGTAATCGGGATCGACCTGGGAACCACCAACAGCTGTGTCGCCATCATGGACGGCGCGCAACCCAAGGTCATCGAAAATGCCGAAGGGGCCCGCACGACCCCCTCGATCGTCGCCTTCACCGACAACGAGCGGCTGGTCGGCCAGCCGGCGAAACGCCAGGCCGTCACCAACCCCGACGCCACCATCTTCGCCGTCAAGCGCCTGATCGGCCGCCGCACCACCGATGCGGAAGTGACGAAAGACCAGAAGATCGTCCCCTACAACATCATCGACGGCGGCAATGGCGACGCCTGGGTCGAAGCCAAGGGCGAGAAATATAGCCCGTCGCAAATCTCCGCCTTCATTCTGGGCAAGATGAAGGAAACCGCCGAAAGCTATCTCGGCGAAGAGGTGACGCAGGCCGTCATCACGGTTCCCGCCTATTTCAACGACGCCCAGCGCCAGGCGACCAAGGACGCCGGCAAGATCGCCGGGCTTGAGGTCCTGCGCATCATCAACGAGCCGACCGCGGCCGCGCTGGCCTATGGCCTCGACAAGAGCGAAAGCCACACCATCGCCGTCTACGACCTTGGCGGCGGCACCTTCGACGTGACCATCCTGGAGATCGATGACGGGCTGTTCGAAGTGAAGTCGACCAACGGCGACACCTTCCTGGGCGGCGAAGACTTTGACATGCGGATCGTCAATTACCTGGCCGACCAGTTCAAGAAAGAGCATGGCGTCGACCTGACCAAGGACAAGATGGCGCTGCAGCGGCTGAAGGAAGCCGCCGAAAAGGCCAAGATCGAGCTGTCAAGCTCGTCGCAGACCGAGATCAACCAGCCCTTCATCTCGATGGGGTCGGACGGCTCGCCGCTGCACATGGTCATGAAACTGACCCGCGCCAAGCTGGAAAGCCTGGTTGGCGATCTGATCAAGGCTTCGCTCAAGCCTTGCGCCGCGGCGCTGAAAGATGCCGGCCTGTCGGCCTCGGACATCGACGAGGTGGTTCTGGTCGGTGGTCAGACCCGGATGCCGAAGGTCTTTGAGGAAGTGACCAAGTTCTTCGGGAAAGAGCCGCACAAGGGTGTGAACCCGGATGAGGTTGTCGCCATGGGCGCCGCCATCCAGGCCGGCGTTCTGCAGGGCGACGTCAAGGACGTGGTGCTGCTCGACGTGACGCCGCTGAGCTTGGGGATCGAGACCCTGGGCGGCGTATTCACCCGGCTGATCGATCGCAATACCACCATCCCGACCAAGAAAAGCCAGGTCTTCTCGACCGCCGAGGACAACCAGGGCGCGGTGACCATCCGCGTGTTCCAGGGCGAACGGGAAATGGCCGCCGACAACAAGATGCTCGGCCAGTTCAATCTGGAGAACATCCCGCCGGCGCCGCGCGGCATGCCGCAGATCGAGGTGACATTCGACATCGACGCCAACGGCATCGTGTCGGTTTCCGCCAAGGATAAGGGCACCGGCAAGGAGCAGAAGATCACCATCCAGGCGTCGGGCGGTCTGTCCGACGAGGACATAGACAAGATGGTCAAGGACGCCGAGGAGAACGCCGAGGCGGACAAGGCCCGCCGCGAGCTGATCGAAGCCAAGAACCAGGCCGAAAGCCTGATCCATTCGACCGAGAAATCGGTCGAGGAGCATGGCGACAAGGTCGATCCCACGACCGTCGAGGCGATCGAACTGGCCATGGCCGCGCTCAAGGACGACCTTGAGAAGGAAGATGTCACTGCCGACAAGATCAAGTCGGGCCTGCAGAACGTGACCGAGGCTGCGATGAAGCTTGGCGAGGCCATCTACAAGGCCAGCCAGGAAGAGGCCGGCGAGGAGCCCAGCGCGGCCGATGCCGGTCCGGGCGAAGATGACATCGTCGATGCCGAGTTCGAAGACCTCGACGACGACAAGCGTTCCTGAGGTGTAACACCGGACAATGACGGGCCGGGCCGGTCTCCGGACCGGCCCGCATGCGTTCCGGGAAAAGGATAATGACCGATGTCAAAACGTGATTTTTACGACGTTCTGGGCGTGTCCAAGGGCGCATCGGCCGACGAGATCAAGAAAGCCTACCGCACCAAGGCCAAGGAGCTTCACCCGGACCGCAACAAGGACAACCCCGAGGCCGAGGCGCAATTCAAGGAGGCCAACGAGGCGTATGAGATCCTGAAGGACGCCGAGAAAAAGGCCGCCTACGACCGCTTCGGCCATGCCGCCTTCGAAGGCGGGATGGGCGGCGGACAGCGCCCCGGCGGCCCCGGATTCGGCGGCGGCGGTGGCGGCGGCGATTTCTCCAGCGCGTTCTCGGACGTGTTCGACGATCTGTTCGGCGACTTCATGGGCGGCCAGCGCGGCCGGCAGCGTGCGACGCGCGGTTCGGACCTGCGCTATAACCTGCGGGTGACCCTGGAAGAGGCCTATTCCGGCATCCAGAAAACCATCAACGTGCCCACCTCGGTGGCCTGTTCGGTCTGCGAGGGCACCGGCGCCGAGGGCGGGGTCGAGCCCTCCACCTGCCCCACCTGTTCCGGCATGGGCAAGGTCCGCGCACAGCAGGGCTTCTTTACCGTCGAACGCACCTGCCCGACCTGCTCGGGCATGGGCCAGATCATCAAGAACCCCTGCAAGGCCTGCGGCGGTGCCGGCCGGGTCGAGAAGGACCGCGCGCTGAGCGTGAACATCCCTGCGGGCGTGGAAACCGGCACCCGGATCCGGCTGGCCGGCGAGGGCGAGGCCGGGATGCGCGGCGGCCCGACCGGCGATCTCTATATCTTCGTCGAGGTCGCGCCGCATGAGCTGTTCGAGCGCGACGGGGTCAACCTCTATTGCCGGGTTCCGGTCAGCATGTCGACGGCGGCGCTGGGCGGCGCCATCGAGGTGCCGACCATCGATGGTGGACGCGGGCGGGTGCAGATCCCGGCCGGCAGCCAGTCCGGCCGGCAGATGCGCCTACGCGGCAAGGGCATGCCGCCGCTGCGCGGTGGCGGGCACGGCGACATGTTCATCGAACTGGCGGTGGAAACCCCGGTGAACCTGACCGGCCGCCAGAAGGAGATCCTGAAGGAGTTCGACGCGTTGAGCGAGGACAACAACCCGGAGAGCAAGACCTTCTTCTCGTCGGTCAAATCCTTCTGGGACAGCATGAAGGGGTGAGGCGCGCCCGGAAAAAGGTCCGGTGGACATTTTTCAGCGCCGAACGGGCGGAGCCCCGACCACTCGCTATAGTAGAGAAAAAGGCGCCTCTTGGGGCGCCTTTTTCCTTTTCCGGCGGTCCCCATTGATCACAACTCCCCCTGTCATCCCCGCGAAAGCGGGGACCTCCCTGGATTGGCGCAGGGTCTGAACGATCCCCGCCTGCGCCGGGATGACCGGGCACTCCGCTCTCATTCGTTAACCCCGCGTTTACCGCGCCGGCCGCAGCCTCTCCCGCATGACCCAGCCGCCCGCCTTTCACGAAGCTTCCGGTTCTCTCTTTTCCCCGGACGAGGCGCCGGAGATGCCGTTGCCGGCGGGGCGGCTGCCCTCATACATCCGCGATCACCGGCAACGATTGCGCGACCGGTTCATGACCGGCGGCGCCGGTGCGATGCCGGATTATGAATTGCTGGAGCTCTTGCTCTTCCGCTCGATCCCGCGGCGTGACGTGAAACCGCTGGCGCGCGCCCTGCTGGACCAGTTCGGCGATTTCAACCGCGTCCTCGCCGCCGCGCCCGAGCGGCTGGTCAAGGTTGACGGAATCGGCCCGTCGGTAATCGCCGACCTGAAGATCGTCGAGGCCGCCGCGCACCGGATGGCACGCGCCAAGGTGTTAAAGCGGCACGTGATTTCAAGCTGGGACGCGGTTCTGGATTATTGCCGCACCACGATGGCGCATCGGGATACGGAACAATTCCGCGTGCTTTACCTGGATACCAAGAACACCTTGATCGCGGATGAGGAACAGGGACGCGGCACCGTGGATCACGTGCCCGTTTATCCGCGCGAAGTGGCCAAGCGCGCGCTGGAGTTGAACGCCTCGGCGCTGATCCTTGTGCACAACCACCCCTCGGGCGATCCCAGCCCGTCGGAGGCCGACATCCGCATGACCGAAAAGATCAACGCGGCCTGCGCCGCGCTGGGGATCACGCTGCACGACCATCTGATCATCGGCAAGTCGCGCGAAATCAGTTTCCGGGCCGAGGGCCTTTTATAGGCTCACTTCACCCAGACCTCGACCCGCCGATTCACCTGACGGCCCCAGTCGCTGTCGTCACAGGCCATCGGCAGCGCCTCGCCAAAGGCCTCCACCGCCATCTCGACCCGCGGTTCGCCCGGTGTTTGCGCCATCTGTCGCACCGCGTCGCGTACCGCCTCGGCCCGTTTCATGGCAATGCGGCGGTTCGCCGAAGCCGGCCCCTGCCCGTCGCTGAACCCGACGAAAAGGAGTGTCGCCGAATCATATGCGCCGATCTCGATGGCGCGGGCCAGTTGGGCGATATTGGCGCGCGATTGCGCATCGGGCCGGACCGAGCCGGTTTCGAACCGAAAGGACGTCGATAGTCGCGCCAGCGGCCCCAGCGTTGCGATCATGCGCTGCAACTCGTCCAGCGGAATCTCTTCCCCGGCCGCGGCGATCGCGTTCGACAGCCGGTCGCCCTGGGTGTTGAGGGAAATCCGTTCCGGCGCCTGATCGACAAACCCCGCGCGCCGGATCACGATCTGTGCCGCCGGGCTTTGAACGTAGAGCAGAAACTCGCGCGCGACCTTGGGCAACCGCCGCGCCGGGAGGTAGAGGAACATCGGCGAGGTCAGCGGATAATCTTCGGTCTTGATCGTGCGTCGGCTGGCAGCGAGCGAGAAGCCACAGCTTCCGGTCAGGGTCAGCGCGCGGGCCGCGCCGGTCTCGGCAAAGCTGGCGATGCCGATGGCAAAGGGATCGGCGCTGACCGCGCGGGCCAGATCGCTGCTGCGGGCGTGGCGTTGCACTTCTTTCGCACGGTCAAGGCCCGCAGGATGCAAAAGCCTGTCCTCCACCGCCTGCGCAAGGCCCGTGCCCGCATCGGGCAAATGCAGGTCGATCGGCGCGTCCGGTCCGCCCAGCTCGGACCAGTTAATAATCTCTCCGGAAAAGATCCGGGCCAGTTCCGGCGTCGAGATCCGCCGCACCGGGTTTCCCGGCGCCACGATCGGCACCATCGCATCCAGCGCCAGAACGCGGCTTCGGTTGATGTCGGTCATGTCGCCCATCCCGGCCTCGAAGGCGCGGCGGCGTTCATCCTTGCGAATCTCGCGCATGGCCATGACGATGTCGGCCTCGTTGGCCAGAAGATCGGCGAACCCTTCGTCGGTGGTGCTGACGCGAAAGGTGAAATAGGCCATCGGTGCGCCGGTCTCGGGGCGCAGCAGGCTGTAGCGGAAGTGGCTTCCATCCAGGGTTTCGCGCGCGGCGCGCCATCCGTTGCGCAGGGCAAACCCCTCGACCAGCGCCGGCAACAGAACCTCCGCCATGGTCGATGAGCCCGACAGCGACAGTTCTGCCACGTAGTCGGTCAGGCTGGGGCATCCCGGCCCGTCGCAGGACACGCCAGAGCCGTCCACCGTCAACTCGCCGAACTTGGTGTCGACACGGTAGAATTCGCCGTCGAACCCCAACAGCGTGCCGGAAATTTCCACAGCACCGTCTGGCGATGTCAACGTGATGTCCTGCGCCAGCAAGGGAGCAGAAAGCGAAAAAAGAAAGAGTGCGGCGATTGCCGCCGCACGAGACCAATTCATGAGTGCCCTTGATTCATCCGCGGATTACTTTGCCGCGATCTTCAGGTCATCCAGCAGATTGTTCAACACCAGAAAATCACCAACCGCATCGCAACCCGGCACCGAGAGGTCAAGCTCCCGCGTCTGAACCCGGCCCTTTCCCTTGCGCTCAAGCAGTTGGGCGGAAATGTCGCGACCGCAGTTGCCCGGCGTCACCTCGGCCTCGACGCTCAGTGCAATGTCGCCGGCGCGGTCGGCGCGGGCCACGGGAAAGGTGTAGACCTCGGCCAGAAGCGGCGAAAGCGCATCGCCCTCGCCCAGGCGGATCACCGATCCGGTGGTGCGGCCGGCCGCGCCCTGAGCCTTGGCCCCGGACCAGACATGGCCCGGCTCGCCATAGCTTGCGCCGAATTCGAGCGCGTGGATCTGGAACCCGGCCTCTCCCTGCCATTGCAGGACGATCCGGTCGAAATCGGCGATATCCTCCACCCGCGCGGTGGCGACGGCGCCCTCTCCATTGTCGAAGGCGGCGATGAAAACGGCCCGTTCCGCCAGCGCCGGCACGGTCACGTCAAGGTTGCCCTGTACGTCGGTGATGGCGGTGAAGGTCATGCCGTTGTGGTGCACCACCAGGCGCGAATTGCCCAGACAGGGTGCGGCGACCGCAAGATCGACCATCGCCATCGGGCCGGGTGTTGCCCGGGCCGTCACGGCGCAGCCCAGTTCGGGCACCTCGGGATCTTTCGGGGTGGTCGGCAGCACAGTGTCGGGGGTGGATGCGGCCACGGGGGCGGGGAGAGACGGGGCGTTTGGACGATTTCGCGTCACATCGTCATCGGTTCGGGCCGCGGTCAGCGCGATCTTCTCGATATCCAGCGCGGAAACCTCGGCGATGCGCACCACATCGGGGCGCGGTGACGCGGCGGGCGCGTCCTTGGCCGAAGCCGGGGCGGGCGTGTAAGTCGGCGCGGGTTGCCCGCGCTGCATCACGTGGCCGATACCAAGCGCACAGGCAAGGGTGCCGCCAGCCAGGCCAATCAAACGCAGTTTGGACATCACATCCTCCGTCACCATTCGGGTCTGGTCAGATGTGCCCGGAAAACGCGGCCATCATGTGGCCACGCGTGGGAGTCATTCTGGCAACTTCATGTCGCGGGTCAGGTCAGCCGCCCGTGGCAATGCTTGAATTTCTTGCCGCTGCCGCAGGGGCATTTCTCGTTTCGGCCGGGGTTGCCCCAGGTGCTCGGGTCGTCCTCGACGAACCCGGGGACAGCACCGTCGCTTGCGACCGGCTCTCCCTTGGCTTCAGCCTCGGCGACATCGGCCTGCTGCTGAAGCTTTGCCTCCTGATCGACCATCTGCGCCATCATCTGGCGCTGCTCTTCCTCGGTCAGCGGGCGTACATGGGCCAACTGCTGGGTCACGGTTTCACGCAACCCGTCGAGCATGCCTTCGAACAGCTGAAAGCTCTCGGTCTTGTACTCGTTCAGCGGATCGCGCTGGGCATAGCCGCGGAACCCGATGACCGAACGCAGGTGCTCCAGCGTCACCAGGTGTTCGCGCCATTTGGTGTCGATCGTTTGCAAAAGAACCTGCTTTTCGATCTGCCGCATGTTCTCGGGGCCGAAATCGACCGCCTTTTTCGCCATCATCTCGTCGCTGGCCTTGACCAGGCGCTCGCGGATTTCCTCGTCGTCGACGCCCTCTTCGGCGGCCCATTCGATCACCGGAACGTCAAGGCCCAGCTTTTCGATCACCTGCGCGTAAAGCGCCTCGGTCTCCCACTGGTCGGCATAGGATTTCGGCGGCATGTAGGCATCGATCAGATCATCGATGACCTGGTGGCGCATGTCGCCCGCGATATCCGAGAGATCCTCGGCGGCCATGATCTCGCGCCGCTGGGAAAAGATCACCTTGCGCTGATCGTTCATCACATCGTCGAACTTGAGGATGTTCTTGCGCATGTCGAAGTTGCGACCCTCGACCTTGGCCTGGGCGCGCTCCAGCGATTTGTTGACCCAGGGGTGGATAATGGCCTCGCCCTCTTTCAGGCCCAGCGTCTTGAGCACCCGGTCCAGCCGCTCGGAGCCGAAGATACGCATCAGATCGTCTTCGAGGCTGAGGAAAAAGACGGTCCGGCCCGGGTCGCCCTGGCGGCCGGAGCGGCCGCGCAGCTGGTTGTCGATGCGGCGGCTTTCGTGGCGTTCCGAGGCGATCACGAACAGCCCGCCCGCCTCGATCACCTTTTGTTTTTCCGCTGCGTGCTTGGCTTCTTCCGCGGCGCGCAGTTCGGCCGGGTCGGCCTCCGGGTTCTCCTCCAGCGCGGCCATCACCTTCAGGTCGATGTTGCCGCCAAGCTGGATGTCGGTGCCGCGACCGGCCATGTTGGTGGCGATGGTCACCGAACCGAGACGGCCCGCATCCGCGACGATCTCGGCCTCGCGCTCGTGCTGGCGGGCGTTCAGCACGTTGTGGGTGATCCCCGCCTCATCCAGCATCTTCGACAGCGTTTCGGATTTTTCGATCGAGGTAGTCCCGACAAGAACCGGCTGTCCCTTTTCGTGGGCCTTGCCGATCTCTTCGATGATGGCCTTGTACTTTTCCGCGGTTGTGCGGAACACCTGATCGTCCTCGTCGATCCGCGCAATCGGCCGGTTGGTGGGAACCTCGACCACGCCAAGGCCGTAGATCTCGGCGAATTCATCGGCCTCGGTCGCCGCGGTGCCGGTCATCCCGGCGAGCTTTTCGTAGAGCCGGAAGAAGTTCTGGAAGGTGACGCTGGCCAGCGTCACGTTTTCGGGCTGGATCTCGACCTGTTCCTTGGCCTCGATGGCCTGGTGCAGCCCCTCGGACAGGCGGCGCCCCGGCATCATCCGGCCGGTGAATTCGTCGATCAGGACCACATCGCCATCGCGCACGATATAGTCCTTGTCCTTCTGGAACACCTTGTGCGCGCGCAGGCCCTGGTTGACATGGTGCACGATGGTCGTGCTTTCCGGGTCGTACAGCGTCTGGCCCTCGTCCAGCAGCCCGCGGGCGTGAAGCTGTTCCTCGAGAAACTCGTTGCCCTCTTCGGTAAAGGTCACGCCACGGGTCTTCTCGTCGAGCTCATAGTGATCGTCAGACAGCAGCGGGATGATCGCGTCGATGGTGCTGTACAGCTCGGACCGGTCGTCGGCCGGGCCGGAGATGATCAGCGGCGTGCGCGCCTCGTCGATCAGGATGCTGTCGACCTCGTCGACGATCGCGTAATAGTGATGCTTCTGGAACAGGTCCTTGAGCTCGGACTTCATGTTGTCGCGCAGGTAGTCGAAGCCGAACTCGTTGTTGGTGCCATAGGTCACGTCGGCCTCGTAGGCGCGGATCTTGTTTTCCGGCCCCATGCCGGACCAGATCACGTCGGCCCGCATGCCCAGCGCCTCGAAGACCTTGCCCATCCATTCGGAGTCGCGCTTGGCCAGGTAGTCGTTGACCGTGACCACATGCACGCCCTTGCCCACCAGCGCGTTGAGGTAGGCCGGGAAGGTGGCGACAAGCGTCTTGCCCTCGCCCGTCTTCATTTCCGAGATGTTGCCCTGGTGCAGGAAGATGCCGCCCATCAGCTGGGTGTCGAAGGCCCGCAGGCCCAGGGCGCGCCTGGCGCCCTCGCGCACGTTGGCAAAGGCCTCTGGCAAAAGGTCGTCGAGGCCCTCGCCCTCCTGCGCGCGCTTGCGCAACTCCTCGGTCTTGTCCTTGAGCCCCTGGTCACTGAGCTTTTCAAACTCGGGCTCCAGTGCGTTGATCTTCTCGACCAGCGGGCGTGTCGCCTTGATCTTGCGGTCGTTCGGCGTGCCGAATACCTTTTTGGCGAGTGTTCCGATACCCAGCATGTCTTCTCCAGCGGCTCTGACTTTTCGTGGTTTTGTCAGGCTTGCCCGCCCTGCGCACAACCCATAGATACGGGGGGAAAGACGGTCCTGACGTCGGCCTTAAGGCGATGTAAGGGGCGGTTGAAACAGTGTCAACGCCGCGCCCGGTCGCGGTCCAACGTTAGGATGATTCAATGCCCAAAGGTTTCACTTTCCTGCCTGCCCTTGCGATTGCCGCCGCGATGGCGCTGCCGGTCCGGGCAGAACCGCCCAGCGCCGACACCATTGTCGCCCGGGTCAACGGGCAGGAGATCAAGCTGGGCCACGTCATCATCGCCCGCGCCGCGCTACCGCAGCAGTACCAGCAGCTGCCGCCCGAGGTGCTTTACGATGCCATCGTCGAGCAGCTGATCCAGCAAAGCGCCCTGGAGCAGGCCTTTGCCGGCGAGGTGCCGAAGCGGGTCGCGCTGTCGCTTGAAAATGAGCGCCGCTCGCTTCTGGCCGGCGAAGAGATCGAGCGGATCATGGCCGGGGCGGCGGGCGACGCCGATCTGAAGGCCGCCTATGACACGACCTACGGCGCCGACTACGACGCGCAGGAGTTCAACGCAGCCCACATCCTCGTCGAGACCGAGGAGGAGGCCAAGGCGATCGCCTCCGAGCTCGAATCCGGCGCCGATTTCGCCGCGCTTGCCAAGGAGAAATCCACCGGCCCCTCGGGCCCAAACGGCGGAGCGCTGGGCTGGTTCGAAAAGGGCATGATGGTGCCCGAGTTCGAGGCGGCGGTCATGGCGCTGGAACCGGGCCAGATCTCGGACCCGGTGAAAACCCAGTTCGGCTGGCACGTGGTCAAGCTGAACGAAACCCGCGCCAAGGCGCCCCCCGCATTCGATGACGTGCGCGAGGAGCTGGCCGGAGAACTGCGCCAGAAGGCGGTCGCGGAACGGGCTGACGCCCTGGTGGCCGAGGCCACCGTCGAGCGCCCCGAGATCGAGGGGCTGGACCCCGGTGTGATCGGAACCCTCGACCTTTTGGAGAATTGAGAATTGGCCAAGATCGACCATGTATCGCCGCTTGCCCCCGCCGGGTTTCCGCAGATGCCGCGGATCGGCGGCGTGCGGTTCGCCGCCGGGGCGGCCGGGGTCCGCTACCAGGGTCGCGATGACGTGATGCTGGCGGTGATGCGCCCGGGGACCGCGGTGGCCGGGGTGTTCACCCGCTCCGCCACCCGCTCGGCCCCGGTTCTGGATTGCCAGGCCAAGCTGGGCGGCGCCTCCGACGGGCCCGCCGCGATCCTGGTCAACTCGGGCAATTCCAACGCCTTTACAGGGCATTACGGTCAAACCTCGGTTGCGGCTGTGACCGCGGCGGTGGCCAAGGCGACCGGGGTTGCACCCGGGCGGGTCTTTACCGCATCGACCGGCGTGATCGGCGAGCCGTTGCCGCATGAGCGAATCACCGCCAAGCTTGACGATCTGGCCGGTACACTCAGCGACGCGGCCATCGAGCCCGCCGCGCGCGCGATCATGACCACAGACACCTTTGCCAAGGGCGCCTGCGCCACGCTGGAGATCGACGGCACGCCGGTAAACATCGCCGGCATCGCCAAGGGCTCGGGGATGATTGCGCCGGACATGGCGACGATGCTGGTCTACATCTTTACCGACGCGGGTTTTGACCAGGGCGCGCTTCAGACGCTGCTGTCGAAACTGACCGGTACCACCTTCAATTGCATCACCGTCGACAGCGATACCTCGACCTCTGACAGCCTGATACTCTGCGCCACCGGCGCCGCGGGGGTCGACGCCACCGGAAACGCGGCGTTCGAATCCGCGCTGCATGGCGTGATGCTGGACCTTGCCCAGCAGGTCGTGCGCGATGGCGAAGGCGCGACCAAGTTCGTCGAGGTCCGGGTGACGGGTGCGGCCAACGACGCCGATGCCAAGACGCACGGGCTCTCGATCGCCAACTCGCCGCTGGTCAAGACCGCCATCGCCGGCGAGGATCCCAACTGGGGGCGCGTGGTTATGGCCATCGGCAAGTCCGGCGCCGCCGCCGACCGCGACCTGCTCAGCATCCGTTTTGGCGAGATCCTGGTGGCCGAAAAGGGCTGGGTTTCCCCCCACTACCGGGAGGCCGACGCTGCCGCCTACATGAAGGGGCAGGACCTGGTGATCGCCGTCGATCTTGGCCTCGCCGACGGGCGCGCCACGGTCTGGACCTGCGACCTGACCCACGGATATATCTCGATCAACGCGGATTACCGGTCGTGAAAACGGTTCTGGTCTCGGCCGTCGCGCTCATTGACGTTGACGGGCGGGTGTTGCTGGCGCAGCGGCCCGAGGGAAAGTCGATGGCCGGGCTGTGGGAGTTTCCGGGCGGCAAGGTCGAGCGCGGCGAAACACCGGAGGCGGCGCTGATTCGCGAGTTGGAGGAGGAGCTGGGGATCGACACCTGGGCCTCCTGCCTGGCGCCGCTGACCTTTGCCAGCCATGCCTACGAGGATTTTCACCTGCTGATGCCGCTTTTTGCCTGCCGAAAGTGGCAGGGCCAGCCCGTCGCGCGCGAGGGGCAGACGCTCAAATGGGTGCGGGCGCGCGACTTGCGCGACTATCCGATGCCGCCCGCGGATTTGCCGCTGATCCCGGTCTTACGCGACTTGCTGTAACGCCGGGCGGCGCAATTGCGTGGCGGATGGGGTCAAAAGCACCTGTTCTTGAACAGGAAATGCGTACATTTTGTGGAGTGTGACAGTTTGTTGCACAATATGTGAGCCTTTTGTGTATAGGTGTCTGTCCCACTTGTGGTGTAGCATTGAAGTGTCGCAACTGTTCAGGGAGGAACTGACGTGCTTCGGACCATCACAGTAGGTAGCTGTGTTTCGGTACAAGGAATTTTTGTCCGCGCGTTGTCGGACGGCCGAATCGCAGTTCGAGTCGGCAAGAAAATCTATCAAGGCAAGCCAGTTGAGGCCGCCGCTTAGGCCGCCAGAAATTTCCCGACCATGAAGAAAGGGGGGACGGCAATGATCTGCCGTCCCCCCTTTTCGTTCCTGGTTCCGTCTTCTGGCCGAATCACTCCAGCGTCCGGGTCACTTCCTCGCGCTCGAAGATCTCGATCACGTCGGCGGGACGGATATCGTCGTAGTTCTCGAAGGCCATGCCGCATTCCTGGCCCGACTGAACCTCGGCAACCTCGTCCTTGAACCGCTTCAGCGTCTTCAGCGTTCCCTCGTGGATCACCACGTTGTCGCGCAGGAGGCGAACCCCGGCCGACCGGCGGGCAACGCCCTCGGTGACCAGACAGCCGGCAACCTTGCCGACGCCGGTGACCTTGAACACTTCCTTGATCTCGGCATAGCCGATGAACTTTTCGCGCACCTCGGCCGACAGCAGGCCCGAGGCCGCGGCCTTCACATCGTCCACCAGGTCATAGATCACCGAGTAATAGCGGATCTCGACGCCCTTCTGGTTGGCCGCGTTCCGTGCCGGCGCATTGGCCCGCACGTTGAAGCCGATCACCGGTGCGCCCGAGGCCTCGGCCAGGCCGATGTCGGTTTCGGTGATGGCGCCGACGCCCGAATGCAGCACGCGCACCCGCACCTCGTCGTTGCCGACCTTTTCCAGCGCCTGAACGATGGCCTCGGCAGAGCCCTGCACGTCGGCCTTCACCAGAACCGGCAGTTCGGCCACGTTCTCGTCGTCCTTGGCCTTCTGCATGAGCTGTTCCAGCGTCGTCGCCGCACCGGCCGCGGCACGCTTTTCCTTGGCCTGTTCGTGACGGTACTCGGCGATCTCGCGGGCCTGCGCCTCGGTGTCGACCACGTTCAGAACATCACCGGCTTCCGGCGTGCCGTTGAGACCCAGCACTTCGACCGGAACCGACGGACCCGCATCCTTGACACGTTCGCCGCGGTCGTTCTCCATCGCGCGGACCTTGCCGTACTGCTCGCCGACGACAAAGATGTCGCCCTGGTGCAGCGTGCCCTGCTGGATCAGAACCGTGGCGACCGGGCCACGGCCCACGTCCAGTTTGGCCTCGATCACCGCACCTTGCGCAGCGCGCTCCGGGTTGGCCTTGAGTTCAAGGATCTCGGCCTGCAGCGCGACTGCTTCCAGAAGCTCGTCCAGGCCCTGACCGGTTATCGCCGAAACCTCGACATCCTGCACTTCGCCGGACATCTTTTCGACGATCACCTCGTGCTGCAGCAATTCGGCGCGCACCTTGTCGGGATCGGCCGAGTGTTTGTCGATCTTGTTGATCGCCACAATCATCGGCACGCCGGCCGCTTTCGCGTGGTGGATCGCCTCGATCGTCTGCGGCATGACCGAATCGTCGGCGGCAACGACGAGGATGACGATATCCGTCACCTGCGCCCCGCGCGACCGCATCGAGGTAAAGGCCGCGTGGCCCGGCGTATCGAGGAAGGTCAGCTTTGCGCCGTCCTTGGTCTTCACCTGGTAGGCGCCGATATGCTGGGTGATCCCGCCGGCCTCGCCCGAGGTCACGCTGGTGTCGCGCACCGCGTCGAGCAGCGAGGTCTTGCCGTGGTCCACATGGCCCATGATGGTGATGACCGGCGGACGCGACTTGAGATCCTCGGGGTTGTCCTCGACCTCCTTGATCACGTCCTCGACGTCGGCATCGGAAACCCGCACCACCCTGTGGCCGAATTCCTCGATGATCAGTTCGGCGGTGTCGGCGTCGATCGGTTGGTTCTGCGTGACCATCATCCCCATGTTCATCAGCGACTTGACCACATCTGCGACGCGCTCGGCCATGCGGTTGGCCAGCTCGCTGACCACGATGGTTTCGGGCAGCTGAACGTCACGCACGACCTTTTCGCGCTCGACAGCGCCGCCCATGGCCTTTTGACGGGCGCGCTCCTGCTTGCGCTTCATCGCGGCCATCGACCGTTGCCGACCACCTTCGCCGCCCGAAAGCGCCTGGTTCAGCGTCAGCTTGCCGGCACGGCGGCCGCCATCGTCGCGGCCCTTGCGCGGTGCCCGGGCGGGCTGCTCGCGCTCGACCTTGCGCACGGGTTGCAGGGCGGGCTTGCCGCGGACCGGTTCCGGTTCGGACGGTTGCGCCGGCGCGGCGGCGGCCTTGTTGGCGGCCTCCTCGGCTTCGCGCTTCTTGCGTTCCTCGTCCTCGGCTTTCTGGCGCGCGCGCTCTTCGGCCTCGCGCTGTTCGCGCTCCTTGGCCTCGGCCTCGGCGCGGCGGCGTTCACGGTCCTCGGCGCGCTGACGCTCGTCTTCCTCGCGCTGGCGGGCCTCCTGGACCTCTCGTGCCTTGGCAGCCTGAAGCGCCTTCAGCCGGCGCTCCATCTCCGCATCGGAAATACCGGCGGGGCGACGCGACGGATCGCCGGTCTTGGCCGACCCGCCTCCGGCCGATTTGGCCGGACCCTGTTTGGGCACGACAACGCGCTTGCGCTTGGTTTCCACCACGACGTTCTTGGTCCGGCCGTGGCTGAAACTCTGCTTCACGTTCCCCGGACGGGACCCGCTACGCAAACCCAATGTCTTTTTGCCGTCATTATCGCTCATAAAGCTTATTTTCCTTCCCGACGGCCGGTGCCGTCGTTCGTTTCGCGCAATCCTCGCAAGCGTTGCGCTTCCTCTACAACACGTTTGCCGAGTCCACCAGAGGCCAGCGCGGCATGTATCACAGTTTCACGACCAAAGGCCATGCCCAGCTCATCCGCCGTCAGCCAGCCGATGTAGCGGCCAAAATGCGGTGTGCTGAGCTTCGATTTTCCCCGTCCCGATCCATCGACTGCCTGGATCAGCACTTCGGCGTCCTCCCTGTCGAGCCAGGATTTCACCTTTTCATAACCCGACACCGCAGCGCCGGATTTGCGCGCCAGGCTGATCAGGTCGATCACCCGCCGGACCAATTGCCGCTCAACCACATCGATCAGATCCGGCGGCACCTTGACCTTCTGCTTCAGCCCGCGGGCAAACAGGTTCTTGTCAACCGACCGCTGTAGCGCCGCCCGGTCGGCGGCAACGTATACACCCCGACCGGGAAGTTTTTCCAGTATATCTGGCACCACCTCGCCGTCCGGTCCCATCACGAAACGGATCAGACCGCCCTTCGGCTGCACCTCGCCTGTGGCGATGCACTTCCGCTCGGGACCGTCCTGCCGGTCTTTCGAGGCGCCACCGCGACCCATGTCGGACCCAACGGGGCCTGAGATCAGGCCCCGGCCTCCGGGTTTGCCGCGGTATCGCCGTCGTCGTCCCCGGTCTCGGCGTCCTCTGCCAAAAGCTCCTCGGGATCGACCCAGCCAAGCTGGATACGCGCCGTCATGACCAGGTTCTGCGCCTCTTCCAGCGACACGTCGAAAGGTTCGAGAAGGCCGTCATCCTTGACCCGCTCTCCCTCGACCGTGGTCCAGCCGCCGGCCAGTTCCCAGTCTGCGCAGGTCGCGAAATCTTCCAGCGTCTTGATGTCGTCCTTGGCCAGCGCCTCGATCATCTGGGGTGTGAGGCCATCGAATTCAACCAGGCTGTCCTCGACACCCAGGGCGCGGGCATTCTCCAGCGCGGCCTTGGCCTGGGCCTCCAGATAGTCGCGCGCGCGCGCCTGAAGCTCCTCGGCGGTGCCCTCGTCGACCCCGTCGATCACCAGCAACTCGTCCTGTTCGACATAGGCAACCTCTTCGAGGTTGGTGAACCCTTCGGAGACCAGAAGCTGGGCAAAGAACTCGTCCAGGTCCAGCGTTTCCATGAACAGGCCGGTGCGCAGCTCGAATTCCTTCTGGCGGCGCGCGCTTTCCTCTTCCTCGGTCATGATGTCGATGTCGAGCGCGGTCAGCTGGCTGGCCAGCCGCACGTTCTGGCCGCGCCGGCCGATGGCCAGGCTCAGCTGCTCCTCGGGAACCACGACCTCGATCTTGCCGGCTTCCTCGTCCAGCACCACCTTCGACACCTCGGCCGGCTGCAGCGCGTTCACCAAGAAGGTCGGCATATCCTCGGACCACGGGATGATGTCGATCTTTTCACCCTGAAGCTCGTTCACCACCGCCTGCACCCGGCTGCCGCGCATGCCGACGCAGGCGCCGACCGGGTCGATCGAGTTGTCATAGGAAATCACCGCGATCTTGGCGCGGCTGCCCGGATCGCGGGCCACCGCCTTGATCTCGATGATGCCGTCGTAGATCTCCGGCACTTCCATCTTGAACAGCTCGGCCATGAATTCCGGCGCCGTGCGCGACAGGAAGATCTGCGGCCCGCGCGGTTCGCGGCGCACGTCCTTGATGAAACAGCGGATACGGTCGTTGGGGCGATAGCTTTCGCGGCCGATCTTCTCGTTGCGGCGCAGAATACCCTCGCCGGTGCCCACGTCGACGATGACGTTGCCGTATTCCTCGCGCTTGACGACGCCGTTGATGATGGTTCCGGCACGGTCCTTGAACTCTTCGAACTGGCGGTCCCGCTCGGCCTCGCGCACCTTTTGCAGGATCACCTGCTTGGCCGACTGGGCGGCGATCCGGCCCATTTCAACCGGGGGCACTTCTTCGACAAACTCGTCGCCGACTGCGGGGGCGTCAAGGTATTGCTTGGCCTGTTCGACGGTCATTTCCGCCTGGTAATTCTCCAGCTCTTCATCCTCGACCACGGTGCGCACGCGGGTAAAGCTCGCGCGGCCCGTCTTGCGGTCGATGGCGACGCGAATGTCCATCTCGGCGCCGTACCGGCTCTTGGCCGCGCGCGAGAGGCTCTCTTCCATCGCCTCGATCACCAGCCCGGGGTCGATCATCTTTTCGCGGGCCACCGCCTCGGCGGTCTGCAGAAGCTCAAGCTGGTTTGCGGAAGTGATTGCCATCACATGTCCTCCTCAACGGACCCTTCGGTCTCGATTTCGTCGAATTTGTCTTCGTCCAGGGCGCCGGCCGCCTTGCGCTGGCGCAGCATTTCCTTGATCAGGTCGTCGGTCAGGACCAGCTTGGCGTCGCTCAGCCAGTCGAAGGTCAGCCCGATCGTCACCGGCGCACCGTCCTCGTCGATGTTGATCAGAACCTCGTCCCCCTCGACCCCGGCCAGCATCCCCTTGAAGCGGCGGCGGCCGTCGATCAGCTCTGCGGTTTCCAGCTTGGCCTCGTAGCCCTCGTAGGTCTCGAAATCCTTCAGCCGGGTCAGCGGCCGGTCGATGCCGGGGCTGGACACCTCCAGCGTATAGGCATCCAGGATCGGATCCTCGACATCCAGAACCGCGCTGACCGCGTTGGAAATCTCGGCGCAATCGTCCACCTCGATGCCGCCATCGGGCCGATCGGCCATCACCTGCAGCGTGGTGGACTTGCCCGACATCAGCCGGACGCGCACCAGCTCAAACCCCAGATCCTCGATCGCGGGGGTGATGATCTCGGCCAGGCGCCGGTCGATCGCGGCCTTTGCTATCAGATCGTTGCTCATATCGTCCAAACACAAAAAAACGGGCGCGCGGCCCGTCAAATAATTCCGGTGGTGCCCCAGGCCAGAGCCTGACGCGCCGCTGTTGAGGGGCATATACGCCGCATGCCCCGAGTCTTCAAGCCTTCTCTTGAGGGTCGCGCGATTTCCCGGGAATCGGACCGGTCAGGGCGTCACGCGATCCACCACCGTTCGGCGATCCGCCCGTCGTCCAGCGCCGCCCTTGTGCCGATCTTGCCGGGAATGCCCACGCCGCGATGCGCCGCCAGCGCCATCTCCTCGACCGAGGGGTGATAACGGAACTCGCCCCGCCCCAGCAGGCCCTCGGGCGCCGGCAGTGCCGCCACATCGACGAAGCCGTCGCGCAGCGCCTCGGCGCGCACGACCTCGTCGGGAATCACCAGCACCTCGATGCTGTCAGCCCAGCCGGCGCGGCCGGCCTTGTAATGATCCGTCACCCGGGTGGCGCGGAAATGTCGGCCCGCCTGCGCCCGCTCCACCCGGTAGGCTCCGGTGCCCACCGCCCGGTCAAGCGGCACCTCGATCCCGCCTCCGGGGGCAACGATCCGGCCCGGCGCGGCAAGGTGATAGGGCAGGTCCGGATTGCCCTCGGCCAGTTCGATGCGCAGCGACAGCGGTCCGGTCGCCTCGACCCGCAGCACGCCCGGCACATCCCAGGCCAGGACCGAGGTCACCGCATCCCCGGCGCCCAGCATCCGGCCGTCGTGAAAGGGAATATCGCCGCGCAGGTCGAACCGCCAGTCGCGGGCGTCGGCGCCGCCGTGCCAGCTTTCCGCCAGTTCCGCGCGCAGCACCCCGTCCGGGCCAATCTCGGTCAGCCCGTCGTAGAGCGCCCCGCGCGCCACCTGCTCCAGGCTGCCGTCGCGCGGCACCGCCAGACGCAGACGCCCGCCCGGTCGCGGCGCGGCCTCCAGCGACACGCCGGTCGCCGCCAAAAGGGCGGCGGCCGCACCCGATGTGAACAGTGCGCGCCGGTCCAGACGTGTCATGCCATCGCCTCCGCGATCCGATCCATCACCCGCACCAGTTCGGAGCTGATTCCGGGCTCGGACAAAGCATGCCCCGCATTGCGCACCATCTTCAACTCTGCCATCGGCCAAAGCTCGTTCAGCTTCCAGGCTGCGCTGGGCGGGCAGATCATGTCATAGCGGCCCTGAACGATCACCCCCGGAATATGCGAGATGCGGCCCATGTTGGCCAGGATCTGCCCGTCGAACTCCAGGAACCCCGCATTGACGAAATAGTGATTCTCCAGCCGGGCAAAGGCGCGGGCGTAGTGGCCCGGGCTTTCGCCCGACCGGCCGTTGGACTGGATCGAGGCCAGCGCGTTTTCCCAGGCCGACCAGGCCCGGGCGTATTTGGTTTCCTCGTTCAGATCGCCCGAAAACAGCCGCCGATTGTACGCCGCGATCATGTCGCCACGCTCGTTCTCGGGAATCGGCGCCACGAACCGCGCCCAGGTCTCGGGCCAGAACCGCCCGGCGCCGCCGCCATAGAACCAGTCCAGCTCGCCCTGCGTCATCAGGAACACGCCGCGCAGGACCAGCTGCGTGACCCGCTCTGGATGCGTCTCGGCATAGATCAGCGACAACGTCGCCCCCCAGCTGCCGCCAAAAACGATCCACTCCTCGATTCCCAACAGAACCCGGATCCGCTCGATATCCGCCACCAGATGCCAGGTGGTGTTGTCGGTGATCGAGGCATGCGGCCGCGACCGGCCGCAGCCGCGCTGGTCGAACAGCACCACCCGGTAGATCTCGGGATCGAAATAGCGCCGCATCGCCGGGCTGCAGCCGCCCCCCGGGCCGCCATGCAGCACCACGACGGGTATGCCCTTGGGGTTGCCGCATTGCTCGACATAGACGCTGTGGCCTTGCCCGACATCGACCATCCGCTGATCGAACGGGTCGAACGGCGGGTAAAGATACTGCACTGCGCGCTTTTGATCCGGGAATTTGTCCATTACAGCCCTATATAACGTCTCGGAATAAAGATCGAACGGTGATCGGAATGCAAGTGTCTCAAACCACGGTCGACCCGTCTGAAATCGCGAAATTCGAAGCGATGGCTGCGGAATGGTGGGATCCGTCGGGTAAATTCAAGCCCCTGCACATGCTCAACCCCTGCCGGCTGGACTATATCACCGGCCAGATCGCGGGGGAGTTCGGCCGCGATCTTGCGGCGCAGCGCCCGTTCGAGGGGCTTCGGATCCTCGATATCGGCTGCGGCGGCGGGCTGCTTTCCGAACCGATGGCGCGGCTGGGCGCCACGGTGGTGGGTGCCGACGCGGCCGAGGGCAACCTGCCCGTCGCGCGCATCCACGCCGAGCAATCGGGACTCCGGATCGACTATCGCCACACCACCGCCGAGGCGATGGCCGCGGCAGGGGAACAGTTCGACGTGGTGCTGAACATGGAGGTGGTCGAACATGTGGCCGACCCGCTGTCCTATCTCACCGCCTGCCGGCAGTTGCTGAAACCGGGCGGGCTGCACATCTGCTCGACCATCAACCGCAACCCGAAATCCTACGCCGTCGCCATCCTCGGGGCCGAGGTGGTGATGCGCTGGCTGCCGCGCGGCACCCATGAGTGGTCAAAGTTCATCACCCCGGACGAGCTGTTCGAGCTGCTGGCGAATTCCGGGGTGGAACCCGTGGACCGCAAGGGCTTCGTGTTCAACCCGGTCGGCTGGAGCTGGAGCATTTCCGACCGCGACCTGAGCGTGAACTACGTCACGGCAAGCGTGAAGCGGGGCTGAAATCGCGGCGGACTGAGCCGCCCGCGTGCCTAATCACCCTGTTCCAGTTTGACGCGCAATTCGCGCAGCACCGGCAACACCGCGCGCACCTTGTCCGCGCCCAGCTCGCCCACCACCCGGTTGATCATCGGGGCAATCGCCGCCACCGCCTGGTCGCGCGCCTGTTTTCCTGCCGGGCTGATCGCCACCATCTTGCGCCGCGCATCGTCCCAGTCGGGGCGGATATGCACGTAACCGGCCCATTCCAGCTTGTTCAACGTGTTGGTCATCGCCCCGCGGGTGACGTGAAAGGTATCGGCCAGCTGCGCCGGGGTCCGCTCGTCATGCACGAAGATCAGGTGGTTGAGCACCGAGAAATGCGAGATTTCCATGCCCTTGGGCAACACCCGGCTGAGCCGGTTGCGCAAAAGCTGGTCGGCGGTCAGCAACTCGCTGAACAGGGCCACCGCAAGGGGGTTGTTGCTGTCTTCGGTCATCGGGTTCTGCGGTTACGGACCTTGAAAGTCCCGGATATGCGTCAATGCGGGCACCTTGGCGCGGGCATCCTCCACCAGCGCCCGGTCCATGTCAAAGACGTGGATGCCGGCCTCGGTCCCGCCATCGACCAGAACCTCGCCCCAGGGTGAGATTGCCATGCTGTGCCCGTATGTGCGCCGCGCCTTGCCCCGGGTCGCCGGATGCGTCCCGGTCTGGGCCGGGGCCAAGACGAAACAGCCGGTCTCGATCGCCCGGGCGCGCAAAAGCGCCTCCCAATGGGCCGCGCCGGTCACCGGCGAGAAAGCCGCCGGAACGGTCAGGATCTCGGCCCCGGCACGGGCCAATGCCTGATGCAGATGCGGGAAACGGACGTCATAGCACACCGTCATCCCCACCGCGCCGAACGGGGTTTCGGCCAGTACCGCGCGGTCGCCCGGCCGGAAGCCATCGGATTCGCGATAGGTTTCCTCCGGCGTGACCTGCACGTCGAACATGTGGATCTTGTCATAGCGCGCGCGGATGCCGCCATCCGGCCCGATCAGGAACGACCGGTTGGCAAAGCGCCCGTCCGGGTCGTCGGTCTTCAACGCCAGAGATCCGATCAGCAGCCAGATGCCCAGCTCCTCGGCCTGCTGGCGCAGTGCGGCCAGCGTCGGGTCCTCGGCCTCCGGGCGCAGGACCTCGTTCTGCTGGCTGCGGCTGGCCGAGACGCAGTTGGTCACCTCCGGCGTCAGCACGAACTCCGCCCCCTCCGCCGCCGCCTCGGCCAGCATCCACTGGACCTGCCGGAGGTTGTCGCCGGGATCGTCGCCCGAGGTCATCTGCGCCAGCGCGGTCTTCATGACACGGCCAGAAGCGGGTCGAGCCTACCGTCTTGCTCCAACTCATAAAGCTCATCGCAGCCGCCCACATGGGTTTCCCCGACAAAGATCTGCGGCACGGTACGCCGTCCGCCGGCGCGCTGGATCATCTCCGGCTTGCGGTCCGGGCTGGCCCAGACATCGATTTCGGAAAAGGACACGCCCTTTTGCGTCAGCAGCCGCTTGGCCGCGTGGCAATATCCGCACATGGGGGAAGTATAGATCTCGACCGGTTTCATATCTCATCCTCTGGATACGTCGTTTGTGCTGGATTTAGTCATCCTTTGCAACGCGTGCCAGTACCACCACATCGACCGACCCCGCCCCGGCGGCGTGACAGGCCGCCGTGCAGGCCGCCAGGGTCGCCCCCGAGGTCATCACGTCATCGACCAGAAGCACCGGGCGCCCGACCATTCTGAGCCGCCGCCAGGGGTGCGCCGCGATCGCCCCGCGCAGGATTTCCAGCCGCTCCTCGGCGGTGGCATCGTCAAGCATGCGGGTGCGGCGGATGCGGACCAGCAAATCCGGGCAAAGCTCTGCCCCGGTTTCCTGCGCCAGCGCCCGGGCCAGCAGTGCCGCCTGGTTGTAACGCCGCCGCACGAGCCGCGTCCAATGCAGCGGCACCGGCGCGATCAGCGTGTCGGGCCCCAACAACGGGCGTGCCGCACGGGCCATCCAACCCCCCGCCGGGCGGGCAATATCGGAGCGGTCGCCGTGTTTCAGCGCCAGAACAAGCTGCCGCGCCCGGTCGGCATAGAGCAGCGCCGCCCGCCCCTGCCGCCAGGGCCGCGGGGTCTGCATGCAGTCGTCACACTCGATCCGATGACCGTCCGCCACCCCCTGGAGCGGAATGCCGCAGCCCTCGCACACGGTGCCGTCGATGAACGGGGTGTCACGCCAGCAGGCGCTGCAAAGGCCGAAATCGCTCTCCACCTGGGAACCGCAACCAAGGCAGCGCGGCGGGTAGATCAGTGCGACAGCGGTTTGTATCCCCGCGCGCAACACCCTAGTTTGCGCCCATGACATCCGCGCCCCCCCTGTTCGACAGGTCCACCCTGTCCGCCCGCCGCGCCCGCGCAAGCGAGGCCAGCCTGTTCCTGCACCGCGCGGCACTGGACGAGGCTCAGGATCGCCTTTCGTTGGTTAAGAGAACCTTTACGGCGCCGGCCATCGTCACCCCGTTCCCGGCTCTGTGGCAGCCCGCCTTCCCGGATGCGCGCATCGTCGGGGACGACGACACGCTCGATCTGGAGCCCGGCGCGCAGGACCTGGTGATCCACGCCATGTGCCTGCACATGTCCAATGACCCGGTCGGCCAGCTGATCCAATGCCGCCGCGCGCTGAAGGAGGATGGGCTCCTGCTCGTCTTCCTGCTGGGCGGCGAAACCCTGCAGGAACTGCGCGCGGTTCTTGGACAGGCCGAAACCGAGATCACCGGCGGCTTGTCGCCCCGGGTTGCACCGATGGCCGAGATTCGCGACCTCGGCGCGCTCTTGCAACGCGCCGGGCTGGCGCTGCCGGTTGCCGACAGCATGACGCTCACCGCCGAATACCGTGACCTGACCCACCTGATGCACGACCTGCGCGGCATGGGGGAAACCAACGTGCTGACGGGCCGGCTGCGCCGCCCCACCCGGCGCGCCGTCTTTGCCCGTGCCGGCGCGCTTTATGCCCAACATTTCCGCACGCCGCAGGGGCGGTTGCGCGCCAGTTTCGAACTGGTCGGCCTGACCGGCTGGGCGCCCTCGGACAGCCAGCCCAAACCGCTGCGCCCCGGATCGGCGCAGGCGCGGCTGGCCGATGCGCTGAATACGACCGAAAACCCGCTGGCAGATTGACGGGTGGCCAAATCCCGTTATCTGAGCCTTTGACCCCCGTAATCAGGATCGCCCCATGACCGACGCAGCCCGCCCCGCGCACGCCCCCGCCGATCACCCCAAGATCCCCGCGCCGAAAACCGGCGTCCTGCTCGCCAACCTCGGCACGCCGGATCATTATTCCTACTGGCCGATGCGCCGCTATCTGAACGAGTTTCTCTCGGATCAGCGGGTCATCGACTACCCGGCGTGGAAATGGCAACCCTTGCTGCAACTCATCATCCTGACCAAGCGGCCGTTTTCCAGCGGCGCCGCCTATAAATCGATCTGGAACGAGGAGCAGAACGAAAGCCCCCTGATGACGATCACCAAGGCCCAGACATCCAGGATCGCCGCCGCGCTCAAGGCCCGGCACGGCGATGGGCTGATGGTCGATTTCTGCATGCGCTACGGTAACCCCTCGACCCGCTCCAAGGTGCGCGAGATGGTGGCCGCGGGATGCCAGCGCATCCTGTTCTTTCCGCTTTACCCGCACTATGCCGGGGCCACATCGGCCACCGCCAACGACCAGTTCTTTCGCGCGTTGATGGACGAGGCCTGGCAGCCCGCCAGCCGCACCGTACCGGCCTATTTCGACCATCCGAAATACATCGACGCGCTCGCCCAGTCGGTCGAACGGGCCTATGCCGGGATGGCGCGGAAACCCGATATCCTGGTCTGCTCCTACCACGGCATGCCCCAGCGCTACCTGATGCAGGGCGACCCCTATCATTGCCAGTGCCAGAAGACGACGCGGCTGCTGAAGGAGCGGCTGGGATGGCACGACAGCGATCTGGTCACCACCTTCCAGTCCAAGTTCGGCCCGGAGGAGTGGCTGAAACCCTATACCGTCGAACACGTGGCGGACCTGGCACGGCAGGGCAAAAAGAACATCGCGGTGATCGCCCCGGCGTTCTCGGCCGACTGCATCGAGACGCTGGAAGAGATCAACGAGGAGATCAAGGAAAGCTTCGAGGAGGCCGGCGGCGAAAAGTTTGCCTACATCCCCTGCCTGAACGATGACGACGCGCATGTCGATGCGCTCTGCGCGGTCATCGACGAGAACCTGTCCGGTTGGGTCGCCTGAGCCCGTTCAGTCCGCCTCCGACCCTCTGCGCAACAAAAAAGGCGGTGGGAAACCCCACCGCCTTCTCTGTATTCGTATTGCTTTGGCTTAGCTGCCTGCAACGGCGGCGCCAACCAGCACCAGCAGCAGCAGGGGCAGCAGGATGCCCGACGAAGAGCTGCTTGCTTCTTCGACGATCACCGGTGCTTCCACCATCGGCTCGGCCAGGGTGCCGGCAGTTGCGGTCGAAGCGGCAGCGGCCAGGGCAGCGGCGAGAACGAGTTTCTTCATGTTAACCTCCAGATTTTGCGCAAACCTCCAATGCGAGCTTGCGCACCCAAGACTTACCTCGTGGAATTTTTTAAGCAGCTAACCGGCCGGAATGCAAACTCTTGTTTCGGCCTTTCGCGCTTGCAGCGTCGTGATGTCGTCAAATTAGCAACACTTGAGTGCCCACTTTCGCGAACCCGAACAGGTCCGCAATATGTTCATTGTAAAGCCCGATGCACCCGTTCGACGATCGCCGCCCGATCTTGCGCGTGTCATGGGTTCCATGGATGCGATAGTATTTCCAACTCAGGTACAATGCGTGCGTTCCAAGCGGATTGTCCGGGCCGGGGGGAATATAGTCCGGCCACTCCGGATTCCGCTTCTTCATAGAAGGGGTCGGCGACCAGCTCGGGCCCACCACCTTGCGTATCACGCTGGTGCGTCCGCGACGGGTCAATTCATCGGTGAGCGGAACGCTCGATGGATAGAGTTTGTAGGTCGTGTGGTCTTCTGACCAGTAGTGCAGCGCCCTTGACCGCGTGTCGACAAGGATCGCGCCCTTGCGCAGGTGGCTGAAGTACGGCTGCCAGCTCAACGAACGGAAGCTCGAGATGTTGCGCCGTACTGCGGGTTCCGGTTCGGGCGGCGGGCGCAGAGGATCGTATTCCGCGTCCTCCTCGGTCGCCAGGGCAGGAGTGCCGATCAAGGCCGCGCTTCCGGCCAGAAACGCCCTGCGGCTGGGCGTCAGGAATGAGGATTTCGACATGACATGTTATCCCTTGCTCTTTAGTCCCCAATGCCCACCATGATATGGCGTGAATGCCGCAGTCGCAAACCAAACCGTTGAAAATGGCCCAATCGGCGGCCTTGTCCGTTTGCGCCGGCTGCAACGGCGCGATAAGTGCTAGGGAAACAGCAATTGTCAGGGTGGACTGCCGTGCGTTTTTTCATGCTCCTTTTTGCCGGTTTCCTGGTCCTTGCAGCCTGTGACACGGGCTATGACACGCAAGGCACGGGAACCAGCGCCAGCGGATTGTCGACCAAGGTCTACCGCATCCGTCAGGGCGACTCCTCGAAGGTGGAGTACCGGATGCTCGATTCGGTCAATGCGCTACGTTCGGCGGCCGGCGTGCCGCCGGTAAAGTTGAATGCGCGGCTGAACGCCGCCTCCGCGACCCATTCGCGTGACATGTCGGTGCAGAATCGCCCCTGGCATTTCGGCTCCGACGGCTCCTCGCCGCTCGACCGGGTGCAGCGGGCCGGATACGACGGCGCCATGCTGGGAGAGAACATCTCGGAAACCTACGAGACCGAGCTGGAAACCCTCGCCGCCTGGATGGAAGAGCCTGGAACACGGTCGGTGATCCTTGAAAAACGCGCGACCGACATGGGATTTGCCTGGTTCCAGGAGCCGAACGGCAAGATCTGGTGGACGCTGGTCATGGGCGGCTGACCGGCCCGACCGATCATGCCCTCAGCGTGATCGGGGTGCCCTCGCGAACCATGGCGTAAACCAGCTCGATCTCGCGGTTCTTCACCGCAATGCAGCCGGCGGTCCAGTCCGGCCCCTTCGGGCGAAACGCCAGCGGCTGGCCGTGAATGAAGATGTCCCCGCCCGGTCGCTTGCCCATCTCCCGCGCGCGCGCCACGTCCTGCTCATTCGGATAGGATATACCCAGCGACAGGTGAAAATCGCTGTTGGGATTGCGCCGGTCGATCAAATAGGTGCCCTCGGGCGTCCTGCCGTCGCCCTCGAATGTCTTGTGGCCGACCGGGGCAAAGCCGAGATCGACGGCGTAGCTTTTCAGGATCTCGGCGTGGTGCAGCAGGTACATGCTGCGCGCACCCTTGTTCACCACGACCGAGGTCACCTCCGGGCCGCGATAGGTCAGGAACTTGCTGCTCGAACAGCCCGCCAGCGCCAGCGACGCGGCCGCTCCGAATGTAAAGGTACGTCGTTTCATCTCGTTTTCTCTGCCTCAAGGCTCCGCCGGAAAAATACCCTCGGCCGGCACAATCTCAAAGTCACTTTTTATCCCCCGACTCGGCATTTTTGCCCAGCCGCCGCTCGATCGCATCCAGCCGCGCCAGCACTTCGTCGCGATAGGCGTCGGTGCGGTCTCCGGCCTCTTGCTGGTGCGCGTCCTGCATCGAGTTCACGATCAGGCCCACCAGAAGGTTCACCACCGCGAAGGTGGTGACCATGATGAAGGGCACGAAAAACGCCCAGGCATGCGGGAACACCTCCATCACCGGGCGGACGATCCCCATCGACCAGCTTTCCAGCGTCATGATCTGGAACAGCGAATAGGCGCTCAGCCCCAGCGTGCCGAACCAGTCGGGAAACGCCGGTCCGAACAGCTTGGTCGCGATCACCGACCCGATGTAAAAGATGATCGCCATCAGGAAGAACACGCTGCCCATGCCCGGCAGCGCGGTGATGAACCCCTCGACCACGCGGCGCAATCGCGGCGCCACCGAGATCACCCGCAGCACCCGCAGGATCCTGAGCGCCCGCAGGACCGAAAGCCCCTGCGCCCCCGGCACCAGCGAGATGCCGACGATGAAGAAATCAAAGAGGTTCCAGCCAAAGGTGAAGAACCGCCAGTTCTGCGCCACCATCTTCATCGCGATCTCGACCACGAAGATCGCCAGGCACAGCTTGTCCAGCCCCTCGATCATCGGCCCGGCGCGCACCATCAGCGTATCGGAGGTTTCCATCCCCAGAAGCACCGCGTTGACCACGATCACCCCGGTGATGAACTGCCCGAAACGCGGGTGTTCGAGAAAGCGCTCGAGTCGGGTCCTGAAAAACATCCCTGTCTCCTGCCTAGTTGCCTGTGGTATCCGCCAGCGTGAACGCCGCCGCAAGCTCCACATGCGCCGACCAGCGGAACTGGTCGACCACCTGCACCCAATTCAGGCGATAGCCGGCCGCGATCAGCCGCGCCGCGTCGCGCGCGAAGGTCACCGGGTTGCACGACACATAGGCGATCTTCGGCAATCGCGCCTTGGCCAGCTCGGCCACCTGCGCCTCGGCACCGGCGCGCGGCGGGTCCAGAACGGCGGCCTCGAACGGGGCGGTGAAGGGCGCCAGCTCATCGGGCATCAGGGGACGGCGGAACAGGTCGCGCACCTCGGTGGTCACCGCCTTCAATCCCTGCGCCTTGCGCCAACCGGCATCCAGCGCGGCGGTCATCGCCCGGTCGCCCTCGACCGCATGCACCTCGGCCCGCTCCGCCAACGGCAGCGAGAAGGTGCCGCAACCCGCAAACAGATCGACGATGCGCCGTGCATCGCCCACCGCCTCGCGCACTGCCTCCAACAGCGCCGCCTCGCCCGACCGCGTGGCCTGCAGAAAGGCCCCCGGCGGCGGCACCACCGACGCGGCGCCGAACCGCTGCACCGGCGGGGCGCGCATGGCGATCACCTCGCCGTCCCAGGCCAGCCGCGCCAGCCCGTGCCGCTCGGTCAGTTGCGCCAGCGCCTGTTGCAGCGGCCCGTCCAGCGGCTTGCCCCCGCTCACCGCAAGGTCAAGCCCGACCTCGGACAGGGTGGCGGTAACCGAAAGCACGCCCTTGCGGCTGCCACCGGCCATCGCCAGCGCCTCGGCCACCGGCAGCGCCGCCAAAAGCGCCGGATCGAGCAACTGGCAATCTGGGATCTCGACGATGGTCTCCGAGGCGCGGCCGTGAAAGCCGACCAGCGCCCCCTTCTTTGTGCGCCGCGCGGCGAAGGTGGCGCGGCGCCGGGACCGCGCGGGCGAGGTCCGGATTGTACGGAAAACCGCCTCGAGTCCCTGGGCGGTTAACGCCTTTCTAACCACATCCACCTTCCACGCGGCGACGAAATCGTCGCTGGCGTGCTGCAGGGCGCAACCGCCGCAGCCCTGGTAATGGCGGCAGGGCGCCTTCACCCGGTCGGCCGAGGGCGCCACGATCCGCACCTCGCCCAGGCGATCGCCGGCGCGCACCCCCTCGACGACCTCCCCTGGCAGGGCGCGCGGCACAAAGACCGGCCCCGGCGCGACACCGTCGCCCTGATGTCCCAGTCGCTCGATGATGAATTGCTCGGCCATTCCCGGTTGATACCCGGGCCAGCGACCCGGAAAAAGCTTATTCCGCCGCGTCGGTCTGCAGAAATCCGCCCGACTGTCGCGCCCAGAACTGCGCATAGAGGCCGCCGGAGGCCAGCAGCGCGTCATGGGTGCCGCTTTCCACGATGCGGCCCTGATCGAGCACGATGATCCGGTCCATCTCCGACAGGGTCGACAGGCGGTGCGCGATGGCCAGCACCGTCTTGCCCCGCATCACCCGGCCCAGCGCGGTCTGGATCGCCGCCTCGACCTCGGAATCCAGCGCCGATGTCGCCTCGTCCAGCACCAGAATCGGCGCGTCCTTCAGGATCGCGCGGGCCAGCGCGATTCGCTGCCGTTGCCCGCCGGACAGTTTCACGCCCCGTTCACCCAGGTGCGCATCATACCCCTTGCGCCCCGCATGGTCCTGAAGATCGCCGATGAAGCCATGCGCCTCGGCCTTTTCGGCGGCGCGGCGCACCTCGTCGTCGGCGGCCTCTGGCCGGCCATAGCGGATATTGTCCATCGCCGAGCGGTTGAACATCGCGGTTTCCTGCGTGACCATCCCGATCTGGCGGCGAAGGCTTTCCTGGGTGACCTCTTCCACCGGCTGGCCGTCGATGCGGATCTGGCCCGATTCCGGTTGATAGAGCCGCAACAGAAGCGAAACCAGAGTCGATTTCCCTGCGCCAGAGGCACCGACGATGCCCAGCTTTTCGCCCGCGCGTACGGTCAGATCGACGTCGGAAACCCCGCCGACCGCGCGCCCGTAGGCGAAATTCACGTGATCAAAGACGATCTCGCCCTCCGGCACCTGCAACGGCTGCGCATCCGGCGCATCCTGCAGCCGCACGGGCGGGGTCAGCGTGCGCATCCCGTCCTCGACCTCGCCAATATCGGAATAGATCCCCATCAGCGCGAAACTGACCCAGCCGGTCATCTGCGACAGCCGGATCGCCACCGCACCGGCGGCGACGATGTTCCCCTCGCTCGCCTGCCCCTGCTGCCACAGGAGCAGCGTGGCGCCGATCAGCAGCACCGGCAGCAGCCCGGCCAGGCACATCAGGCAGAAGCGGAACAGGGCCGCCAGCCGGCCGAACCCCAGCGCCCGGTCGCGGAACCCCTGCAACGCGCCCAGCGCGGCGCGATCCTCGTGATCGGCGTGGGCAAAGAGCTTGACCGTCTTGATGTTGGTGATGGTGTCGACGATCTGCCCCGAGACCACCGCCCGCGCCCCGGCCCGGCCCGCCGCGCGTTCGCGCACCCGCGGCAGGAACCAGCGGATCGTCAGCAGATAGGCGGCGAACCAGACCAGGAACACCAGCGTCACATGCCAGCCGATCGCGGTCATCAGCACCAGTGATCCGACGATGGAGGCCAGCGCAAAGGCGACCACGTTGATTGATTCCACCGCCACGTTGGTCACGGCGTTGGCCGCCTGCATCTGTTTCTGCGCGATGCGACCGGCGAAATCATCGTCAAAGAACTGCACCGACTGGCCCAGCGTCCAGCGGTGCAGTCGCGCCAGCACCATCGGGTTCACGTTCGGCCCGACGGCGATGGAGTTGGCCGCCGAGGACAGCCCGAACAGCACCGGCCGCACCACCAGGAAGAACCCCGCCGCCGCACCGAGCTTGAGCAGGTTGGCGGGGGTGAACAGGTTCTCCGGCCCGCTGCCGACTGCGGTATCGACCACCAGCCCGAGGATAAAGGCGGTGCCCGCCTCCAGCGCGCCGGCGGCGCAGGAAACCACGGTGGCAAAGATAAGCGTGGGCCAGGCGCCGCTGAGACACCACAGGATGAACGCCAGCAGCGTCTGCGGCGGCGGCCCTTCGACCGGGCGGAACGGGTCGATCCAGTGCCCGATCCTCATTCCGCCGCCTCCGGGTTGAGAAACCCGCCCGATTGCCGCGCCCAGAACCGGGCGTAGAGCCCGCCGGAGGACAGAAGATCCTCGTGCCGGCCCTGCTCCACGATCCGGCCCTGATCCATCACCAGAATACGGTCCATCTGGGCAATGGTAGAAAGCCGGTGCGCGATGGCAATGACGGTCTTGCCCCGCATCATGCCATAAAGCGTGTCCTGGATCGCCGCCTCGACCTCGGAATCCAGTGCCGAGGTCGCCTCGTCCAGCAGCAGGATCGGCGCGTCCTTGAGGATCACCCGCGCCAGCGTCACCCGCTGGCGCTGCCCGCCCGACAGTTTCACGCCGCGTTCGCCCACATGCGCGTCATATCCGGCGCGCCCCTGCGGATCGGTCAGATCCAGGATGAACTCATGCGCCTCGGCCTGTTTGGCGGCAGCGATCACCTGCGCCTCACTCGCATCGGGGCGGCCGTAAAGCAGGTTGTCGCGCACCGAGCGGTGCAGCAGCGCGCTGTCCTGCTGGACCATGCCGATCTTGCTGCGCAGACTGTCCTGGGTGACGCGGGCGATGTCCTGCCCGTCGATCAGGATCTGCCCGGTCTCGGTGTCGTAGAACCGCAGCAGCAGCTTGACCAGGGTCGATTTCCCCGCGCCCGAGCGTCCGATCAGCCCGACCTTCTCGCCCGGCGCGATCACCAGGTCGATCCGGTCCAGCCCGCCGGCGCCACGACCATAGTGATGCGACACCCCGCGCAGCTCGATCCCGCCGGCGCCCAGCGCCAGCGGTTTTGCATCCGGCGCATCCACGAGGTCGATGGGCTGGGCAATCGTCTCCATCCCCTCGGCCACCACGCCCAGCTGGCGGAAGAACGTGGTCAGCGCCCACATGATCCAGCCGGTCATCGCGTTCAGCCGCAGCGTCAGCGCGGTCGCCGCCGCCACCACGCCGACGCTGGCCTGCCCCTGCATCCAGAGCCAGAACGCCCAGCCCACGACGCCGACGATCAACAGCCCGTTCAGCATCACCAGCGCCCCGTCCATCACGGTGAAGATCCGCATCTCCACCTGAATGGTGCGGCGCGATCGGTCGATCGCCTCCTTGACAAAGGACAGTTCCCGGTCGTCATGGGCGAACATCTTGACCGAATGGATGTTGGTATAGCTGTCCACCACCCGCCCGGTGATCGCCGAGCGCGCGTCCGAGGCCGCCTTGGACGCCGGGCCGACCCGCCGCACCGTCCAGTTGATCAGCAGCGCGTAGAGCACCAGCCAGAGCGCCAGCGGCAGCATCAGCCGCGGATCGGCTGTCACCAGAAGGATGCCGGCGCCGATGAAATAGGCGATGGAGAACGAGATCGCGTCGAACACCTGGAACACCACCTCGCCCGCCGCCGGCGGGGTCTGCATGATCCGGTTGGCGATGCGCCCGGTGAAATCGTTCTCGAACCAGCCCACCGACTGGCGCAGCACATGCTTGTGCGCGCGCCAACGGATCAGCGTGCCGAAATTGGGCAGGATCGCATTGTTCAAAAGCAGCACATCGAGCAGCTGGACCAGCGGCCGCAGCAACAGGATGAAGAGGGCCACGAGGATCAGTTCAAACCCGTAGTCGGCCCAGACCTGGGCCGGGTCGCCGCCCAGAAGATCGACCACCCGCCCCATGTAGTAGATCAGCCCGACCTCGATCGCCGCGACGGCGATCGACATCAGCCCGGCCCAGGCGAACACCCGGCGGAACGGCTGCGCATAGGCCCGCAGAAACGGCCAGAGCCGGGTGGGCGGGCGATCCTCCTGCGGATAATCGCAATAGGGATCGACGAGATTTTCAAAGAAACGAAACATGTCGGAGGACTCCGAGAAACGAAAGTGAATGCAGATGCAATGAGGGTGGCGCCGAACACCACCCGCACGGGGGCCGGTCGCTCAGCTAAGGCTGTTCCAGATCCCGTGATACATGCGCATCGCTCCAACAAGGTTTCGGTGGGGTGGCTACCGGATCAGGCCCGGCTTGTCACCCGTTACATGCTTTTCGCATGCACTTAATCGGCCCCGCTGTCACCCGAAAGCAACGACGCCTTGTCCCGCGAGAAGCCCGAGGCGATCCAGACCGCCTCCAGCTCCGCCAGCTTCTCGCCCAGCGCCGCGCCCGCAAGGCCCGGCATCAGATCGCGCGCGGTGACCGGGAACCGCGCCGCGGCGCCCTGCGCGATGGCCTCCTCCGCCGCCTCGGGCCAGGGCTGTTCCGACCAGGCGCAGCGCAACAGCAGCGCATCGCGCGCTGCCTCTTCCTTCAACCGATAGCCCAGTTCGGCCGGGGCCATGACACCGGCGGCCGCTTCGCGCATCCGGTCGAGCGCGCGGGTCTGCGCCCGGGACAGGCGCAGCGTCTCTTCCACGTCGACCCCACCCAGCGCCGCCAGCCGCCGCAACCCGTCCGGCGATGCGCCGGTCTGCGCCTCCAGATGCACCAGCGGGGCAAGCGCCCGGTCGTCGGACCCGGGCAACACCTGCCCCAGCGCCCCGGTTGAGCGCATCGTCGCCACCGCCGGCGCCGGATCGGGCGCGGCGAGAAGGCGCAGCAATTCGCCCCCCACCCGTTCGCGCGACAGCGTCGACAGCCCGTCGAGGTTGTCGGCGATTGCCGCCAGCGCCTCGGGGTCGAATCCCAGGTCGTCACAACCATACCAGGCGTGAAAGCGGAAATAACGCAGGCTGCGCAGGTAATCCTCGCGGATGCGGTCACTCGCGTTGCCGATGAAGCGCACCCGCCGCGCCTGCAGGTCCGCCAGCCCCCCGAGCGGATCGAGCACGGTGCCGTCGGATCGGGCGTAAAGCGCGTTCATGGTGAAATCGCGCCGCGCCGCGTCCTCCTCCACGCGGGTGGAATAAGCCACGACCGCGCGCCGCCCGTCGGTTTCCACGTCCTTGCGAAAGGTGGTTACCTCATGGCCGATCCCGTCCTTGACCAGCGTCACGGTGCCATGTTCGATCCCGGTCGGCACCGCCTTGATCCCGGCGGCCCTGGCCAGGGCGATCACCCGCTCGGGCACCGCGTCGGTGGACAGGTCGATGTCGCGCACCGGCACCCCCATCAGCGCGTTGCGCACGCAGCCGCCGACGAACAGCGCCTGCGCGCCGCCCGCCGCAAGCGCCGCGCAAACCGCCTGGGTCGCCGGGTCGCTCAGCCAATCTTCGGTGATCCGGGTCATGCCTCCATCCGCGCCGCCAGCCCGCGCAGCATCCGCGCCGTCGCGCCCCAGATGTAATAGGGCCCGAAGGGTACCGTAAAGTAATGCCGCCGCTTTCCCTGCCAGCGCCGCGATTCGATCAGGTAATTCGCCGGGTCCAGAACGTGTCCGAGCGGTACCGAGAATACCTCCTCGACCTCGCCGGGTTCGGGCACCGGATCAAACCCGCGCTCCAGAACCGCCACCACCGGCGTCACCCTGAACCCGGTCACCGTCTCATGCTCCGGCAGGGTGCCCAGAACGGCGGGAATGTCGCGCGGCAAGCCGATCTCCTCTTCCGCCTCGCGCAGGGCGGCGGCGGTCACGTCGGCGTCCGCCTCCTCCTGCTTGCCGCCGGGAAAGGCGATCTGTCCGGGGTGGTGTTTCAGCGCCGACGACCGCTTGGTCAGGATCAGGCGCGGCGCGCCACCGGTCAGCGTGACCGGCACCAGCACCCCGGCCGGGCGCAGCCTGCGCCCCTCCGGCAGCCTGAAGTCCGGGTTCAGGTCGAAGTCCGAGGATTCCGCGCCGGTCCGGTCCAGCGCCGCGCGCAGCCGCGCGACCGGATCACGCATCGCCGTCTTGCCCGGCCTCGAAGCCCACGCTGGCCGGGTCAAGCTCGTAATGCGCGCCGCAGAACTGGCAATCGGCGGTGACGATGCCGTCATCCGTGGTCATCGTGCCGATGTCCTTGGCGGAATAGATCGACAGGCTCTGGCGCACGCGGTCCTCCGAACAGGTGCAGCCGAACCGCACGGCTTGCGCGTCGAACACGCGCGGCTGTTCCTCGTGAAACAGCCGCACCAGCAGGCTGGTCGGCGTGACGACCGGGCCGACCAGCTCCATCTCCTCGACCGAATCGAGCAGGATGTTCACCCGGTTCCAGTTCTCGCCCTCTTCTCCGTCGATCAGATCGGCGGGCCGCAGGATGTCGCCGCCCCCCTCGCCCTGCGCCATGAAGGGCGAGGCCTTGGGCATGTGCTGCAACATCACGCCACCGGCGCGCCAATGCTCGACCCCGCCCTTTTCGGTGGATTTGCCAAAGCGCAGCTTGAACCGGGTCGGCAGTTGCTCTGACTGGGCAAAGTAATCCTCGGCGCAGCGCCGCAGGGAATCGCCCGCCAGCGGCGTGATCCCCTGATAGGGTGCCGTGCCCTTGCCCTGATCGATCAGGACTGCGAAATACCCCGCTCCGATCTGCGCGAAGGGGTCCGATCCCTGCAGCCGCTCTTCGTCATAGCTGGCATAGGCGCGGATCCTGGCTGGCTCGCCCTCGGTCGTGGGGGCATAGTAATCGGTGGCGATCATCCGCACCGGCCCGTTGGACTGCACCTGCAGCGACAGCTTCCAGCGCAGCTTGACGGTCTGGCCGATCAGCGCGGTCAAAAGCGCCATCTCGGCCACCAGCGCCTCGACTTGCGGCGGGTAGTCGTGCTGTTTCAGAATCCCGTCCAACACGCCGTCCAGCCGGGCCACGCGCCCGCGCATGTCCGAAACGTCAAGCTGGAAGGGCAGGACGGTGTCGTCCCACGCGAGTTTCGATCCGATGGTCATGGGGTTTCCTTATGCGCCGCGGGTTGGCATACGTCGCGCAATATAGTCGGAACAGACCGCGATGAAAGGGGCAGCGCCATGATCAGACGGTTCGGCACCCCGCCCGACCCGCGGCAAAGCTATCGCCGTCGGCCCGGCGCCTATGCCCTGCTGCCGCTTGACGGGCATCTTCTGCTCACGCTGCAGGACGATCCCGGCCCCGATCTGCAACTGCCCGGCGGCGGCATCGACCCCGGCGAATCGCCACTGGCCGCGCTGCACCGCGAAGTTCGCGAGGAAACCGGCTGGCGCATCGCGGCACCGCGCCGCGTCGGCGCATTCCGCCGCTTTGCCTATATGCCGGAATACGATCTCTGGGCCGAAAAGATCTGCCTGATCTACATCGCCCGCCCGGTCCGCCCGATGGGACCGCCGAGCGAGCCGGGTCATACCGCCCTTTTTCTGCGCCCCGAGGAGGCCGCGCAACGCCTCGGAAATGCCGGAGACCGCCATTTCGCCGCCCGGCTGGTCCGCGGCATGATCTGACCGCGCCGCATCAGCGCCCCGCTATGGCCCGTTATACTCGAATAGCGTGGCCGAGATGTCGTCCTCCATGCTCTGCCCGGGTGCCATCATCTCTCGCAGGCGCCCGAACAGATCCTCCAAAAGCGGCTGACCGCCCCGCCCGGTGTCACAGGACCGCACCAGGTCGAGGAACCCCTCGCTTTCCAGCATGTGCCCGCCTGCCAGACGAAACTCGGTGAACCCGTCCGAATAGAACAGCAACCGATCACCGGGCGCCATCACGGTTTCGAACTGGGTATAGGCCTGGTCGGGCAGCAGACCGACCGGCACTCCGCCCGCGCCCAGGAACTCCGCCTCGCCGTCACGCCGCAAGAGCAGCGGATGCGGATGCCCCGCCTGCACCATCTGCACCTGCCCGTTGCGCAGATCGGCGGTGCCATAGACCATGGTGAAATATTCGTCCACACCGGTGTCGGCGATGAAACGTTCGTTCAGGATCCGCGCCACCTCGCTCGGCCGACGCAGGGCGAAAAAGCTTTCGTGCCGCTTTTCCAGCCCGACGTTCTGGTCGAAATAGGTGCTCGACAGGTAACCGCCCAGTTTCGCGGTCACCATCGCCGAGGTGATGCCATGACCCGACACGTCGATGGCATAGAACCCGATCCGCGTTCCCCCCGGTGAGAACATGCCCACAAGGTCGCCGCCAATATGACCGCAGGGCTTGAGCAGCAGGCTCACCCGCGAGGCGCCGAAATCTCGTGTCAGTTCCGGCACCAGGGATTGCTGGATTCGGCGCGCCTGGATCAGATCCCGGTCGATGGCGTCATGTGCCTTGCGCAGCTTGTCCAGCGTGTCCGAGATCACCCGGTTCTTCTGCGACAGCTCCCGCTGCATGCTCAGGATGCGCGCCCCGGCCGAGATCCGCGCCCTGAGCTCATGCGCGTTCACCGGTTTGGTCAGGAAATCGTCGGCCCCGGCATCCAGCCCCTTGGCGATGTCGTGCTTGTCGCTCTTCGAGGTCAGCAGGATGAAATAGCCATAGCCGTCGGTCGGCAGGGCCCGGAAAGCGCGGCAGAACTCCAGCCCGCTCATCCCCGGCATCATCCAGTCGCTCAGGACCAGATCGGGCGGGGCATCGCGGCAAATCTCCATCGCCCGTTCGCCGCTGTCGGCCTCGATCACCTCGAACCCCGATCTCGTCAGGGTCGATATCAGGATGTGACGCTGCAACCGGCTGTCGTCCACCACCAGAACGCGCCGGATCGCATCCGTGGCCAAGTGGGGCCCGTTCGTTTCCACCATGCGCTCAGGCATCACCTTTGCATCGAACCCTTTGCCAACCAACCGACCCCTCCGCATTTTCGGCGCAAGCGATTAACAGGCGGTGAAACCGGCCCCTGCCGGGCCTTTCCGCATGGCTTAACCCGGTGTTTACGCCCCGGCCCTAGCGTTTCAGCCGGGTCGGGGTTCAGAAATGTGGGTGCATCATGATTCTATGGTCACGCGTGAACGAGTTGCGCGAAGAGGTCGGCACAGAGGATTTCAAGGAGGTGGTCGAGCTGTTCCTCGACGAGGTCGAGGAGGTGATCGAAAGGCTGCGCGCCGGCACCAACCGCGTGCAGCTGGAACAGGATCTCCATTTCCTCAAGGGCAGCGCGCTCAATCTCGGCTTCGGAACCTTTTCCGACCTGTGCCAGGATGGCGAACGGCTCGCGGCGCAGGGAAAGGCGGATACCGTGGACCTCGCCGCGATTGTCGACGGCTACGACCGGTCAAAGGCCAGCTTTCTGGACGGGATGCGCGACCACCTCGCCGCGTGACCCGCTGCCATAACCGGAGCCTCGACTGGGGTGCTCAGATCACGAATTGCGCCAGGGTCTCGTCGGTGGTGATGTCGGTATAGGTGTAACCGGCCGCATCCAACCGCGCGAACAGGTGGGCGAAGTTCTCGGGCCGCTGCGTCTCGATCCCGATCAGGACCGAGCCAAAGTTGCGGGCCGATTTCTTCATGTACTCAAAACGGCTGATATCGTCCTCGGGACCCAGAATCTCCAGGAAATCCTTCAGCGCGCCGGGCCGCTGCGGCAGGCGCAGGATAAAGTATTTCTTGACCCCGCTGTAACGCTGGGCACGCTCCTTGACCTCGGGCAGCCGCTCGAAATCGAAATTGCCGCCCGAGGTGACGCAGACCACCGTCCGCCCGCGCACGAAGCTTGCGATATCCCCCAACGCCTCGACCGACATCGCCCCGGCCGGCTCCAGCACGATTCCCTCCAGGTTCAGCATCTCGATGATGGTGGTGCAGATGCGGTCCTCGCCCAGCACCAGCACGTCCGACAACCGGGCATCGCGCAGCATTTCAAAGGTCTTTTCCCCGATCCGCCCCACCGCGGCCCCATCGACGAAGGTGTCGACATGGTCCAGCGTCACCGGGTGCCGCGCGCTCAGCGCCGCGCGCAGACAGGCGCCGCCGGCGGGCTCGACGAAAACGCAATGGGTCCGATCCCCGAACCAGGTCGACACGCCGGACGACATGCCGCCGCCGCCCACCGGCAGGATCACGTGATCGGGCATCCGGCCCAGCTGTTCCTCGATCTCCACCCCGATCGAGGCCTGCCCCTCGATCACGTCCATATCGTCGAAGGGCGACAGGAAATGCCCGCCCTCGCGCGCGCACCACGTCTGAGCCGCCGCCAGCGTGTCATCGAAATAATCGCCCACCAGGTGGATCTCGACCCGGTCGCCGCCAAAAATCCGGGTCTTCTGGATCTTCTGCTGCGGCGTCGTCACCGGCATGAAGATCACCCCCTTCACGCCCATGTGCTTGCACATATAGGCGACGCCCTGCGCATGGTTGCCGGCGCTGGCGCAAACGAACAGGTCCTGCCCCGCCTGCTTGCGCATGGCATTGAACGCGCCGCGCAGCTTGTAGGACCGGACCGGGCTCAGATCCTCGCGCTTGAGCCAGATGTCGGCCTGGTACTTCTCCGACAGATGCGCGTTATGCTGCAGCGGCGTGGCCGGGAAAACCTCGCGCATCGCGCTTGTGGCGGCGCGGGCCCCGGTGTGAAAGGCGTCTTTTTGATCCGTCATGGGGTTCTCTCGCCAAACTCGACCCCGGATGCAAGCCCGCAGGCGCCCCCATCTTGCCCCTGCGTCGAAAACCCGCTAACCCCCGTCGCGGTCTACGCAGAAGGAAATCCGCATGTCCGCGCCCAAGAAAGTCGTCCTGGCCTATTCCGGTGGCCTCGACACCTCGATCATCCTGAAATGGCTTCAAACCGAGTATGGCTGCGAGGTGGTGACCTTTACCGCCGATCTCGGCCAGGGGGAAGAGCTGGAACCGGCGCGCAAGAAGGCCGAGATGCTGGGCATCAAGCCCGAGAACATCTTCATCGAGGACGTGCGCGAGGAGTTCGTGCGCGATTTCGTCTTTCCGATGTTCCGCGCCAACGCGGTCTACGAGGGGCTCTACCTGCTGGGCACCTCGATCGCCCGCCCGCTGATCTCCAAACGCCTGATCGAGATCGCCGAACAGACCGGCGCCGATGCCGTCGCCCATGGCGCCACCGGCAAGGGCAACGACCAGGTCCGTTTCGAGCTGGCCGCCTATGCGCTGAACCCCGACATCAAGGTGATCGCCCCCTGGCGCGAATGGGATCTGACCAGCCGCACCCGCCTGCTGGAGTTTGCCGAGGCGCACCAGATCCCGATCGCCAAGGACAAGCGCGGCGAGGCGCCGTTCTCGGTCGACGCCAACCTGCTGCACACCTCGTCGGAGGGCAAGGTGCTCGAGGATCCGGCGCAACAGGCGCCCGATTACGTCTATCAGCGCACCGTGCACCCCGAGGATGCGCCGAACGAGGCCGAGTATATCGAGATCGGCTTTGACAAGGGCGATGCGGTCAGCATCAACGGCGCGGCGATGAGCCCGGCCACCATCCTGACCCAGCTCAACGAGTATGGCCGCAAGCACGGCATCGGCCGGCTCGACTTGGTCGAGGGGCGGTTCGTCGGCATGAAATCGCGCGGCATCTACGAAACCCCCGGCGGCACCATCCTGCTCGAGGCGCACCGCGGCATCGAATCGATCACCATGGACCGTGGCGCGATGCACCTGAAAGACCAGCTGATGCCGCAATACGCCGAGCTGATCTACAACGGGTTCTGGTACTCCCCCGAGCGCGAGATGCTGCAGGCCGCCATCGACCGCAGCCAGCAGCATGTCACCGGCACCGTGCGCGTGCGCCTCTACAAGGGGCTGGCCTCCACCGTCGGCCGCTGGTCCGACCAGTCGCTCTATTCCGAAGAGCATGTGACCTTCGAAGAGGACGCCGGCGCCTACGATCAGAAGGACGCCGCCGGCTTCATCAAGCTCAACGCACTGCGCCTGCGGCTGCTGGCGATGCGCGATCGGCGCAACGCCGGGAAATAGGCTCTAACGCTTAAGAATTCGATCGAACGGCCCGCCCCCTCGGCGGGCCGTTTGCGTTTGCGGCGCCACGGCTACAGCTTTTCCGCCCGCATCCGCTCATAAAACGGCATCGCCGCCTCCAGCACCGCCTGCAATCTCTCCGGCACCTCCGGCAGCGGCCCCTCGGGATCGGCAAAGCCGGTAGAGCTCCACACCGCCCCGTACCAATGCCGCGCCCAGACGCCATCGTCGGAATGGCCCCCTTTCGGCCATGTCAGCATCCGCGCGGAGAACTCCAACCCGATCGCATCGCAAAGCCGCTCCAGCGCCGCGCGCGGATCGGCGCGGATGTCATGACTGTCAATCACCACCGGGCGCTGGCCCCAGCCCCGGACCAGGTCGAACAGCTCCGCCTGTTGCCGGAACCCGATATCGTCCAGCACCGGGTTCTCGCGCTTGGCGGCATAGCTCGCGATCACCCGCGCCGGATGCCGGATCAGGAACACGTTGCGCACCCCGCGCATCCAGTCGCGCGGCACCCCCTCGATCATGTGCTGGGTCATGTGTTTCTGATAGAAATGCGGCATCTCCCCCGGGATAGAGCCACATATTTCTTCTACCACCACCTCCGGGTCCTGCGGTTGCACCGCCAGGATCTCCTCGCGCATCGGATGGGTCAGCCCGGTCATCGCCAGGTAGGCGGCATAGAACGGCTCATCCACCACCGCGCAATCGCCCCGCGCGGCAAAGGCATACATCATCGCCGTCGACAGGTTGCGCGGCCCCGACCACATGGCGATCCGCATCAGGCGCACTCCCGCTCGATCAGCGCCTTGTAAAGACCCCGAATACGCGTCGTCATCGGCCCCATCTCTCCGGCTCCGATCTGGCGCCCGTCAACCTCACCCACCGGGGTTTGCGCGCCAAAGGTGCCCGTGAGGAACGCCTCATCGGCGCCATAGGTATCGACCAGCGAATAGTTCCGCTCAAACACCGGGATGCCATCGGCGCGGCAAACGTCGATCACCTTTTGCCGCGTGATCCCGTTCATGCAGTAATCGCCGGTGCTGGTCCAAACCGCGCCTTTGCGGACGATGAAGAAGTTGCAGGCGTTGGTGGTGTTGACGAAGCCGTTCACATCCAGCATCAGCGCCTCGTCGGCGCCGGCCTTTTCCGCCGCGATACAGGCCAGGATGCAGTTCAGCTTGGAATGCGAATTCAGCTTGGGGTCCTGCGTCATCGGCAGCCCGCGGATATGCGGCACCGTCGCCAGCCGGATCGGTCGCGGCAGGCTGGGCCGCGAATGCTCCATGATGATGGTCACGGTCGGCCCCTGCTGCGACAGCGCCGGATGCTGGAACGGGCGGGTCTTGACGCCTCGCGTCACCATCAGACGCGCATGGGCATCGGTGACCATCCTGTTGGCCGCTTGTGTCTCTAACAAGGCGGTTTTGACGTCTTCCCGGTCCATCCCGATATCCAGGTCTATGGCCTTGGCGGCCTCGAACAGCCGGTCGAGATGCGCCTCCAGAAACGCCCAGGTCCCGTTGTAAAGCCGCAGCCCCTCCCACACCCCGTCGCCCAGCATAAAGCCGCTGTCATAGACGCTGACCACGGCCTTGGCCTTGGGCACGATGCGGCCGTTGAGATAGATAAGGATCGCTTCGTTGCGCGCATCCTCCTGCGCCTGGTGGGTGGTGATCTTGTCGGTCATCGCGCTCTCCTTTCGGCAAAGGCTAGAGCGCGCCCGGAACCTTGGGAACCGGTTTTTCGCGCCGCTGGCAGGGCAGCGAAACAATCCTCGCGCACTTGGTAAATCCTGCTCACCTGCGCGTGACATTTGATGACAGCCGATTGCCCGGGCCGGGCGCGCGCGGCACTGTCTCACCCAGCCATCGCAGTTTGAGGAGACTTGCCATGTCAGGGTTCAAAACGCTCAAGCCCGTCCTGCTTGCCGGACTCATTGTGCTGGCAAGCCTGATTCATTCCACCCACGCCCACGCCGGCGCCAGGGAGACGCTTGTCGTCGCCGGCGGCTGCTTCTGGTGCGTCGAATCCGACTTCGAGACGGTCAAGGGGGTGCAGCAGGCGGTTTCGGGCTATACCGGCGGCAGGATCGACAACCCGACATACAAACAGGTCAGCCGTGGCGGAACCGGCCATTATGAGGCGGTGAAAATCACCTTTGACCCGTCCCGGATCAGCCGGGAAACCCTGCTGTCGCTGTTCCTGCGCTCGGTCGACCCCACCGACGCGGGCGGCCAGTTCTGCGATCGCGGTGACAGCTATCGCACGGCAATTTTCGTCTCTAACAAGGCGGAAAAGGCCTTGGCCGAGGCGGCGATCATCAAGGCGCAGACGGAGCTGGGACAGCGGATCGTTACCCCGGTGCTGCCCGCCAAACGGTTCTATGAGGCCGAGGATTATCATCAGGATTACTACAAGGGATCCAAGCTGATCCTCACCCGCTTCGGGCCGAAACGCCAGTCGGTCGCCTACAAGCTTTATCGCAAGGGCTGCGGTCGCGATGCCCGCGTTCGGGCGCTCTGGGGCGATGCCGCGCCCTTTGCCGGCAGCTAACCGGGCCGCGCCGCCTGCACGTCCTTCAGATCCGGGATCACGTCCGCCGTGCCGTGCCGCGTCACCATGATCGCGGCGGCGCGCATCGCCTGGGCAATCGCCTGCGCCATCGGCAGCCCCCGGTCGAGCCCGGCCAGGACATAGCCGGTAAAGGTATCCCCGGCCCCGGTGGTATCCACCGGCGTTACCGGCACCGCAGGGAAAACGCGGCTTTCCCCCGATTTAGTGTCGAAATGCCGGGCGCCCCCGGCCCCCAGCGTCACGATCACATCGCGCACCGGCAGGGCGCCGGGGCCCATGCCCGTCGCCTGCTCCAACTGCTCGGCCTCGACCGCGTTGAGGATCAGGAAATCGAGATACGGCAACACCGCGCGCACCGCCTCCGCGTCAAACGGGGCGGCGGCGTAACACACCCGCAGTCCCAGCTCGCGCCCGATCCGCGCGGCCAGCAGTTGCGCGTTGGTCTCGTTCTGCATCAACAGGCTGTCGCCCGCCGATGCCTCGGCCAGCGCCGCCTGAACCGCCCTCTCGGGGATCGCCCTGTTGGCGCCGGGAAAGATCACGATCTGGTTTTCGCCATCCGGATCGACCGTCACGATGGCATGGCCGGTGGGCGCGGCAACCTGCTGGATATGGCGCGTGTCCACGCCGTATTCCATCAAACGCTCCACCGCCCAGGCCCCATCGGCGCCCACCGCGCCGACGTGACGCACATGGGCGGCAGCCCGGGCGGCGGCCACCGACATGTTGGCGCCCTTGCCGCCCAGGAACCGCTCCAGCCCGGTCGCCGCCAGCGTCTCGCCCGGGCCGGGCAGATGCGGCACCGCATAGATCATGTCGGAATTGATCGATCCGAGATTCCAGATCGCCATGGTCTCAACCGATCCCGCAGGCCGCCAGAACCGCCATGTTCAGGATGTCGTTGGCGGTGGAGACTGTCGAACAGATCTGGATCGGCTTGTCCACGCCGGTCAGGATCGGCCCGATCACCGTCGCCTCACCCATCTCCTGCATCAGCTTGACCGAAATGCTGGCCGAATGCCGCGCCGGCACAACCAGGATGTTCGCCGGCCCGGTCAGACGCGAGAACGGATAGGAGGCCTGAGCCCGGGTATTCAACGCCACATCGACGGTCATCTCGCCCTCGAACTCGAAATCGACGCCGCGACCCTCCAGCACGTCCGAGGCATGGTGCATCTTCTCCGCCCGCTCCGACACCGGGTAGCCGAAGGTCGAGAAGGAAACGAAGGCCACCCGCGGCTCCAGCCCCAGCCCGCGCGCGACCGAGGCTGCACGCTCGGCGATATTGGCCAGATCCTCGGGCTCGGGCCATTCATGCACCAGCGTGTCGCCGATCAGCACGATCCGCCCCTTGTGCAACAGCGCCGTCACCCCCGCCGCGCCATGTTGCGCGTCGGCGTCGAAGACGTGGTTGATCTGGTCGAGCACATGGGCCGATTTGCGCGTCGCCCCGGTGACAAGAGCATCGCCATGCCCATGCGCCAGCATCAGCGCCGAAAACACATGCCGGTCGCGTGCGGCCAGCCGGTGCACATCCTTCTGGTCGAACCCCTTGCGCTGCAGGCGTTTGTACAAAAGCGCCTTGTAGCTGTCCAAATGGGTGGTGTTGGCGGCGTTCACCACCTCGATCTCGCGCACCGCGTCCTCCAGCCCCGCCGCGGCCAGTTTGGCCTTCACGTCGTCGAGTCGCCCGACCACCAGCGCCTTGCCGAACCCGGACCGCTGGTAGGTGACCGCGGCGCGCAGCACGCGCGGATCGTCGCCCTCGGCAAAGATCATCCGCGCCTGCGCCGCGCGCGCGCGCGCGTTCAGCCCGCGCAGGATGCTTGCGGTCGGGTCCATCCGGCTTTTCAGCGTCAGCTCATAGGCGTCCATGTCGATGATCGGCCGCCGCGCCGCGCCGGTATCCATGCCCGCGCGCGCCACGGCGGTGGGAATCCGGTGGATCAGCCGCGGATCAAACGGCGTGGGAATGATGTAATCGCGGCCAAAACTCAGCGTCTTGCCATAGGCCAGCGCCACCTCGTCCGGCACATCCTCGCGCGCGATCTTGGCCAGCGCATGGGCGCAGGCGATCTTCATCTCGTCGTTGATGGCCCGCGCATGGATGTCGAGCGCCCCGCGGAACAGATAGGGAAAGCCCAGCACGTTGTTGACCTGGTTGGGATAATCGCTGCGCCCGGTGGCGACGATGGCATCCATCCGAACCTCATGCGCCTCTTCCGGGGTGATCTCCGGATCGGGGTTGGCCATGGCAAAGATCACCGGATTGTCGGCCATCGAGGCCACCATCTCCTGCGTCACCGCACCCCTGGCCGAGACGCCCAGGAAAACGTCGGCCCCCTTCATCGCCTCGTCCAGCGTGCGCAGGTCCGTGGTGATCGCATGGGCCGATTTCCACTGGTTCATCCCCTCGGTCCGGCCCTGGTAGATCACCCCCTTGGTATCGCAGACGATGCAGTTTTCATGCCGCGCACCCATGCGTTTCAGCAGCTCGATACAGGCGATGCCGGCCGCGCCGGCGCCGTTCAGCACGATCCTCACATCCTCGATCTTCTTGTCCGACAGGTGCAGCGCGTTGATCAGTCCGGCGGCGCAAATCACCGCCGTGCCGTGCTGGTCGTCGTGAAACACCGGGATGTCCATCTCTTCCTTGAGCTGCTGCTCGATGATGAAACATTCCGGCGCCTTGATATCTTCTAGGTTGATGCCGCCAAAGGTCGGGCCCATCAGCTTGACCGCCCGGATGATCTCCTCGGGATCCTCGGTATCCAGCTCGATATCGATGGCGTTCACATCGGCGAACCGCTTGAACAGAACCGCCTTGCCCTCCATCACCGGCTTCGAGGCCAGCGCGCCGAGGTTGCCCAGCCCCAGCACCGCGGTGCCGTTGGTGATCACCGCGACAAGGTTGCCCTTGTTGGTGTAATCATAGGCGGTCTCCGGATTTGCCGCGATCGCCTCGCAGGGGACGGCGACGCCGGGCGAATAGGCCAGCGACAGATCGCGCTGCGTGGTCATCGGCACCGTCGCACGCACTTCGAACTTCCCCGGCGTCGGTTCCAGGTGAAAGGCGAGCGCCTCTTCGTCGGTGATTTTCGTCTTCGCCATGGCTGCGTCACTCCTCCGCTGGGCGCCGACCTCATAGCCTAGGGGGCGGACCACCTCAACGCCAATGCGTTTTCGCCTTTCGCCGGCACCGGGTCATTTGTAAGGTCGCGACCGGTTCGCAGGATGGGGAGACACCGGCTTGACCACCACCGTCACGCCGATGATGGCGCAATATCTCGAGATCAAGTCACAGCACGCCGATGCGCTGCTGTTCTATCGCATGGGCGATTTCTACGAGATGTTCTTCGACGATGCGGTGGCGGCCTCCGAGGCGCTGGACATCGCGCTGACCAAGCGCGGCAAGCACGCGGGCGCGGATATCCCGATGTGCGGTGTGCCGGTCCATGCCGCCGAAAACTACCTGCTGACGCTGATCCGCAAGGGATTCCGCGTCGCGGTTTGCGAACAGATGGAAAGCCCGGCCGAGGCCAAGAAACGCGGTTCCAAATCGGTGGTGCGGCGCGATGTGGTGCGCCTTGTCACCCCCGGCACCCTGACCGAAGAGGCGCTTTTGGAGGCGAGGCGGCACAACTACCTCGCCGCCTATACCGAGATCCGCGACCAGGCGGCGCTGGCCTGGGCCGATATCTCCACCGGCGATTTCCACGTCATGCCCCTCACCCCGGTGCGATTGTCGCCCGAACTGGCGCGTCTGGCCCCGGCGGAACTGGTGTTACCCGATACGATCGAGGGCGAAAAGCACGGGTTAGTCTCTGATCTGGGGATCGCCCTGACCCCGCTGGCCCGCGCCAGTTTCGACAGCACCGCCGCCGAAAAACGGATAATGGAGCTGTTCCGGATCTCCGCGCTTGATGCCTTCGGCAGTTTCTCCCGCGCCGAGGTTTCGGCCATGGGGGCGTTGATCGACTACCTCGACATCACCCAAAAGGGCAAGCTGCCCCTGCTGCAACCGCCCCAGCGCGAGGCACAGGATCGCATCGTCCAGATCGACGCTGCCACCCGGCGCAACCTGGAACTGACCCGTTCGCTGTCGGGCGGCAAGGCGGGCTCGCTGCTGGCGGTGATGGACCGCACCGTCACCCCGGGCGGCGCGCGGCTGCTGGAACAGCGGTTGTCCAGCCCGTCGCGGGATCTTGCCGTGATCCACGCCCGCCAGGACGCCATCAGTTTCTGCGCCGGGGACAGCGCGTTTTCCGATCTTCTGCGCGACACCCTGCGCAAGACCCCGGACATGGACCGCGCCCTTTCGCGGCTGGCGCTGGAGCGCGGCGGCCCGCGTGACCTCGCGGCGATCCGCAGCGCCCTGATCCAGTCGGCGGCGCTGGCGGACATCTGTTCGGGACGCGACCTTCCCGCGCATCTGGCCGAGGCGGTGGCGGCGCTGACCGGGTTCGACGATCTCGCCGCGCTGCTCGAGGCCGCGCTGGTCGCCGATCCGCCGCTGCTGGCGCGCGACGGCGGGTTCATCGCGCCGGGCTACGATGCCGACCTCGACGAGGCGCGCACCCTGCGCGACGAGGGCCGCTCCGTCATCGCGGCGCTGCAACGCAAATACACCGAACACACCGGCATCGCCGCGCTGAAGATCAAGCACAACAACGTGCTGGGCTATTTCATCGAGACCACCGCCACCCACGCCGCAAAAATGCAGACCCCGCCCCTGTCGGAGAGCTACATCCATCGCCAGACCACGGCCAACCAGATCCGCTTCACCACCGTTGAGCTCAGCGAGATCGAAACCCGGATCCTGAACGCCGGGGGCCGGGCGCTGGAGATTGAAAAGCGGCTCTATCTAGGTCTTTCAGAGACGATTCTCGAGAATGCACCGCGCCTCAACGCCGCCGCGCGGGGGCTGGCAGAGCTTGATCTCGCCGCCGCGCTGGCCGATCTGGCGCGCGCCGAAAACTGGTGCCGCCCCCAGGTCGACGACAGCCGCGCCTTTGACGTCACCGGCGGACGGCACCCGGTGGTGGAACAGGCGTTGCGGCAGCAGGGCGGCACGCCCTTCGTCGCCAACGACTGCGACCTGACCGCCGGCGACGGCGCGGCGGTCTGGCTGCTCACGGGGCCGAACATGGCCGGTAAATCGACCTTCCTGCGGCAGAACGCGCTGATCGCGCTCTTGGCCCAGATCGGCAGCTATGTCCCGGCGGACCGCGCCCGGATCGGCATGGTCAGCCAGATCTTCAGCCGCGTCGGCGCCTCCGACGACCTGGCGCGCGGGCGCTCCACTTTCATGGTGGAAATGGTCGAGACCGCCGCGATCCTGAACCAGGCCGACGACCGCGCGCTGGTCATCCTCGACGAGATCGGCCGCGGCACCGCCACCTATGACGGGCTCTCCATCGCCTGGGCCACGCTGGAGCATCTGCACGACGTCAACCGCGCCCGCGCCCTGTTCGCCACCCATTACCACGAGCTGACCGCGCTCGCCGGCAAGCTGGAGCATGTCGACAACGCCACCGTCGCCGTCCGCGAATGGGAGGGCGAGGTGATCTTCCTGCACGAGGTGCGCAAGGGTGCCGCCGACCGCTCCTACGGCGTGCAGGTGGCGCAGCTTGCCGGGCTGCCCGCCTCGGTCGTGGTGCGCGCCCGCGTGGTGCTCGACGCGCTGGAAAAGGGCGAGCGCGAGGGCGGTGCGACGCAAAAGGCGCTGATCGACGACCTGCCGCTCTTCGCGGCAACACCGGCGCCGCCGCCGCCCGCCCCGGTGACCTCGCCCGTGGTGGAGATGCTGGGCGAGATTCACCCCGACGAGCTTACCCCGCGCGCCGCGCTCGACCTGATCTACAAACTGAAAGAGGCGGCCAAATCCTGACCGCCCCTTCTTTTCGTTCCAAATACTCCCGCCGGAGGCACGCGCCCCTTGGGGCGCGTTTCATCGCGTCGCCGGGGTCACGACGCCGGGGTTGACGACACGCCCACCTGCGCCGGGCGCAGCAGCCGGTCGTGCAGCAGGAACCCTTCGGCGGCCACCTGGATGATGTCGCCGGCCTTGGTGCCCGGCACCGGTGCCTCGAACATCGCCTGGTGCAGCTGCGGGTCGAACCGGTCTCCGACCTGCGGCGAGACCGGCTCGATGCCGTGCTTGCCAAAGACGTTCAGCAGCTCGCGCATGGTCAGCTCGATTCCCTCGATCAGCGCCGCGGCGGCTGCCCTCTGTTCGTCCGTCGCGGCCTCTATCGCGCGTTTCATGTTGTCATAGACCGGCAGGATGTCGCGCGCAAATTTCGACCCGCCATATTGCTCGGCTTCGCGGCGTTGCTTGTCGGCGCGCTTGCGCGAGTTTTCCGCATCCGCCAGCGCGCGCATGAACTTGTCCTTCAGCGCATCGCGCTCGGCCCGCAGCGCATCGACCTCGGCGGCCTCGCTATCGATCTCGGCCAGCTCCTCGGCCAGTTCCTCGGCCTCGGCGGCCTCGATGTCATCCAGAAAATCGTCGTTCTTGGGCTCTGCCATATTTCACCTCTAACTCCGGTCTGAAATCAGTTTTCCGACCAGCTGTGCCGTGTAATCCACGATTGGCACGATACGTCCGTAGTTCAGACGCGTCGGGCCGATCACGCCCACCGCGCCAATGATCTTTCGGTCCGCGTTCATATAGGGAGACACCACCAAAGAGGAACCCGAAAGTGAGAAAAGTTTGTTCTCCGACCCGATAAAAATGCGAACCCCCTCGCCCTCTTCGGCCAGGTCGAGAAACTGCTCGATATCGCGCTTGCGCTCCAGGTCGTCGAACAGGCTGCGGATGCGGTCGAGCTCCTCGCCAAACCCGTCCTCGCCCAGCAGGTTCGCGCGGCCACGCACGATCAGCCGGGCCGATTCCCCCTCGCCATCGTCCCAGACGGCCAGCCCGCTTTCGACCATCTCGCGCGCAAGGCTGTCGATCTGCTGGCGCCGCGCGGCGATCTCGGTGCGGATCACCCCCCGCGCATCGCTCAGCGTGCGCCCCTCGATCAGCGTGTTGAGAAAATTCGTCGCCTCCCGCATCGAACTTGGCGTCTGCCCCGGCGGCGGCGTGAACAGACGGTTTTCCACATGCCCGTCGGCAAAGACCAGCACCACCAGCGCCCGGTCATGGGCCAGCGACACGAACTCGATATGCCGGATCTCGGCCTCCTGCTTGGGGGCCAGCACCAGCGACGCACCCCGCGTCACCCCCGACAATGCCGCGCCGACCCGGTCGAGCAGCCCGCCGACATCGGCCGAATTGCTGCCCGATACCGTCGCCTCGATCTTCTCGCGGTCGGCCACCTCCGGGTCGCGCACCTCAAGAAAGCCATCGACGAACATCCGCAGGCCCATCTGCGTCGGCACCCGCCCGGCGCTCACATGCGGGCTGTCCAGCAGGCCAAGGTATTCAAGATCCTGCATCACGTTGCGGATCGTCGCCGCGCTGACCTTTTCGCTCAGCGATCGGGTCAGTGTCCGGCTGCCGACGGGATCGCCGCTGTCGAGATAGGCCTCGACCACGCGGCGAAACACCTCGCGCGAACGCACGTTCAGCTCGTCCAGAACGTTTCTTGCATCATTCATACGCATCACCCTTGGCGGTGCGCCATTAAAGACCACATAGGCCCAAGGTCAATCGGGGTTGCACAGATACCCTGCCCGGCGGTATCCCGACGCCGAAAAACAAAGGAATTCCCATGCGACCCTCTGGACGAGATTTAAGCGACCTGCGCCCGGTTTCAATCGAAACCGGTGTAACCAAACATGCCGAAGGCTCCTGCATGATCCGCATGGGCGACACCCACGTGTTGTGCACCGCCACCATCGAGGATCGCGTACCGCCGTTTATCAAGGGCTCCGGCCTCGGCTGGGTCACCGCCGAGTACGGCATGCTGCCGCGCGCCACCAACACCCGCATGCGACGCGAAGCCGCAGCCGGCAAGCAGGGCGGACGCACGGTGGAGATTCAGCGTCTGATCGGCCGCAGCCTGCGCGCGGGCGTTGATCGCGTTGCGCTGGGGGAACGCCAGATCACCGTCGATTGTGACGTGATTCAGGCCGACGGGGGCACCCGTTGCGCCTCGATCACCGGCGGCTGGGTGGCGCTGCGGCTGGCGGTGAACAAGCTGATGAAGGCCGGCGACGTGCTGACCGATCCGCTGATCGACCCGGTCGCGGCGGTCAGCTGCGGCATCTACGCCGGTCAGCCGGTGCTGGATCTGGATTATCCCGAGGATTCCGAGGCCGGCGTCGACGGTAATTTCATCATGACCGGCTCTGGCCGTTTGATCGAGGTTCAGATGTCCGCCGAGGGCTCGACCTATACCCGCGCGCAAATGAACGAACTGCTGGATCTGGCGGAAAAAGGCGTGGGAGAACTGGTCGCCGCGCAAAAGGCCGCCTGCGCATGACCCGGAAATTCACCGGCGACCGCCTTCTGGTCGCGACCCACAACACCGGCAAGCTGGAGGAGATGGCGCATCTCCTCGCGCCCTTTGGCGTGACGGTGGTGGGCGCCGGTGAGATGGACCTGCCGGAACCCGAGGAAACCGAGGATACTTTCGTCGGCAACGCCCGGATCAAGGCGCATGCCGCCGCGCGGGCCACCGGGCTGCCGGCGCTGTCGGACGATTCCGGCATCACCATCGACGCGCTCGACGGTGCGCCCGGGGTCTATACCGCCGACTGGGCCGAAACCCCGCAGGGGCGCGATTTCATCATGGCGATGACCCGCACCCATGAGGAGTTGGAGGCAAAGGGCGCCCCCAATCCCCGCCTCGCGCAGTTCCGCTGCACGCTGGTGCTGGCCTGGCCCGACGGGCACGACGAGGTGTTCGAGGGGGTGATGCCCGGTCAGGTGGTCTGGCCGATGCGGGGGGAACAGGGCCATGGCTATGACCCGATCTTTGTTCCCGAGGGATATGACATCACCTTTGGCGAAATGGACCGCTGGGAAAAGAACAAGATCAGCCACCGCGCCCGCGCGGTCGAAAAATTTGTTGCCGGCTGCTTTGGATGAGGATTGGCGCAACGGGGGCTTTGGCCTCTACCTGCACTGGCCGTTCTGTCAGGCCAAGTGCCCCTATTGCGACTTCAACAGCCATGTGTCCCGTGAAATAGACCAATCCGCCTGGGTTAGAGCCTATTTGAAAGAGATTGAACGGGTCGCCGCCGACACATCGGGCCGGGTTTTGAGGTCGATCTTTTTTGGCGGCGGCACCCCCAGCCTGATGGCGCCGGACACCGTTGCGGCGGTGATCGAGGCCGCCCGCGCCCACTGGCCCTTTGCCAATGACATCGAGATCACGTTGGAGGCCAACCCCGGCTCGGTCGAGGCCGGGCGGTTCGCAGGGTTCGGTGACGCCGGGGTCAACCGGGTCTCGCTCGGGGTGCAGGCGCTCAACGACGACGATTTGCGGCGGCTGGGGCGAATTCACTCGGCGGCTGAGGCGCGCGCGGCTTTCAACATCGCACGGAGCTGTTTCGACCGGGTGAGCTTCGACCTGATCTATGCGCGGCAGGGTCAAACCCTCGATGCCTGGCGGAGCGAGCTGAGCGAGGCGCTGGAGATGGCGGTCGATCACCTGTCGCTCTACCAGCTCACCATCGAACCCGGCACCGCCTTTGGCGATCGCTACAAGGCCGGCAAACTGCGCGGGCTGCCCGATGACGACCTCTCGGCGGACATGTACTTTGCCACGCAGGAGATCTGCGCCCGGCACGGGCTGCCCGCCTACGAGGTGTCTAATCACGCCCGGCCCGGATCGGAATCGCGCCACAACCTGATTTACTGGCGCTATGGCGACTATCTCGGGATCGGACCCGGCGCGCATGGGCGCGTTACCCTGGACAATGTACGATATGCCACGGAAACCCCCAGGAATCCCGCCGCCTGGCTTCAGGCCGTGGAGCACGGGGCGGCTGAATCTGTCAGAACCTGTCTTGACCCACAAGATCAGGCGTCTGAATACCTGATGATGGGGATACGACTGAGCGAGGGGCTGGATATTGATCGTTTCGAGAAAATCGCCGGATACCCTTTGCCTGCCGACAAGATCGCTTATCTAAGGGATCTGGGTATGATCGCACTGTCGGACAACAGGCTGACTGTCACCGATCAGGGGCGCCCGATCTTGAACGCGATCATTCGCGAATTGCTGGCGGGCTGACACATGCGGTTTATCTGGGCGGGACTAGGGGCGATCTGTGTCGCCCTCGGCGTTGTCGGCGCCTTTCTGCCGCTGCTTCCCACCGTCCCCTTCCTGCTGCTCGCCACGTTTCTGTTCGCCAATTCCTCACCCAGGATGCACAACTGGATCGTCTCGCACCGGCATTTCGGCCCGATGATCGAGGATTGGACCCGCTCCGGCGCCATCCGCCCGCGCGCGAAACGGCTGGCAACCCTGTCGATCGCCGCCGTTTTCGCAATCTCGCTGATCGCTGGGGTGCGCCCACTGATCCTCGGAGTTCAGGCGGTCATCCTTGGCTGTGTCCTGATTTTCATCTGGACCCGCCCTAACGGCTGAGCCGCCCGCAAAGATCGTCCAATTGATCGAGCGTATCGTAGCGGATCGAGATGACGCCCGCCTCGCCGCCCGGCTTGTGGTCGATCGTCACCTTCATGCCCAACACCGCCGAAAGATCCCCCTCCAGCGCCTTGGTATCGGCATCCTTTTCCATCGCCTTTTTGGCCGCAGGTCTGGGTGCGGGGGCGTCGCCCTCCCCCCCCTGCTGTTTCTTGGCCAGCGCCTCGGTCGCCCGGACCGAAAGCCCGTCCCGCACAACCGCCTTGGCCAGGGTCGATGGGTTTTCCGAGGTGATCAACGCCCGTGCATGGCCCGCCGACAGATCGCCGGACTTGACCAGGTCCTGCACATCCTCGGGCAAGGTCAGCAAACGCAGCAGGTTGGCGATGTGGCTGCGGCTCTTTCCCAGAGCCTCCGCCAGTTTTTCCTGCGTGTGGCCGAACCGTTCCATCAACTGCCGATACCCCGAGGCCTCTTCCATCGCGTTGAGGTCGGCGCGCTGGATGTTCTCGATGATGGCAATTTCCAACACCTCGATATCGTCGAGATCCCGGATCAGGACGGGTATCTCGTGCAGCTGGGCTTTTTGCGCCGCGCGCCAGCGGCGTTCCCCGGCGACAATCTCGTACCCGCCACCGGCGGCGGGACGCACGATCAACGGTTGAAGGATGCCCTTTTCCCGGACCGAGGCCGCCAGATCCGCCAGATCGTCGGGATCAAAACGACGCCGCGGCTGGTTCGGGTTCGGCCTGATCTGTTCGATCGGCACCATTGTATCGGCGCGCCGCACCGATTGCTCGGCCGACGGGGCCGGCTCCAATGACACATCCGCCATCAACGCGGAGAGGCCGCGCCCCAACCCGCGGGGTTTGTTTTTCTTTTCTGCCACGGTCTTTCCTCCACGTCGCTCAGGCGGCGATCTTTTCGTGTTTTCCAATCAATTCCCGCGCCAGCGCCCGGTACGCGATCGCCCCCTGCGAGCCGGAATCATAGCTCAGAACCGGCAGCGCAAAGGACGGCGCCTCGCTGACCCGCACATTGCGCGGGATCATCGTCTTGAACACCAGGTCGCCAAGGTATTCGCGCGCATCCTGTTCCACCTGCTGCGACAGGTTGTTGCGCCGATCATACATGGTAAGGACCACGCCTTCGATCCGCAATTCGGGGTTCGCGGTCTGTCGGACCTCGCGGATCGTCAACATAAGCTGAGACAGCCCCTCCAGCGCGAAGAACTCGCTTTGCAGCGGCACCAGAACCGAATGCGCGGCGACCATGGCGTTGACCGTCAGCAGGTTCAGCGACGGCGGGCAGTCAATCAGCACATAATCCATCCCGAACGCATCCATCGCCGGCTGCCGCAAGGCATCATGCAGCAAAAAGCTCCGCTTTTCATTCGCCATCAGCTCGATATCGGCCGAGCTCAGGTCTACCGTCGCCGGCACGATCGACAGCCCCTCGATCGCGGTGGGCTGGATCACCTGGTCAAGCGGGACATCCTCGACCAGCAGCTCATAGGTTGTCATGTCGCGGTCCGCGGCCTCGATCCCCAGCCCGGTGGAGGCGTTGCCCTGCGGGTCGATATCAACGACCAGCACCCGCTTGCCGCACTCCACCAGGGCGGCGGCAAGGTTGATCGCGGTCGTGGTCTTGCCCACGCCGCCCTTCTGATTGGTGACAGCGATGATTCTCGGCCCGTTAGGGCGGGACAGGTCAGTCACGCGACACTCCTTCGACTTTCAAGATTACCGCTTCGGGGTCGGTGATACTGGTAATCGGCTGCGCCTTGAATTTCCATCGTTGCCGCGCGGAATCCAGTTCTTTTTGCCAGGTGACACCTTTGGGAAACAGCGCCACGCCGGATCGATTCAGATGCCGGTCCGCAAACCCGAGCAGCGTCTCCAGATCCGCGAGCGCCCGGGCTGAAAGAATGTCCGCCTGTTGCGGCTCCACCGCCTCGATTCGCTCGGCGATTATGGTACAGGTGGCCCCTGTCTCACGCGCCGCGGCGCGGAGAAAGGCGGATTTTCTTTGGTCGCTTTCGATCATCGTCACGCGCAGGTTCGGCGCCGCATCGGCGGCGAGGATGGCAACGATCAGCCCGGGAAAGCCCCCTCCGCTGCCGAGGTCGACCCAATGCCCTTCGGGCGCCACGCAATCGAACAGCTGGACCGAATCGGCGATGTGTCGGGTCCAGAGGTCCGAAAGACTGTTGCGGGACACCAGGTTGATACGCGGGTTCCATTTTTCCAAAAGCGCGGCAAAGCTTGAAAGCCGGTCCAATGTTTCACGTGAAACATTCAACCCCGGCGGCATCGACCCCTGCCCGCTCATGCGCGGCGCGCCTCGTCGCCGCGCCGCAACCGCGACAGCAACAGGGCAAGAGCCGCCGGCGTCATCCCGTCGATCCGTCCCGCCTGGGCCAGGTTTGCGGGTCTTGCCCGATCCAACTTTGACTTCAGCTCGTTCGACAGCCCCTCGATCGCGCTGTAATCGAACCCCTCGGGAATCTCCCGCGTCTCGTCGCGCCGTAACGCCTCGATGTCCTTTTTCTGGCGCTCTATGTAGTTCACGTAGAGCGCCTCGCGCTCCAACTGGCGGCGACTGTCCGCGTCCACCCCGGCAAGATCGCTGTCGAGCGGCAGGAGATCCTCGAAATCCACGTCCGGAAAGGCCAGGATCGCCATCGCCGTTCGGCGGGATCCGTCCTGATTCACCCTGATCCCGGCTTCGGCAACCTCCCTCGTGGTATAGCCGCGCCCGGTCAGCATGTCGCGGGCCGTGTCCAGCCGCTCCATCTTCTGCCCGAACGCCGCCTCCCGGTCCTGGCCGATACAGCCGATCTCCAGCCCCAGCGGCGTCAGCCTCTGGTCGGCGTTATCCGCGCGCAGCGACAAGCGGAACTCGGCGCGCGAGGTGAACATGCGATAGGGCTCAGTAACCCCGCGCGTGGTGAGATCGTCGATCATCACGCCGATGTAGCTGTCCGACCGGTGAAATCCGACCGGCGCGCGCCCCTGCGCCGCGCGGGCCGCGTTCAGCCCCGCCACCAGGCCCTGCGCCGCCGCTTCCTCATATCCCGTGGTACCGTTGATCTGCCCGGCGAGGTAGAGGCCCGGCACATCCCTGACCGCCAGCTCCTGCGTCAAGGCGCGCGGATCGACGTAATCGTACTCGATCGCATAGCCCGGTTGCAGGATCACCGCGTTTTCCAACCCGGCGATGGACTGCACGTACTCTTCCTGCACGTCCTCGGGGAGCGAGGTCGAAATCCCGTTGGGATAGACCGTGTGGTCGCTCACCCCCTCTGGCTCGAGAAAGATCTGATGCGAGTCCTTTTCGCCGAACCGCACGATCTTGTCCTCGATCGAGGGGCAATAGCGCGGCCCGACCCCCTCGATATGCCCCCCATACATCGCCGAACGCGACAGATTCCGCTCGATGATCTCATGTGTCCTGGGGTTTGTATGGGTGATGCCGCAGGAAATTTGTGGCGCCTGAACCCCCCGCGACAGAAAGGAAAACAGAACCGGATCCTCGTCACCCGGCTGCATCTCCAACCCGTCCCAGGCGATGGTGCGCCCGTCGAGTCGCGGTGGCGTGCCCGTCTTCAGCCGCCCCAGCGGCAGGTCAAAGGCGTCGATCCGTTCCGCCAGCTTGACCGAGGGGCGGTCTCCCATACGTCCGCCGGGGCGGGACACATCCCCGATATGGATCACACCGCGCAGGAATGTCCCCGAGGTCAGGACAACCGCGCTGGCCGGAACCTCGGACCCATCCGCCAGGATGACGCCGCAAACCCGGTCCTTTTGCATCAGGAAATCTGTCGCCTCGCCTTCGATGATGGTCAGGCCCGGCCGCGCCTCGGTCTCTGCCAGCATCGCGGTACGATAGATCGCCCGGTCCGCCTGCGCGCGCGGCCCCTGCACCGCCGGGCCTTTGCGGCGGTTCAACAGCCGAAATTGGATACCCGCCCGGTCCGCGACACGGCCCATCACGCCGTCCATTGCGTCGATCTCCCGGACCAGGTGCCCTTTCCCCAACCCCCCGATCGCAGGGTTGCAGGACATGACCCCGATTCCGGCGCGCGTCAGCGTAACCAGCGCCACCTGCGCGCCAAGACGCGCCGCCGCATGGGCCGCCTCGGCCCCCGCATGGCCGCCGCCGATAACGATCACATCGTACTGCGAATGTTTCACGTGAAACACTCCTCACTTGCCCAGACAGAAGCTGGCGAAGATCTCGTCCAGCAGGTTTTCCACATCGATCCGACCGACCAGGGATTCAAGGGCCCGAATCGCCTGCCGCAGATCTTCTGCAGCGATATCATACATATCCGGCCCGTCCTCCAGAACGCCGCGCGCCGAGGACAGGGATGTCAACGCCCGCTCCATCGCTGCCCTGTGCCTTTCCCGCGTGGCAAGGCCCGCGCTTGCCGTGCGGTCCGACAGGATTGCGCCGATCTCCGAAACCAGCCAATCCAGCCCCTCACCGGTCAGGCCGGACACAGCATGCGTCTTGACCTCCCGCCGGTCCGCCTTTGGCCGCGCCCGGATGTCTCCGGGCTGAAACGGAACGTCCAGATCCTCGCCCTCATCGGCCAGAAAGACGCGCAGATCCGCCGCCTCGGCCCGCCTGCGCGCCAGGGCGATCCCCATCCCCTCGACCATGTCGCGCGTCTGCCGCAACCCGGCGGTATCCAGCAAGGTCACCGGAAGCCCGGCCAGGTCCATCCGAACCTCGATCACGTCCCGTGTCGTGCCCGCGTGCTCCGATGTGATCGCGGCCTCCCGCCCCGCCAGCGCGTTGAGAAGGGTGGATTTTCCCGCGTTCGGCGCCCCGATGATCGCCACCTCGAACCCCTCTCGGATCCGTTCCGCCATTTGCACCCCGGCGGTTTGCGTCTTCAACTCCCGCTCCACCCGGTCGAGCAGCGCGGTCACCTCGGGCGTGACATCCGTGGGCACCTCTTCATCGGCGAAGTCGATCACCGCCTCGATCAGCGCTGCGGCGCGGATCAGGTCGGCGCGCCACCCCTCAGCCAAGCGGCCGAGCGCCCCGGCAAGAAGGCTTTGCGCCTGCTTGCGCTGCGCCTCGGTTTCCGCGTCGATCAGATCCGCCAGCCCCTCGACCTGGGCCAGGTCCAGCTTGCCGTTTTCCAGCGCGCGCCTGGTGAATTCCCCCGGATCGGCAAGGCGCAGCCCGTCGATCTTCCCCAGGGCCGACAGAACCCCGGCAACCCCGGCCAGGCTGCCATGTACCTGCAGCTCTGCCACATCCTCTCCGGTGAAGCTGGCGGGCGCGGAAAAGGTCAGGATCAGCCCCTCGTCCAGCAGGTCGCCGACCTCATCGTGCAACCGCCGCAGGGTCATACCGCGTTTCGGCAGAGAACACCCGCCCAACCTCCCGGCCGCCTCAAGCGCCAGTGGCCCGGAAATCCGGATCACCGCCACGCCGGATTTACCGCGTGCCGTTGCCAATGCGAAAATCGTATCCATGGCGCGTCTCCGCGCGGGAAACCCGCGCTCAGGTGTTCATGGAATCGAAGAACTCGGAGTTCGTCTTGGTCTGCTTGAGCTTCGACAGCAGGAATTCAATGGCGTCGGTGGTGCCCATCGGGTTCAGGATACGACGCAGGACAAAGGTTTTCTGCAGATCGCCCTTGTCGATCAGCAGGTCCTCTTTTCTTGTGCCGGATTTCAGGATGTCGATGGCCGGGAACACACGCTTGTCCGCGATCTTGCGATCCAGAACCAGCTCGGAGTTGCCGGTACCCTTGAACTCTTCGAAGATCACCTCGTCCATCCGGCTGCCGGTGTCGATCAGCGCCGTGGCGATGATGGTGAGCGATCCACCCTCTTCGATGTTCCGCGCGGCACCAAAGAACCGTTTCGGCCGCTGCAGCGCATTCGCATCCACACCACCGGTCAGAACCTTGCCCGAGGAGGGCACCACGGTATTAAAGGCCCTACCAAGTCTTGTGATCGAATCCAGAAGTATAACAACATCTCGCTTATGCTCGACCAGACGCTTGGCCTTTTCGATCACCATTTCCGACACCGCAACGTGCCGCGTCGCCGGTTCGTCGAAGGTCGAAGAAACAACCTCGCCCTTGACCGAGCGCTGCATGTCGGTCACCTCCTCCGGCCGCTCGTCGATCAGCAGCACGATGAGGTAGCATTCCGGATGGTTCTTTTCGATCGAGTTGGCAATGTTCTGCAGAATCACCGTCTTACCGGTCCGCGGCGGCGCCACGATCAGCGACCGCTGGCCCTTGCCGATCGGGGCGACCAGGTCGATGATCCGTGCGGTCCGGTCCTTGATCGTCGGATCCTCGACCTCCATCTTCAACCGTTCATCGGGATAAAGTGGCGTTAGGTTGTCGAATGCGATCTTGTGGCGGGCCTTCTCGGGGTCTTCAAAGTTGATCGTGGTGACATTGGTCAGCGCGAAGTACCGCTCATTGTCCAGCGGCGCCTTCATCTGCCCGTCCACGGTATCGCCGGTGCGCAGGCTGTATTGCCGGATCATCTCGGGCGACACATAGATGTCATCCGGACCGGGAAGATAGTTCGCCTCGGGCGAGCGCAGGAAACCGAACCCATCCTGCAACACCTCGAGCACACCATCGCCAAAAATCTCCCATCCCTCGTCCGCGCGTTCGCGCAGGATCTGGAACATCATCTCGCCCTTGCGCATGGTCGAGGCGTTCTCGATCTCCAGGTCCTCGGCCATGGACAGAAGGTCCTTGGGGCTTTTTGCCTTGAGATCGGACAGGGTGAGGGATTCGACGGTCATGATGATACGGCCCTTGGCCCCCGAATGATCGCGGGGCACTTTTCAAATGGACAGGAAGAGACATCGCCCGGACGGGCGCGTTGCCGGATTACATAATGAAGCGGCGTGACCGAGTCAAATCCCGATCAGAACTTCACAACCACCGAGATCACGATCACCACCATCAACAGTGTCGGGACCTCGTTCATCATGCGAAATTGCCGCCCGCTCAGCTTGTTCCGGCCGGCAAGGAAATCCTTGCGGCGCCAATCCAGCCAGAAATGAAACCAGGTCATCGCAATCACCGCCGCCCCCTTGGTCCAGGGCCAGATCCAGCTCCAGTCGACGATCCCAGGTGTTACCACCAGCAAAAGCCCCATGATCCAGGTCGCGATCATCGCGGGATGCATGATGTAGCGAAACAGCTTTTCCTCCATCACCAGGAAGATCGCCGGCGCATCGGTGACCGACTGCGCCTTTTCTATGTGATAGACAAACAGCCTCGGCAGGTAGAACAGCCCGGCCATCCAGGACAGCACGGCCATGATATGAATCGACTTGGTCCAAGGGTACAGCGTGATCAACAGGTCGGACATTTGGTTTCCCGCGCAGTTTCCTCTCTCCTAATAATAAGAAAGAAAAGAAGAAAGGATGATGATGAGGTAGGGACGCCGGAAACGGTGGATTATCGTCTTGTCCCGGATGTTGTCCACCATGGGGACAGCTTGGGACAGTTTCCCGCGATTTTCTGACAGACGGCGGGAATTTAAATATAAATCAATATCTTAAAATGAATACGGCGCGGTAACCTTTGGGGATAACTCCGGGAGAAATCCAGAGAACAGGGGTTCTCCCGTGCGCATGGGTTATCCTTATCCAGCCGGGAGGATTTCGGCACGGACGGGAACAAGTCGCCCGAAATCATGGGGTCTTGCACCCACAGACGGATAACCTAGAAACCATCAGGGATCGTCCGCCCCCCGATACCGGAGTTTTCCACATGTCTGTCCCGATCATTCTTGCCTCTGGCTCCGAGGTCCGCGCCACCCTGCTTCGCAAAGCCGGGGTGCAGGTCGAGGCGATTTCCCCGCGCATCGACGAGGATGCGGTCAAGGCTGCGCTGATGTCCGAGGCCGCCGCGCCGCGCGACATCGCCGACACGCTGGCCGAACTCAAGGCCCGCAAGATCAGCGAACGGATGCCCGGCGCCATGGTGATCGGTTGCGATCAGGTGCTTGATTTCGAGGGATCACTGCTGTCGAAACCGGAAACCCCCGAAGAGGCGCTGGATCAGTTGCGCCGGATGCGCGGCAGGCGGCACAAGCTGCTGTCGGCGGCGGTGATCTGTCGCGACGGGCGGCCCGAATGGCGTCACGTCGGCCAGGTTCGCCTGACCATGCGCGAGGCAAGCGATTCCTATCTGCAGGGTTACGTCGCCCGCAACTGGGACAGCATCCGCCACTCGGTCGGGGCATACAAGCTCGAGGAAGAGGGGGTGCGCCTGTTCACCGCCATTGACGGGGATTACTTTACGGTTTTGGGTATGCCATTGTTGGAATTGCTCAATTTCCTGATGCTTCGGGGGGAGATAGACGCATGACGGATACGCGGATTCCGCTGGCGGGGGTGATCGGCACCCCCATTGCGCATTCAAAATCGCCGCGCCTGCACCGGCATTGGCTCACGACCTACGGGATCGCGGGGCATTACATCCCGATGGAGGTCCGCGCCGAGGATCTGGAACAGGTGCTCGGGGCCCTGCCGAAGATGGGGTTCGTCGGCATCAACGTCACGATTCCGCACAAGGAAAAGGTGATCATGCTGGCGGATCAGGTCACCGACCGGGCCACGCTGATCGGGGCGGCAAACACGTTGATCTTCCGGCCCGACGGCAGCATTCACGCCGATAACACCGATGGCTACGGATTCATGGAAAACCTCCGTCGTGGCGCGCCGGGATGGGATCCGGCCGCCGGGCCCGCGGCGGTGCTTGGGGCGGGCGGTGCGGCCCGCGCCGTGATCTCGGCGCTGATCGACGCAGGTGTGCCGGAGATCCTGTTGACCAACCGCACTCGGGTGCGGGCGGAAAAGCTGAAACAGGATTTCGGCCAACGGGTGCGCGTGATCGACTGGGTGCAGGCCGGCAACATCATAGAGGACGCTGCGCTGGTGGTGAATACGACCTCGCTGGGCATGCTCGGCAAGCCCGAGCTGCGGGTGCCGCTCGACGGTATCGGGCCGCAGACCGTTGTCACCGATCTTGTCTACAACCCGTTGAAAACACGCCTTCTTCAGGTCGCGGAAGAGGCGGGTGCAACGGCGGTGGACGGGCTGGGTATGTTGATCTACCAGGCGGTTCCGGGGTTCGAGCGCTGGTTCGGGCAACGCCCGGAGGTTGACGAGGCCACTCGCGCGGCGGTCCAGGCATGAGCTTTGCGCTGGGACTGACCGGGTCGATCGGAATGGGCAAGAGCACCACCGCAAAGCTCTTCGCCGACGAAGGCTGCGCGGTCTGGGATGCGGACGCCGCCGTGCATCGCCTTTACGCCCCCGGCGGCGCGGCGGTGGAGCCGATGCGCGCCGCCTTTCCCGAGGCGATTGTCGAGGGTGCAGTCAGCCGCGAGGTTCTCAAGCGCATCATCGGGGCCGATCCCGCTGCGCTGAGGCGGATCGAACGGATCGTGCACCCTCTGGTGGCCGAGGATCGCGAGAGGTTCCGGGCCGATGCGCGTGCCGATATCCTCGTTTTCGACATTCCGCTCTTGTTCGAGGGCGGCGGCGCGGCGGCGATGGACGCCACCGTCACCGTATCCGCCCCGCCCGAGGTGCAGCAGGAAAGGGTGATGGAGCGCGGCACCATGACGCTCGCGCAATTCCACCAGATCCGGGAAAAACAGATGCCCGACGAAGAAAAACGCGCCCGGGCGGACTATGTGATCATCACCGACCCGATCGACCATGCGCGCGATCAGGTGCGGCGGATCGTGGCAGACATCAGGGCAGGGATGAACCATGCGTGAGATCGTACTCGACACCGAGACCACCGGGCTGGACCCGAAAACCGGCGACCGCATCGTCGAGATCGGCGCGGTCGAGCTCTATAATCATATGGTCACCGGCAATACCTATCACCAGTATATCAACCCCGAACGCGACATGCCCGAAGAGGCGTTCAAGGTGCACGGGCTGAGCATCGATTTCCTGAGCAACAAGCCGGTCTTCAAGCAGATCGGGCAGGCGTTTCTCGATTTCATCGGCGACGCCAAGCTGGTGATCCACAACGCCAGCTTTGACATGAAGTTCCTGAACGCGGAGCTGCAATGGATGGGGTTGCCGGAACTGCCGTGGGAGCAGGCGGTGGACACACTGGCCATCGCACGCAAGAAGTTTCCCGGCGCGCAGGTGTCACTCGACGCGCTTTGCAGACGCTTTGCCATCGACAATTCGGCGCGGACATTGCACGGCGCCCTGCTCGATTCCGAGATTCTGGCCGAGGTTTACCTGGAGCTGATTGGCGGGCGCCAACCGGATTTCGGATTGCAGGCGGATCAGGGTCAGCGCGGTACTGCGGCCGTCGACGAAGCCTGGCGACCAAGGCCGCGCCCCGCCGCCCTTCCTGGTCGGATCAGTGCGCAGGAACAGGCGGCGCACGATGCCTTTGTCGAAAAGCTGGGGGACAATGCGCTGTGGCGACAGGGGTGATCCGACCGTCGCGCAACCCCGGACCCTGACGCAACGAAAAAGGCCGCGATCCGGGGATCGCGGCCTTGGTCATTTCGTGGGCGTCGTGGCTCAGGCAGTGGCCGGAGCCGCGCCCTGAGCCGCCTTCCGACGCTCCAATTCGCTGCGATAGAGCGCGACGAAATCGATGGTGTCCAGGTTCAGCGACGGGAAGCCGCCATCGCGGGTCACGTCGCTGACGATCCGGCGCAGGAAGGGGAACAGCATTCGCGGGCATTCGATCAGAAGGAAGGGATGCAGTTGTTCGTCCGGCACCCCGGCAACATGGAAGATGCCGACATACTCGACTTCCATCAGGAACAGAACGTCGTCCATGCCCTTGGCCTTGGACTCGACGTTCAGCTTGATCATCACCTCGTACTGGTTGTCAGGCTTGCGTTTTTTCGCGTCCATGTTCACCCGAACACTGATGTCGGGCTGCACTTCGCCCGAGGCGCCTTTTTGCGCCATCACGTTCTCAAAGGACAGGTCGCGGACGAACTGGCCCAGAACCTTCATCTGGACCTGTGGCGCCTGTTGCGCCTCGGCGCCGTTGCTTTCCGGCTTGTCGGACATCGGATATCTCCTGACTCTCGCGTTCGGCGCTGCTTAGCACCTCATCCGGCATTGCTCAATGGCGCTCCGGCCCCTCGACCCAGCCCGAGGGCGGCTGTCCGGGGCGGCGGGGGCGCCCTGCTGGATCGACCTCGGTATAATCCCCGTCGACAACGTCGCCGTGCCCGCCGGGGCGAAACCCGGCAGAGCCGCCCATGTCGAACCGCGCCACCGTGACGCGGCGGCGCAGATGGCGAAACACCGCGACCCGAACCGGCGGCATCAACAGCGCAAAGCCCAGCGCGTCGGTGAAGAATCCGGGCGTCAGCAACAGCGCGCCGGCGACCAGGATCATCGCGCCATGGGCCAGCGGTTCGGTCGGATCGTTCAACTCCGAGAATGCGCGCTGCAACTGCCCCAGGGCGGTCCGCCCCTGCGTGCGCACCAGCCATGTGCCCAGCATGGCGGTCAGAACCACCACCGCGAGCGTCGGCCACAGCCCGATCAGCCCGCCCACCTGGATGAACAGGGCGATTTCGATCAGGGGAACAGCCAGAAAGGCCAGAAACAGATACATCGCGCGGCTCCTTTGGGATGTCCGGAACAGTGGACTAACCCCTGCCCCTCACCTACATAGGGGCCAAGGGGCGATCTTACAAAGCCCGACGCCTGATACGAGGACCAAATGAATTCACCTTTGATCCAGCTTCTGGTGCTGGCCGGCATCGCCATTTTCCTGATCCTGCGCCTGAAAAACGTGTTGGGGTCGCGCGAAGGCTTTGAAAAACCGCCGACGCCGCAGCAGGCCGACAAGCGGTCGCGGCCCGATTTCGAAGTGATCGACGGCGGCCCCGACCGCGATATCACCGACCATGTCGCCGAGGACAGCCCGCAGGCGCAGGCGCTGACCGAGATGAAACGGGTGGAACCTGCGTTCTCTGTGACAGAGTTCGTTCAGGGCGCGCGCGGTGCCTACGAAATGATCCTGATGGGCTACGAGCTGGGCAATCTCGACGAGATTCAGCCGTTTCTGGCCGAGGACGTGTTCGAAACCTTTGTCGCCGGCGTCTCCGCGCGCGAGGATCAGGGCCTGAAAATCGAGGCGGAATTCATCGGAGTGCGGGAAACCGCGATTGCCGACGTGCGATTCGACAAGGACACCAACCTGGCAGAGATCACCATGCGGTTTGTCGGCGAATTGACATCGGTCGTACGCGATCGCGGCGGCGACATCGTCGAAGGCAGCCCCACCACGGTCAAGCGTCAGAAAGACAGCTGGACCTTCGGCCGGACCATGGGCAGCGCCGATCCCAACTGGCTGCTTGTCGCCACGGACGGATGATTGCCGCGCTCCGCACAGTCGTGGTGGCGGGGGCCCTTCTGATGGCCGCCCCTCCCGGGGTCGGGGCAGAGCCCGAGCATGAAATCCTGGACTTCAGCCGCCTCGACGGCTGGGAGAAAGACAATCACGCCGCCGCGCTCGAGGTCTTTCTGGAAACCTGTCCGGACATGGACGACCCGGACTGGCGCAGCCTCTGTGCGCTGGCCCAGCAGCAGAGCGCACAAAGCGCGCGCGCGTTCTTCGAACTGTTCTTTCGCCCGGTGCTGATCCGCGACGGGGCGGACCCGCTTTTCACCGGGTATTATGAACCCGAGCTGGACGGCGCGCGGCATCCCGGCGCGCGGTTTCGATATCCTCTCTACAAGACGCCGCCCGAGGCGCGCCGTACATCCACCTGGTTGTCCCGGCGCGAGATTCTGACCAGCGGCGTGATGGAAAACCGTGGACTCGAGATTGCCTGGGTCGATGACCCGGTCGAGCTGTTCTTTCTCCAGATCCAGGGCTCGGGCCGGATCCGCCTGCCCGACGGACAGACCCTGCGCGTCGGCTATGGCGGATCGAACGGTCATTCCTATCGCTCCATCGGGGTCGAACTGGTGCGACGGGGGATCTACAACGCCCATCAGGTCAGCGCCCAGGTCATCAAGAACTGGGTCCGCCGCAACCCCGAGGCCGGCGAAGAGCTGCTTTATCACAACCCCTCTTACGTGTTTTTCCGTGAAGTCGGCCATGTCGGCGATCACCTCGGGCCGCTGGGCGCGATGAACCGCCCGATCACCCCGCTGCGCAGTATCGCGGTCGACCCCGCCTATGTACCACTGGGCGCGCCGGTCTGGCTGGAAAAGGACGGCGCCGGCAAGATGCGGCGGCTTATGGTGGCGCAGGATACCGGCTCGGCGATCAAGGGCGCACAGCGGGCCGATATCTTTTTCGGCACCGGCGCCGCCGCCGGTCAGGCGGCCGGACGGATGCGCGACCCGGGCCGCATGATCGTGTTGCTGCCGATCCAGCGGGCCTATGCACTGTTGCCGGATGGCGCGTGATGGCGCGGCGCAAACTCAGCGAGGAAGAGCTTGAGCTTTGGCGCCGGGTCACGGATCAGGCCGAACGGCTGCATCCCAAACGGTCCGAAACCGCCCTGCCGCCACCCGCCGCGAAACCGAAACCGCTGAAGCGCCCCGACAAACCCGGCATCGCGCCGTTTCGCCTCGGACAGGGGGCCAGGCCCGCCGCCGCCCGCCACGATCTGAAACCGTCGATGGCCGAGCACCTCTCGACCGCCCCGGTCAAGATGGATCGCAAGGCTTTTACCCGCATGAAACGCGGCAAGCTCAGGCCCGAGGCGCGGATCGACCTGCACGGGATGCGGTTGGACCGCGCGCATCCCGCCCTGACCCAGTTCATCCTGTCGTCGCAGGCCGCCGGGCGGCGGCTGGTTCTGGTGATCACCGGAAAGGGCAAGCGGAGCGTCGATCCCGGACCGATCCCGATCCCGCGCGGCGTGCTCCGGCACCACGTCCCGCAATGGCTGTCGATGCCGCCGCTGGCGCAGGCGGTGCTGCAGATCACCCCGGCGCACCTCAGCCATGGCGGCGAGGGGGCCTATTACGTCTATCTGCGCAGGCCGCGCTGAGGCGTCACATCTTGGTCAACAGCAGGTCGGGCGACAGGATCATCTGGGTCGCGTTGCGCACCGTCAGGACCGTACCGGGCAACAACCCTGACCGCGCCGAGCGATCCGACTGAAAGGCGTCCTTCATCGTCTCGCTGTTGTTGATCAGGGAAATCAGCGCCGGAGACGTGCCGAAGGTGAAATGATTGACGCCACTTTTGCTGAACTCCGAGACATCCACGATTGTCACCGGGAAATCCCCCAGCGCCCCCGGGTCGGTCAGGTTGCCCAGCCGCGCCGTGGCCCCGTTGATCCGGGCCGACAGCGCCAGCGCCTTGTCGTTTTTCGAGGTGATGATGGCAAACGGTCGTGGCAGGTCGTGGAACCGTGTCGCCTGCTTGCGGAACAATTCCACGTCCAGATCGGGCGAGATAAGCACGACGCCGCCCAGTGCGCGCCTGGTCCAGCCGGGATCGGCGATCTCGATCTGGCGCAGCGTCTCCATCACCAGCATCGAGCCCAGCGAATGCGCGATGATGATGATCCGCCGGGGTCCGGCCGCGCGCAGATCGTGCAACAGCTGTTCCAGCGCATCGCGCGACACCAGAACGCTGTCGCGGTCATAGGTGTAGCCCAGCGGATGGGTGGCGCTGGGCCAGGAAAAATGCACAGGCACCGCCGGCACGTCAAAATCGTGTACGACCTGCGCGGTGCGGAACACCCCGTCGAAAAAGCTGTTGTTGTAGCCGTGGATGTAAAGCGCGATCTCGCGCCGGTCGGGCGGCGCCGCGCGCAGCGCCCGCGCCAGTGCGGCGCGAAATGCCGTACGCCCGTCTATATCGGCGCGGCTGGCGATTGTGAAATCGGTCTGCGGGTTCGGGCGATCATAGCCGTTGCGGATCCGCCCCTTTCGATGGGTTGGCGGGATCGACACGCCCAGCTCCATGTAACTCATCCGGTCCGACCGCTGGGTGGTGAACCAGCCGCCCGGCTCCGGCACCCGGTTGGTGGCGGTAAAGACGGGCCGTATGACCCCCACATCCGCCGCCCGCGGCACCAGCGGCGCATGGAACCTGTCGGAACAGGCCGAAACCCCGGCCGCCGCGGTCAGCATCAACATCTGTCTTCGGTGCACCGCGAATCCCCGCTCTCGTTTCAGGCCAGTCCAACCGCAGGATAGCGGGCGATGACGCGGGGTCTAGAGAACGTAACGGCTCATGTCGGCCGAGCGGGTCAGTTCGCCCAGGTTCTTCTCGACGAAACCGGCATCCACGGTCACCTTGTCGCCGGCGCGGTCGGGGGCTGAAAAGGACAGCTCCTCGAACACCCGCTCCATCACCGTGTAAAGCCGCCGCGCGCCGATGTTCTCGACCGACTGGTTCACATCGGCCGCGATCTTGGCCAGCGCCGCGATCCCGTCCTCGGTGAAATCCACCGTCACCTCTTCGGTGCCCATCAGCGCGGTATATTGCCGGGTCAGCGCATTGTCAGTCTCGGTCAGGATGCGCACGAAATCGCCCTCGGTCAGCGCCCGCAACTCCACCCGGATCGGCAAACGGCCCTGCAATTCCGGCAACAGGTCCGACGGCTTGGCGATGTGAAAGGCGCCCGAGGCGATGAACAGGATATGGTCGGTCCTGACCGGCCCGTGCTTGGTGGAAACCGTGGTGCCCTCGATCAGCGGCAGCAGGTCGCGCTGCACGCCCTCGCGGCTCACGTCGCCGCCGCGCACGTCCTGGCGCGCGCAGACCTTGTCGATCTCGTCGAGAAAGACGATGCCGTTCTCCTCGACCGATTCCAGCGCGGCCCGCGTCACCATCTCGTCGTCCAGCAGCTTGTCGGCCTCTTCCCCGATCAGGAGATCGTAGCTTTCCGCCACCGTGGTCTTCTTGCGCACGGTACGCCCGCCAAAGGCCTTTCCGAAAATATCGCCCAGGTTCATCATGCCCATCTGGCTGCCCGGCTGGCCGGGAATGTCGAACATCGGCATCGGGTTCGAGGTATCGGCCAGCTCCAGCTCGATCTCGGTATCGTCCAGCTCCCCGGCCTTGAGCTTCTTGCGGAACATCTCGCGCGTGCCCTCGCGTGCCGCCTCGCCGGCGATGGCGTCGATCACCCGGTCCTCGGCGGCATGATGCGCTTTGGCCTTGACCTCTTCGCGCATCCACTCGCGGGTCTGCGCGATGGCGCTGTCCACCAGGTCGCGGACGATCTGCTCCACGTCGCGCCCGACATAGCCAACTTCCGTGAACTTGGTCGCCTCGACCTTGATGAAGGGCGCCCGCGCGAGCCGTGCCAACCGGCGCGAGATCTCGGTCTTGCCAACGCCGGTGGGTCCGATCATCAGGATGTTCTTGGGGTACACCTCGTCGCGCAGATCGTCGGAGAGCTGCTTGCGCCGCCAACGGTTGCGCAGCGCCACGGCCACGGCGCGCTTGGCGTCGGCCTGTCCGATGATGAACCGGTCCAGCTCGGAAACGATTTCGCGGGGGGTAAGGTCGGTCATGTCTGTCCTTCGGATGTCACTGGTCAAATGCGGATCGATCGCGATGGCATGCGGGCTAACCCGCGATGCTCTCCACCGTCACCTTGCCATTGGTGTAAACGCAGATATCCGCCGCGATCGCCATCGCCTTGCGGGCCACGTCCTCGGCGGTCAGATCGCTGTCCATCATCCCGCGCGCGGCGGCGAGCGCGAAGTTTCCGCCCGAGCCGATCGCGGCCACGTCATGTTCGGGCTCCAGCACGTCGCCGGCGCCGGTGATCACATAGATCTCGCGCCCGTCGCTGACGATCAGCATCGCCTCGAGCTTTTGCAGGTACTTGTCGGTGCGCCAGTCCTTGGCCAGTTCCACCGCCGCCCGCTGCAACTGGCCCGGTGTCGCCTCCAGCTTGGCCTCCAGTCGCTCCAGCAGGGTAAAGGCATCCGCCGTCGATCCGGCGAACCCGGCCACCACGTCAAAGCCGCCGGGGCTAAGCCGGCGCACCTTGCGGGCGGTGCCCTTGATTACGGTGTCGCCCAGCGACACCTGCCCATCGCCCGCGATCACCACCTGCCCGCCCTTGCGGACGCCGATGATGGTGGTGCCGTGCCAGCCGGGAAAGGAATTCTCGCTCATCTGCACCTCCTGCTCATTGCCTGCCTATATGGACGGGGCGGTGCGGACAGACAAGGGCGGCGCGTCCCGCTTGCCCTGCCCGCGCCCCCTGACTAGCGTGCCGCCATGACCGACCACCGCGTCACCTTCTATCTCGAGGACGGCCTGCGCCAGAGCGCCGAGGCCGGGCAGCATAATTTCCTGACGCTGGTCGCCGGGGTGCTGCGCGACGCCGGTTTTTCCATCGCCTATCGTCCCGATACGGAAGAAGAGCGCGCCGCCTCGGCCAAGCGTCCGGATTACGCGCTGTTTCACATGGCCGAGCCCACACATGACCGCGCCCTGACCCTGCGCCGCGTCTATCACTATCCGTTCTGGGCGATCGAGCCTTCCGCCCGGCGCTGGGACTGGCGCGTTGCGCGCACCGGTTTTCCCGCCGATGCGGTGCCGCGCAAAGAGGCCGACCGCTTCTATCGCTTCTGGCAGCGGCGCCTGTTCGGCGACGCCCCGGAGCGGGTCAGCCGCGACGGCTATGTTTACGTCCCGCTGCAGGGGCGGCTGCTGCAGCACCGGTCGTTCCAAGGCTGCGCGCCGCTCGACATGCTGCACGCGGTCCTGGCCCACACCTCCGCTCCGGTCATAGCGGGATTGCACCCGAAGGAGAGCTATTCGGACAAAGAGCGCGCGGCACTCGACCGGATGCAGCGCAATCACCCCCGCCTGACCGTCGCCACGGGCGGGATGGAGCGCTGGCTGTGGGGCTGTGATTTCACCGTCACCGAGAACTCCAGCGCCGCCTTCAACGGGTTCTTCTTCGGCAAGCCCGCCGTGCTCTTCGCCCGCTGCGATTTCCACCACATCGCCGCCGATGCCGCCCGGATGGGGGCGGAGGAAGCCCTGCGCGCGGCACCGGACATGGCGCCCGATTACGCGGGATACCTGCACTGGTTCTGGCAGAAGATGGCGATCAACGCCGGTCGGCCCGGGGCCCCGGAGAGGATCCGCGAAGCCCTGCTGCGGGCGGGATGGCCGGTCTAGCGCTGCGCAACGAAAAAGGGGCGCCCGGAGGCACCCCTTTGAAAGTCAACGTGAAAACCGCGATCAGATCGAATCGTCGATCCAGCTTTGCAGCGCCGCCTTGGGGGCCGCGCCGGCGCGGTTCGAGATCACCTGGCCGTCCTTGAAGATGAACAGCGCGGGAATGCCGCGCACGCCCATCGCGGCGGCGGTGTTGGGGTTGGTGTCCACGTCCACCTTGGCCACCTTGATCTTGCCTTCGTACTGGGCCGCCAGTTCTTCCAGCGCCGGGCCGATCTGCTTGCAGGGGCCGCACCACTCGGCCCAGAAATCCACCACGACGGGGATATCGGACTGTTTCACCTCCTGATCGAAGGTCTCGTCGGTAACGGCAACGGTGGCCATGGTCATTCTCCTGATGCGAAAGGCTTGGACGGGAAGTTATGCAGCGCCGCCGGCATCGTCAAGGCAACCCGACCGCGCCAGCGCCGCTGTCACAAGATCGTGCGGCAGGGGCATCATCCGCGCGGTCCGAGTCCACAGGATGGCGGTTTCGATGCGTCGGCCGGGATAGACCAGCGCCAGCGCGGCGGCATAGGCGCCCATTTGCCGCAGCAACCCCTCGGGGCACGCCCCGGGGTGCGCGGGCACGGTGGCGTTAGTCTTGAAATCCACGGCGAGGACGCGCTCGGGTTCCACGATCAGCCGGTCGATCACCCCGTGCAGGCGTCGCGTGCCCAGCGGCGCGGTCACCGGAACCTCGGCCAGCGCATCGGGGGCGAAGACCGGCGCAAGCTCGGGGGTTCGCAACACCGCCCCCGCCTCGGCCAAAAGCTCCGCGCGGTCTTCCTCCGGCAGGTCGGCCAGCAGGTTGTCCGCCGCCAGCGCCCAGTCCGGTTCCGCCACGCCGGGCAGATGCTCCAGCAACAGGTGAATCCGCGTACCGCGTGCCTTGGCCGCCTCCTCGTCCTGCCCCGCGTCCCCCGGCAGCGCCTTGGCCCCGCCCAGCTCCGACGGCCCCAGCGTGACCGGTGCCGCGGGCTGTTCCGGCGCGGGCTGGGTCAGGAACCCCGGCAGCGGCACCGCGTGGGCTGCCTGCGGCGCAGCCCCGGTCAGCTCCGGCGCGGTCCAGTCGCCCATCGCATAGCGCAGCCCGGAGCCGCCCTCGAACGCCTCCGGCACCGCCCCGGCGCGGACCATCGCCGCTTGCACCATCTGGTACCAACTGTCGCCGTTCTTGTCCAAATCGCCGGCGGCAGCGACGATTAGCCATTTCTCGGCCCGGGTCAGCGCGACGTACAAAAGCCGCAGCCTTTCGTACATTTGCTTGGCCTGTGCCGCGTCGCGCGCCCGGGTCAGCACCGGCGGCATCTGGTCGGCGGCGGTCCGCCACAACGGCACGTTGCCCGACATCATCACCTCGGGCATCGGCGACGGGCGCCGCTTGCCGGTGTCGGGCAGGATAACGATCGGCGCCTCCAGCCCCTTGGCGCCATGCACCGTCATCACCCGGATCATGTTTCCGGCGCTGCCCATCTGGCGCTTGATCTCCAGATCGTCGGTCTCCATCCAGACAAGGAATCCGGTCAGGCTGGGCACCGCGCTGCGCTCATAGGCCAGCGCCTGGCTGAGCAAGGCGTTGATCCCGTCCTCGGCCTCGGCCCCCAGCCGCCCCAGCAGGCGCCGCCGGCCGTCGTGGCGGGTCAGGATCCGTTCGATCAGGTCATAGGGGCGCAGGAAATCGGTCTGGTCGCGCAGGTCGTTCAGCATTGCCAGGGTTTCGGGAAACTCTTCGGCCCGGTCGCGCAGGGCCTGCCAAAGCAGGCTTTTCGGGGGCCGTCTGTGCGCCAGGTCGAACAGCGCCTGTTCCCCCCACCCCAGCAGCGGCGAACGCAGGACGGTGGCCAGCGACAGATCGTCCTCGGGCGTGGCGAGAAACCGCAGCAGCGCCGCCAGATCCTTGACCGCAAGCTCGGCCCCGACCTTGAGCCGGTCGGCCCCCGCGATCGGCAGGCGCGCGGATTTGCAGGCGCGGATGATCTCGGCGAAGAGGTCCGAGCGCCGCTGCACCAGGATCAGGAAATCGCCCGCCTGCACCGGACGGCGGCGGAATTCCCCCGGGTCAGAGCCATCTATCGGTACCGTTTCCCCGGTTTCGATCATCCGCTTGATGCCCTGCGCGATCCGCTCGGCCAGGACCACGTTGTGATGCCGGGCGCCGGGCCGGTCGACCGGGTCGGTCCAGTCGCCGTCGTCGCCATCCTCGACCTTGTCCACCACCGGCCAAAGGTCCACGCGCCCCGGCAGGTCGGATTTGAAGGCCCGGTGCAGCGCGTCCTTGTGGAACCCGGCCTCGGCCCGGCCCTCGAACACCAGATCGACAAGTTGCAGGATCGCCTGTGCCGAACGAAAGGAAAACTCCAGCGTCAGATCCTGCAACCCCGTGCCGGTGTCCGCGAGCCGTTTGGAAAACTCCGCCTGCATCCGGTCGAACGCATCCGGGTCAGCGCCCTGAAAGGAATAGATCGATTGTTTCTTGTCGCCGACAACGAAAATCGTGCGCTCCACATCCGCCCGCGCGCCGACGCCCGAGGTGAACTCCTGCGCCAACTTCTCGATCACGTCCCATTGTTCGGGGCTGGTATCCTGCGCCTCGTCCACCAGGATATGGTCGATGCCGCCGTCGAGGCGATAGAGCACCCAGGCCGCCACGCCGGGATCGTTCAGCAACTGGCGGGTCTTCAGGATCAGGTCGTCGAAATCGAGCCAGCCGCGCAGCTGCTTGCGGCGCTCGTACTCGGGCAGAAAGGCGGCGGCAAAACCATGCAGCGCCTGTGATTTGCGCGCCGCCGCCAGCCCCAGCCGGCGCGACCGCGCGGCCTCGACCCGTCGCATCAGCGGCTCCACCCGGTCCATCAGATCGGGGTGGGCATTGCGCAGATCCTTGGTGGGAAAAGACCCTAACTTGGCGGAAAACGGCTCTTTCGCACTGGCCCCGGTGAGAAAGACACTCTCCAGCACCGGCAGGTCGGCAAGCCCCGGATCGGTGATCGCGGCCAGCTTGTCGGCCGCCTTCTGGTCGGTGCTCTTGCCACTGGCCAGAACCGCGCGCAACTGGCCCAGCAGGTCCGCCTCGCCGCCCAGGAATACCTCGCCCGCCAGGGCGGTGTCGTCGTAGCCTGGCGGCAGGTCGAACAGCGCCCAGAGCGCCTCGCTGTCCAGCGGTTGGGCAAAACCGGCGCGCTTGCCGGTCACGGCGGCGGTCAGCGCGGTGAAATCACTGTCGGTCAGCCGCTCGGCCAGCGCCGCGATCAGCGCGGCGTTCGGCCCATCGGCGAAATCCTCGACGATCTCGGCGCGCAACAGGGCGGCGGCGCGATCCTCCATCTCGGCGAATTGCGGGCTGACCCCGGCCTCGAGCGGGAAGCGGCGCAGCAGCGAGGCGCAGAACGAATGGATGGTCTGGATCTTCAGCCCGCCGGGGGTCTCGATCGCGCGGGCGAACAGCGTGCGGGCATGGGCCAGCCGTTCGGGCGTGATCGCCCCCTCGGCCCCCAGCTCGGTCAGCGCCTGTTCCAGATCCGTGTCGCCCAGCATCGCCCAGGCGCCCAGCCGTTTGAACAGGCGGTTCTGCATCTCGCTCGCTGCCGCCTTGGTATAGGTCAGGCACAGGATGTGCTGCGGCTCCACGTCCGCCAGCAACAGCCGCGCCACCCGGTCGGTCAGCACCCGTGTCTTGCCCGAGCCGGCGTTGGCCGCCAGCCAGGTCGAGGCATCGGGCCGCGCCGCCTGCACCTGGCGCTCGGTGGCCTCATTGCGCGGGCTCATTCCAGGTCCTCCGGGGTGGGTGTGGTGCTGCGGTCCCATTCGCCGAAGCGGGCGAGCTGGTCGTAATCGCCGATGTCGCTGTCCTTGAACAGCATCCGGCGCGCGGTATAGCCCTGATCGCGCTGGGCATAGGCGGTGAGCAGTTCGCGCAGCTCTGCCAGCACCTGTGCGGGCGGTTCATCCTCCAGCGGCGCGGCCACCTCCTTGTAGCTGCTGCCGACCCCGATAAAGACGGCGCCGGACACCGGCGCGGGGGCGAGAACACCAAAGCCCGCCTGCTCGGCCATCGCTGCTTCGATCAGCAACTGCTTGTCGAACCTGGCCTGCTGGTCGCGGGTTGGTGGCGCGCCGGTCTTGTAGTCATAGATGAACAGGGCGCCGCGCGCGTCCATGTCGATTCGGTCGGCGCGCCCGATCAGGGTGACGCCGGGCGGGTTCAACACCATCTTGCCGGTCTGCTCGAAGGTGGAGCTGATCGCATTGGCTTGCCGCCCGGCCTCGGCCGCAAGAAAGGCCTCGGCGATCCGGCCCAGCCGCGCCAGCCAGAGCGCGCGGGCGCTGGGCCAGGGCACATGCTCTTCCAGCACCTCGCGGGCACGGGTCAGCAGCGCCTCGCGGCTCAGTGGGGCACCGCGGCCAAGGTCGTCACGCACGAAACGCTCGAATACCTCGTGCAGCACGGTGCCGCGCAAGAGCGGATCGGGTTCCTGCACCAGCGGATCCAGCGGTTTGAGGCGCAACACCCGCCGGGCATAGACCGCGTAGGGATCGCGGATCAGCCGCTTGATCTCGGTGACGTTCAGCCGGTCGGGGCGCGCCGCAACCGGCGGGCGCGGCGAGGGGCGCGGCGCCGGGGGCACCGGGCTGGCCTGTTCCAGCGCCTCGGCCCAGGACAGGTAGGTGCGCCCGCGGGCCCGCATGTCGTCCAGCGCCTGCGGCCCGCCCTTATCCGGCAGGCCCGCCAACAGGTTGGTCAGCCGGTTCAGCCAGCGCGACGGCACGGTCTCGGCATCGTCCGAGCGTTGCGCGCGGGTCAGCCAGACCTCGGGCGCGGCGATCGCCTGTTGGAAATCATGCGCCGAAAGCCCGATCCTCCGTTCCGGCAGCAACAGACCGGCGCGGTCGCGCATCTGCCGGTTCAGCCAGGGGTCGGGGCGCGCGGCCTCGGGCCAGCTGCTCTCGTTCAGCCCGCCGAGGATCAGCAGATCGGCACCCATCACCCGCGCTTCCAGCGTGCCCCAGATCATGATGCCGGTGAAACCGGCGTCGCGGTCGCGCACCTCCTCGCCCTGCAGAAGCGCGGCCAGCAGATCGGCAAAGTCGCGGGCGGTCATCGCGCCGCCGTGCCCGGCCTCGCGTTCCAGCGCCTCGATCACCTGCAACGCCTTCTGCCCGGCGTTCCTGTGCCAGAGCGTGCCGGCGCCCTCGGCCGCGCTGCCGGCGGCGATCCGTTCGGCCAGGGCGCGCAAATCGGCGACCCAATCGGACAGCGGCCGCGCCCCGGGGCGGGGCGGGTCGAGGAAACAGGCGCCGATCCAGTCGCACCAGCCCGCCAGCGCCGCATCACCTCGGCGGGCGGCAAAGCGGGCCAGCCCCTCGGCGTCGGGAAAGGCAGGGCCGTTGCGGCGCAGGTCCAGCTCCAGGTCGCGGGTGTGGCGCAGGTGGTCTCCCCGCCCGGCCCCGTCATGGCACAGCGGGTGTTTCAGAAGCGTCAGCAGTGCCTCGCTGGTCAGCCGCGCGGCGAAAAGCTCGGCCACGTGGCGCAGGAACCGGCCCGGCGGCGACAGGTGCAGCGGTTGCCCGGCGCTGTCGTCGGGCACGATGTTCCAGCGTTCCAGTGCCGCCGCAACCTGCCGCGTCAGCATCCGGTCGGGCGTGATCAGCGCCGCCGACTGCCCGGTTTCCGCCGCCTCGCGCAGGCGCAGGGCGATCGCCAGCGCCTCGTCCCGCGGGCCGGCGGCCTCGACCAGCGTGAGATCGGCGGTGGCCCGGTCCAGCCCGGTCAGCCCCGGTCCCTCGGCCATCCAGGCGTCGGTCACCGGGGCCGGGCGCAGGGCGAGCGAGACCAGCCGGTTACGCTCCGGCGCGGGCGGCGGCGTCTCGGTCCAGCGCCGGATGTCCGTGGGCGCAATCTCCAGCGCGTCCATCAGCTTGCGAAAGCGGTACTGCGGGTGATCCTCGGAGGTCAGCGCGCGCTCCCGCCCCTGCCATACCGGGTCGGGCTGGTCGAAATCAAAGCCGGGCAGCACGACCGCGCCCCGTGGCAGCCGCGCCACCGCCTGCATCAGCATCAAGGTGGTGCCCCGCGACCCGGTGGAGCCGGCCAGGATCACCGGGTGCTCCGGCGGTGCCGCCTGCCAGCGGGCGATCAGCCCCTCGACCACCCGGCGCTGGCGGGCCTGCGCGTCAAGCGCGTCCGTGTCGCTGCCGATCAGATCGTCGGCGATCCCGATGAAGGCCTGCGCCCGCGCCCAATGGCCCGACAGGTCGCTGACGTCGAGGGCACGGATGTCCTGCGGCGACACCCCCTCGCCCTGCATCTCGTCGATCAGGGTGGCGAGGCTGTCGGCCAGATCGTAGAGCGAGGCACGTGCGGCGAGGTCGGGCTGACGGTCGAGCAGTTTTGAAATCAGCTGGGTCAGCTCCAGCCGCCGCCGCAGCGGCGGGATCGCGGGGGGCAGCCGGTCCATCGCGCCGCTCTCGCCGAGGTCGGTGACCAGCGACAGGCGCGGCAACAGGCGCGGCGGACCGGCGTCGAAAATCGCCCGGACGCGGCGGGCCATGCGGCGGGTGTTGACCACCAGTTGCACCCGGGCCAGCGCCTCGGGTGGCTGCCCGTCCAGCCGGGCGCAGAGCCCCTCGACCAGTGCGCGCGGGAAATCCACGCCGGGCGGCAGGGCAAAGACGCGGGGGGTCGGGCCAGGCTCAAACATTCCCGGCCTCCGCCAGCAGCGTTTCGGCCAGAGCGATGCCGCCGGGATGGCCCACGTCGCACCAGTGGCCGGGGTATTCCAGCGCGAACAGGCGCCCGCGCGCCAGCATCCTGTCCCAGACCCGGTTGAGCGAGAACACCTCTTCCTCGATCTCGTCCAGCAGGTCGGTCCGGATGATCTGCGCGCCGCCGTAGATCAGGCCGGGCCCGCGGGCGATGCGCCCGTCCGCCTCCATGGCGAAGTCGCCCGCGCCGCTGCGGCCCCGCGCCCGCCCTGGTGGAACGCAGATCAGCAGCGCGTCCATCCTGGCGGTGTCCCATCCCGCGCGCAGCAGGTCCAGCGGATTGGGCCCGGCCCAGATCGCATCGGTATTGAGGGTAAAGACCGGCCCCGGACCCAGCAGCGAACGCGCGGCGCGCAACCCGCCGCCGGTATCGAGGATGTTCGGCGTCTCCTGCGACAGCGCGATACCCATCGGTTCCAGGTGCGCGCGCAGCATCTCGGGCTTGTAGTGCAGGTTCGCCACCACGCGGGGCAAGCCCAGCGGGCGAATCAGATCCAGCGCATGGTCGATCAGCGGCCGGCCCGCCACCTCGATCAGCGGTTTGGGGCGGTCGCGGGTCAGATCGCCCATGCGGGTGCCGAACCCGGCGGCGAATAGCATGGCGGCCTCGGGGCGCGCGGTCATGCCGGCCTCAGCCTGTCCAGCGCCTCGGGGGTGGGGGCCGGCAGCGCCTCGAGCAGCAGCTCGGCCACCGGGGCCAGTGCGGGGTGATCCAGATCGCGCCGCAGATGCGCCCAGACTGCCGGGATCAGGGCGAGGTAATGCGGCTTGCCGTAATCGGTGGCGAGCCGGGCAAAGACCCCGAGGATGCGCAGATTGCGCTGGGCGCCCAGCACCGCATAGGCGGTGCGAAAGGCGTGATCGTCCAATCCGGTGGCAGAAATATACAGTTCCGTCATCGCGATCTCGATCCCGGCCGGGACGTCGCGGCGGATGTCCTGCAACAGCGAGACGAGGTCATAGGCGGGGTGGCCCAGCATCGCGTCCTGGAAATCCAGCAGCCCGACCCGGGCGGGGCCGGCGCGGTCGGGCAGCCAGATCAGGTTCTCGGCGTGGTAGTCGCGCAGCGCCACGACCTGACGCCCGCCGGTGGTCTGGCGCAGGACATCTTCGAACCGGGGCAGGAACCGGGCAAAGGCCGCTCCGCCATCGTCGCCCGCGATCCCCATCCGGTACTTGCTGAAGGCAAGGCCGGACAGCCCGGCCATCAGATGGGGGCCGTAGGAGGGCAGATCGGGCAGGGGGGCATCGAAGAGCGTGATCAGAACCTGCGTCGCGGCCTCGTAGAGCTGGCGCTCGGGGGTCGGATCGGCGGCCAGCACCCGGGCGAACAGCGCATCGCCCAGGTCCTCCAACAGCAGAAAGCCGGTTTCGGCATCTTCGGCGAGGATCTGCGGTGCGCTCAACCCCTGATCGCGCAAGTAGTGCGCGATGGCGGTGAAGGGGCGCACGTCCTCGCCCCTGTCGGGCGGGGCGTCCATCAGCACGGCGGTCTGCCCGGTGGCCGGATCGGTCAGCCGCTCGTACCGGCGGTTGGAGGCATCGCCGGCCAGCGGCGCCCGGGTGGCCTGCGACCAGTCGGTGGTGGCGAGAAAGCTGTCGGCGAGGGCGGTGCGATCAGTCATCGGGGGTGTCATCCAGTTGGTCCAGAACCCCGGCCCAGCGCGGCGCCGACCAGCTGAGCGAGAGGTGGCGGCGGTTTTCGTCGGTGGCGTCGGCCTGAAAGGTGATATGCAGGGCGTCCTGCGGCGTGAGCGGGCCCAGCTTTTCCGGCCATTCGATCACGCAGATCGCCTGTTCCATCGCCTCGGCCAGACCCAGTTCCTCGATCTCCTCGGGGGCGGAGAGCCGGTAGAGATCGGCGTGCCAGAGCGCACCGGCGGAGGTCTCGTAGGTCTGCACCAGGGTGAAGGTGGGCGAGGGGATATCTTCGGGCACCTCCAGCAACGGCTGGATCAGGGCGCGGGCGAAATGGGTTTTGCCGGCGCCGATCGGGCCGTCAAGCAGCAGGCAATCGCCGGGGTGCAGCAGCGCGCCCAGACGCCGGGCCAGGCGGGCGGTCGCCCCGGGCGAGTCGAGCGTGACGGATAGCGGCGATCGGATCATGGCGCCACAATGGCGCTGCGCCCGCCGGGCCGCAAGCGGGTTCAGCCGCCCGCAGTGTCCGCCGGTTGCGCGACAGTTCCGGTCGCGGCGGCGGGGGATGGAGCGACGACGAATTCGACCATGGTGGCGCCGTTCTGGATCGGGCGCACCGTGCCGTCGAGCAGCCGTCCGTCGCGCATTCGCACCTCGGCGCGCCAGTCGGAGCGGTTTTCGCGCGAGGAGACGAAATCGCGCAACTCGCCCCACATGGGGGTCGCAAGGCACCTGTCCTGCCAGCCGCGCGTGGCATCGACCACGGTGAACTGGGCAAAGCTGCTGTCGGGGTCCACCCCCCAAAGGTCCCGGTAGCCGGCGTTGCAGAATGTCAGCGTGCCGTCGGGCGCAAAGACCGCGATGGCCCGGTCCAGCGCATCCAGGACCGCCTGGTTCTGTTCCAGTTCGGCGCGGAAGCGGCGGGTCAGCGTGACCTCGGCTGTGATGTCCTCGAACAGGAAGGCGACAGCGCCATCCGGGTGGGGCCGGCCACTGACCGAATAGGTTGAACCGGACGGCAGCGACCAGGTTTCCTGGTACTGGCCGCTGGCCGCGGCCTCGACCAGGTCGGCGAGCTGCTTGCGCCAGGAGTTGTAATCCTTTGGCTCGGGCATCATCGCGCTGTCGCGCAGCCGGTCGAAGAAACTCAGCAGGCTGGGCCGGGCCGAGAGGAAATCGGCCGGCAGCGCCGTCAGGTCGATCAGCGCGGGGTTGAACAGGGCCAGTTGCCGGTTGCGGTCGAAAATCGCCAGCCCGATGGACAACTGCGCGAAGGTCTTGGTCAGGGTCTGGACAAAGTTCCGCTGGGCGGCCTCGGCATCGACGACGGCGTTCACGTCCATGGCGTAGCAGAGCAGACCGTCCTTTTGCCGGATCGCCCAGACATCGAACCACAGGACGTGACCCTCGCCCTCGACGGTGACCGACTGGCGCAGCTTGCGCCGCGTGCGGACATCGTCCGAGAGGTTCGGGAACAGCAGATAGGCGGTATCGGCGCCGCGGCCGCGCACCTTGCGGACCAGCGTGGCATAGGCGTTGTTGCACCAGGTTACCCGCCCGTCGTCATCGACGCGCCAGGCCGGATAGGGGGCGGCGCCGGTGGCGGCGCGCAGGATTTCAAGCTCCCGCGCCAGCGGCGGCAGGTCGGCTGTGGACATCGGTTCACCGGCGCGCAGCTGCACCCGCGTGATGCCGTCGATCCATTCGCACATCGCCTCGCCCGGCGGGTCGCCGTCCAGCGAGGGGATCGAGAGGCGGCCGGCGTCGCGGACCTGCGCGGGATCCGGCGGAAAGCTGGGGAAGCTGGGCAGAAGGGCCTCGCGCAGCGCGCGCCAGGTGACGCCGTCCCCGGGATCGCCGGCTATTGCCCGCGCGGCCGAGGAGGCGTCGATCAATTCGGCGCCGTCGAACAGGAACACCGGATCCCGGCTTGGCCCGGAACCCGCCGGCGCTGCGCGCGCGGAGGCGGGTACGCGGGCCGCCGGTGTCAGCCACAGCACTGCCAGCGTCGCCGTGACAAGGCACATCGCGCCGAGCGCGATCCATTCGCCGAAAGTGATGTCGATCATGCCGCTGTCTCCGGTTACCGGCGTGTCGGCCAGTCTTGGGTCAAAAAGTTAACGTGCGTTTAACCATTGTACCCAATCGACCGGCGCCCGGTCATATTTCGATCGGACGATTGGCGCCGGGGGAGAGGGCGAATTCGCCCCGTTGCGCGTCGATCTTGCTGCGTGGCCAGGTGACCTGGACGATTGCGCCGCTCTGATCGGGGCGGATCGGCACCGTCCTGTAGGGATCGAGACCGTTGAAGAAACTCAGCGACGCGCCGGAACGCTCCAGCAGGGTCTTGGCGATGAACAGGCCAAGCCCCATGCCCTCATAGCCGGGCCGGTTGGTGCTTGCATGGGCTTCCGGCTCTCCTCGTCTGCGGCGAACGAAGGGGTCGCCGATACGTCCGATCACCTGCGGCGGGAATCCGTGTCCGTCGTCGATGATCCGGACCCGGATCTGGTCGTCGGTCCATTTCATCTCGACCCAGACGTTCGCGTCGGCGAAATCCACCGCGTTCTGGATCAGGTTGCGCAGCCCGTGGATCACCTCGGGCAAGCGCAGGATCGCCGGCTGCTGAGGGTTGGCGCCCTCGCCCGGGTGTTCGCTGAAATGAATCTCCTTACCGCGCTGCATGTGCGGTTCGGCGGCCTCGCGCAGCACCGCGCTGATCGGGGCCTGGCGCAGGTGCAGGTCGTCTTTCCCGGCGCGGCCCATGTCGCGCAGGATGTCGCGGCAGCGATCGGCCTGCTGCCGAATCAGTTCGGCATCCTCGCGCAACTCGGGCTGATCCTGCAATTCCTCGATCAGCTCCGAACTGGTGAGCTTTATGGTTGCCAGCGGCGTGCCGAGCTCATGCGCCGCGGCTGCCACGACGCCGCCCAGATCGGTCAGCTTCTGTTCCCGCGACAGCGCCATGTGGGTGGCCGAGAGGGCCTCGGACATCGTCTGCATCTCGGAATTGATGCGAAACGAATAGGCCCCCATGAACGCCGCCGCGATGATGATGGCGGCCCAGTTGCCGAAGATGAAGATCTCGGGGGTGCGCAGAATGAACCCCTCGGCCGTGCGCAGCGGCAGGTTGAACTGGGCCAGAAGCGTGACCAGCAGGATCGCGGTGCCGCCGACGATCAGGGCGGCGCGAAGCCCCAGCACATTGGCCGAAATCGTGACCGGCGCCAGCAGCAGAAGCGCGAAGGGGTTGTTCAGCCCGCCGGTGAGATAGAGCAGAAACGCAAGTTGCAGCAGATCGTAGAGCACCATCAGGAAGTTCTCGAATTCCGAGAGCCTCTTGTTCTCGGGGAACAGGAACATCGCGCTGATATTGACGGCGACCGAAATCCCGATGGCGAGATAGCACAGCGCCAGCTCAAGCTGCAGGTGATACATGCGCTGGGCGGCGGTGATCGCGCCGATCTGGCCCGCGATCGCGACCCAGCGCAGAAGGATCAGGGTGCGCAGCCGGATCCAGCTGCTACGCTCCTGGCCGCGCCAAATGCCCACATTGGATTCCGGCATGAATTGCCTAAGTCAGTTGCATCGGCTGGGGACGGTGATAGGTCTCCGGGCCCAAAGGATCAACAATTCTTGCTTCGAAAGACCCGTCATGACCCGTATCTATGCCATTATTGCCGCCCTTCTCGTCGCCGTCGTTCTGGGCGGCCTCTGGTTCGTGAGCCGCCCCGCCGGCGATGACGACCGGTTCGCTCAATGCCGCACCACCAAGATCGCAGGCGGCAGCAGCCAGATCGGCGGCCCGTTCGAGTTGGTCAATTCAAAGGGCGGGACGGTGACGGACAGCGATGTGATCACCGGCCCGACGCTGCTCTACTTCGGCTATACCTACTGTCCGGACGTCTGCCCGCTGGACAATTCGCGCAATGCCGAGGCCATCGACATCCTCGAAGAGCGCGGCAAGATGGTGACCCCGGTGTTCATCTCGATCGACCCGGAGCGCGACACCCCCGAGGTGGTCGGCGATTTCGCGGCCAACCTGCATGAGCGCATGATCGGCCTGACCGGCAGCCCGGAACAGGTCAAGGCGGCGAGCAAGGCCTACAAGACCTATTTCAAGCGCCAGGCGGAGGGGGACGAGGAATATTACCTGATCGACCACTCCACCTTTTCCTATCTGGTGCTGCCGGAGGACGGCTTTGTCGAGTTCTTCCGCCGCGACCTGACGCCCGAGCAGCTTGCCGACGGGATCGGCTGTTTTATCGACAACATGTAGCCGCGGCTTTGGGCGTTTGACCTTTGTTCCTGCGCTGCTATTAGTCATTGACATGAAGAATATGGCGAGCCCGCAAAGGAGTACGCATGGCCGGACCAGCTTTGAGCGAGATCGGGGAGGACCGATCCCTGTTGCTCGTCGATGATGACGAGCCGTTTCTGAGGCGGCTGGCCAAGGCGATGGAAAAGCGCGGGTTCGAGATCGAGACGGCCGGATCGGTGGCCGCTGGCAAGGCCATCGCCACGGCGCGGCCGCCGGCCTATGCGGTGGTCGATCTGCGGCTGGAGGATGGCAACGGGCTCGATGTGGTCGAGGTGCTGCGCGAGAAACGGCCCGACAGCCGGGTCGTGGTTCTGACCGGCTACGGCGCCATCGCCACCGCCGTCGCGGCGGTCAAGATCGGCGCAACCGATTACCTGTCGAAGCCGGCGGATGCCACCGACATTGTCAACGCGCTGCTGGCCAGGCCGGACGAGTTGCCGCCGCCGCCGGAAAACCCGATGAGCGCGGATCGCGTGCGCTGGGAGCATATCCAGCGGGTCTATGAGCTGTGCGACCGCAACGTCAGCGAGACCGCGCGGCGGCTGAACATGCACCGGCGCACCTTGCAACGCATTCTGGCCAAGCGCAGCCCGCGCTGAGGGATCGGTGATGACAGACGCGGATCCACTGGGACCCGAGAGCCAACCGCTGCCCGATGGCGGCTGGTCGGAACAGATCGTCACGCTCACGGGCGCCACCGTCGTGCCGCCGGAAGAAAGCGCTTTTGTCCAGCCGGCGGGCGTTCTGGACAGTGACGGGCGCTATTGCCCGCAGGGCGCGCTCTGGCGCAAGTACCGGCCGCTGACCACCGAGCCGCCGAAGCCCGATGGGGTTATGGCGACCCTGCCGGGCCGCTGGCTCTGGGGTGGGGTGCTCTGGGCGCATTTCGGGCATTTCCTGGTGGAAAGCACCGCGCGGCTCTGGGCGCTGGCACATCTCGACGCCCCGGTGGATGGTATCCTGTTCATTCCCAAACGCCCCCGCGTCGGCGAGAGCGTGCGCGGATTCCAGTCTGATTTCATCGGGCTGATGGCGCCCGGCCTGCCGATCAAGGTGGCCGCCGAAGCAACAAGGGTGGAGGAGCTGGTGGTGCCCGGTCAGGGATTTGGCCTGGGCAAGATCACCGCCGGCACGCAGAAGTTCCGCGATGCGATCCATTCGCGGTTCGCGCTGGACGTGACGCCGGACGGGCCGGACAAAATCTATATCTCGCGCTCGCAACTGGGGCTCGGCAAGGGCGGGCTTCTGGGCGAGGAGCGGCTGGAAGAATTGCTGATGGATGAGGGATACGAGATCTTTCATCCACAAAACCACGACATCGCTACCCAGCTGGCCCGCTACAAGGCGGCGAAGCGGGTGATCGCGGCGGATGGTTCGGCGCTGCATCTGTTTGCCATGGTGGGCCGGGCCGATCAGCCGGTGGCGATGATTCTGCGGCGCCGGTCGGGGGCGAACAACCTGTTGGCGCAGAACGTGGCGCATTTCTGCGGCTCCAACCCGGTGGTGATCGAGGCATTGCGCACCGAATGGGTCAAGGCCAAGCAGAAGAAATCGAACCGGCTGTCGTTCGGCGAGCTGAACCATGCGGCGCTGGGCCGGGCGCTGGGCGAGACGGGATTCGTGCGCAAGGGGCTGGACTGGCCCGTGCTGAGCGAGGCGGAGCGGCAGGAGATCCTGTCCGACAAGGGGCTGGGCGGGAACGAGGCCTTTGTCGAGTCGCCCCACTACAAGCAGGCCCGCGTTCAAGCCCTGCGCCAGGCCCGACGCGCCGCACGCACCGAAACCACCGGCGAAAGCGCCTCTTAGCGAAGCTCGGCGAGCAGGGCCGCGTGCCTCGCGGTATAGGCCGCGCGCACCTCTTTCGGTGGGCGCAGGTGAATGTCGAGCCCCTCGGTCAGCCCCCTGTCGGGCTTGCCAAAGAACCGGTCCGCCTCGCGCTCGGCGAATCCGGCGATCCGGACCGCCTCCATCCAGGCGCTGATACAGTCGGCCTTCTTTATCTGGCGTTTCACCTTGACCGGGATCGTCGCCGGCAGGCCGAAGCGGATATGGATCGCCGCCGCCAGCCGCGCGTCCAGCTCGCCATAGCCGGGCCCGACCGCTGCCTTGACCGGCGAGATCATGTCGCCGATCACGTACTCCGGCGCATCGTGCAACAATGCGGCCAACCGCCATTTCAACGGCGCCTCGGGGGCGATGCGGCCGAACAGATCCTCGACCAGCAGCGAATGCTCGGCCACGGAATAGGCGTAATCGCCCCGCGTCTGCCCGTTCCAGCGCGCCACGAAGGCGAGGCCATGGGCGATATCCTCGATCTCGATGTCCACCGGGGTCGGGTCCAGCAGATCCAGGCGGCGGCCGGAGAGCATGCGTTGCCAGGCGCGGGGCTGTTTCATCGGGGTCACCATCGGGTTCGAGGTCGCGGTCGCCCGCTTTTTGACCGTTCAGGCGGCGCGGCGCAACGGCGCTTTGCCACAGGTCGGGCAGTCTGCGGCCACAGGCATTGTTCCTCTGCCGCCCGGGTGGTATCAGCCGGGCCAAATACTGCATTCAGGGAATGACACACATGGCAACCGATTACATCGTCAAGGACATTGCGCTCGCCGATTTCGGCCGCAAGGAGCTGGACATCGCGGAAACCGAGATGCCGGGTCTGATGGCCCTGCGCGAGGAGTACGGCGCCGCGCAGCCGCTGAAGGGCGCGCGGATCGCGGGATCGTTGCACATGACGATCCAGACCGCCGTCCTGATCGAAACCCTGGTGGCACTTGGCGCCGATGTCCGCTGGGCGTCGTGCAACATCTTCTCGACCCAGGACCATGCCGCCGCCGCCATCGCCGCCAGCGGCGTTCCGGTGTTCGCCGTCAAGGGCGAGACGCTGGAGGAATACTGGGACTACGCCGACCGTATCTTCGACTTTGCCGAGGGTGGCGCCAACATGATCCTCGACGATGGCGGTGACGCCACGCTTTACATCCTGATGGGCGCGCGGGTGGAAGAGGGCGAGACCGACCTGATCGCGACCCCGACCAGCGAGGAAGAGGTCGCGCTGTTCGCCCAGATCCGCAAGCGGATGGAGAAGAGCCCCGGTTGGTTCGTCAAGCAGCGCCACCTGATCCAGGGCGTGTCGGAAGAGACCACGACCGGGGTGCATCGCCTGTATCATATGATGGAGAAAGGGCACCTGCCGTTCCCCGCCATCAACGTCAACGACAGCGTCACCAAGTCGAAGTTCGACAACAAGTATGGCTGCAAGGAATCGCTGGTCGACGGCATTCGCCGCGCCACCGACACCATGATGGCCGGCAAGGTCGCAGTGGTCTGCGGTTATGGCGATGTCGGCAAGGGCTCGGCCGCCTCGCTGCGCGGTGCCGGCGCGCGGGTCAAGGTCACCGAAGTCGATCCGATCTGCGCCCTGCAGGCGGCGATGGACGGCTTTGAGGTCGTGCTGCTTGAAGATGAGGTCGCGTCGGCCGACATCTTCGTCACCACCACCGGCAACAAGGACATCATCCGCATCGAGCATATGCGCGCGATGAAGGACATGGCGATCGTCGGCAACATTGGCCATTTCGACAACGAGATCCAGATTGCCGGGCTGAAGAACCACAAATGGACCAACATCAAGGACCAGGTGGACATGATCGAGATGCCCTCGGGCAACCGGATCATCCTGCTCAGCGAGGGGCGTCTTTTGAACCTCGGCAATGCCACCGGGCACCCCAGCTTCGTGATGTCGGCCAGCTTCACCAACCAGGTTCTGGCGCAGATCGAGCTCTTTACCCGCGGCGATCAGTACAAGAACGAGGTCTACATCCTGCCCAAGCATCTGGATGAAAAGGTCGCCCGCCTCCATCTGGCCAAGATCGGCGTGAAACTGACCCAGCTGAGCGCGGAACAGGCCGAATATATCGGGGTGCCGCCGGAGGGCCCGTTCAAGCCCGAGCATTACCGCTACTGATCTGCCGGCAGACGAGAGCGATTTCGACGCCGCGCGGCCCCGGCTGCGCGGCGTTTCCCGTTGCGGGGACCGACGGGGAAGAAAGCCGGAAAAATCCCTTTGTGCCGCCCGGAAACGCCGGTAACCTCCCCTGAACGGCCCCAGGACATCTTGGCGCCGATACAATGGTTAAAAAGACCGGACACGATGGGAGAAAACTGATGGGTAAGCGCGATGACCTGATTGCCAAATACGCGGAAGATCTTGAGAAGAAATGCGGCATGACGCCCGATATGGACCTGTTGACCAAGGTCACCATCGGCTGCGGCCCGTCGATCTACAACGCCGATGCCTCGACCGTGGCCGGCAGCCAGCCCAGCGAGCTGGAGACCGTCAAGGAAAATTTCCTGATGAAAAAGCTGGGCCTGCCGGACGGGCCGGAGCTGATGGGCGCCATCGACAAGGCGATCGAAACCTACGGCAAGTCCGAGCGCAACAAGTACCGCGCCGTGATCTACTACATGCTGACCAAGCATTTCGGCAAGGAGTCGGTCTACGGCTGAGGCCCGCTGACGAATAGGCACCGCGTGCGTTCGACGCGGTGCTGCCGGTCATGATGTCAGGGCGCGACACCGCCAAGCCCGCAGATCACGGCCCATTCGGCCCCGGTCACAGGCTGCACCGACAGGCGCGAGTTTTTCACCAGCACCATGTCCTGCAGGCGCGGATCGGACTTGATCCGATCCAGCGTCACCGGGGTTTCCACCGGGCGCAACGCCTTGATGTTCACGCATTCCCAGCGGGGATCGTCGGTGGTGCTGTCCGGATGCGCCTCGGCGCAGACCTCGACCAGCCCGACGATCGCGCGCTCCTTTTGCGAGTGGTAGAAGAAGCCCCTGTCGCCCAGCTTCATCTCGCGCATGAAATTGCGCGCCTGGTAATTGCGCACGCCGTCCCATTCCTCGCCCACCTCACCCTTGGCCATCTGGTCGTTCCAGCCCCAGGTCGAGGGTTCCGATTTGAACAGCCAATAGGCCATCAGCCGATCACCTTTTTCCATTCGATCAGCTCGACCTTATCGAAGAGGCCGGCCTTGGCATAGGGATCGTTCGCGGCCCAACCCTCGGCCGCCGTCCTGTCGGCCACGTCCAGGATCACCAGCGATCCGGCCATCTCTCCGGCCTCGATCAGCGGCCCGGCCTGGGCGACGACGCCTGTCTCCTCGATATAGGCCAGGTGGGCGGTGCGGTTGTCCTTGCGGATCTGCAGGGCGCCGGGTTTGTCGCGGGCAATCAGGGCGATCAGCATGTCATTCCTCCTTGAGGGGTCGGGTCAAAAGCGCGGTCATCGCCGCGTCGAGGGTGAATTTTCCGTCCAGCAAGCCGACCACGCAAGTGGTGATCGGCATGTCGAGGCGCATGTCGCCCGTCTTGGCGGCCACCGCCCGGGCCGTCGCGGCCCCCTCGACGGTGACGTCGGAGTCAAAGGTCTCGCCCCGGCCGATCGCAAGGCCGAGCCGGAAGTTGCGGGAGCCCTCCGAGGTGCAGGTGAGCGCCAGGTCGCCAAAGCCCGAGAGACCGGCCAGCGTCTCGGCACGCGCCCCCATCGCCAGCGCCATGCGCTGCATCTCGGCATAGCCCCGTGTCATCAGCGCCGCGCGCGCGCTGTCGCCGAGCCCCGCGCCGATCACCGCGCCACAGGCGATGGCGATCACGTTCTTGAGCGCGCCGCCCAGTTCGGCCCCGATGGTGTCGCTGCTGCGGTAGAGCCGCAGATTGGCGGTACTCAGACCCTGTTGCAGGGCTTTTGCCAGTCTATCGTCGGCACAGGCCAGTGTCAGCGCGGTCGGCAACCCGGCGGCGATGTCATCGGCAAAGCTCGGCCCGGTCAGCAGCGCCGGGCGCGCATTCGGCAGGCATTCGGCAATCACTGCGACCGGCCCCAACCCGCTGCTCAACTCGATCCCCTTGCAGCAGGCGACAAGGGTTTTTCCGGCCAGCGCATCGGACTGCGTGACCAGCAGGTCCCGCAGTTTCTGCATCGGAACCGCCAGCAACAGGGTCTGGTTTTCAGCTGCGACGCGGATGTCATCGGTGACCGTCAGCGCCTCGGGGAGGTTGTGGCCGGGCAGCCGTGCGGCGTTCTCCCGGGTCGTCTGCATGGCGCGCGCATGATCCCGTGACCGCGCCCAGAGGCAGACAGGGCCCTTTCCGGTCAGCGAGATCGCCAGAGCGGTGCCGAAGGCACCCGCGCCGATCACCGAAAGGCTCATGCCTTGGCCCCCTTCTTGCCGCCGCCGATCAGCGACGGGCTGGTCCGGTCCAGCGGCCAGCGTGGGCGCGCGGCGAGGCTCAGATCGTCGCGGGCACCTGCGCGGAACCGTTCGATCCCGGCATAGGCGATCATCGCCGCATTATCGGTGCAAAGGCGCAGCGGCGGCGCGGTAAAGGTCACGCCGGTCTCGGCGCAAACCGTCTCTAACCCGGAACGAATGGCCGAATTCGCCGCGACGCCCCCGGCCACCGCCAAGAGCGGCGCCTGCGGCTTATCCTCAAGATAGAGGCGCAAGGCGCGCCGGGTCTTTCCGGCCAGCACATCGACAATCGCCTGCTGGAACCCGGCGCAGAGATCGGCCCGGTCGGTGCGCGTCAACCCGCCCTTTTCCGTCACGATCTGATCGCGGGTGCGCATCAGCGCGGTCTTCAGCCCGGAAAACGACAGGTTGCAATCGTCCCGATCCAGCAGCGGCCGGGGAAAGCGGAACCGTTTCGGATCGCCCGCCTTCGCCTCGACCTCGACCGAGGGCCCGCCCGGCTGCGCCAGGCCCAGCAGGCGCGCGGCCTTGTCGAACGCCTCGCCCGGGGCATCGTCGATGGTGCCGCCGAGCCGGGTGAAATCCTCCGATCCTCGCGCCACCAGGTATTGGCAATGTCCGCCGGAGACCAGCAGCATGAGATAGGGAAACGCCGCCCCGTCGGTCAGCCGGGGGGTCAGCGCATGGCCGGCCAGGTGGTTCACCCCGATCAGCGGCAATCCTGTCGCCGCCGCGAGCCCCTTGGCGCACATCACCCCCGACAGCACCCCGCCGATCAGCCCGGGCCCGGCGGTGACGGCCACCGCATCCAGATCGGTGAACCCGACGCCGGCGCGCGCCATCGCCTCGGCGACGCAGATGTCGATCTTTTCCGCATGGGCCCGCGCCGCCAGTTCGGGCACCACGCCGCCAAAGGCGCTGTGCAATTCGGTCTGACCGTAGACGATGGAGGACAGGATCTCGGCTGCGCCCCTGCCCTGGCGCACCACCGCCGCTGCGGTGTCATCGCAGCTGCTTTCCAGCCCGAGTATCGTGAGTGTCTGTGCCATGCTGCCCGGCCGTTGCCACCAATGCCCATCGCAGGTAACACTCCGGACCTTGGCAAACAATCCCGGGGGGCCGGATGCTGACGCTGCTGATGACACGCCCGCGCGCCGCGTCCGAGCGGTTCGTCGCCCGGCTTGACCCGGCCGTCCGGACCCGGTTGCGGGTGGTCCATTCGCCGCTGCTGGAGATTGAATTGTCGCCCGGTGCCGGTTCAGCGCAAGGCGCGCAAGGGGTGATCTTCACCTCGGCCAACGGGGTTGATGCGGCGCTGGCGGCAGAGCTTCGCCCCAGCGGGCCCGCCTATTGCGTGGGCGCGGCCACGGCCTCGGCAGCGCGCCGCGCCGGATGGTCCGTGAATCTCACTTGCGACACCGCCGATGCGCTGGTCGAAGCCCTGTCAGAGCGCCGCCCGCCCGCCCCGTTGCTGCACTTGCGCGGCCGGCACACCCGCGGCGCCATCGCCGAACGTCTGGGCGCGGCGGGAATCGAAATCCGGGCGCAGGAGATCTATGATCAGCGGCTGGTTGCGCCCGGCGATGCGGCGCGCGCGGCGCTCGACGGGCCCGAACCGGTGATCGCGCCACTGTTCTCGCCAAGGACGGCGCGACAATTTGCCGATACCTGCGCGGGGGCGGCGCCGCTTTATCTTGCCGCGATCAGCCGGGCCGCAGCGGAACCCGTTGAAAACATGGTGTATCGTGCCTTGATCCTGGCCAAGCGGCCGGATGCCGCAGCGATGGCGGAGGCGGTCGAAACCCTTGTCAGCCAGGCCGCGCCGGGTTGAGACCCCCCAAGCCCCGCAGTAGTGTGGCGCGAGTTCTTTGGGCTAATCATTTGAGAATCGGAGGGGATTTCAGGGTGGCCGACAAGACCGATCCGAAACCCGATACGGACGTTGCAACCAATCCTGAGGCCGAGGCTGGTCCCGGACAGCGGGAACAACCGGCAGACCCGACCGCGGTTGAATCCGCGACGGGTGGATCCGGAAATGCGCCGGCCGAGGCGGTGATTGACACGCCGACCGAGGCGGCGGAGGCACCTTCCGAAGCCGAAGCCGAAGCCGAAGCCGAAGCCGAAGCCGAAGCCGAAGCCGAAGCCGAAGCCGAAGCCGAAGCCGTGGAGCCCGCGCCGCAGACCGTCGAGCGGGTGATCGAGAAACGCGGCGGTTTCTTCCCGGCGCTGATCGGCGGGGTCCTGGCGGCGGCGCTGGGATTTGTCGCGGGTCGCACCGAGATCCTCGACCCGGTTCTGCCCGCAGCGCTGAAATCCGGCACCTCCGGCGCGGCGATCACCGCGCTGCAATCGGACGTATCCGCGACATCCGATGCGCTGGAGGCGCTGCAGGGCAGGGTCTCCGGCCTCGACATCCCCGATCTGGCACCAGTTTCCGAGCGGCTCGACGGGCTTTCGGGCAAGGTCGCCGGAAACGGGGAGGCGCTTGAGGGGCAGGGCGCGAAGATCGCCGGCCTCTCGGAGAAATTTGCCGCGCTGGATACCCGCCTGACCGAGCTTGAAAAACGCCCGCTGACCGATGGCGCCGCGCCGGAGGCTGTTGCCGCCTATGAGCGTGAGCTTGCGGCGATGCAAGAGGCGCTGGCCGCCCAGCGGGACGAGGTCGAAAAGATGGTCGCCGAGGCCCGCGAAACCGAGGCCCGGGCCTCGGAGGCCGCGCAGCTTGCCGCCAACCGTGCTGCCGTGGCGCGGCTGCGCGGCGCGCTGGACAGCGGCGCGCCCTTTGGCGGTATCCTCGACGAGCTGCGCGCCGGCGGCATCGCCCTGCCCGATGCGCTGACCGCTGCCGCCGACGGTGTGGTGACCGTGGCCGCGCTGCGCGACACCTTTCCTCCGGCGGCGCGCGAGGCCCTGGCTGCAGCCCGGGCCGGCACAGTCGAGACCGACCGCAGCCTGGGCAGTTTTCTGCGCCGCCAGCTTGGCGCGCGCTCGGTCGCGCCGCGCGAGGGGGACGACCCCGACGCGATCCTGTCCCGGGCCGAGGCGGCGCTGATCCAGGGCCGGCTGCAGCAGGCGCTGGACGAGATTGCCGCGCTGCCCGAGCCCGCCCGGGCCGCTTTGACCGACTGGACCGCGCTGGCGCGCCTGCGCCTCTCCGCGCTCGGCGCCGCCGAGACGCTGGCGCAAAGCCTGAACTCCAACTGAGGGGCCTGCGATGCTGTGGTCACTTCTGAAAATCCTGATCTTCGTTGCCATCATCGCCGCCCTGGCCTTTGGGGCCGGGATGCTGCTGGAAATGCGCGGGGGTCTGCAGATCACTGCGGCGGGCACCGAATACACACTGGGGCCGCTGCAATCAGTGATCGCGCTGGTGGCGCTGGTGGTGCTGCTCTGGCTGCTGCTCAAGCTGGCCTCTCTGCTGCTGGCAACCTGGCGTTTCATGAACGGCGACGAGACCGCGCTGTCGCGTTTCTTCGACAAGGGACGGGAGCGGCGCGGCTACAAGGCGCTGGCCGATGGCATGATGGCGCTGGCCTCGGGCGAGGGGCGGCTGGCCATGGCCAAGGCGGCGCGCGCGGCGAAATACCTGGAAAAGCCGGAGCTGACCGACCTGCTCACGGCGCAGGCCGCCGAGATGGCCGGTGACACGAAGAAAGCCGCCGAAACCTACAAGAAGCTGGTCGCGAACGAGGCCACCCGTTTCGTCGGCGTGCGCGGGATCATGAAGCAGAAGCTGGCCGAGGGCGATCGCGACACCGCCCGCAAGCTGGCCGAAAGGGCGCTGGCGCTGCGGCCGCGCCATGAGGAGACGCAGGACGTTCTGCTGGATCTGCAGGCGCGGGCGCAGGACTGGGCCGGGGCGCGCGGCACCCTTTCCGCCAAACTCAAATCGGGGAGTTTGCCCCGCGATGTGTACAAAAGGCGCGACGCGGTGCTGGCGCTGTCCGAGGCGCGCGAGGTGATGGACGAGGAGATGCCGATCGAGGCCCGCGAACGCGCCATCGAGGCCAACCGCCTGTCGCCCGATCTGGTGCCTGCCGCGGCGCTTGCCGCCCGCGCCCATATCGCCCAGGGCAAGCCGCGCCTGGCGGTGCGGGTGCTGAAAAAGGCATGGGAGGCGCAGCCGCATCCCGACCTCGCCGCCGCCTTTGCCGCCATCGCCCCGGAGGAGACCCCGGCGGAACGGCTCAAGCGGTTCCAGACGCTGACCCGGATCAACCCGCAGGATCCGGAAACTCGGCTGCTGCTGGCCGAGCTGAACATCGTTGCCGAGGATTTCCCCGAGGCGCGCCGGGCGCTGGGCGATCTGGCCGAAAAGGCCGCCGATGCCCGTCCGCTGACGCTGATGGCGGCGATCGAGCGGGGCGAGGGGGCGCCGGACAAGGTGGTGCAGGGCTGGCTGGCCCGGGCGCTGAGTGCGCCGCGCGGGCCGCAATGGGTCTGCGACAACTGCAACCACATCCACGCCGAATGGGCGCCCTTCTGCGAATTTTGCCACAGCTTCGACACCCTGAGCTGGACCACGCCGAAAATGCCAGAGCTGTCCAGCGCGATGGGCGGGGCGATGCTGCCGCTGATCGCCGGACGGCTGGAGGATCGGCGCGAGGCGCCCGAGGATACCCCGAAGGCAGAAGAGGCAGAGGCGCCGGAACAGGCGGAACCCGATCTGCCGGAGGCCGAACTGCTGGAGGCCGAACTGCTGGAGGAGGCCGAACGCGGGGTGAAATAACCCTTTCCTGCCCCGCGCGGTGGTGCTAAGAGCGCCCCGCACCAGGGCCGCTGTAGCTCAGCTGGTAGAGCACGTCATTCGTAATGATGGGGTCGGGGGTTCGAGTCCCTTCAGCGGCACCACCTCTTTCAAACAGAGATGCCAGCGAACCAGTGGTTGGTGGTCAGGGTCGCTTTCCCACCCGTCCCTTGGCCCGCCGTGATATTGGTTGTTGTATCGTTGCCATCGGACCGGCAGGTGAGAATTCGCCGCCCGACCGTTCGCCGTCAGCCGTTCCAGCGCACGGTTGCGAGTCCCGTGACATCGTAGCCGTCCATCGCGGCGGCCCGATTCAGCAAGGTGTCGCTGCGGAGAAAGGACATCAGCGCCTGCATCTGCGGTTCGAACCAGGCCTGGCGGTCGACGAGAAGGTCGAACCGCTCTTCCATCACCGGAACGAAGGTCATCCCGAAATCCCGCGCCACCGCCTCCATGCCGAAGGTGGCGTCGGCCTCGCCGCGGGCGACGCTTTGCACCGCCTCCATTTCGCTCCGCGCCACCGGGGCGAGATCCAGCGTGTCGGGGTCGATCCCCTCTTGCGCGGCAAGGTGTCGAAACAACGCATCGCTGCCCGATTCCGGCTGGCGCGGCGTGACGCGGCAGCCGGGCAGATCGGAAAGACGGTTCACCCGCGGCCCGCCCGGACGGGTCACCAGCCCGCGTTGGCGCCGTGCGAAGGAGACGAGAACCGCGTTCTGTCCGGCGCAGTCCCGGGCGACCTTGGGCACGTTCCAGTCATCGGCCGCCGCGTTATAGAGGTGCAGCCCGGCGGCCACCCCCTTGCCGGCGCAGAACCGATCCAGCCCGTCCAGCGACCCGTCGAAAAAGGTCGCAAGCCCGCAGCGCGATTGCCGGATCGCCCAGTCGAGCAGCGGGTCGTGGCTGCCCAGGAAAATCGGCGGGCGGGGCGTGGGCGCGGGCACCGCCCCCGAGCTTTCCTGCGCGATCCAGGCGCGGATTTCGCGCGCCGGGAACAGCAGTTTGCCGGTGGCCCGCGAACAGGGCACGGCGCCCGAGGCGGCGATGTCGTATACCTTGCGCTCCTTGATGCGCAACAACTCGGCCAGTTCCCGCACGGTCAGGTATTCGGGCTGGGGCGCGGTGGGTCTGTCTGTCATCCTTGGGTCCCTGGGCCAGGGCGCGGGGCGGCGTCAAACCGCCCCGTCGCCCCCGCCTAGTTACCCTGTTCGGGCGCGTTGGGGAAGAACAGCTGCTGACCGTCGACCTTGTAGGCCGCGATCGCCTGCTGGCCGACGCCGGACACAAGCCAGTCGGCAAAGGCCTGGGCCGCCTCGATGTTGACCGAGGGGCAGGCGGCGGGGTTGACCGGGATCACGCCGTACTGGTTGAACAGGTCCGTGTCGCCCTCGACCTGGATCTTGTAATCTTGCTTGTTGCCGAAGCTGATCCAGGTGGCCCGGTCCGTCATCACATAGGCGCCCATGCCGATTCCGGCGTTCAGCGTGGCGCCCATGCCCGAGCCGGTTTCGCGGTACCACCCGCCCGAGGCCGCGAGCGGATCGGCATCGGTTTCGGCCCAGAGCGCCCTTTCCTTCTTGTGGGTGCCGGAATCATCCCCGCGCGAGGCGAACAGCGCCCCGGCGCCGGCGATCTTGCTCAGCGCGGCCTTGGCATTGGTCATGCCGCCGACGCCTGCGGGGTCGCTGGGTGGCCCCACGATGACAAAATCGTTGTACATCAGGTCGGTGCGCTTGGTGCCCATGCCGTCGGCGATGAATTTCTGTTCGGCGGGCTTGGCGTGCACCAGCAGAACATCGCCGTCGCAGTTGCGGGCGTTCTTGATCGCCTGGCCGGTGCCGACGGCAACAACATGAACGTCGATTTCGGTTTCGCCCTCGAAGATCGGCAGCAGGTAATCGTAAAGGCCGGAGTTGGCGGTCGAGGTGGTCGATTGCACGATGATCGACCCCTCCTGCGCCAAGGCACCCATCGGCGCCAGCAGCAGCGCCACGGCGGTCGAAACCAGCCCTGTCCTGGTGGTCATGTCTTTTCTCCCTTGTCAGTCATGGTCAGACGACGATTCTGCCGTCGAGGTAATCCCGCGCCGCCTGTGACCGGGGCACGGGAAAGAAGAGCTTCGCCGGGGCGTGCTCGATCAGCCGCCCGTTGTGCAGGAACACCACGTCATCCGCCATCCGGCGGGCCTGCCCGGTATCGTGGGTGACGAAGACGATCCGCATGCCGTTGTCGCGGGCCTCCGATACGATCCGCTCGATCCTCAGAACCGAGGCCGGATCGAGGTTGGCGGTGGGTTCGTCGAGGAACAGGACCTCGGGGTCGGTGGCCAGGGCGCGGGCCAGCGCGAGGCGTTGCTGTTCGCCCCCCGACAGCAGCCGCGCCGGTTGACCGGCCTTGTCGGCAAGGCCCACGTGGTCGAGCAGTTCGGCACAGCGGGCGCGGTCCTTGCCCCGCGATTTCAGGACGAAATCGACATTGGCGGCGACCGTGCGGCGCAGCAGAACCGGTTTCTGAAAGACCAGCGCCTGGCGGCGCGTCGCCTCGCGCGGCGGGGTGCCGTTCCAGTCGATGGTTCCCGCCGTGGCAACCGCCAGGCCGTGCAGCAGCTTGAGAAGCTGGCTCTTGCCGGCGCCGTTGGGGCCCATGATCACGGTGCAGCGCCCGGGCGCCAGGTCGAGATCGAAGCCCCCAAGGATCGTCTTGCCGCCCAGTTCGAGCCTCAGCCCGCGCACGCGCAACGGCAAAAGCGAGTCGGGCTGCCCGGCGACCGCGGCCATGTCGGCGGGACCGTGGAACGCGGCGTCAGGCATGGGCGTGCCTCGCCCCGGTCATCCGCAACCCCTGCACCAGCGCATTGACCCCCAGCGCCAGCACCATCAGAACGATGCCCAGCGCCAGCGCCAGCGGCAGCGCGCCCTTGGAGGTTTCCAGCGCGATGGCGGTGGTCATGACCCGGGTCAGGTGGTCGATGTTGCCGCCAACCAGGATCACCGCCCCGACCTCGGCCACCGCGCGCCCGAACCCGGCCAGCGCGACGGTCAGGAGCGCATAGCGCGCATCCCACAGCAGCGCCTGAACGGTCTGCACCTGGGTCAGGCAGAGCGAGCGAAACTGCTCGGCATATTCCGCGTGCAGATCCTCCAGCACCTGCCGCGACAACGCCAGGACAATGGGGACGATCAGGATCGTCTGCGCGATGATCATCGCCGTCGGGGTGTAGAGCAACCCGAGGAAACCCAGCGGCCCGGCCCGGGAAAGATGGATATAGACCAGCAGCCCCACCACGACCGGGGGCAGACCCATCAGGGCGTTGACCACCACCAGCACCGCGCCGCGCCCGGGAAACCGGCTGATCGCGATCAGCGCGCCCAGCGGCAGACCGATCGCGCAGGCCGCAGCCGTCGCCGTGAGGCTGACGCGCAGGGACAGGGAAACGATTTCCAGCAGATCGGGGTCGCCGGACAGGACAAGCGACAACGCCAGAGCAAAGGCTCCGCCCAGATCCTGCATAATTTCCCTCGCACCGAATGATTTCCTGAAGAGAGGGTATTTCGGCTAAACTATAGAAATCAAGGAAATTTTTTCGCCCATTATGTCCCAAAACCGGGCGCGGAGCGCGGGTTGAGGGGCATTTTGTCCAGATTTGATCCTGAAATTAGTGCATAAGACTGCAAAATTTCCGGCGGCTGGACTCAGTTGATCCAGGCCGCCATCTTTCGGTCGATGGTCTTGCGCGACACGCCCAATCGGCGCGCGGCCTCGGCGCGGTTGCCGTCGCACAGGTCGAGCACGTGCAGCATGTGTCGCTGCACCACCAGGTCAAGGTTGTCGATCGCCTGCGCGCCGGTCACCGCACCGCCGCCGGCGAATTCCTTGGGGAAGGCGCCCAGGATCACCGACCGTTCGATCAGGTTCTTCAACTCGCGCACATTACCGGGCCAATCGTAGCGGCGCAGTTTCAGCAGCGTCTCCTGGTCGAGTTCCAGCGCCTTGGTGCCCAGTGCGATCGAGAATTGCTCCATGAAAAGCGCGGCCAATTCGACGATATCCTCCGACCGATCCCGCAGCGGCGGCATCTCGATCCGCACGACATTCATCCGGTGATACAGGTCGGCGCGGAACCACCCCTCCTCGACCGCCTTTTCAAGCTCGGCGTTGGTGGCGAACAGAAACCGCAGGTTCAGCGGAATCTCGCGTTCCGCTCCGACCGGGTGGACGCGCTGATCCTCCAGCACGCGCAACAGCGCTGCCTGCATCTGCTCCGGCATCTGCGCCACCTCGTCAAGGAACAGGATGCCGCCATCGGCCAGCATGAACAGGCCCGGTTTCAGCCGATCGTCATCGGTGACGACGCCAAACAGTTCCTGGGCGAAATGATCGGGGGCAATGGCGGCGCAGTTGACCGCCACGAAGGGTTTCTCGGCCCGGTCCGACAGCCGGTGAAGATGGCGGGCCGCAAGTTCCTTTCCGGTGCCACTGGCCCCGGTGAACAGCACGGGCGTCGTCAACGGAGCCAGCTTGGCCAGCATTCCGCGCACCTCTGATATCGGTTCGGATTTACCCAGCAGGGGGCCGTGCGCCTTGTCCGCCCGCAGAGCATAGCGCAGCAGCGTGTTTTCGCGGCGCAGATACTTGCGGTCAAGCGTGCGCACCACCGCGCCGAGGATCTGGTTCGCGCGGAAGGGCTTGAGCACGAAATCGCTGACACCGGCCCGCAACGCGGCGATGGCGGTTTCCAGGTCGGCATAGGCGGTGATCAGGATCACGTCGGCAAACAGCCCCTTGAGGCGTTGTTCGGCGACCCAGTCGAGGCCCGTGCTGCCCGGCATGATGTTGTCGAGGATCACCAGGTCGAAATGCGCGGAATCCAGTTTCTCGGTGGCTTCCGCCGGCGAGGCCGCCTCTTCCACCCGCGCCACCCGGGGCCCAAGGATCTTGGACAGGAAATTGCGCATGCCCGGTTCGTCGTCGATCACCAGGATCGACGCCCCGGCCAGGGTGCCGCCGTAGTCGTCAGTCTTGCTCATGCTTTATCTTGTTCCAGCCGTGATCGACGCAAATCCGCAGCCTATTCTAGCCTGACATTAGGGCCGGACGACACCTCTTCAACCGAGAATCCCATCTGCCCCAGCGCCAACCAGGCACCAAGGCCGATCAAAATCATGGCGGCGAACCCCGCGAGCATGGCTTTCATTTCTGGCGTTCTCCCCTGCGCATGGCCTATTCCGCCGGACCCGCCGCGCCCCCGGGGCGCCCGGCCTGTTTGGTCTTGTATTCATCCAGCCACAGCGAATGGTGCTGGTGTGCCCAGGCTTCATCGACCTCGCCGCTGTTCATGGCGTCGAAGGCGCCCTCCATGCCGATCGAGCCGATGTAGATATGCGCGATGATGATCGCCATCAGCAGAAAGGCGATGATCGCGTGCCAGGTCTGGGCCAGTTGCATCTCTTCCTGCGGGGCGAGCGCCGTGGGCAGATGCTCCATGCCGATCCAGCCCGGCACGCCCAGATCGTTGAGCACGGCAAAGGTCTTGGCAAAGAGCGGCAGCGCGAAGGGGAACAGCAGCGACAGGCCCGACACCGAGATTGATCCGCCCAGCAAGATCACCGACCAGAAGATGATCTTTTGTCCGCCGTTGAATTTCCTGGCCGGTGGGTGCCTCTTGCCGATGATGCCGCCCGCCTGGGCAAACCAGGTCAGGTCGGTGCGATTGGGGATATTGTGCCAGACCCACATGACGAAGATCATGACCAGCGCGATCATGAAGGCCCAGGAGACGTTGTTGTGGATGAATTTCGCCCCGGTCAGCAGGCCGGCGTTGACCTCCTTGCCGAGGTAGGGCGCGATGAACATCCGCCCGAACAACACCAGCAACCCGGTCACGCCCAACAGGACGAAGGCGCCCGCCATCATCCAGTGGGCAAAGCGTTCGATGGCCTGGAACCGGGTGACGGTCCGGCCCGTGGTCGGCTCGTCGAGGCGCACCTTGCCGCGCAGGAGATAGAAAAGCACCAGGGCGGCGATGGTGCCCAGCAGCAGATAGCCGCCGTAGACCGCCAGCGGCCCCCTGCGGAAGCGGTACCAGCGCATGCCGCCGTCCTGGACCAGCACCTTGCCGACATCGCCGCCGGCGCTGGCGGTCACGTCGGCCTTGTTGTAGCGCAGCGCGCGCCAGATCTCGGGGTCTGAGGCCCCGCCCAGAGGCCCAAGGGCCGGGACGGTTGCGGCGGAGCCGCCAATCGCCTCGCTGCGGAAGGAGTCGTCGATCCGTTCGCCGCGCTGGCGGGCAAGGATATCTTCCAGGGTCTGTGCCCCGCCGGTAGCGCTGCGGTCGGGTCGCGCGGTTTCGGTCGGAACAGCCTCCTGCGCCGCCGCGAGTATCGGGGCGGCCAGCAGTACAGTTGTCAGAAAGCAGAGAAGAGCGCGCATACCGGTCCTCGATCCGTCAGGCAAAAGCTCCGGTTCCCCCAAGGGGGCCGGAGCGTATGGTGTGAGTGCACCGGGCCGGAGTTTGCGGGAAACTCCGGCCCGGCCCCCGGCCGGCGCATCTGTCGGCCGGGGGTTGGCTCAGCCGCCCTTCTGTTCGTAGGCGGTGCCCCAGCCCCAGGCACCCGAGCCGAAGCCGCGGGCCACGACACGCTCGCGGTAGATGGACGACACCACGTCGCCATCGCCCGCCAGCAGGGCCTTGGTGGAGCACATCTCGGCGCAGATGGGCAGTTTGCCCTCGGCGATCCGGTTGCGGCCGTATTTGGCGAACTCCGCAGAGGAGTGGGTCTCTTCCGGTCCGCCGGCGCAGAAGGTGCATTTGTCCATCTTGCCGCGGGAGCCGAAATTGCCCGCCTGCGGGTATTGCGGCGCGCCGAAGGGGCACGCGTAGAAGCAATAGCCGCAGCCGATGCAGAGATCCTTGGAGTGCAGAACCACCCCCTCCTCGTTCTGATAGAAGCAGTCCACCGGGCAGACCGCCATGCAGGGCGCGTCCGAACAGTGCATGCAGGCCACCGAGATCGAGCGTTCGCCCGGCTTGCCGTCCTGGATGGTCACCACGCGGCGCCGGTTGATGCCCCAGGGCACCTCGTGCTCGTTCTTGCAGGCCGTGACGCAGGCGTTGCACTCGATGCAGCGCTCGGCATCGCAAAGGAATTTAGCTCGTGCCATTTTCCGTTCTCCTTACGCTGGCATGATCTTGCAGAGAGTCGCCTTGGTCTCCTGCATCTGTGTCACCGAGTCATAGCCGTAGGTCTGGGCCGTGTTGGTCGATTCCCCCAGAACATAGGGGTCTGCGCCATCGGGGTATTTCGACCGCAGATCCTCGCCCTGGAAATGACCGCCGAAGTGGAAGGGCATGAAGGCCACGCCTTCGCCCACCCGTTCTGTCACCATCGCCATGACCTTGACCTTGCCGCCTTCGGGGCCCTCGACCCAGCACTGTTCGCCATCCCGCACGCCGAGGTTGTTGGCGTCGCGCGGGTTGATTTCGACGAACATGTCCTGCTGCAGCTCGGCCAGCCAGGGGTTCGATCGGGTCTCGTCGCCGCCGCCCTCGTATTCCACAAGGCGCCCCGAGGTCAGGATGATCGGATAGTCCTTGCTGAAATCCTGCTTCTGGATCGAGGCATACATCGTCGGCAGACGATAGAACTTCCGGTCCTCGTAGGTCGGGTAGTCGGCCACCAGATCCCGCCGGTTGGTATAGAGCGGCTCGCGGTGCAGGGGCACCGGATCGGGGAAGGTCCAGACCACCGTGCGGGCCTTGGCGTTGCCGAAGGGCGCGCAGCCATGCTTGATGGCGACCCGCTGGATGCCGCCGGAAAGGTCGGTCTTCCAGTTGGTCTTCGGTCCCGCGACGGCATCGATCGCGGCCCGCTCATCGTCGGTCAGATCGCCATCCCATCCCAGGTCCATCAGCATCTGCATGGTGAATTCCGGATACCCGTCCTGGATCTCCGAGCCCGCGCTCGCCACGCCGTCGGCCAGCAGGTTCTCGCCGTTCCGCTCGACACCGAAGCGGGCGCGGAAGGTCAGGCCGCCCTCTGCCACCGGCTTGGACATGTCATAGAGGTTCGGAGTGCCCGGATGCCCCATCTCGGGCGTCCCCCAGGACGGCCAGGGCAGACCGTAATAGTCGCCGTCTGCCGGGCCGCCCACCGCCTGCAGTGTCGTCCGGTCAAAGGTGTGCTGATTGGCCATGTGCAGCTTCAGCCGCTCCGGCGACTGGCCGGTATAGCCGATCGTCCACATGCCGCGGTTGATCTCGCGCAGCGTGTCCTCGACGTTTGGCGTCACACCGTCATCCTCGATCGCGATGTTGCGGAACAGGCGGTCGTGGAATCCGAACTTCTTCGCGAACAGGCCGATGATCTCGTGATCCGGCTTGGATTCGAAGAGCGGATCGACAACCTTGTCGCGCCATTGCAGCGACCGGTTCGACGCGGTCACCGAGCCACGGGTCTCGAACTGCGTGGCCGCCGGCAGCAGGTAGACGCCGTCGGTGCGGTCATGCAGCACGGCCGAGACGGTGGGATACGGGTCGATCACGACCAGCATGTCCAGCATCTCCATGGCCGTCTTCATCTCGGTCATGCGGGTTTGCGAGTTCGGCGCATGCCCCCACAGGACCATGGCCCGCACCTTGTTCGGCTGGTCCATGTTCTCGACGTCCTCCAGGACGCCGTCGATCCAGCGGGACACCGGGATGCCGGTGAGGTTCTGCAGCGACTTGTCCTTGCCGTCGGCTGACTTCAGGGTGTCGAACTGGCCGGCAAGCCAATCCGGGTCTTCCTCCCAGACGCGGGCCCAATGACCCCAGGCGCCCTTGGACAGGCCGTAGTATCCCGGCAGCGTGTGCGACAGAACGCCAAGGTCCGTGGCCCCCTGGACGTTGTCATGGCCGCGGAAGATGTTGGTGCCGCCGCCCGAGGTGCCCATGTTGCCAAGGGCAAGCTGCAGGATGCAGTAGGCGCGGGTGTTGTTGTTGCCGTTGGTGTGCTGGGTGCCGCCCATGCACCAGATCACGGTGACGGGACGGTTGTTGGCCAGGGTTCGGGCCACGCGGCGCATCTGCGCGCCGGGCGTGCCGGTCACGCGCTCGACCTCCTCGGGGGTCCACTTGGCGACCTCCTCGCGGATCTGGTCCATGCCCCAGACACGGGTGCGGATGAACTCCTTGTCCTCCCAGCCGTTCTCGAAGATGTGCCACAACAGCCCCCAGACCAGCGCCACGTCGGTGCCGGGGCGAAAGCGGACATATTCATCCGCATGGGCCGCGGTGCGGGTGAAACGCGGGTCGCAGACGATCAGCGGCGCGTTGTTCTGTTCCTTGGCCTTCAGCACATGCAGCAGCGACACGGGGTGCGCCTCGGCCGGGTTGCCGCCGATGATGAAGATGGCCTTTGAATTGTGGATGTCGTTGTAGGAATTGGTCATGGCGCCGTAGCCCCATGTATTGGCAACCCCTGCAACGGTGGTGGAATGGCAGATCCGGGCCTGGTGATCCACGTTGTTGGTGCCCCAGTAGGCGGCGAACTTGCGGAACAGATAGGCCTGTTCGTTGCTATGCTTGGCGCTGCCCAGCCAGTAGACGCTGTCCGGGCCGCTTTCGTCCCGGATCTTCATCATGCCGCCGCCGATCTCGTCGATCGCCTGTTCCCAGCTGATGCGCTTCCACTCGCCGCCCTCTTTCTTCATCGGGTATTTCAGGCGGCGTTCGCCATGGGCGTGCTCGCGGACAGAGGCCCCCTTGGCGCAATGGGCGCCCAGGTTGAACGGGCTGTCCCAGCCGGGCTCCTGGCCCACCCAGACGCCGTCGGACACCTCGGCGATGACGGTGCACCCGACCGAGCAGTGGGTACAGACCGATTTGCGCAGGTCTACCGCGCCGTTGGCGGCGGTGGCCGCGGTGGCTGGCCGGACCGTGCCGCCGGTGGCGGCGATGGCGGCCATGCCGCCGATGGCAAGTCCCGAACCGCGCAGAAACGCGCGGCGGTCAACCGAGGCGTTGGCGGCCTCGGACAGGATACTTGTCCGCTGGGGGCGTCGCGCAACCCCGTTGGTCTTTTTCCTCAACATGTTTCTCTCTCCCCTGCTAGCTTCGCCTTCTCTGGCGCTGCTCGCTTGGTTACGACAAGGCCGGAACGGTCGGGCGTCACGCAACCGGTTGTTCCGACGCGAAGCGCCGTCCGGTCAGAACCGGGCGGTGCTGTAGTAGGCCCGCGTGTGCGCGGTATCCTGCATCTTCTCCAGGTTCAGGTCGGGTTCGGCCGCCTCGGCGGTCGTCCCGCCGGACGCCACCGCGATCGCCGCGATCGGCGCCGTGGTTCCGGCCAGCTTCAGGAAATCGCGGCGCGAAGCGCCTTCTTCCTGTTTCATGAGAGCGTCTCCTTTCATGGGTTCCAGCGGGTTTTCCGCTGCTCGACATGCGGGTCCCGTGCGGGGTCCCGCGGCTTTCACATCATTCGCCGCTCAACCGGAACGCCTCGGCCTCGATCTCCATGAAGATCCGGCCCACCGTGCCCACCGGGGCGTAAAAGACCGAGTTCTTGGCCGCCTCCAGATCGGAAAAGAAATGTGCCGCCCACGGCCCGATATGCCGGTTGAAGAAGGTCTTCTGCTGGGCCAGAGTCGCCGCAGGCCCGAAACGGCCCAGGATCACCGCGCCCATCATCTCCATCAGGCTGGCAATATTGTCCTCGGGCTCGAACACGTTCTCGGCGCGGGCCAGGCCGCGCGCCGTCATGTCCTGGCGCAGCGAGGCGAGCGGTTTTTCGTTCAGAAAGCCGGTCAGGTAATAGCTGGCATAGGGCAGCAATTCGCCACGCCCCAACCCGATGAAAAGGCGGTTGTATTCGCTTTCCAGCGCCCCGGGCTTGGTCAGCCGCGCCACCTTGGCCAGCGTGGTGATGGCCTCGCCCAGCGGGCTGCCATCGCCGGACAGGCCGGCGGTCTGGCTCAGCAGCATCTGGTCCGGCGGGCCGGCGAGGATCACGCCGAGATAGTTGTAGAAATCCGCGCGCAGGCGGTCCTCCTCGGCGATCTGAACATGCTGGGCTGCGGTCATGTCGTCCTTTTCCATCAGTTGGCGGCCTCAAAGCGAAATCGCATCCGCCGGGGTGCGGCCGGGTAGGGGGCGGCGATGTCGTCTTCGGGGGTGGTCGCCGCCGCGGCGAGGGCAGGGGCGGCTTCGGCAGCGGGCGCCGCCGGGGCCGGCGCGCCGGGGGTCGGGTCGGTGGCCGGATCGGTGGCCGGCGCCCCGCCCGCCGCATCGGGAGCCTCCCCGGCGCCGGGCGCCGCGACGTCCCGGTCGTCGTCCTCGACCAGGGCTTTCAGCATCCCCTTGCCCAACTGGTAGGCGGTCTGCAGGTTCTCCACGACGGTCGCGGCATCGGTGAAATCCTCGCCGTAATCGACCAGGCCGTCAAGATTGGCGAGCACCGGGTTCAGCCGCCAGAGCCGGCGCAGCGCGCGGCTTTTCAGCCGCTGCGGTACGGCTGCCTTCAGCAACGCCTGCACCTGTTCGGGGCGCTCCATCTCCTCGGGGTTGGGCAGACCGAGCTCCTCGAGGATCTCCTCGTCCGGGCGTTCTGCCAGCGCATTTTCCTGCGCCTGCTGCAGGTCCGCTTCGCGCGCGGCTTCCTCTACGCGCGCCTCCTCCGCGACGGCGCCCCGGCGGCGGGACCAGAAATCGCTCATTGCAGGCGCCTCCGCTTCAGCGTCGGCGAGGCATAGATGTCGGCAGCCTTGCCGATGCGCGGATCGCCGATGCCGTCCTGCGACAGGTCCACCCGTTTCTTGTCGCGCTTGCGCTTCACGAAGACCTCGTGTTCGTGGAATTGCTCGACGAAGTCGCGCACCCAGGCGACCAGCCCGTGCGGCATCGGCACCTTTTCGACGATCTCCTCGCCGCTGTCGGTATAGTCCTGCGCCTCGTAGGGTGAGGCGGTGACGAGCAGCACGTCGAGCGGATAGTCGCCATCCTCCTCGGTCTCGCGCATCACCACGTAGAGGCTGGGGATATCGGCCGACAGCCCGTTCAGATAGGCCTCGGTCTCGGCGCCGTGCAATTCCAGCGGCAGGGTCGCGCCATGGTATTCCACCACGTCGCCCTCGCGCCGCAGCTCGCGCCAATCCGCCGCGCCCGCGCCGGGCAGCACCGCGACCGCAGTCCAGTGCCACGGCACCCAGCGGGTCACGCCCGGGCGCCGACGCAGAACGATACCGATCGGCATGGTCTTGTAAGCGTTCGGATTGTGGATCACGATTTCCCCTCCGACGTCAGGTTGAAACAATCGCACCGCGTCGGGAAAGCCGAATTCTCGCAAACCCCGGCTCGTCCGCCCCTTTTGGACATTTTGGGCAGCCGCGCCGCTGCTGCCGGGGCAGGATGGACAAATGGTCTAATTCGACCCTTTTGCTCGGGAAAGCCTGGCCGGGACGGGCTGCGAATCACCTGCCGCGAATCAGGGCGGTACGGGCCCTCGGGGGGGCGCGGGAGAGGCACAAAACCGGTTGTCGTGCTGTGCGATTCATGCGTAGCCTTTCCCAGCGTACGGGGAAATCCGCACCGAAAAACCGGGTTCGGGATAGGAGAGGTAATGGCTAAGTCATTGATAACGTGCGACTGCCTGGGGAGCCAGTCAATCGATGCAGCCGCCCTGTCAAAGACCACCGGCCTGGATGTTCGCGCGCCCTGTTCGGCGCTGTGCACCACCCAGATCGACCGTGCGGCAGGGGCCTTGACAGAGGGAAATTCGATTATCTGCTGTCTCCAGGAATCGCAGGTTTTCGAGACGCTGGCGGAGGAGCTGGGGGTCGCGCCCCCCGACCTGCTCGACCTGCGCGACCGGGCCGGATGGAGCGATGATACCGGCTCGAATCTGGCCAAAATGTCCGCGCTGATCGCCGAGGCGCAGCTTCCCGCCGCACCGGAAAAGACCATCGACGTGATCTCAGGGGGGATGTGCCTGATCCTGGGGCCGGACGCGGCGGCCCTTGCCGCGGCGGAGCAGCTCAAGGATCACATGGCCGTGACGGTGCTGCTCTCCGACGGGACCGAGGTGCCGGACACCCGTGATTATGACGTGGTCCTGGGTCGGCTGCGCCGGGCCAGCGGGGCGCTGGGCCAGTTCGAGGTGATGATCGACGCGCTGCAACAGGTCGAGCCGGGCGGGCGCGGTGCCTTTTCCCTGACCGAGCCGCGCGACGGCGGGCTGTCGGCCTGCGACGTGATCCTCGACCTGCGCGGCGAGTCGCCGCTGTTTCCCGCGCATGAAAAACGCGAGGGCTACCTGCGCGCCGATCCCGCGCACGCCCCGTCGGTGGCCGCCGCGGTGCTGGCGGCCTCGCATCTTGTCGGGACCTTCGAAAAGCCCCTCTACGTGCGCACCGATCCGCTGATCTGCGCCCACAGCCGGGCCGAGCAGACCGGCTGCGCCCGCTGCCTCGATCTCTGCCCCACCGGCGCGATCAGCCCCAGCGGCGACCATGTCACCGTCGATCCGATGATCTGCGCGGGATGCGGCGCCTGCTCGGCGGCCTGTCCCTCCGGCGCGATCGCCTACGACGCGCCCCGGGTGGAGCAGACCTTTGCCCGGGTCCAGACCCTGTCCCGGGCCTATCTTGCCGCCGGCGGAACCGCGCCGCGTCTGCTGGTGCACGATGCGCACGGGGCCGAGATGATCCGGCTGTCGGCGCGCCACGGTCGCGGTCTGCCACATGACGTGATTCCGCTGGAGATGGCCGCCATCGGCGCCTTTGGCCATGCCGAGGCCGTGGCCGCGCTGGCCTCCGGCTTTGCTTCTGTCACGATCCTGCCGGGCCCCGGCGCCGACCGCGCCGCGCTGGCGGCGCAGATCGCGCTGGCCCGCGCCATCGGCGGCGACGCGGCGGTGCGCCTGCTCGACACCCCCGACCCGGACGCGATGAGCGACGCGCTGTATGACGAAACCGCCCCCGCCCCGGTCGGCAAGCCCGTGCGCCCGATGGGCACGCGGCGCCAGATCACCCGGCAGGCGGCCCGCGCCCTGCATCCCGAGGCCGGGCGCCTGCCCCTGCCCGAGGGCGCCCCCTATGGCGCCGTCGTGGTCGATACCGATGCCTGCACCCTGTGCCTGTCCTGTGTCTCGCTCTGTCCCTCGGGGGCGCTGGGCGACAACCCGGACCTGCCGCAGCTTCGGTTCCAGGAGGATGCCTGCCTGCAATGCGGGCTGTGCGCCAATGTCTGCCCGGAGGACGCGATCACCTATGCGCCGCGCCTCGACCTGACCGAGGCCGCGCTGGCCCAGCAGGTGCTGCACGAGGAAGAGCCCTTTGCCTGCGTCGAATGCGGCGCGCTGTTCGGTGTCAGGTCCACCATCGAGAAGATCACCGCCAAACTGGAGGGCCATTCCATGTTCGCCGGTGGCGACAAGCTGCGAATGATCCAGATGTGCGACAATTGCCGCGTCAACACGCAATTCCATGCAGAGGACAATCCCTTTGCGGCGGGCGAACGCCCCCGCCCCCGCACCACCGAGGACTATTTCAGCAAGCGGCGCGATCACTGATGCGCGAGCGGCGCCCCCAGATCCGCCGGCTCCATCGCCGCGACATAGGCGATCGTCGCGTCGAGCTCCTCCGGCGTCAGCGTGACGGGCGCGATGGGCGAGGGGCGCTCCGGCGGAAACTCGGGCGTCACGCCCACGATCACCGTGAAGGCGGGATGCGGGTTCAACGTGAAGAAGGCGGAAAAGCGCGCCTCCCAATCGGGCAGGCTGCGCAACACCGAAAAGCTCGGGGTGGAGCCGATATCGGTCATTCGGCTTTCGTCATCGACCGCGTGGCACCGAATGCACTTGGTTCGCGAAACCCTGCGCCCCAGCGCCGCGTCGCCGTCGAATTGCCGCGCCGCCCCGTTCCGCCCGACCCCGCGCGGCGCGGAGAAGATCGCCACGCCCCCAGGCGCGAAGGTGGCCACCGTGCGCCGCCCTACATCCGACCTGAGCCAGGTGGCGAAACGTTCGGTGCCGGGGTGTCCGGGGCTGTTGAGCGCCATCCGCCAGACCTGTCCCAGACCCTCGAACAGCGCCTGCCCCGACCCGCCCAGCACCATGTCGGCACTTGCCGGATCGGCGACCAGTTCGACCCGCACACGGGTCTTGAGCGTGAACCGCGGCAGTATATGCTGCATCACACCGGTCTCGACCAGGCTGGCGGGCGCATGCAGATGAACCAGTTTGTCATCGGCACGGGCCCCGGACGGGGCGAAGGCGAGCGCAAGCGCAAAACCCAGCATCACGAGACGGTTCAGCATCGGGCCAATCTAGGCCACGCGGCGATCCGCAGTCAATCGCAGGCAAGGAGACGACCATGAGCGACGATTTCAACATGTCGATGCGCAAGTTCCTCAAACAGGTCGGCGTGACCTCGCAGCAGGCCATCGAAGAGGCCATGCGCAGCGCCGACACCGGCGGCAAGACCTTTCCGGTCAAGGCTGTCATCACCATCGAGGCGTTGGGGCTGACCCACGAGGTGACCGGCGAGATCAAGGGTCAGGAGTAACCCGTGGGGGCCAGCAGAGAGGCGGTTCTCGAAACGCTCAAGCAGATTCAAGACCCGGTGTCGGGCGGCGATATCGTGTCCAGTGGCGTCGTGCGTGCGCTGAACGTCGATGCCGGCGGCGCGGTCCGCTTCGTCATGGAAATTCCGCCGCGCCACTCCGCCGCCTTCGAGGCGGTGAAGACGGCGGCCGAGGCGGCGCTGGACGGGCTCGAAGGCGTGGCGCAGGTTTCGATCGTGATGACCGGCCACAGCGACAAGGCCCCGCCGGACCTGCAGCCGCGCAAACCTGTGGCACCCCAGGGGCCGGAGAAGATCCCCGGCGTTGCACATGTCATCGCCATCGCCAGCGGCAAGGGCGGCGTGGGCAAGTCCACCGTCGCGGCCAATCTGGCCTGTGCGCTGGCCCGGCAGGGGCGCCGGGTCGGGCTTCTGGATGCGGATGTCTACGGCCCGTCGCAGCCGCGGATGCTGGGTGTGTCCGGCCGACCGGCCAGCCCGGACGGCAAGACCATCCTGCCGATGCGCAACCACGGCGTCACCATGATGTCGATCGGGCTGATGACCAATGACGACCAGGCCGTGGTCTGGCGCGGGCCGATGCTGATGGGCGCGTTGCAGCAGATGCTGATGCAGGTGCACTGGGGTGCGCTCGACGTGCTGTTGGTCGATCTTCCGCCGGGCACCGGCGATGTGTCTATGACGCTGGCGCAAAAGGCGCAGCTCGACGGTGCGATTGTCGTCTCCACGCCGCAGGACGTGGCGCTGCTGGATGTGCGCAAGGGCCTCGACATGTTCCGCCAGCTCAAGGTGCCGATCCTCGGCATGATCGAGAACATGAGCACGCATGTCTGCTCCAACTGCGGTCATGAAGAGCATGTCTTTGGTCACGGCGGCGTCGCCAAGGAGGCGGAGAGGCTGGGTGTTCCGCTGCTGGCCGAGGTGCCGCTCGACCTGCAGATCCGGCAGGCCGCCGACGGCGGCGCGCCGATCACCGTCAGCCAGCCCGACAGCGTGCTGGCCAAGGTCTTTCAGGACATCGCCGCGGCGCTGGTGGCCGAGGGGGTGGCATGAGCGCGGAGATGCGGCAGGACCTGACCTTTCCCCCTGCGATGAGCGGCGAGGCCGTCACCGGCGACCCGTTCGATACCGCTGTGATGCGGGCGGTACAGGGCTGCGAGGCGGGGCTGGTGACCTATCGGATCGCCGCCGACCGGATCGGCGCGGCGCTGGTCCTGGCGCCCGAGGTGCCGCTGGAGGACGCGATGGCCATGCTGCCGCTCTGCGGCGTGGGGTTTCAGAACGCGCTTGGCGCGCTGGCGCCGCCCGAGGTGGCCGTCCATCTTGACTGGTCCGGCGGGTTGCGGGTCAACGGCGCGTCCTGCGGCCGCATGCGCGCCTGTGCCGAGCAGCAGGATCCCAAGGCCATGCCGCTTTGGCTGGTGATGGGGTTCGAGCTGCCGCTGTTGCCGCAGGGGGGCGACCCCGGCCTGTTGCCGGACCAGACCGCGCTTTTTGCCGAGGGCTGCTCCGAGGTGGACCCGGGCCAGCTGATCGAGGCCTGGGCGCGCCACAGCCTCAACTGGATCGCCCGGTGGGAAGCCGAGGGGGTCAAGCCGCTGCACGACGAATGGCGCGGCCTGGCCTTCGGGCTTGGCGAGGACACCAGCCGGAACGGTCACCGGGGGACCTTCGTCGGTGTCGATGAACGCTTCGGCATGTTGCTGCGCGACGGCGAAGCGACCCGCCTGATTCCGCTAACCACGCTTCTGGAGGAGAGCCCGTGAAACTAGCCCGCGCCATCCATTTCGACGAGAGCGACCAGCGCGTCTTCGCCAACCCCGCGCGCACCGGCGAATGGTGCCTTTCGGGCGGGTTCGAGTTTTCTGACTGGACCGCGGCCGACCTGACCGGCAAGGCGCGCCAGGCCTTTGCCAACGGCTGGCTCGGGCTGGAGACCGGCGGGCGGGTGACCTTTGTCGCCGTCACCCGGATCGAACCCGCCGAGGTCGAGGCGATGACCGACCTTCTGGCGCAGCATTTCGTCACCTATTACGGCGCCCCCTCGCCCGAGGCCGCCCGGCCGGTCGCCGCCGAGGAGATCGCCCAGATGGCCGAACTGTGCGAGGACCACGCTCCGAACACCCTGTTGACCGTGGCGCGCGAGTTGACCGGGGCCGGCGTGCGCGAGGCCTATCGCGCGATCGAACCGCAGAATGCCGGGCTCGACCAGTTCGCGGTCCACGGATCGCTGGACGAATGACCGGGATACGGCCCGGTTCCCTGCGGTGAAATCGGTCCGCCTGCGCCTGCTGGTCCTGGCGCTCGCCCCGCTCACGGTGCTGATGCCGCTCCTGATGGCCATCGGCCTGACCCGCTGGGCGGCGGGCTATGACAAGGCGCTGATCACCAATGTGGAAAGCGACCTGCGCATCGCCGAGCAGTACCTGGCCCGGATCATGGCGGGCACCGGCGACGATCTGACCGGGCTGGCCGAATCCGCCGAATTTGCCAAGATCCTGCGCCAGGACTCCTCTGGGCGGGCCGCCTTTTTCCAGCGCAAGCGCGCGGCGCTGGAGCTCGACTTTCTTTACTACATACCCGCGTCCGAGGCGCTTGAGGCGGCGGCGCGCTGGCCGGTCATCAACACCGGCCTCAACGGCCGCCCGGCCACCGAGATCGACGTGTTTGACGCCGCCAGCCTCGCCGCCTTGTCCGACGAGCTGGCGACCCGTGCCCGCATCGACCTGATCGAGACCGAGGCCGCCGTCCCCACCGAGCGCACCGCCGAGGACCGCGGCATGGTGGTGCATTCGGCGGCGCCGGTCCGCCTGTCCGGGCAGGAGGGCGTCCTTGTCGGCGGTATCCTTCTCAACCGCAACCTGCAGTTCATCGACACGATCAACGCGCTGGTCTATCTCAACGCGGAGACCGGGGGCGACCGGCAGGGCACCGCGACGCTGTTTCTCGACGATGTGCGCGTATCGACCAATGTGCGCCTGTTCGAGGACACCCGCGCGCTGGGAACCCGGGTTTCGGCGGTCGTGCGCGAGGGCGTGCTGGGCGAGGGGCGCACATGGCTCGACCGCGCCTTTGTGGTGAACGACTGGTACATCTCGGGGTACCGGCCGCTGACCGACAGTTTCGGTGAGCGGGTCGGAATGCTCTATGTCGGCTTTCTCGAGGCCCCCTTTGCCGCCGCCGAACGCGCGGCCTTCCTGTGGATCCTGGCGGCGTTCGGCGGCGTCCTGATGCTGTCGGTGCCGGTTTTCCTGTGGCTGGCCAAGGGCATATTCGCGCCGCTGGAGCGCATGACCCAGACCATGCAACGGGTGCGCCGGGGCGATCTGTCGGCGCGCAACGGGGACGTCGGCTCACGCGACGAGATCGGTCAGGTCGCGGGGCATCTCGATGGCCTTCTGGACATGGTGCAGGACCGCGACCACCGCTTGCGCGCCTGGGCCGACGAGTTGAACCAGCGCGTCGAGGAGCGCACCGCCGAATTGCGCGAGGCCAACGAAAAGCTTGAAGAGACCTTTCGCCAACTGGTGATGAGCGAGAAACTGGCCTCGATCGGCGAGATCACCGCCGGTGTCGCGCATGAAATCAACAACCCCGTCGCGGTGATCCAGGGCAATGTCGACGTGATCCGCGAAGAACTTGGCGAGGCGGCCAAACCGGTGACGACCGAGTTGACCCTGATCGACCGGCAGGTGGCGCGGATCGTGGCCATCGTCGGCAAGCTTCTGCAATTCGCCCGCCCCGGCGAGTTTTCGGGCTATGGCGATACCGTCGACCTCGCCCCGCTGGTCGAGGATTCGCTGCTGCTGGTCGAACATGTGCTGTCGAAAAGCGAGATCGACGTGATCACCGACTTCGCGCCTGTCCCGCGGGTGCGGATCGACCCCGGCGAGATGCAGCAGGTTGTGATCAACCTTCTGGTCAATGCGGGGCAGGCCATGGGCACCTCCGGGCGTCTGACCCTGACCATTCGTGCCGAGACGCGAGACGGGCAGCCCGGCGCCGTTCTTTGCGTGCGTGACACCGGGCCCGGCGTGCCGGAGGACAAGCTGGCCTCGGTTTTCGATCCGTTCTTTACCACCAAGCTGGGCGAGGGCACCGGGCTTGGCCTGTCGATTTCCCAGACCCTGATCCAGCGCGCCGGCGGGCTGATCTCGGTCGCCAATCCGCAGGGCGGCGGGGCCGAGTTCCGCATCTGGCTGCCCGCCGACGGGGGTTGACCCCGTTACGCCGCCGTCACCCGCACGGCGGCGAACTTGAACTCCGGGATCTTGCCATAGGGATCGAGCGCCGGGTTGGTCAGGATGTTGGCCGCCGCCTCCACATAGGCAAAGGGCAGGAACACCATGTCGGGCGCCACCGCGCGGTCGGCTCGCGCCATCACCTCGACCGCGCCGCGCCGCGTCTCCAGCCGGACCATGCCGCCCGGCGCCACACCCAGGCGGCGCAGCGTCGCCGGATGCAACGAGCAGTTGGCCTGTGGCTCCACCGCGTCGAGCACGCGCGCCCGCCGCGTCATCGAGCCGGTATGCCAGTGTTCGAGCTGCCGCCCCGTGGTCAGCACCATCGGGAACTCGGCATCCGGCTGCTCGTCGGGCGGGACGACACTGGCCGGGGTAAAGCGCGCGCGCCCACCCGCGCGCGGGAAGGCATCGCCGAACACGATCGCCTGGCCCGGATCGTCGGGCGAGTGGCTGGGATAGGTGACCGCGTTCTCGGCCTCCAGCCGCGCCCAGGTGATGTTGGAGAGCGATTTCATCCCCCGTTTCATCTCGGCGAAGACCTCCGAGGGGTCGGCATAGCTCCAGTCCAGCCCCAGACGCCGCGCCAGCGCCACGGTGATCGCCCAATCCTGTCGCGCCGCGCCCGGCGGGGCGACGGCGGCGCGGCCCATCTGGACCTGCCGGTTGGTATTGGTCACCGTCCCGGACTTCTCGAAAAAGGCCGAGGCCGGCAGGATCACGTCGGCGTAATTCGCCGTCTCGGTCAGGAAGATGTCCTGCACCACCATGTGCTCCAGCTTTGCCAGCGCCTCGCGTGCATGGGTGACGTCGGGGTCGGACATCGCCGGATTCTCGCCCAGGATATACATGCCCCTGACCTGTCCGTCATGCACCGCGTCGAGGATCTCGGTCACGGTGAGACCCGCCTCGGCGTTGAAATCGCCCGATTTCCAGATCTCCGAGAAGGCGCCGCGCACGCCGTCGTCGGTAACGCTCTGATAGTCGGGCAGGAACATCGGGATCAGCCCCGCGTCGGAGGCCCCCTGCACGTTGTTTTGCCCCCGCAGCGGGTGCAGACCGGCGCCGGGCTTTCCGACATTGCCGGTCATCAGCGCCAGGCTGATCAGACAGCGCGAATTGTCGGTGCCGTGGATATGCTGGCTGACCCCCATCCCCCAGAAGATCATCCCCGCCTTTCCCCCGGCGAAATCGCGCGCCACCGCGCGCACCGTGGCCGCGTCGATGCCGGTCAGCTCCTCCACCGTTTCTGGTGCGAACCCGGCGAGATGCTGTTTCTGCGCCTCCCAGTTCTCGGTGAATTCGTCGATATAGGCCGGATCGAAAAGCTCCTCCTCCACGATCACGGACATGATCGCGTTGAGCAGGGCCACGTCCGCGCCGGGACGGAACTGCAGCATGTGGGTGGCCTGCCGCCTGAGCGCCTGGCCGCGCGGATCCATCACGATCAGCTTGCCGCCGCGTTTCGCGAATTGCTTGAAATAGGTGGCCGCGACGGGGTGGTTCTCCACCGGGTTGGCGCCGATCACGATGGCCACGTCGGCGTTCTCGATCTGATTGAAGGTGGCGGTGACCGCGCCGGAGCCGACGTTTTCCATCAACGCCGCCACCGAAGAGGCATGGCAAAGCCGGGTGCAATGATCCACGTTGTTGTGGCCAAAGCCCTGCCGGATCAGCTTCTGAAACAGATAGGCCTCCTCGTTGGTGCATTTGGCGCTGCCGAAACCGGCGACAGAGGCGCCGCCATGCTCCACGCGCAGGCGCGCCATCCCCCCGGCGGCGGCCTCCAGCGCCTCGTCCCAGCTCGCCTCGCGGAAATGGGTCAGGGGGTTGGCCGGGTCCACGTTCAGCCCCTTGGGCGCATCAGCGCGCCGGATCAGTGGCGTCGTCAGCCGGTGCGGGTGGTCGATGTAGTCGAAGCCGAACCGCCCCTTGACGCAAAGCCGCCCCTCGTTTGCCGGGCCGTTGACGCCCTCGACGTATTTCACCTTGCCGTCCTTGACCTTCAACGACACCTGGCACCCCACGCCGCAGAACGGGCAGACCGATTGCACCTCGGTATCGAAATCGGTGCTGTCGCCATGCTGCGCATCGTCCAGCACGGTCGCGGGCATCAACGCACCGGTCGGGCAGGCCTGCACGCATTCACCGCAGGCCACACAGGTACTGTCGCCCATCGGATCGGCGAAATCGAAGCTTGGGTAGGCGTCATGCCCGCGTCCGGCCATGCCGATCACGTCATTGACCTGCACCTCGCGGCAGGCGCGCACGCACAGCCCGCACTGGATGCAGGCGTCGAGGTTGACGCGCATCGCCACGTGGCTGTCATCGAGCAGCGGGATGCGCCCCTCCTCCAGCCTGGGAAAGCGGCTTTCGCTGACGCCGTTGGCCTCGGCCATATCCCAAAGGTGCGCCCCCGCATCATGCGCCTCTTCGCGCCGGGGCTGGTCGGCCAGCAGCAGCTCCATCACCAGCTTGCGGGCGGTCTCGGCGCGGTCGGAGGCGGTGTTCACCACCATGCCCTCGGTGGCCGTGCGGCAGCAGGAGGCGGCGAGCGTGCGCTCTCCGTCGATCTCGACCATGCAGGCGCGGCAGTTGCCGTCGGCGCGATAGCCGGTCTGGTCCTTGTGGCACAGATGCGGGATGGTCCTGCCGTGCCGCTGCGCCACCTGCCAGATGGTCTCATCCGGGGCGGCGGTGACGTTTTTGCCGTCGAGGCAGAAGGTGATGTTCTTGCTCATGGTTCAGACCTCGTCCGCAAAGTGTTTCATCACCAGCCGGATCGGATTGGGCGCGGCCTGCCCCAGACCGCAGATCGAGGCGTCGGCCATCACCGTGCACAGATCTTCGAGCAGCGCCCGGTCCCAACTTTCGGCCTGCATCAGCTTCACCGCCTTTTCGCAGCCCGCCCGGCAGGGTGTGCATTGACCGCAGCTTTCGCTTTCGAAGAACTTCAGCATGTTCAGCGCCGCCATGCGTGCGCTGTCCTGATCCGACAGCACCACCACCGCCGCCGAACCGATGAAACTGCCATGCGGCTGCAACGTGTCGAAATCCAGCGGCACGTCGTCCAGCGTCGCGGGAAGCAGCCCCGACGACGGCCCGCCCGGCTGATAGGCCTTGAACACATGCCCCTCGGCCATGCCGCCGGCGGCGTCGATGATGTCGCGAATGGTTGAGCCCGCCGGCAGCAGATGGACCCCCGGCCGCGCCACCCGGCCCGAGACCGAGTAGCTGCGCAACCCCTTACGCCCGTTCCGTTCGACCGTGGACAGGATCTCCGGCCCCTCGCGGCAGACGCGGGCGACCCATTTCAGCGTCTCGACGTTATGCACCAGCGTGGGCCGGCCAAAGACACCCACCTGCGCCACATAGGGCGGCCGCAGGCGGGGAATGCCGCGCTTGCCCTCGATCGACTCGATCATCGCGCTTTCCTCGCCGCAGATATAGGCGCCCGCGCCCCGGCGCAGGTCGATATACCCGGGCACCACGATGCCGGCATCCTCCAGCGCGGCGATCTCCCGCCTCAGCACCTCCAGCACCGCCGGGTACTCGTCGCGCATGTAGACAAAGCAGGTCTCGGCTTCGACCGCCCAGGCTGCGATCAACATGCCTTCGAGGAACAGGTGCGGATGGCGTTCCAGCCAATAGCGATCCTTGAAGGTGCCCGGTTCTCCCTCGTCGCCGTTCACCGCCAGGTAACGCGGGCCCGGATTGGCGCGCACGAAGCCCCATTTCTTTCCCGAGGGGAAGCCCGCACCGCCAAGCCCGCGCAGCCCCGCCGACAGCAGGCGATCCTGCACCTCTTCCCAGTCCCCGGTGTTTCGCAGGGCCAGCAGCGTTTCGTACCCGCCGCCGGCGCGATAGGCGGTCAAACCCTCGTACGCCGGTATCTCGGGATGAAACGCGCCCGCCGAGATCAGGGCATCTATGGCCTCCGGCGTGGCGTGATCCAGGTGACGATGGCCGACCTCGGCCACCGGGGCGGTATCGCAGCGGCCCATGCAGGGGGCGCGCAACACGCGGACCCTGGCCGGGTCGTGGCCCGCCTCCAGCGCGGCCAGCAGCGTCTCGGATCCGGCCATTTCACACGACAGCGAGTCGCAGACGCGAATGGTCAGATCGGGCGGCGGCGTCTCGCCCTCGCGCACCGGGTCGAAATGGGCGTAGAAGGTGGCAACCTCCCAGACCTCGGCCATCGACAGGCCAAGCTCCTCGGCCAGCGCGCGCAGATGCGGCGCGGAGAGGTGGCCATGGGCATCCTGGATCAGATGCAGAAACTCGATCAGCAGATCGCGCCGACGCGGCCTGCCGCCCATCAACGCGCGCACCTCCTGCCAGGCGGTGTCGTCCAGCTGGCGCCCCTTCGGCGTCGGGCGACCACGCTTGCCGCCGCCGGACCGCCAGATGCCTGCGTTTTGATCCAATGCCATTTCCGGTGTCCCCGCGAGCCCTGTTCAGGACCCGCTCTGGTCTGTTCACCTTTGCAAATCAATATCGCTTTTCCGTTGTACGATTGATTTTCTCAATCGAAAGCGTGGGGGTCGAAGCGCCTCAGACCAGCCCGAAGGATGCGTAGGGCAGAAAGCGCACCGGGGTGCCCGGGGCGATCTCGGCCGCGCCGTCGGGCAGTTCGACCAGTCCGGTCGCCCAGGACAGCCCGCTGATCCGGCCGGAGCCCTCCGAACGGAACACCTCGGCGGCGCCCTCGGCGGTCAGGCGCGCGCGCAGGTACTCGCGGCGGCCCGGTTTCTTGGCCTTGGAAAAGGCCGCCGGGACGGCGAACCCCTGCGGCACCGTCCATCCCGCCCCGGCCATCAGCGAAAGGGCCGGCCGGGCGAAGACCAGGGCGCAGACCAGCGCCGCCACCGGGTTGCCGGGCAGGCCGAAGACCGGCGCCCCGCGCCATGTCGCCAAGGCCAGCGGACGGCCCGGTTTCAGTGCGATCCGCCAGCTGGACAGGGTGCCCTGTTCCCGCAGCAGGGCCGAAACGTGATCCTCGTCCCCGGCCGAGGCGCCCCCCGATGTCAGGATCACGTCGGCCTCGCGCGCACCTTCGTCCAGCCGCGCGGCAATGCGGGCCCGGTCGTCGCCGACCCGGCCCAGGTCGATCGCCTCGTACCCCCAGCCGCGCGCCAGGCTCAGCAGCATCGGGCGGTTGGCATCCCAGATCTGGTGCGGCCGCGCGGGCAGGTCGGGGGCGGAGACAATCTCGTCCCCGGTGGAGAGCACCCCCACCCGCAGCGGGCGGAACAGCTCGACCGATCCGATGCCCAGCGCCGAGAGCAGCGCCAGCTCGGGCGCGCGCCGGCGGTGCCCGGTCGGCAGCGCCTGCGCGCCTTCGGTGACATCCTCGCCGGCGGCACGGGTGTTGGCGCCGGGCTTCACCGGCCCGTCAAAGACCACCGCCGTGCCATCCGTCGCGGTGTCCTCCTCGAGCACCACGGTATCGACGCCCTCGGGCAGGATCGCCCCGGTCAGGATCCGCACCGCCGCGCCCCTTGGTACCGCGCCGTCAAAGGGTTGCCCGGCGGCGGCGCGCCCCGTGACCAGGGGCAGCCTTTGCGCGCCTTCGCCGGTGGCGGCATGGGCAAAGCCGTACCCGTCAACCGCGGAATTGGGCCGCGGCGGGTTCGATCGCCGCGCCACAGCCGGGGCGGCCAGAATGCGCCCCGCGGCCTCTGCCGTCGGGCGGGTCTCGGTGGCGGTGAGCGGGTGCAGCGCGGCCCGCAGCCTGTCCAGCGCCGCATCGACCGGCACCCAGTCCACCCCCTGCGGCAGGGCGAAACAATCGTTGCGCAGTCGCGGCGGGACGAGCGGCGGCGCAGCGGCCGCGCGGGCGGCGGCATCGAGGGCGGCCTGGTGACCCAGCCCGAGGATCCAGCCCTCCTCCGGGTCGCCCTCGCGCGTCATCGCGTCAAGATCGGCGGGCTCCAGTGCCCGCAGCGCACTGGCCAGCACCCGAACCTGCGCGCGATCCTTGATCTCTTCCGGCTCGGCCAGATCGGCGACGGTTTTCCGGATCAGCGACGGAAACACCTCGACCAGCGTGACGGGGGTGTCGCGCGTCTCGAAGGGCCGCACCGAGAGCGCCGCGCCGAACCGCCTGCGCAGCGCCTCAAGCCGGGCAATCCCCAGCAGCGCCTGCGAGCCGACCGAACCCACGCCCGCCAGCTTCCAGACCGGCTGTGCCCCCGGCGCATCGTCGCAAACGCGCCGCTCGCCAAAGGGGTTGGCATAGCCGGCCTTGGTGCGCGGCAGATCGGCAATGTCGCGGCCCAGCGGGTTGGCCCAGAACGGACCCTCGCCGGGGAACCGCCGGTTGATCTCGGCCGCCACGTCGAGCCTGTTGTTGCCGTTGTCGGCGCCGTCTTCGATCCGCGCCGCGATCTCGGCCCAGAGCGCAAGCGGATCGCCCCGGCCGGTCAGGGCGCGGGCAAATCCGCGCGGATAGGCAAAGGGGAAATCGAATCCGGCGAGCACCCGCCGCCCGCTGTCCATTTCGGCTGCGAACAGGGCGCAAAGCGCCTCGGTCGCCGCCTCGCGGGTGCGGTGGTAGCTGGTCGTCACCCCGCCGTCACAGGCCACGCCGATCCAGATCGCGTCCTTTGACGGCCGCACCGGCGAGGGCGTGGACGCGCCCGACCAGTCGGTGACGACAACGGTTTCAAAGCTCACAGTCCGACCTCCCGCAGAATGAAATCGGCAATCGCCCCGGTGTCGTCGAGATCAAACACCGGCAGCGCAGCGCCGGGCAGCGGCGCATCGGCGGCGATGGCGCGGATGGTTTCGTTCCGCGTCGCCAGCGGCGGCCTGCCCGTGGCCCGGCGGTGCGCCTCGACCTTTCGGTGCGGTGCCCGCTTGTAGCCCTCGATCAGCACCAGATCGACGGGCGAAAGCCGCGCCAAAAGATCGTCCAGCGGCGGCTCGTCCTGCCCCCGCAACTCATGCATCAGCGCCCAGCGGCGGGGCGAGGCGAGCAGCACCTCGCGCGCGCCAGCCGCCCGGTGGCGATGGCTGTCGCGGCCCGGCTGGTCCACATCGGTGTCGTGATGGGCGTGCTTCACCGTCGAGACGGAAACCCCGCGCCCGCTGATCTCGCTCACCAGCCGCTCCATCAGCCCGGTCTTGCCGGCGTTCTTCCACCCGGTGACGCCATAGACCCTCACAACAGCTCCGACAGGTGCTCGGCCCGGGCGACGTCCTCGGGCGTATTGACGTTGAAGAACGGATCGAACGGGCCGGTGGGAAACTCGGCCAGCCCGGCCTGATGCGCATCGGTCCACAGCACGATCTTGCGCAGCCCGCCTTTCAACGCGTCCCGCAGATCTTCGCGCAGGGCGACCGGCCAGAGGCCGAAGGTCGGGTGCCGCCAGAGCTTGCCGGCCGCGTCGCGCGAACCGGCCAGCGCCAGCCCATCGGGGCCCGCCGCCGCGCGCAGACGGGCAACGAGATCGTGGGGGAAGAACGGCGTGTCGGCGGCGGCGGTGACGATGGCGTCGACGCCCTCGGCGGCGGCCCAGTCAAGCCCGGCCAGAACCCCGGCCAGCGGACCGGGATACTCCGGCAGGCTGTCGGGCAGCACCGGCAGGGCGAACTCGGCGAACCGGGCCGGGTCGCCATTGGCGTTGATCGCCAGCCGCGCGCATTGCGGCGCCAGCCGGGCGATCACATGGTCGATCAGGCGCAGATCGCGCACCCTGAGCAGCCCCTTGTCGCCGCCGCCCATCCGCGTGGCCTGGCCCCCGGCCAGGATGACACCCGCGACCTCAGTCACCGCGCGCACCCTTGCGCCGGTGTTTCCCGTCCTCGACCGGGATGCTGGCCGGGTCGACGTCGCGCAACAGCCGCTCCTCTCCCGACAGGCAGACGAAACGCTGCCCGCGCATCCGCCCGATCAGGGTCAGGCCGACCTGCTGCGCGATCTCCACCCCCCAGGCGGTGAAGCCCGAGCGCGAGGCCAGCGCCGGGATCCCCATGAGCGCGGTCTTGATCACCATCTCCGAGGTCAGCCGCCCGGTGGTGTAGAGGATCTTGTCCTGTGCCTCGATCCCGTGGCGGAACATGAACCCGGCGATCTTGTCCACCGCGTTGTGGCGACCGACATCCTCCATGTAAACCAAGGGCTTGTCCTGTCGGCATAGGACCGTGCCATGAATCGCGCCGGCCTCCAGGTACAGCGACGGCGTGGTGTTGATCTCTTTGGCCAGCGCGTAGAGCCAGCTTGTGCGCACCCCGGCCTGCGGCAGGCTCAGCCCCTCCAGCCCCTCCATCATGTCGCCAAAGACCGTGCCCACGGCGCAACCGCTGGTGCGGGTCTTTTTCTGGACCTTTTCCTCGTAAGAGGTCTCGCGCGCGGTGCGCACGACGACGGTTTCGATCTCGTCGTCGTAGTCTACCCCGGTCACCTCGTCATCCGCGCGCAGCATGCCCTGATTGCGCAGGAATCCCAGAGCCAGGTACTCGGGATAGTCACCGATGGTCATCGCGGTGACGATCTCCTGCCGGTTCAGGTAGATTGTCAGGGGCCGTTCCTCGACCACCGAGATTTCCACCTGTGCGCCGGTCTGGTCGGTGCCGGTGACACGACGGGTCAGCCGCGCATCCTGCGGATCGGGCAAAAAGGGAAACTCGGGCGGCAAGGGCGGGGGGCTCCTGTCTGAGTGGCGTGTCTTTCCTGCTCGCGCGCTATCTTGTATGGGTGCCTGACCGGACGCAAGGGGAGAGCGATGCTGGGATATGTTGTGGCCGAGGGGCGCGGCGCGGGCGATGCGGTGATCCGCGATGCGGCAAACCGGCTGGCCGCGCGGGGCCTGCCCCTGGCCGGGGCGGTGCAGGTGAACCTCGAGACCGACCCGAGCCGCAAATGCGACATGGAGCTTCATATCCTGTCCGGCACCGACGTGGTGCGCATCAATCAGAACCTCGGCGTGCACTCGCACGGCTGCCGGCTTGATACCGAGGGGCTGGAACGTGCCGTCGGGCTGGTTGCGGCGGCGCTGGAGAAGGATCCGGCCCTTCTGATCGTCAACAAGTTCGGCAAGCAGGAGCTTGACGGCCGCGGCTTTCGCCCGCTGATCGGCGAGGCTCTGGCAAGGGGCATCCCGGTCCTGACCGCGGTCGGCCCGGGCAATGTCGCGGGTTTTCTGGACTATGCCCAGGACCTGGCGGAACGATTGCCGCCGGATCCGCGGGCGGTGGTCGATTGGTGCCTCGCCCGGCGCTGCGCGGCGGAGTAGGACGCGGCAAGGGCACGCCTCACGCCGAGTCGGTTGGGGGGCTGCCGCCGCTTTGGGGTCGCCCTGCGCGCAAGGCCGCCTCGACCAGCGTGCGGGCGGGAAGGCCGAGATGCGCGCCCAGGGCCTCGGCCGCCGGGTTGCAGGCCGAGAGCACCCCATCCTCCAGCGTCGATCTCGCGTCGCCGATCCGCGCCGACATCGCCGCGACCGTGGCCGCCGCCACACCGCGCGCCTGAAGCGCCGGCAGGCGCGAGGTCGCCGCGCCGCCCGCATCGTTGAAAAGCGCCAGCGCCGCGTCCGCCTTCAGCGCATTGGCCGGTTCGCCGCCAAAGATCGCCCCGTGCGACCCGGTGACAACCACCTGCCCGGCGTCTTCCGGCGCAACAAGGCTGGCGGAATCGACCAGAACAAGGCGCCGCCCGCCGGGAACCGGGGTTAACTCCTGCCGCGCTTCACGGATATCCGGACAGGTGCCGGCGGGTCGGCTCGCCCCTTCCAGCAGCTTCGCGGCCTCGGCGCAGGGCATCCCCGGCCACAGGCCCAAAGCCTCGGCCAGGGTGTTGGCGTGGGAAATCACCCCCTGACCCAGCATCGCGCCGGCGTCGCCGATCGGGGCGCTCCGGTGATCGACCGCCGCCGCCGCCATGCCCAGCCGCGCCAGCCAGGCAAGGCCGCCGATCCCGGCGCGATCCAGCCCGACGCCGGCATCGTTGAACATCGCCGCCCGCGCACCGGAGCGAAAGGCGAGACAGGCGGCAAAGACCCCCCCGTGCGACCCGGTGACAACGACGCGGCCCGCCGCGCCGTCCAGCTTGGTGACACTGTCGGCCAGAAGCGGATCAGGCAATCCGGTCGCCCTTTTTCACCTGCACCGCCCGGCTGTCGGCGGCGGGCAGCATCTTGCCCGGATCGCGGGTCACGACGACATCCAGAACGGTGGGCCGCCCGGTTTCCGCCAACCCCTGCCGGATCGCGCCGGCCAGCGCATCGGGTGCCTCCACCCTTATGCCAAGGCATCCCATCGCCTTGGCGACATCGGCATAGTTGGTCTCGGCCAGATCGCTGGACTGGTAATTCCCCTCGCCATACATCAGATGTTGCAGCGCCTTGACGTATCCCGAGGCGGCGTTGTTCACGACGATGATGGTTGGCGCCAGCCCCATCCGGCGGGCGGTCTCGATCTCGCCCAGCACCATGTTGAAGCCTCCGTCGCCGGTGATCGCCACCACCGCGCGCTCCGGGGCCGCCAGACAGGCGCCGATTGCCCCCGGCAGGCCGTAACCGATCGAGGCGAAACCGCGATCCGGCACAAAGCCGCGCCCGGCCCGGCGGCTGTCATAAAGCAGCCCGCCCCAATGCGCGGCGAACCCGCCGTCAGCGATCAGGATCGCGTCCTCGGGCAGATGGGTGTTCAACTCCCCCATCATCCGGCCCATGGAGACCGGAACGTCCTCGCTGGTCAGCCGCTCCTTGGCCATTTCGCGCCAGTCGTTCATCTTGTCGACGACGCCTGCGCACCAGGTCTCGCGCGCTTCGGGGACCGGCCTGCCGTCCAACGCCGTCCTCAGATCGCGGATGCCCTCGCGCGCATCGCCCCAAAGCGGCAGTTCGGGCGCATAGGTGCGGCCAATCTCTTCGGCCACGCAATCCAGGTGGATCACCCGCTTGCCCGGCGCCGGCACGGTGTAGCGTTTGGTGGCGATCTCCCCCAGTTTACAGCCGACGACCAGCAGGCAATCACTGTCCTCGATCAGCCCGTTTGCAATCCGGTCATAACGCCCGAACAACCCCGCCGACAGCGGGCTGGTGCAGGCGATGGCGCCCTTGCCGCTCATGGTGTGGGCGACGGGGATCTGCGCCGCCTCGGCCAGGGCCTGAAGATCCGGTGCCGCTTGTGAAATATGCACGCCGCCGCCCGCCAGGATCAAAGGGCGCTCCGCGCTGGCGAGCAGCGCCGCCGCCTCGGCCAGGCTGTCAGCCTCGGGCCGACAGCGCAGCGCCGGCGCCGAGCGGTAGCGCGGATCGCAGGCGAAATCCCCCTCGGCGAACCCATGGGTGCCATGCGCGATATCCTCCGGCACGATCAGCACCACGGGGCCGGGCCGACCGGTCGTCGCCACGATGAACGCCCGGCGCAACAGTTCGGGGATGCGCTGGATCGTCTCGACCCGGATCACCTCCTTGGCGGCCGGGCGCAGGATCTCGGCCTGGTGGGTCTCCTGGGTCATGTTCTTCCAGGAATGATCGCGGTGGGTATCCCCCACGATTGCCACGATGGGAGAGCCCGCATTCAGCGCCTCGACCAGCCCGGTCACAAGGTTGGTCGCCCCCGGCCCGAGCGTCGCGTCGACCAGCCCGACGCGGCCCGAAACCTTGGCATAGGCATCGGCGGCGAAGACCCCGCAGCGTTCGTCGTTGATCAGGTGATGGGCCAGCCCCAGCCGCCGCGCGGCATCGTAGTAGGGCAGAAGCTGAAACCCGCCCATGCCGAACACCGGCCCGGCCTCATGCGCCAGCAGGGTCCGCACCAGTGCTTCGCCCCCGGTCATCTCGTTGCTTTTCGTCATCGTCTCTTCCAGTCAGGTAATGCGATAGCCCAGCAGCCGCGGCAGCCAGAGCGCGATTTCGGGAAAGATCAGGATCAGCGCCAGCGCCACCACCATCGCCAGCAGCAGCCAGCCGACCCAGCGAAAGGTGGATTCCAGCGGCACGCCGGCGATCTTGGCGGTCACCATCAGGTTGACCGCGACCGGCGGGGTGAACTGCCCCATGGCGATGTTGATGGCCATGACGACACCGAACCAGACATAGGACCAGCCAAAGGTCTGCACGATCGGGATCAGCAGCGGCAGCGTGATCAGATAGATCGAGACCCCGTCCAGAACCATGCCGGCAAACAGCATGACGATCATGATCAGGACAAGGATGACCCATTGGTTGTCGCTGACCGACAGCAACAGGTCCGCCGTGGCGCTGAAGGCGCCCATGGTCGACCCGGCCCAGGCGAACAGCCCGGCCAGCGACAGGATCAGCATCAGCACGCCAGAGATCCGGGCGCTTTCGGCCAGCACGTTGTAGACGTCGCGCCACCCCATCGTGCGATAGAGCACGACGCCGACGAAGAACCCGTAGAATACCGCCACCACCGCCGTTTCAGTTGGCGTGAACAGGCCCGAGCGCAGCCCGCCCAGGATGATCACCGGCGCCATCAGGCCGGGCAGGGCGCGGCGCAGGCTGGTCCAGAACGGCGGGCGCTCCGGCGCCTCCTGCGTGCCAAAACCGTGGCGGCGGCTGAGCAGGATGGTCGGCACCGCCACCGCCGTGCCCAGCAGCAGCCCGGGGATCAGCCCGGCGGCGAACAGCGCCCGCAGGTCCAGCCCCGGAATGATCACCGAATAGACGATCATCGCGATCGATGGCGGGATCAGGATCGCGGTCGAGGCCGAGGCGGCGATTACGCTGGCGGTGAACGGCCTTGGATAGCCCGCCTTGACCATCGACGGCAGCATGACGGTGGCCACCGCCGCCGCGTCCGCCGGGCCGGAGCCCGACATGCCGCCCATGATCATGCAGACCAGGATCGCCACCAGCGCCAGCCCGCCCCGGCGCGGGCCGACCATGGCCTGGGCAAACTCCACCAGCCGCGCGGCAACGCCGGAGCGTTCGAACACCGCGCCCGTGAGGATGAACAAAGGGATCGCGATCAGCGGATACTTGGCCACCGCCGCATAGGTGTTCGGCCCGATCATGCCCATCGCGGTCAGGTCGAGCCCCAGAAAGACCCCCACCGCGCCGCCCAGCCCGAGCGCCACGGCAATCGGGGTGCCGATCAGCATCAGAACGACGAAAACCAGCAGGAGCATCAGGTTGGCAAGGATCATGGTCTTTCGCCCCCGTCCCGCCGGCGGCGCAGCAGCACCGCCCGGCCCCGGCCCAGCACGCGCAGCAGGATCGCCACGCAAAGGATCGGCATCCAGATCGTGTAGATCCAGCTCGGGTTGCCCAGCCCCGGCGTGGTCTCTTCCCAATACCACTCGGAATAGGTCACCCGCGCCCCGTAGAAGAGCACCAGCGAGAACATCAGCGTGGTCGCCGCCAGCGTGACCAGCTCGCAGAGCCAGCGCAACCCGCGCGGCATTCGGTCGAGAAAGAAGGTGATGCGGATATGCTCGTTGCCCGCAAAGGCCGCCGAGGCGCCCACGAAGGTCATGAACACCAGCAGAAAGACCGAGTATTCCTCGGTAAAGGCAAAGGACACGTCGGTGGCATAGCGGGCGACCACATTGCCGAAGGATATCAGGCAGATCAGCGCCATCGCCGCGGCGCCGAGCGCCTCTTCGATCCGGACCGGCACGATCACATGCCCGGTGTCCGGCCCGCCTGTTCCGTGATTGCCGGCGGCACCGGATTCGGGCTCGTCGGGTGGTATCTCACCCATTCCGCGCTCCTGTCTTGGCAGTTGGGGAACCCGGCCCCCCGCGTGCTCGACGCGGGGGGCCGGGGTGTCAGCTTAGCGGTTGGCGACCGAGGCTTCGGCCTGATCGACAAGGTCGGAGCCGATCTTTTGCTTCCACTGGTCATAGACGCCGCGGGTCGCATCGACGAACTGCTGGCGTTCTTCCGGGGTCAGGGTCACCACATCGACGCCATAGCCCTTGATCTCGTCGATCAGGGTCTGGTCGCCGCCGGTCATGCCCTTGCGCGCGACCTCGATCCCATAGACACCGGCATCCACCGCCGCCTGTTGCAGGATCTGCTGATCCTCGGGAGTGAAGCTGTCAAAGACCGCCGGGTTCACCGCAAAGATCAGCGGGTCGGCGACATAGCCCCAAAGCGTCACATGGGTCTGACCCAGCTCGTGCATTTTCAGCACCGAGTAGATGGTCAGCGGGTTTTCCTGCCCGTCGACGGCGCCGGTGGTCAGCGCCGGCTGCGCGTCGGCCCAGCTCATCTGGGTGGGGTTGGCGCCAAGCGCGGTGAACATGTCGTTGTAGATCGGCGAGCCCACGACGCGCAGTTTCAGCCCCTCCATGTCGGCAGGGGTGCGGATCGAGCGTTTGGAGTTGGTCACCTCGCGGAACCCGTTTTCCGCCCAGGCCAGCGGCACCGCGCCTTTCTTGCGGACCGCGTCGAAGATCGCCTCGCCCACCGGACCCTGCGTCAGCGAATCCAGCGCCGCGTAATCGGGCATCAGGAACGGCAGCGAGAACAGGTTGAGTTCGGTGATCTGCGGCGACCAGTTGATGGTCGATCCGACCGCCATGTCGATCACCCCCTGCCGCAGCGCGGTGAACTCGCGGGTCTGGTCGCCCTGCACCAGTTGCACGCCGGGATAGATCTTCAGGTTGATGCGCCCGTCTGTACGTTCCCGGGTCAATTCTGCCCATTTGTCGGCCGCCAGCCCCCATGGGAACGGGGCCGGAACCACCGTCGAAACGCGGTACTCGTCCTTGTATTCGGCCATCGCCGGGGTCAGCCCCAGCGTCGTCAGCGCCACGGCTGCGGCGATCATGGTGTTTAAGGGTTTCATCCTATCTCCTCCCGAAGTGATGAATTCAGAAAAATGACGGCGCCCTCCCCGGCGCCGCCGGTTCACGACACTGCGGCGGGCTCCAACATCCCCCGAACCGCAGCGGCGATACTGTCGTCGCTGACCCGCGCCTGATCCTCCATCGGCGGGGCATAGGCGATGGGGATGCGCGGCGCCCCCAACCGGCGCACCGGCGCTTTCAGCCGGTGGTGCAATGCCTCGGCCACGCTGGCGGCGATCTCGGCGCCAAAGCCCGAGACCGCAACCGCCTCATGCACCACGAGCAGCCGCCCGGTCCTTTCGACCGAGGCGAAAACGGTGTCGCGGTCCCAGGGCCAGAGCGTGCGCAGGTCGATCACCTCGACGCCGATCCCCTCGGCGGCCAGCTGTTCGGCCACGCGCAGGCAGCCATGGCGCATGCCCGACCAGGTCACCATCGTCACGTCACCGCCCGCATGGGCCAGGTCGGCCTTGCCCAGCGGCACCAGGTGCTCCTGCTCGGGGATCTCGCCCTCCAGAGGCCAAAGGTTCTTGTGTTCCAGGTAGACCACCGGATCGTCGTTCCGGATCGCGGATTTCAGCAGCCCGAGATTGTCGGCCGGGGTTGCCGGGGCCACCACCACCAGGCCGGGAATATGAGTGTACCAGCTTTCCAGCGATTGCGAATGCTGCGCCGCCGAGGAGCGCCACATCCCCACCGGCTCGCGCACCACCATCGGCACCCGCATCTGGCCACCGAACATGAACCGGGCCTTGGCGGCCTGATTGACCAGCTCATCCACCGCGCAGAGGGCAAAATCGGAGAACCGCATCTCGACGATCGGTCGTGTGCCGGTCATCGCCGCGCCGACGGCGGCCCCCATGATGCAGGCCTCGGAAATCGGCGTGTCGGCGATCCGGTCGGCGCCGAACATCTCCTGCAGGCCCTTGTACTGGCCGAAGACGCCGCCGCGGCCCAGATCCTCGCCCAGCGCCCAGACGGAGGTGTCGCGCTGCATCTCCTCGATCACGGCGCGGCGGCCGGCCTCAAGATAGGTCATCACAGCCATCAGAATGCCCTCTCTCTCGGGTCGCCGATATCCTGAACGTCGGTAAAGGCGCCGGTGGCTTCGGGCCATCCGGTGTCGCGCGCCGCCTGTGCGATCGCCGCCATTGCGCCGGATTCCTGCGCCTGCAGGGCGCTGAGCCGTGCGTCGCTTTCGCCGGCCAGCCGTAGCGCCACCTCAAGCCGGGCAATGGGGCAATTGCCGCGCCATTCATCGACCTCCTGCGCCGGGCGGTAAGTCGCCGGATCGACGGCGGTGTGCCCGGTCATCCGGTAGGTGTGGCAGGTCAGGAAACGCGGCCCCTGTCCCGCCCGGATCGCGTCGATCGCCGCGCGCGCGGCAGCGTCAACCGCGACCACGTCGTTGCCATCGACCTCCTGCGCCTCCAGCCCCAGGCTTTCGGCCCGCGCCGCCGCCCCTTCGCCGCCGGTCATCTCGCGCGTGCGGGTGGTGGCGGAAAACCCGTTGTCCTCGCAGACGAAGAGCACCGGCAGGTCGAACACCCGCGCCCAGTTCAGCCCTTCGAGAAAGGGACCCCGGTTGACCGCCCCGTCGCCAAAGATGCACACGGTGATCTGGCGCGAGCCTTGCAGCTTTTGCGCATGGGCGGCCCCGGCAGCGATGGGGATATTGGCCCCGACAACCCCGTTGGCGCCCAGCATTCCGACACCGAAATCGGCGATATGCATCGAACCGCCCTTGCCGCCGCAGGTGCCGCCGGCGCGCCCGAACAACTCTCGCATCATCGCGAGCGGATCGGCCCCCTTGGCCAGCGTATGCCCGTGACCGCGATGGGTCGACAGCATCAGGTCGGCCGGTTCGAGATTGGCGCAGACCCCTGCCGCAACAGCCTCTTGTCCGATCGAGGGGTGGATCGCCCCCAGCACAAGGCCATCTTTCTGCGCCGCGATCGCCTCCTCCTCGAAGGCGCGGATACGGTGCATCAGGGCCAGTCGGCCCAGGAACCGGTCGCGGTCCAGATTATGGTGTCGCCCCTCGGCGATAACGTCCTGCACGTCGGTCTCCTTCCCTCCCTGAAATCATGCGCAAACGGGCACCGCCGTGCCGCGCCGCGCGTCCAGCATTCGTCCCAGATCCACCGCCTCGGCCTTGAGTTGCGCCACCAGCTCCTCCTGCCGGGGTGCGGCCATGCGTTCGCGGATCGCGGCGATCGAAAGCGCAGCGACAACGCGGCTGTCTCGGTCCAGCACCGGCACGCCCAACGCATTCATCGCGCTGACGATTCGTCCGTCGTTGAAGGAAAACCCCGCCGCGCGCGCCCGGTCGATCATCCCGAGCAGGGCGTCATCGCTAAAGGCGCTGAAGGCCTGCCGTTCCTCCCGGCTGGCCGCCAGGATGCGGCCAACTTCCGCATCGGGTTCGAACGCCAGCAGCGCCAGTGACCCGGCCCCCACCCCCAGTGGCCGCCGGTCCCCGACCGACAACGTCAATGTGCGGATCGGAAACGCGCCGGTCTGTCGATCGACGCAGAGCGCCTGATTGCCGTCGCGCAGGGACAGAAACACCGTGTCCCCGGTCAGGGCGGCCAGCCGGGCAATCCCCGGCCGCGCCAGATCGATGATGTGAAACCGCCGCGCGGCATTGCCGAGTTTGAACAGGCAGTACCCCAGCCGGTAATGCCGCCCGCCTGCATCCAGTTCGACATATCCGACATCGATCAGCGCCTTGAGCAGACGGGCGACGGTGGTTTTCCCCAGGCCCACCGACTCCGCGACATCGGACAGGCGCATCCCCCCGCTCGGCCCCTCGGACAGCGCTTTCAGCACCGTCGAAGCGCGCCCGATCGTTTGCACCGATGCCACGGATTTGTCCGACACGCTTCCCTCTACCCCCCGGTCTGATCCGATTCAGTCCCGAATAGTGAAACCGATTCGCCCGCATAATGAAACTAATTTCGGAGCGGAGGCGGTTTTTCCGGCCTCGGACCGCGCCTGCGTCACGCCACGTCGCGCTTGCCTTGAGGCCGGGCTCTCCGCGACATACACACCAAGGTTCTGATCCGTCCCCGCCGCGCCGGGGCCGCGCAACGCAAGGGATTTCCACCATGACCATGCCCCCGGCCTTTGACCACCTGCGCCTGCCGATGATCGGCAGCCCGCTGTTCATCATCTCGAACCCCGACCTGGTGATCGCCCAGTGCAAGGCGGGGATCGTCGGCTCTTTCCCCGCCCTCAACGCCCGCGAAAAGGACGGCGAGCCGATCGAGCTGGAACGCTGGCTGACCCGGATCACCGAGGAACTGGACCGTCACAACCAGGAAAACCCCGACCGCCCCGCCGCCCCCTTTGCCGTCAACCAGATCGTGCACCGCTCGAACGCGCGGCTGGAGCGGGACGTGGAGATCTGCGTGAAACACAAGGTGCCGGTCTGGATCACCTCGCTGGGGGCGCAGACCTGGGTCAACGACGCGGCGCATTCGGCGGGCGGGATTTCCCTGCATGACGTGATCAACAACCGCTTTGCGAATAAGGCCATCGAAAAGGGCGCCGACGGGCTGATCGCGGTGGCCGCCGGCGCTGGCGGCCATGCCGGCGCGCTGTCGCCGCTGGCCCTGGTGCAGGAGATCCGCGACTGGTTCGACGGGCCGCTGTTCCTGTCCGGCGCCATTGCTTGCGGCGACAGCCTGCTTGCGGCGCAGGCGATGGGCGCGGATGGCGGGTATGTCGGATCGGCCTTCATCGCCACCGAGGAGGCGAACGCCGAAGCGCGCTACAAGCAGATGATCGTCGAGGGCGGCGCCGATGACATCGTCTATTCGGACCTCTTCACCGGGGTCTGGGGCAATTACCTCAAACCCTCGGTCGCCGCCGCAGGGATGGACCCGGACAAGCTCGAACGCTCCGACCCCTCGGCCATGGATTTCGGCCCGAACCGGGAAAAGCCGAAGAGCTGGAAGGAGATCTGGGGTTCGGGCCAGGGCATCGGCGCGGTGCGCGACGTGATTCCGGCGGGCCATCTGGTGGACCGCATCGAGGCGGAGTATCTCGCCGCGCAGGACCGGCTGGCCGCGACGCTGGGCTGGACCCGGGGCTGATCCCGCCGGTCAGGCCAAGGCCGTCGCGGTGCCCGTCTCTGCGCGCAGCGCCTTGCGATCCATCTTGCCCACAGGTGTCTTGGGCAGGGCATCGCGAAACTCCAGCGCGCGGGGGATCTCGTGCCGCCCAAGCTTGTCGGCCAGAAACGCCTGCAACTGCTCCAGCGTGAACCGCGCCGCTCCTGGGCTCAGCACCACGAAGACCTTGGCGCTCTCGCCACGGTATTCATCCGGCACCCCGATCGCCATCGCCTCCGACACCCCCGGATAGCGGTGCACGGCATCCTCGATCATCACCGGGTAGACGTTGAATCCCCCCGACAGGATCATGTCCTTCTTGCGGTCCACAAGGTAGAGGAACCCGTCGGCGTCCATATGGGCGATATCGCCGGTCAGGAACCAACCGTCGTGAAATGCCGCCGCCGTCTCCTCCGGCCGGTTCCAATAGCGCTCCATCACGTTGAGGCCGCGGATCGCCATCTCTCCGTCCTCGCCCGGGGGCAGGTCGCGCGCGGGGTCGGCGGGATCGACGATCTTGATCTCCAGCCCGGGCAGCGGGATGCCGATGGTTCCCAGTTTGTCGTCCGGCAGTCCCGCCGGCACGTTCGATCCCGCCGGCGCGGTCTCGGTCATGCCCCAGCCGCCGCGCAGCTTGAGGCCGGTCAGCCGGCCGACCTTCCGATAGACCTCGACCGGCAGCGGCGCACCGCCGGATCCGATGAATTCCAGAGAACTCAGGTCACACTTCTCCACCTCCGGCTGGCGCAGGATCGCGATCCACATCGTCGGCACGCCCGACAGGATGTTGATGCGGTGCCTCTCGATATCGTCGAGCCCCTGCGCCGCGTCGAAGCGCGGCCGCAGGTGCAGGGTCAGCCCATCGGCGAAGCCGCGCAAAAGCTGAGTGGACAGCCCCAGGATATGGAACACCGGCGCATAAAGCAGCGTATGCTTGCCCGGCACGCGCGCCACCTCGCCGGTCAGGTATTCGCGGTAGATGTTGACCGCGGCGGCGATATTGGCGTGTGTCAGCACCGCCGCCTTGGGCCGGCCGGTGGTGCCGCCGGTATATTGCAGAAGGGCAATATCCTCGGGGGTGACGGGCACAGGCTCCCAGCCCGCGCCCTCGTGCCCGGCCCAGAATTCCTCGATTGACCTCGCCCCATCCGATATCGCCGCCTCTGGCCCATCGGGGCATTGCACCATCGGCGGGATCGGTCCATGCGCCGCCGCTGCCTCCAGCGGACCGGCAAACTCCGGGCGGGCCAGCGAGATCACCAGCCCGGCGCCGCTGTCGGCCAGCTTGTGGGCGATTTCCTCCGGTGCATCCAGCGGGCTCAGATGGGTGACGACAAGCCCGGCGGTCATCGCCGCGAAAAAGAACACCGGGTGCCAGGGGCAGTTGGGCAGATGCAGCGCAATCCGGTCGCCGGGTTTCAACCCAAAGGCGTGCAGAGCCGATGCCGCCCGCGCCGCCCGCGCCCGCATCTGGTCATAGGTGATCTCTTCGCCTGGATACTCGATCAGCACCCGTGGCCCGTGGGTGGCAAAAGCCTCGGCCATCATCCCGGTCAGGGTGGCCTTTGGCGGCACGAAATCGGGCCGCACACCGGGGTTGTAAAATTTATGCCACGGCCGCGTGCCGGGCTTGGGCAGTTCTGTCATGCAAGGTTCCTCCCTTGGCGGGAAGGGTGAAACGGACCGGTGGCGCGGTCCAGCCTTTCCTCGCGTGACGGTGGGGCAGATGCGGCGCCGTCGACCGGGTGGCTTCAGTTCGCTGCCAGCCGCAGCGGCAGGCGCGCGCTCGCGGCCCGGTACCATGCCACGATCTTCGCCCGCTCCTCGGGCTCCATCCAGCTTATGTTCGCCGGCGGCATCGCATGGCTCACCCCGGCCTGGATATAGATCTGCCGCGCCGCTGCGGCGATCTCCGGCCGGGTCTCCAGCAGCACGTTCTTGGGCGCCCGGTGGATGCCGTCCCAGCCCGGTTCGCGCGTGTGGCACATCGAACAGCGGCCCAGCACGATGTCGGCGACCTCGTCGAACCCCTCGGCTTCGGCAAAAACGGTTTCGGTCGGGGTCAGCGCGCGCGCCTCGCTCTCCTCGTAACTCTGCTGCTGCAACGGCGCCGTCGACAGCCACATGATCGCGGCGAACAGCACCGCCGTGGCGACCCAGGTCCACACCGGGTTGCCCTTGCGCGCGTGGCGGGTGTTGAAATAATGCCGGATCGTCACCCCCATCAGGAACACCAGCGCCGCGATGATCCAGTTGTACTGGGTCGCAAAGGCCAGCGGATAATGGTTCGACAGCATCAGGAACACCACCGGCAGGGTGAGATAGTTGTTGTGGGTCGAGCGCAGCTTGGCGATCTTGCCGTATTTCGAATCCGGCGTGCGCCCGGCCTTGAGGTCGGCAACCACGATCTTCTGGTTGGGGATGATGATGAAGAACACGTTCGCCGTCATGATGGTGGCGGTAAACGCCCCCAGGTGCAGCATCATCGCCCGGCCGGTAAAGATCTGGGTATAGCCCCAGCCCATCGCCACCAGCAGCACGAAGAGAAGCACCATCAGCAGCGTCGGCCGCTCCCCCAGTCCAGATTTGCACAGCAGGTCATAGACGATCCAGCCCACGGTCAGCGAGGCGGCGGAAATCGCGATCCCCTGCCACAGGGTGAGCTCGGCCTTGCCCGCGTCGATCAGGTAAAGCTCGCCCCCCGCCCAGTAGACGATCATCAACAGGGCGGCACCCGAGAGCCAGGTCGAATAGCTTTCCCATTTGAACCAGGTCAGATGCTCGGGCATGTGCTCGGGCGCGACCAGGAATTTCCGGATGTGGTAAAAGCCGCCGCCATGTACCTGCCATTCCTCGCCATGGGCACCCACCGGCAGATGCGGCGCCTTGCGCAGCCCGAGATCCAGCGCGATGAAATAGAACGATGACCCGATCCAGGCGATCGCGGTGATCACATGCAGCCAGCGCACCGCGAATCCCAGCCAGTCCCAGATGATTGCCAGATCCTGCATCGGTCCCTCCTTCGGGCGGTTTGCCCCGTGCTAGCCTATTCCCGTATTGTCATGTATCTGGGGAAAGCGCCAAGATGCTTCAAATAAAAACGAACAATGATCCCCGATGGCCTATCTCGACAACATCCAGACCTTCGTGCGTGTCTATGAATTGGGCAGCATGTCCGCCGCAGCGCGCGATCAGCGCATTTCCGCGGCGGTCGCCTCGGCGCGAATCTCCCAGCTCGAAGAGCATCTGAACGTGCGGCTGTTCCAGCGCACCACGCGTACGCTCAATCCCACCGAACAGGGCCATCTGTTCTACCGCGGCGCCTGCAAGATCCTGGAGGCGGTGGATGCAGCCGAGGCCGAGATTTCGAACGTGACGATGACGCCGCGCGGCTCGCTGTTCATCGCGGCCCCCCTGGGGCTGGGCCGTCGCCTGATCGCCCCCGCCGTACCCGCGTTCAAGGCGGCCTATCCTCTGATCGACATCCGGCTGCGGCTGTCGGACCGCAAGCTTGATCTGGCGGCGGAGGGGCTGGATCTGGCCTTTTTCCTCGGCATCCCCGAGGATTCGAACCTGCGCATCCGTAAGATCGCCGATTGCCCCCGCGTGCTTTGCGCCGCGCCCGCCTACATCGCCCGACGCGGCATGCCCGAGAGCGGCGAGGCGCTGGTGCGCGACAAGCACGATTGCCTGAACCTGCGCTATCCCGGCGCGCCGGAGTTCCAGTGGCCGCTGCAGACACCCGACGGCGTGCGCCGGTTCTCGGTGCGCGGCCCGTTCGAATCCGACGATGGCGACGTTCTGACCGGCTGGGCACTGGAGGGGCACGGGATCATCCTGAAACCCGTGTTCGAGGTGGCCGAACACCTGAAATCCGGCGCGCTGGTTCCGGTGGCCGAGGCTGAGCCGCCGGTGCCGATCCAGCTGGCCTGTCTCTACATGCACCGTCGGCGTCAGGACCCGAAGACCCGGCTGTTGATCGACTTCATGGCCGACCGCATCACGCAGGCGTTGAAATGACCCAAGAGGCGACCGAGGCTCAACTCCCCCGATAGGTGGAATAGCCGAAGGGCGAGAGCAGCAGCGGCACGTGGTAATGGCTTTCCTCGCCCATGCCGAAGCGCAGCGGGATCAGGTCGAGGAACCGGGGCGGCTCCTGCGCCGGGCCGGTCTGGTCGAGGTAGGCGCCGGCGTGAAAGACCAGCTCGTAGGTGCCCGGCTCAAACTCCGACGCCGGCAGGATCTGGTCGTCGGTGCGCCCGTCTGCGTTGGTAAACAGGCTGCGCAGATGCGTCCGCGCCTCGCCCTCGATGCGAAAAAGTTCGATCTTCATCCCTGCCGCCGGGCAGCCGCGTGCAGTGTCCAGAACATGGGTCGTCAGGTATCCGGCCATTTGTGCCCCCTATGGTTTGCTGCATGTTTTCTATGCGCCTGCGCGCTGTGCCGCACCCTGAAATCGGCTACAACACTTTCAAGAATTACCGGAAACCGCGCCTTGGTGTAATGCACTAAAAGACGGGCCTAACCGCAGGAGACCGCCGAATGAAACGCTACCCCCGCGACATGCGTGGATATGGTGCCACCCCGCCCGATCCGAAATGGCCCGGCGGCGCCCGGATCGCCGTACAGTTCGTGCTGAATTACGAAGAGGGCGGCGAGAACTCTGTTCTGCATGGCGATGCGGCGTCCGAGGCGTTTCTCTCCGATATCGCCGGCGCCGCGCCCTGGCCGGGTCAGCGGCACTGGAACATGGAATCGATCTATGACTACGGCGCGCGGGCCGGGTTCTGGCGGTTGCACCGGCTTTTCACCGGGGCGGATATCCCGGTGACGATCTATGGCGTGGCCAGCGCGCTGGCGCGTTCCCCCGAGCAGGTGGCGGCGATGAAATCGGCGGGGTGGGAGATTGCCAGCCACGGGCTGAAATGGATCGAACACAGGGACATGCCCGAGGATGAGGAACGCGCGGCGATCGCCAAGGCGGTCCGCCTGCACGCCGAGGTTGTCGGCGAGCGCCCGCTGGGCTGGTACACCGGGCGGTGCAGCGCCAATACCGTGCATCTGGTCGCGCAAGAGGGCGGCTTTGCCTATGTCTCCGACACCTATGACGACGATCTGCCCTATTGGCTGGAGGTGGGGGATCGCGACCAGCTGATCATCCCCTATACGCTTGAGGCCAACGACATGCGGTTTGCCACCGCGCCGGGCTATATCACCGGCGAGCAGTTCTTTACCTATCTGCGCGACGCCTTTGACGCCCTTTATGCCGAGGGGCAGGCCGGCGCGCCAAAGATGATGAGCGTCGGTTTGCATTGTCGGCTGATCGGGCGGCCGGGGAAACTGGCCGGGCTGAAACGGTTCCTCGATTACATTTCCGAGTTCGAGGATGTCTGGTGCCCGCGCCGCATCGACATCGCCCGGCACTGGGCGGAAACCCACCCGCACCAGCGCTGGGACCGACCCAGCCAGATGGACCGCACCCGCTTTGTCGAGGCTTTTGGCGGCATCTTCGAACATTCCCCCTGGATCGCGGAACGTGCCTTTGCGCTGGAACTGGGCCCGGCGCATGACAGCGCGGTTGGCCTTCACAACGCGCTTTGCCGCGCCTTCCGCTCTGCCAGTCGGGAGGAACGGCTGGGCGTGTTGCGGGCGCATCCGGACCTGGCGGGCAAACTGGCGGCTGCCAAACGGCTGACGATGGAGAGCACCTCCGAACAGGCCAGCGCGGGGCTCGATGCACTGACCGATTCAGAGCGCGCGCGCTTTACCCGCCTGAACGGCCAATATGTCGAGAAACACGGGTTTCCCTTCATCATCGCGGTGCGCGACCATGACAAGCCGGGCATCCTTGCGGGCTTTGAGCGGCGTGTGGCGAACGACAGCGACACCGAGTTCCTGGAGGCCTGCAAGCAGGTCGAACGGATCGCCGAATTGCGGCTGCAGGACATGCTGCCGTGACAGCGATCCGTCCCGAGCCTCTGACCGCGGGGGCCTTTGCCGCCTTCGGCGATGTGATCGCGTTCAAGGAGGCCCCGGACAAGATCATCAACCAGGGGCTCTGCGGGCGACACCACGATCTGGCGCGCCTCGATTTCACTGACGGGCGCGCGGGGATCAGCCTGTTCGATGCGCAGCCGCGCGTCCTGCCCTATCGGCTGGAGATGATGGAGCGGCACCCGCTGGGCAGCCAGGCTTTCATTCCGCTCAATCCCACATCGTTCCTGGTCATTGTCGCCGCAGACGCCGGCGGCGCCCCCGCGACGCCGCGTGCGTTCTTGACCGCCCCCGGACAGGGGATCAACCTGCTTCGCAACACCTGGCACGGGGTTCTCACACCGCTTTCGACGCCCGGCCTGTTCGCGGTGATCGACCGGATCGGTCCCGGTGACAACCTCGAGGAACACTGGTTCGACGCGCCCTATGAGGTGACGCCGGGCTGACACGACCTGTCCGCCGGCCCGGAAAAAACAACAACGCCGGCGGACCAACACGGAGGGACAGACCATGACCACATCATCCATCGGCAGCGCCGAGCAGCTGCGCGATCCCAACTATACCCCGCCTCTGGCGGTGGCGGTGCCGCTGGGCATCCAGCACGTGCTGGCGATGTTCGTATCGAACGTGACCCCGGCGATCATCGTCGCGGGCGCCGCCGGGTTCGGATTCGGGTCAAATTCGCCCGATTTTCCCCAGCTTTTGTACATGATTCAGATGTCGATGCTGTTCGCCGGTGTCGCCACCCTGTTGCAGACCATCACGCTGGGGCCGGTCGGCGCGGCGCTGCCGATCGTTCAGGGCACCTCGTTTGCCTTTCTGCCGATCATGATTCCGCTGGTGGCGGGCAAAGGGGTCGATGCACTGGCCGCGCTCTTTGGCGGGGTGCTGATCGGCGGGCTGTTCCATGCCGCGCTTGGCACCGTGATCGGCAAGATCCGCTTTGCCCTGCCGCCGCTGGTGACCGGGCTGGTGGTCACCATGATCGGCCTGGCGCTGGTCAAGGTGGGGATCGAATATGCCGCCGGCGGGGTTCCGGCCAAGGCCAGCGGCGCAGCAAGCTATGGCGGGCTGCTGAGCTGGTCGGCCGCGTTGGTGGTGATCCTGGTCACCCTTGTTTTGAAGTTCTTTGCCCGCGGAATGCTGTCGATCTCGGCCGTGCTGGTGGGCATCGCGGTTGGCTATGTCTATGCGCTGGCGGTGGGGATGCTCACCTTCGACGCCATCGCCACAAGCTGGGCGCGCTCGGCCGCCTTTGCCCTGCCGCAGCCGTTCAAATACGGGTTCGAATTCTCCCTTGCCGCCGTCATCGGGTTCTGCCTGATGGCCTTCGTCTCGGCGGTCGAGACCGTGGGCGACGTCAGCGGCATCACCAAGGGCGGCGCCGGGCGCGAGGCCACCGACAAGGAGATTCAGGGCGCCACCTTTGCCGACGGGTTCGGCACCGCCGTGGCCGGCATCTTCGGCGGGCTGCCCAATACCTCGTTCTCGCAGAACGTCGGGCTGATCGCCATGACCGGCGTGATGAGCCGCCATGTGGTGACCATCGGCGCACTTTTCCTGATCGTTTGCGGGTTGATCCCCAAGGTCGGCGGCGTGATCCGCACCATCCCGATCGAGGTGCTGGGCGGCGGCGTGATCGTGATGTTCGGCATGGTGGTGGCGGCGGGCATCTCGATGCTGTCCGACGTCGACTGGAACAAGCGCAACATGGTGATCTTTGCCGTCGCGCTGTCGGTCGGGCTGGGGCTGCAGCTTGAGGTGATGAACGTGCCGCCGGGGGCGCCCAACGCGCTGCAGCACCTGCCCGACACCCTGCGCATCCTGGGCGCCTCGGGCATCCTGCCCGCCGCGCTGATCGCCATCGTGCTGAACCTGGTGTTGCCCGCGCACTTGTCGGACGAGTCGACCGAGGAGGTCACCGGCGGCATGGCCGGGCATGGCAAGGGCTCGATGCCCGGCGAGTGATTCGCCCAAAAGTGGACCGCAAAGACACCAACGCCCGCCTCTCGTGAGAGGGCGGGCGTTGTTTCGTAGAAAATCCTACTGCGCGCGTCACAGCGCCATATGCCGGTTCACGTCCTTGTAGAGCAGGTAGCGGAACGGACCTGGCCCTCCGGCATAGCACGCCTGCGGGCAGAACGCGCGCAGCCACATGAAATCGCCGGCCTCGACCTCGACCCAGTCCTGGTTCAGCCGGTAGACCGCCTTGCCCTCCAGCACGTAAAGCCCGTGCTCCATCACGTGCGTTTCGGCAAAGGGGATCACCGCGCCGGGCTGGAAGGTGACGATGTTCACCTGCATGTCGTGGCGCAGATCCCCGGGATCGACAAAGCGCGTGGTGGCCCATCTGCCGTCGGTATCCGGCATCGGGGTGGGGGCAATCTCGGCCTCGTTGGTGACAAAGGGCGCGGGCGCCGCCAACCCCTCGACCGGCTGGTAGGCCTTGCGCACCCAGTGAAACCGCGCCGGCTCGGCGCCGTGATTGTGCAGCCGCCATTCCGTCCCGGCCGGGATATAGGCATAGCCGCCCGGCCCCATCTCACGCGGCTCTCCGGCAAGGGTCAGCGTCAGATACCCCTTGACCACGAAGAGCACCGCCTGCGCGCGCGGGTCGGTCTCGGGCCGGTCGCTGCCGCCGCCGGGCTGCACCTCGCCGATATATTGCGAAAATGTCTCGGCAAAGCCGGACAGCGGCCGTGCCATCACCCAGAACCGGGCCCGCTCCCAGAACGGCAGCAGGCTGGTGACGATGTCGCTGAAACAGCCCTTCGGGATCACCGCGTAGGCCTCGGTGAACATCGCCCGGTCGGTCGCAATCTGGGTCTGCGGCGGCAGTCCTCCGGTGGGGGCATAATAGGGGCGGTCGGTCATCTTGGGGGTCCGGGCTGATTGCGGGGGTCTGTCACCACTTGATCACGCCGCCGGGCATTTCCAACCGCTTTCCCTATCGGCTGAGGCAGAAGGACCCGCCGGGAAAACCTGATAATCCCCGCCGCGCGGCCCTAGTCGCGCACGATCAGGACAGACACATCCGCATGGCGCGCCACCCGGGACGAGTTCGGCCCCTGCACCCGGTCCACCAGGTCGGGTTTATGCGCGCCCATCACCACGAGGTCGGCCTCGGACCGTTTGATCGCGTCGAGAACCTGCTCGTAGACGGTGCCGATCTCGACGATGTGCTGCACGTGGCCGTGATCCGGCAGCGCCGCATCGACAAAGGCGTGCAACTGCGCATTGGCATCCTCGACCGCCTGTCGCATCGTCCCCTCCTTGAAGTAGGAACCGACGATCGACATGCCGTAATCGGGCACCACCGTCACCACGCTGAGCGAAGCGCCATAAAATTCGGCAAGATCCGCCGCGCGTTTCAGCAGCGCCTTCTCGCTGTCGCCATGGGTCAGGTCGACGGCACACAGAACATGCTTGGTCATGCCCGGGCTCCCTCCGGTTGGCGCCGTTTCCGGCGCAGTTGCAGCATCGCGACAAGTCCCAGAAGCAGGAAGGCGGGCAGGAAGAACACCTCTTTCCGCACGCGCTCCGCAGCCACCTCCAGCTCCACCAGTTCCCAGTCGAAATCGATGCCCAGCTGTTCGGCAGGTCCGCCAAAATTCAGGTTATCGACGAACAGCGCGCCATCCTCGTCGCGAAACTCGAGCCCGGCTCCATCGAATAGGCGCGTCTGCCCGTCCGCCCCGGCCTTGCCCAGCGGCAGCAGGTAGCGCGCATCGATCGCGTCGCCCATCAGGTCCTCGCCCACCAGGCGCACCCGGAGCGAGGCATCGTCACCCGCCGCCTCGGCGCGCGCGAAGATCTCGGACGCGGCGCGCGTCTCGAATTCCGGCTGGATCATGTCGAGGAAGAACCCCGGCCGGAACAGGGTGAAGGCGACCAGCAGCAGGGCCGCGCTCTCCCACAGCCTGGACCGCACGAGGAAGAAATTCATCGTTCCGGCGGCGAACAGCAGCATCGCGACCATCGCGACGACAAAGACGAAGACCGCCTGCACCGGGCCGACGTCGATCAGCAGAAGGTCGGTATTGAAGATGAACAGGAACGGCAGCAGCGCGGTGCGGATCGAGTAGAAGAACGCCTGGAACCCGGTGCGCAGCGGGTCCCCGCGCGAGATTGCGGCAGCAGCGAAACTGGCCAGCCCCACGGGGGGCGTCACATCCGCCATGATCCCGAAGTAGAAAACGAACATGTGCACCGCCACCAGCGGCACGATCAGCCCGTTCTGCGCCCCCAGCTCGACCACCACGCCGGCCATCAGCGAACTGACAACGATGTAATTCGCCGTGGTCGGCAGCCCCATGCCCAGAACGATCGAGATCAGCGCGACGAAGAACAGCATCGCCAGCAGGTTGCCGCCCGACAGGAATTCGACGAACTCGGCCATCACCTGGCCGATGCCGGTCAGGGTGACCGCGCCGACGATGATGCCGGCGACGCCCATGGCGGCGGCCAGCCCGATCATGTTGCGGGCGCCGACGATCAGCCCCTCGGCGATGTCCGCGACGCCCTCGCGGACATGGCGGGCAAACTCGCCCTCGCCGCGAAAGAACGCCTTGAGCGGGTTCTGCGTGGCCAGGATCACCAGCATGAACACCGTTGACCAGAACGCCGAAAGGCCGGGCGATTTCCGCTCGATCATCAGCAGGTACATCAGCAGCAGGATTGGAAGAAGGTAGTGGATGCCGGTCTTGAAGATCTCGCGCGTGGGCGGCAGGTGCTGCATCGATTCCACGCTGACCTCCAGGTCCGGGCCCTGGGCGGCAAAGCGGACCGCGGCGACATAGGCCAGCCCCATCATCGCCACAAGCGCCGGGGTGGAGGCCGCGCCCAGCGCCGCCTCGACCGCATCGACGACCACACCGCACAGGTAGAGGGTGCCGCCGCCGATGACGATGGAGATGGCGATAATGAAGATCGCCCCCAACATGAACTTGACCGGGTGCATCCGGCTGGTGCCCGGCATGTTCATCTTCAGCGCCTCGAGATGAACGATGTAGATCAGCGCGATGTAGGAGATCGCGGCGGGCACGATGGCGGTCTTGACCACCTCGACATAGGAGATGCCGACGTATTCGGTCATCAGGAACGCGACCGCCCCCATCACCGGCGGCGTCAGCACCCCGTTGATCGACGAGGACACCTCGATCGCGCCGGCCTTGTAGGACGGAAAGCCCACCTTTTTCATCAGCGGAATGGTAAAGGTGCCGGTGGTCACCACGTTGGCGATCGACGAACCCGAGATCAGCCCGGTCGCGGCCGAGGCGATGACCGCCGCCTTGGCCGGCCCGCCGCGCAGGTGGCCCAGCGTGGCAAAGGCGAGTTTCAGGAAATAATTGCCCGCACCGGCCTGGTTCAGCAACGAGCCGAAAAGCACGAAAAGGAACACGAACCCTGAGGATACGCCCAGCGCGACGCCGAACACCCCCTCGGTGGTCAGCCACATGTGGCTCATCGCCTTCTCGAACGAGGCCCCCTTCCATTGCACCATTTCCGGCAGGCCGGACCAGCTGCCGAAGAACACATAGGCGAGAAAGAACAGCGCGACCCCCATCAGCGGGATGCCGAGCGAACGCCGCGCCGCTTCGAGCAGCAGGACGATACCGATACCGGCAATCACCAGGTCGGTGGTGTTGGGTATGCCGGTGCGGTCGGCGACGCCGCGATAATCCCACCACAAGTAGGAGGCCGCGACAGCACCCACGATGGCGATGATCCAGGTCAGGACCGGGATGTGATGGCGCGGGCTGGTCTTGAAGCCCGGAAAGGCGAGAAAGGCCAGCAGCACCGCAAAGCCCAGGTGAATCGCCCGCGTCTGGGTATCGTTCCAGACGCCCACGCCCAGGATGAAGGGCAGGGGTGAGGCGATCCAGAGCTGGTAGAGCGACCAGATCAGCGGAATGTACCACAACGCCTTGCGGTCGATCCCGCCCTGAGGGAGCCGCCCCCCGGTATCCGAATCGGCGACGAAATCCTCAAGATCCGTGTTGGCCGGCTGATCGCCCTGGGTCTGCGTCATGAACTGCCCCTGTCTTTAATGTCGTTCCCTATTACAAAACCCTCCGGCGCGCCGGGCGCCGGAGGGGTCACTGGTTTACACGTGGCGGGCCGGATTACTTCCAGCCGCGCTCCTTGTAGTACTTTTCGGCACCCGGATGCAGCGGCGCGCTCAACCCGTCCTTGATCATCTCGGCCTCTTTCAGGCGCCCAAAGGCCGGGTGCAGCTTCTTGAAGTCCTCGAAATTGTCGAAGACCGCGGACACCACCGCATAGACCACTTCGTCCGGCGTCTGGGCCGAGGTCACGAAGGTCGCCTTGGGCCCCCAGCTGGGGACGTCGTCGGCATTGCCCGGATACATGCCGCCGGGGATGGTGGCGGCGGCATAGGCGCTGTTGTCGGCCAGCAGCTTGTCGATATTCGCACCGTCCAGCGCGATGATCTTCACGTCGCAGGACGAGGTTGCCTCCTGGCTGGAGCCGTTCGGCAGGCCGGCGGCCCAGATGGTTGCGTCGATCTTGCCGTCGCAGAGCGCGGCGGATTGTTCCGATGACTTGAGCTCGGCGGCCAGGGCGAAATCATCCGGGCTGATGCCGGAGTATTTCATCAGGGTCTCGGCCAGAACGCGGGTGCCCGATCCGGGGTTTGCGATGTTGACCTTCTTGCCCTTGAGATCCTCGACGCTGTTGATCCCTGCATCGGCGCGGGCCATCAGGTGCATCGGCTCGGGGTGAACCGAGAACAGCGCGCGCAAATCGGGATAGGCGCCGTCATCGGCAAAGGCGCCGGTGCCGTCGAGGCCCGCCTTCTGCACGTCGGACTGCACCACGCCGAAATCCAGCTCGCCCTGGCGGATGGTGCGGGTGTTGTAGACCGAGCCGCCGGTGGATTCGACCGAGCAGCGGATGCCGTGTTCCTTGCGGCCCTTGTTGACCAGACGGCAGATCGCGCCGCCGGTCGGATAGTAGACGCCGGTCACGCCGCCGGTGCCGATGGTGATGAACTGCTGATCCTGCGCCGAGGCCCCGCCGGCCATGCCGACGGTGACGACTGCAGCAATCCCCATGAGGGTGGTTTTGACGTTCATGTAAAAGTCTCCCAACTAAGATTCCCCGCCCGGCCGTTGAACCGGCCTGGGTCGATTTTGTCATTCACACCCAAGAGACTCGCCAAAGTTATTTTCGTTGTCACCTAAAAACTAAAGTTTTTTTTGCGCGATCCAGTAAGCGTTGTTGTCCTTTCTGAGGTCCTCGTAGGATTTGATTCGCTGTCGTGCCGCCGCGCCGCCCCGGCTGACCAGCAAGGCCAGAAGGTTCTCGATGATCGCCATGGCGCCGGTGTAGCAGCCGAAATGATGTGTGCTGACCGTCGAGGCGACCAGTACCGCCTCGGGCCGAAACTCGGAGGAAATCACCTCGGAATCCGAGATCATGATCAGCTTCACCCCCCGCGCATTGGCAAAGCGGCAGGCCTCGATCGTCTCGCGCGAATAGGGTTGGAAGGAGATCGCGATCATCACGTCGCCCTCACCCGCGGTGTTCAGCTCATCGATCGCGCTGTTGATATGGCGCGGCACAAGTTGCAGCGTCGGCAGAGCCATCCGCCCCACGTAATGGAAGTAATAGGCCAGCGCATAGCTGGCCCGCACCGCCGTCAGATAGACGTTTCGGGCCCCGAGCAAGAGCTCCACCACCCGCTCCATTTCGTCGGAGTTCTGCCGCTCCAGCGACCGCTGCACGATCGCCATGGTGTTCAAGGCGGCCTCGGCCTGCACCGCGCCCAGATCGCCGCGCAGCCGGATGCTCTCGATCCAGTCCGGACGGTCCACCAGCGCATTGGCCGAAACCAGCGCATGGCGGAACGGCTCACGCAGCTCGTCATAGCTGTCGAAGCCCATGCGCGCGGCCATGCGCACCAGCGTATAGGTGCTGACCCCGCACTTGCGCGCGGTCTCGCGGATCGGGTCCAGCCCGAAATCGTTGGGGTGGTCGACGATATACTTGGCCACCGTCTTGAGCCGCGGCGACAGCTCGGGGATCGCCTCCTTCAGGGCTGAAATCGTTCGGGTTTTCAGGGTCGGGTCCACGGATTTTGTCCTTTCGCACGGTCACCCTTGCAATAACATTTGGTTTTTTTCCTGTCGATTGACTGAATTTGTAATTCAGCCATCCTCTTTCACCGACACGAACAACAACGGCCAGAGATCGGCATCACCATGACCTCCCCTCTCTCCTCCCATGCCTCCGTCGTCGTGATCGGCGGCGGCATCATGGGATGTTCCACCCTCTACCACCTGGCGCAGATGGGGGTCGGCGATGCCATCCTGCTGGAGCGCAACGCGCTCACCTCGGGCACCACATGGCATTCGGCGGCCCAGGTCCGCGCCCTGCGCCACAGCCGCAACCTGACCCGGATGATCCGCTATTCCGTCGATCTTTACAGCCGGCTGGAACAGGAGACCGGGCAATCGGTGGGCTGGATCCAAAAAGGCTCACTCTCCATCGCCACCACGCCCGACCGCATGACCCATATCCGGCGGCAAGAGGCGCTGGCGCATGCCTATGGCATCGAGGCGCATTCGATTGACGCTGAAGAGGCAAAGGAGCGCTGGCCGCTGATGAACGCCGAGGACGTGCTCGGCGCGGTCTGGTCGCCCGAGGACGGGCGCGTCAGCCCCTCAGACGTCTGCGCTGCGCTGGTCAAGGGCGCGCGCGGGCTGGGGGCGAGGATCTTTGAACGCACCGGGGTGACGGGGATACTTACGGAGAACGGCCGGGTGCGTGGGGTGGAAACCACGCAAGGCACAGTGATGTGCGATGCCATCGCGCTCTGCACCGGGCTGTGGTCGCGTGAGATCGGAGCAATGGCGGGCGCGCAGGTCCCGGCGCTGGCCTGCGAACATTTCTACCTGCTGACCAAGCCGGTCGAGGGGATCGTGGGCAATATGCCCACGCTCTCCGACCATGACAGCCATCTCTACATCCGCGACGACAGCGGCGGGTTGCTGGTGGGCTGTTTCGAACCGATGGGCAAACCCATCCCGCCCGGCGTGCTGGATGAAACTTTTGAATTCGGTCTGCTGCCCGAGGATTGGGATCATTTCGAGCCGATGATGCTGAACGCCCTGCACCGCCTGCCGGCGCTGGAGACGGCCGAGGTCAAGATGCTGCTGAACGGGCCGGAAAGCTTCACCCCAGACGGTTCATTCATGCTGGGCGAGACGGCGGAAACACAGGGTCTGTTCCTGGGCTGCGGCATGAATTCGGTCGGAATTGCCTCTGGCGGCGGCGCGGGGATGAACCTGGCCCATTGCATCGTGCACGGCCATACCGCCTATGACCTGGGCGAGGCCGACGCCAAGCGTTTTGCCCCGGTGTTCAACTCGCTCGATCACCTGATGGCCCGCGCGCCCGAGATCCTCGGAACCCATTACGAGATCGCCTATCCGGGCAAGCAGCTGGCCACCGCGCGCGATCTGCGCCGCCTGCCGCTCGACGCCGAGTATCGCGCCGCAAGGGCGCATATGGGCCAAGTCTATGGCTGGGAACGACCGCTCTATTTCAACAAGACGGCCGAGCCGCGCCCGACATTCGGCCGCCCGGACTGGTTCGAAATAACCGGCGCCGAGGTGACTGCCGCGCATGAGCGCGCCGCGATCTTCGATGCCTCTCCCTTTGGCAAGATCGAGGTCAAGGGGCCGGACGCCGAGGTTTTTCTGCTGCGCTGCTGCGCGGGTTTCATGGGCCGCGCGCCTGGCTCGGTGATCTATACCGCCGTGCTGAACGAACGCGGCACCTTCGAATCCGACCTCACCGCGCAGCGGATCGCGCCGGATCACTACCGCCTGTTCACCGGCACCAACGCGATCAAGCGCGATCTCGCCTGGTTCCGCCGCCATGCCGAGGGCTTCGACGTGACCCTCACCGACAGCACGGAGGAGTACGCTGTGCTCGGCCTGATGGGCCCCGAGGCCGCCCGCATCGCCAGCGCGGTCGGCGCGTCCGAGCTGACCGGGATCGGTTATTTCAAGCACGGCGAGGCGCAGATCGCGGGCCATCATGTCCGCGCCGCGCGGCTGTCCTACGTCGGCGAGGCCGGCTGGGAGATCACCTGCCGCGCCCAGAACGCGCGCGCGATCCATGCCGCGCTGACCGGGGCCGGTGCGGTGCCCGCCGGGCTCTATGCGCAGACCTCCATGCGGATCGAAAAGGGCTTTTGCGCCATGGGCCACGAGCTGGACAGCGACGTCACCCCGATAGACGCAGGACTGGATTTCGCCACCCGCAAAAAGGGCGGTTTCATCGGTGCCGAGGCGCTGGCCGAGGCCCGCGACAAGGGGCGCGCGCCCCGCGTCATCTCGCTCCGCTTCGACGATGCAGATGCCGTGCCGCTGGGGCATGAACCGGTCCTGCTCGACGGCCAGATCATCGGCCAGACCACCTCCTGCGCCTTCGGCTATCGTGTCGGGCGACCCGTGGCGCTGGCGCATCTGTCGGGCAGTCTGCCGGCGAACGGAACTTCCGTCATGGTGGACATCGCCCGTACCCTCCACGCCGCCACGGTGGTGCATGGACCGCTTTACGACGCCGACGGCGCCCGGATGAAAGGATAACGCGATGACCAGGCCCCTGATCATGGTGGCGCCCAACGGCGCCCGGCGCGGCAAGGCGGACCACCCCGCGCTGCCCGTCACGATCCCCGAGATCGTCGAGACCGCCCGCGCCTGCCACGCCGCTGGTGCCGATGCGCTGCACCTGCATGTCCGCGACGACGCCGGGTGCCATTCCCTCGATCCCGGGCGGTACACCGAGGCGCTGGCCGAACTCTCCCGCGCCGTGCCCGGAATGCGGGTGCAGATCACCACGGAGTCCGCCGGGATCTTCGATGCCGAGGACCAGTTTGCCTGTCTGACACGGCTGAAGCCGCGTTGGGCCAGCATTTCCCTGCGCGAGATCGCCCGCGATGCGGCCCTCGCCCCGCGCGTCTATGCCAGCTGCGCCGACAACGGGACCGAGGTGCAGCACATCCTCTATGATGCCGAGGATGCCGCCCTTCTTGCCCGCTGGCAGGCGCAGGGCATCGTGCGCCCCGGACAGGACAGCACGATCCTTGTGCTGGGCCGCTATGCCACCGGGCAGGTCGCCACCCCCGGCGACCTTGCCCCGCTGCTGGCCGCGAAACCGCCCGGGTGCTGGATGCTCTGCGCCTTCGGCCCCGCCGAACACGCCTGCCTTCTGGAGGCCGCCCGCCACGGCGGCGACCTTCGCGTCGGCTTTGAAAACAACCTTCACCGCGCGGATTGCACCCTCCTGCGCGACAACGCCGAGTCGGTCGCCCGCCTCGTCGCCCAACTGGAAAGGACCCCGGCATGAGCCACGTCTTCCCCCGCCACTGCCACGCCAACCCGCCCATTGCCAGCCATGGCGATGGATGTTTCCTGATCGACACCCAGGGCAAACGCTATTTCGACGGCTCCGGCGGCGCCGCCGTCTCCTGCCTCGGGCATTCCAACGAAAGGGTGCGGCAGGCAATCAAGGATCAGGTCGATCAGCTCGCCTTTGCGCATACCGGCTTCTTCACTTCCGACCCGGCCGAACAGCTTGCCGATCTGCTGATCGCCAATGCGCCGGGCGACATCGACCGGGTCTATCTGGTCTCTGGCGGCTCCGAGGCGACCGAATCCGCGATAAAGCTGGCGCGGCAATATTTCACCGAACAGGGCGAGACCCAGCGCCGTCATCTGATCGCCCGGCGGCAGAGCTATCACGGCAACACGCTGGGTGCGCTCTCGGCCGGCGGTAATGCCTGGCGGCGGGCGCAATTCGCGCCACTGCTGATCGAGGTCAGCCATATCGCGCCCTGCTACGATTATGTCGAGCGCGCCGAGGGTGAGAGCCCGGAGGCCTACGGGTTGCGCGCGGCGCAGGAGTTGGAGGACGAGATCCTGCGGCTGGGTCCCGATACCGTCATGGCCTTCATGGCCGAGCCGGTGGTCGGCGCCACCATGGGCGCGGTGCCCGCCGCGCCGGGCTATTTTCAACGCATCCGCGAGATCTGCGACAAATACGGCGTGCTGCTGATCCTCGACGAGGTGATGTGCGGCATGGGCCGGACCGGCCACCTCTTTGCCTGCGAGGTCGAGGGGGTCGCCCCCGATATCCTCTGCGTCGCCAAGGGGTTGGGCGCGGGATACCAGCCGATCGGTGCGATGCTCTGCAACCGCGCGATCTATGACACCATCGCCGGCGGCAGCGGGTTCTTCCAGCACGGGCACACCTATCTCGGCCACCCGGTCGCCGCGGCCGCCGGGCTTGCCGTGCTGCGCGAACTGCTCGACAACGACCTCGTGGTACAGGTGCGCGCGCGCGGCGCCTTTCTGGAGCAGCGCCTGCGCGAACGCTTCGCCCAACATCCCCACGTGGGCGACATTCGCGGGCGCGGGCTGTTCTGGGGGATGGAATTCGTCGCCGACCGCGACACGAAAACCCCCTTCGACCCGGGTCTCGGGCTGGCGGGCAAGCTGAAGAAGGCCGCCTTTGCCGAGGGGCTGATCTGTTATCCCATGCCCGGCACCCGCGACGGGCGGCTGGGCGACCATGTGCTGCTGGCGCCCCCCTTCATCGCCAGCGAGGACGAGCTTGACGGCGCCCTCGACACGCTGTCACGCGCGCTGGACAAGGTGATGGCAGAGGTGGGCTGAGACCGGCTGAATGCCCCTCAGAGGTTCCGGGCGGCCTTCAGTTGCAGCAATGCGACCAGCGCGGCGTCGCGGCGCTGCACCAGCGTCGCCTCGTCCTGTGCCTCCAGTTCGCGCTGCACGCCTTCGACCAGCGCCGCCTTGACCTCTTCGGTCAGGCGGGGCGCGCCGAGGCTCTGCCAACGCGCCTCCTGCGTCGGCCCCAGATGATCGAGATAGCCGCGATATCCACCCGGCCCGCCGCCCAGGTGATAGGTCAGATGCGGCCCCATGAAGGCCCATCGCATTCCCGGTCCATAGGCGATCGCCTTGTCGACATCCGCCACCTCGGCGATGCCCTCGGCTACAAGGTTGAGTGAAGCGACCAACGGCGGGCGGTAGAACAAAGCCTGCACCAAGACAGAAGCCGGGGGTGATGGTTCCCGGCCTTTCTGCGTTCAGCGCAAGGAAGCATACGAGGTGCTGCACCCTGAGGCGGCGCACGGGCGAAACACAAAAGAGAGTGGCCAAGTTGGCCACTCTACTTTGTGGGGCTGTGTTATGGCCAACTTGGCCACAATTCATTCACTGATGATCAACCCGTGCCCGTGGCGACCAGTCAGCTAAGACCGGCGTCACGTTGCGCAAACCGCCAATCATGTCAGTGGCAAAAGAGAGGCTTTCATCAACGATTTGTCCCCCATGTGTCCCCCAACCCAACGGGGCACAGACACAGGAGGCCCACTACATCGCCTAACCCATTGAAAAGAGTGGTGAGCCGTGCAGGATTCGAACCTGCGACCCACTGATTAAAAGTCAGTTGCTCTACCAACTGAGCTAACGGCCCACTCTCGCGGCGTCCGGGGCTGCCCGTCGCCGTGGTGCTCTCTACGCCAAATGCCTCGAAGGGATCAACGCCTAAATCGCACCCCGACACGGGAATTTTGCTTCCCCGGCGTCCGGTTGGCGGCCTACCTAGAAAAGCCGCGCCGGGGGGTCAAGTGCGAATCGTGCAGAATGGGCCCGGCGGTCGGGATTCTCTGGATTCCCCGCCCGGGCATCGCTATATGCCCGCCATGATACGCCACGCGGACACCGGTTTGCCCTTCATGAAGATGCACGGGCTGGGCAATGACTTCGTCATTGTCGATGCGCGTTCGCATGGCGTGCCGCTCTCTCCCGCCCTTGTCACGGCCATCGCGCACCGGCAGTTCGGGGTGGGATTCGACCAGCTCGCGGTGATCGAGCCGGGCAAGGGCGCGACCGACGCGCATCTGGTCTTCTACAACGCCGACGGCTCCACCTCGGCGGCTTGCGGCAATGCCACCCGCTGCATCGCCCGCCATCTGATGGCGGAGGGCGGCAAGACCGACCTCACCCTCACCACCGAACGCGGCACGCTTTTTGCGCGGGATGCGGGCGCCGGGCTGACGTCGGTGAACATGGGCCAGCCGCAACTGGACTGGGCCGAGATCCCGCTGGCGCGGGAAATGGATACTCTGGAGCTGCCGATCGAGGGCGCCCCCACCGCCACCGGCATGGGCAACCCGCATTGCACCTTTTTCGTCGCCGATGCCGAGGCGGTCGATCTGGAGACGCGCGGGGCCGAAATTGAACATCACCCGCTTTTCCCCCAGCGCACCAACGTGCAGTTCGCCTCCCTGAGCGGCCCCGACCGGCTGCGCATGCGGGTGTGGGAACGCGGGGTGGGCGTGACGCTGGCCTCCGGCTCCTCCTCCTGCGCCACGGCGGTGGCGGCGGCGCGGCGCGGGCTGACCGGGCGCCGGGTGACCCTCACGCTCGACGGTGGCACGCTGCAGGTGGACTGGCGCGAGGACGGGGTCTGGATGACCGGGCCGACCATGCATGTGTTCAGCGGCACGCTGACGCCCGAGTTTCTGGATGCGGTGGAATGACCACGCCGAAATTCACCACGCTGGGCTGCCGCCTCAACACCTATGAGACCGAGGCGATGAAGGAACTGGCCGCCGAGGCCGGGCTTTCCGACGCGGTGGTGGTCAATACCTGCGCGGTGACCGCCGAGGCGGTGCGCAAGGCGCGGCAGGAGATCAGGCGGCTGCGCCGCGACAACCCCGGCGCCCGCATCATCGTCACCGGCTGCGCCGCCCAGACCGAGCCCGAGACCTTTGCCGCCATGACCGAGGTCGACCGCGTCATCGGCAACACCGAGAAGATGCAGCCCGAGACCTGGGCGCGCCTGGGCCCCGATTTCATCGGCGAGACCGAGCGCGTGACGGTCGACGACATCATGAGCGTGACCGAGACCGCCGGCCACCTGATCGACGGCTTCGGCACCCGCAGCCGGGCTTACGTGCAGGTGCAGAACGGCTGCGATCACCGCTGCACCTTCTGCATCATCCCCTACGGGCGCGGCAATTCGCGCAGCGTGCCCGCCGGGGTGGTGGTGGACCAGATCAGGCGGCTGGTGGATCGCGGCTATAACGAGGTGGTGCTGACCGGTGTCGATCTGACCTCATGGGGCGCCGACCTGCCGGGCGAGCCGCATTTGGGCGACCTGGTGATGCGGATTCTGAAGCTGGTGCCGGACCTGCCGCGCCTGAGAATCTCCTCGATCGATTCGATCGAGGCGGACGAGAACCTGATGCAGGCGATCGCCACCGAGCCGCGGCTGATGCCGCATCTGCACCTGTCACTCCAACATGGCGACGACCTGATCCTGAAACGGATGAAGCGGCGGCACCTGCGCGACGACGCGATCCGGTTCTGCGAAGAGGCGCGGCGGCTGCGCCCCGGCATCACCTTTGGCGCCGATATCATCGCGGGCTTTCCGACCGAAACGCAGGCGCATTTCGAAAACTCGCTGAAACTGGTGGCCGACTGCGACCTGACCTGGCTGCATGTCTTTCCCTACTCGAAACGCGAGGGCACCCCGGCGGCGAAGATCCCCAACCAGGTGGATGGCACCGTGGCCAAGGCGCGGGCCGCCCGGCTGCGCGCGGCGGGCGCGGCGCAGGTGGCGCGCCATCTGGCGGCGCAGGTGGGCGCAACCCACCGGGTGCTGATGGAAAACCCCCATATGGGCCGGACCGAGCATTTCACCGAGGTGGATTTCACCACGCCCCAGCCCGAGGGACAGATCGTCACCGCGCGCATCAGCGGGCACGGGGAAACCCGGCTGACGGGCGCGGTTTAGGCCCTATTCCGCCGCCTGGCCGCGTTTTGGCAGCACCCAGCCGGGGCGCGGGAAATGGCAGGTATAGCCGCGCGGGTGTTTCTCCAGGTAATCCTGGTGCTCTTCCTCGGCCTGCCAGAAATCGCCCACCGGCTCCAGCTCGGTCACCACCTTGCCGGGCCAGAGGCCGGAGGCGTCTACGTCGGCGATGGTGTCCAGCGCCACCTGTTTCTGCGCCTCGTTCCCAAAATAGATCGCCGAGCGATAGCTCATCCCGGTATCGTTGCCCTGCCGGTTCACCGTGGTCGGATCGTGGATCTGGAAGAACAGCTCCAGCAGATCGCGGTAGGAGATCACGGAAGGGTCGAAGGTAATCTCGATCCCCTCGGCATGGGTGCCGTGATTGCGATAGGTGGCGTTGGGCACATCGCCGCCGGTATAGCCGACGCGGGTGCCCAGCACACCAGGCTTCTTGCGGATCAGGTCCTGCATGCCCCAGAAACAGCCGCCCGCCAGCACCGCGCGTTCGGTCTTGCTCATCTCTCAGCCCTCCACTTGATCCAGGTAGTCGCCGTAACCCTCGGCCTCCATGTCGTCGCGGTGGACGAACCGGAGCGAGGCGGAATTGATGCAATAGCGCAGCCCGCCACGATCGCGCGGCCCGTCGGGGAAAACGTGACCCAGATGGCTGTCGCCGTGGGTCGAGCGCACCTCGGTGCGGACCATGCCGAGCGAGCTGTCCACCAGCTCGGCCACATGGGCCGGCTCGACGGGCTTGGTAAAGCTCGGCCAGCCGCAGCCGGATTCGTACTTGTCGGAGGAGGCAAAGAGCGGTTCGCCCGACACGATGTCGACGTACAATCCGGGCTCCTTGTTGTACAAAAGCTTGCCGGTGCCGGGCCGTTCCGTGCCGCTTTGCTGGGTGACGTGGAATTCCTCGGGCGACAGCGCCGCGATGGCGTCGGGGTCCTTTAGGTATCGGGTCATGGTTGGCCTCCTGCGCATCCTTGCTGCATTAGATGGTTTTGTTTCGCCAAAAGCAAAGGGCGATCACACCGGCGGGTCAGCTTTCGGCGGCGGCGGTTTTCACCGGGGCCGGTTGGCGCGACAGCTGCACCGCGAGGATGCCAACGGTGACGATCAGCACGCCCACCACATCGAGCGGGCCCAGCCTTTCGCCCAGCAGAAGCGCGGCTATGGCAACCCCGAACACCGGGTTGAGAAAGTGGAAGGTCGCCGCCCGGGTCGCCCCGATCCGGTGCAGCAGGACCACCCAGACATAGGTCGCCGCCAGACCGGGCACCAGCGTGGTATAGGCAAAGGCCGCCAGCAGCCGCGGGCTCAACGTGACATGGATCGTCTCGGTCAGGGGGGCGGCGACGAACAGGATGGCCGAGCCCACCAGCATCTGCAGCCCGACGATCATCATGAAGTTGCCCCCCGCGGTCGCCCCGCGCACGGCCAGCGTGGCAAAGGTCAGCGCCAGCGCCCCGATGCCGCAGAGCATCACGCCGTAAAGGTCGACCCCGGCGCCGATCCGCGTGCCCATGATCAACCCGACCCCGGCAAACCCGGCGGCCAGCCCCAGCACCCCCAGCAGGCGCAGCTTTTCGCCCAGCAACAGCCAGCTCGCCAGTGCCACCAGGAGCGGCATGGAGGAGGCGATGATCGCCGCCAGCCCGGCCTCGACCGTCTGCATGGCGATGAAATTGAGCCCGAGATAGAGCGCGTTCTGGCAGACGCCGAACAGGATGGTGGCGTGCCATTGCCTGCGGCTCAAGCGCCAGCTCTGGCCCATTGCGCGGGCGATCAGAACGCCCAGGAGGCCCGAGATCAGGAACCGCAGCGCCAGCGAGAACAGCGGAGAAGCCTCGGCCACGATGATCCGTGCCGAGGTAAAGGCCGAGGACCACATGAAGGCAAAGGCCAGCCCCATGGCGATTGCGCGAATATCCATGGCGTTTCCCCGTCCCTGCCGACCGACCGCGAACAGGGCTAGACGGGGCGGCAGGAGAAGACAAGGGGCTGGCCGGGGGCGGTATCCACTTGCTGGCCCCGATCCGGGGCGCGGCCCAGTTGGTTGGCCGCTATCCGGTCTTGCGCAGCACCAGGAAGGTCATCATGCCCAGCGGCGGCAGTTGCGTGCGCTCCTCCTCCACCAGGCCGGGTTCGCCCAGCACCCTTTCGATGGCGAAATCGGAGTGCCAGCCGAGGACGTTGGCGAAGGGTGCCGAGACCCGCTCCAGCGCTGCGAGAGGCCCCCTGGTGCGCTTGAAGTGGTTGGTGATCACCACCCGGCCACCCGGTTTGCAGACGCGGGCGATCTCGGACATCACGCGCTCGGGCTCGGGCACCACCGACAGAACGTGCATCGCGGTCACCGTGTCGAAACTTTCATCGGGAAAGTCCAGCGCGCGGGCATCCATCCGGCGCAGCTCGACCACCTGGCGCAGCCCCATTTCCTGTGCCTTGGCGCGGGCCTTTTCCAGCATCTCTTCGCTGAAATCGATTCCCGTTACCTTCATGTCGGGCCGGTAGTGACCCAGCGACAGGCCGGTGCCCACGCCCACCTCGAGCACATGACCGGCGCAGGAGTTGATATAGCCCACCGCCCGGCGTCGGCCATCGTTGGTGATGGCCCCGAAGGTCTTGTCATAGATCGGCGCCCAACGCGCATAGGAGGTTTGTACAGTCTTGATATCCAACGCTTTACTCTTCGTTATTCTTGGGGGGACGTTTCGCGATCAGCGCCCAGAGGACCACCCCGACGTAAGCCAGGCACAGAACCACCAGCGTGGTCCAGCCATAGGTGAGCACGCCGGCGGCCACGAGGGCAAAGCCCACCAGAAAGAAGGTCACGTTCTCGCGCGAGATCCTGGTGGTCTTGAACGACCATGTGGGAATGTGGCTGATCAGCAGCAGCCCGATCGCCACGATGTAGACGCACAGCGCCGCATCGGGCAGCTTTGGGGCAGCGGGAAAGGCAAAGGAGACGATCATCGGCATCAGAACCAGCAGCGCTCCGGCCGGTGAGGGCACGCCGGTGAAAAAGGCGCCCTCGCTCTCGCGGTCAGGGGATTTGGCCGAAACGTTGAACCGCGCCAGCCGCATGACGCAGCAGACCGCATAGATCATCACCGCCAGCCAGGCGGCGTTGCGCATGTCCTGCAGCGCCCAGAAATACAGCACCAGCGGCGGCACAACGCCGAAATTGAGGAAATCGGCCAGCGAATCCAGTTCGGCGCCCATCTTGCTGTCGCTGCGCAAGAGCCGGGCAAGCCGCCCGTCCAGCCCGTCGAACACCCCGGCCACCAGGATGAGCCGGACCGCCAGGGAATAATCGCCATGCACCGCGAAGCGGATCGCCGACAGCCCGGCACAGATCGCCGCCACCGTCAGCATGTTCGGCAATAGCTGGATCAGTCCGATTTCCGACCGGGTCTTGTCAGAGGGGTCTGTCATGGATCGTCTTCTACGCCGCGCCGGGGCGATGCAGATCGGCCAGCACGGTTTCGCCGGCGATCATGGTCTGCCCGATCCGGACCAGTGGCCCCACCCCCTCGGGGAGGTAGACATCCAGCCGTGAGCCGAAGCGGATCAGCCCGAACCGCTCGCCCGTGGCCAGCCTCGCCCCGATCTCGGTGAAGCAGACGATACGGCGCGCCACCAGCCCGGCGATCTGCACCACGGCGACAAAGCGGCCGTCATCCATGCGGATCGCGAGGCTGTTGCGCTCGTTGTCGATGCTGGCCTTGTCGAGAGAGGCGTTAAGGAACTTGCCCGGACGATAGGCGATGGCGGTGATCTCTCCCGCGACGGGGAGGCGGTTCACGTGGCAGTTGAACACGCTCATGAACACGCTGACGCGGGTCAGCGGCTGATCGGGCAGCCCCAGTTCCGCCGGCGGCACCGCCGGCTCGATCAGCGACACGATACCGTCGGCGGGGCTGACGATCAGCCCTTCGCGTTCGGGCGTCACCCGCTCCGGATCGCGGAAAAAATAGTAGCACCAGACCGTCAGGCCAACGCCGATCCAGCCGAGAACATCGGCGATCAGGAACAGGCCAAGGGTAATCGCGGCGAAGATGGCGACGAACCGAACGCCTTCACGATGCATCGGTTTGATGAACGTGCTGAGCATATTCATTGTCGGATTTCCCCCCGGACGATGTGTGCGACACTCATAGGGCGAACCGGCGCGCTTGCAAAGGGCTTGTGTCCGGTCCGGCGCGGGGCACCCCCGCAACCAGATCCTAATGCACCATGATGCCGGTCCGCTTGGCCTTTTCCTCGGGCTCGACATGGATGGTGATCACGCTGCCGGGCAGCAGATCCTCCAGCGCTGCCTCGACCCGGTCGCAGACCTCATGCGCCTGGTTCACTGTGGACTCTCCGGGCACCACGAGATGAAATTCGACGAAGGTGGCGCTGCCCGCCTGCCGGGTGCGCAGGTCATGGGCCTGGAAGGCGCCGGTCGCGGCCTCGGCGATCACGGCGCGGATCCCCTCCAGCGTGGCCTCTGGCAGCGCCTCATCCATCAAGCCGCCGAGCGACTGGCGCATGACGCCCCAGCCCGACCACAGGATATTGACCGCGACCAGCACCGCCATCAGCGGATCGAGCCAGGGCAGACCGGTCAGCACCGCCGCACTCAGCCCGACGATCACCCCGGCCGAGGAGATCACGTCGGCGCGCAGGTGCTTGCCGTCGGCCACCAGCGCGGGCGAGCGCAGCAGCCGCCCCCGGCGGATCAGCACCAGCGCCCAGACAGCATTGAGAACGCTGGCGGCCCCGTTGATGGCCAGCCCGGCGACGGGCGCGGTGATCATGCGCGGATCAGAAAAGGCGCCCCAGGCCTCGCGCAGGATCATCAGGGCGGCGATCACGATCAACACGCCTTCCAGTACGGCGCTGAACAGTTCGGCCTTGTGGTGGCCATAGGGGTGGTTGGCATCGGCCGGGCGGCTGGCGTAGCGTACCGCGGCCAGTGCCGCCAGGGCGGCGGCGACATTGACGATGCTTTCCAACGCATCCGACAACAGCGCGACCGAGCCGGTCAGGCGCCAGGCCAGCAGCTTGATCCCCAGCACGGCGATGCCGACCAGCAGGCTGCCCAGTGCAAGTTTGGTGGCGGAGGTCACGGGGCGGCGGTTCCTTTTGGCATCGGGGGCCGGGTAGACCGGGCGCGGCGGCGGATCAAGCCACCCGGTCCTGCCTGCGGCGATCCGCGCGTCACAAGAACGAAAAAGGGCCGCCCGGTCCGGCGGCCCTGTCGTAACTGGTACGGCGCAATCGCTCAGGCGTTGACGCTGTCCTTGAGAGCCTTGGCGATGGTCATCTTGACCACCTTGTCGGCCTCTTTCTTGAACTGCTCGCCGGTGGCGGGGTTGCGCACCATGCGCTCCGGACGCTCGCGGCAGTAGATCTTGCCGACGCCCGGCAGGGTCACCGCACCGCCGCCCGACACTTCGCGGGTGATCAGGTTGGTCATCGCATCCAGCGCGGCGCCGGCGGCCTTCTTGTCGGCGCCCATTTCCTCGGCCAGTGCGGCGACGAGCTGGGTCTTGGTCATCGGTTTTGCCATTCTTCTGTCTCCTTCGTCTGCCCTATCTTGGGCCTCATCGCGTGAGTCTAGCGTTATTTTGTGGGCGAACACAACGCATAGTGGCGTGATCCAACCCCAATTCCGCCGATTTTTGCCTGTTTTCGCCCTTACAGGAAAGGGGTTTCGTCGAAAGAGCGCAATTTCCGGCTGTGCAGCCGCTCCAGCGGCATCGTCCGCAACCGCTCCATCGCCCGGATTCCGATGCTCAGATGGCGCGAAACCTGAGTCTTGTAAAAGTCCGACGCCATCCCGGGCAGCTTCAATTCGCCGTGAAGGGGTTTGTCCGAAACGCACAGAAGCGTGCCGTAAGGGACCCGGAACCGATAGCCGTTGGCGGCGATGGTGCCGCTTTCCATGTCCAGCGCGATGGCGCGGCTCTGGCTGAGGCGCTGCACCGGGCCGGACTGGTCGCGCAACTCCCAGTTGCGGTTGTCGAGCGTCGCCACGGTGCCGGTGCGCATCACCCGTTTGAGGTCGTATCCCTCCAGCTGGGTCAGCTCCGCCACCGCCTCCTGCAGGGCCACCTGGATCTCGGCCAGCGCCGGGATCGGCACCCAGACCGGCAGGTCGTCGTCGAGCACCTTGTCCTCGCGCAGGTAGGCGTGGGCCAGCACGAAATCGCCCAAGGCCTGCGTGTTGCGCAAGCCGGCGCAATGGCCGACCATGATCCAGGCATGCGGCCGCAGCACCGCGATATGATCGGTCGCGGTCTTGGCATTCGACGGGCCGACCCCGATGTTGACCAGCGTGATGCCGCCGCCATCGGGCCGTTTGAGGTGATAGGATGGCATTTGCGGCAGCTTGCCCGCCGGCGGGATCGGCGCATCGGGATCGGTGATCTCGGTATTCCCGGTGCTGACGAAACTGGTGTAGCCGCTGTCGGGATCGGCCAGCTGCGCCCGTGCAAAGCCCTCGAACTCGCTGACGTAGAACTGGTAGTTGGTGAACAGAACGTGGTTCTGAAAATGCTCCGGGTCGGTGGCGGTGTAATGGGCCAGCCGCGCCAGCGAATAATCCACCCGCTGCGCGGTGAAGGGGGCCAGCGGCCAGACGCCGTCGGGCGTGGCATAGGTGCCGTTGACGATATCGTCGTTGGTGGTGTTGAGATCCGGCACGTCGAAAACGTCACGCAGGATGAAATCGGTCGCCCCCTCCTGCGGGACCGAGATCGTGGCGTCGTTGGCCACGGCGAAATGCACCGGCATCGGCGTGTCGGAGGGGCCGATCATCACCGGCACCCCGTGGTTTTCCAGCAGCAACCCGATCTGCTGGATCAGGTAATTGCGGAACAGGTCAGGCCGGGTGACCGTTGTGGCATAGGTGCCCGGCGCCGGAGCGTGACCGAAGCTCAGCCGGGTATCGACCTGCGCATGGCTCGCGGTGGTGAGGCGAATCTCCGGGTAATAGGCCCGGATCCGGTCCTGCGGCGCGCCCCGCGTCATCACCTCGGCGAACCGGGAACAGAGGAAATCCACCGACTGGCCATAAAGCTGCTCGAGCCGGTCGACGGCCGCGACCGCATCGGTAAACGGCTCCGGTGCGGGGGCGTCGGGGGTATGCAGGCCGGTCATGATTGCGGCTCTAACAGGTCGATCCTTTCGAATTTCCGCACGTCGACCAGCCCGAGATCCGAGATCCGCAACTCCGGGATCACCACCAGTGCCAGCAGAGAATGCTGCATGTAGGCGTTGTTGAGGTCACATCCGCAATCGCGCATCGCCTGCATCATCGCCCCGGCCTTTTGCGCCACCTCCTGCGCCGGGGCGTCCGACATCAGCCCGGCAATTGGCAGTTCCACCAGTGCCAGTTCCAGCCCGTCGCGGAACACGGTGACACCACCGCCGACCTGCGCAAGACGGTTGGCGGCCAGCGCCATCTGCGCCCGGTCGGTGCCCACCACGATCATGTGATGGCTGTCATGGGCCACGGTCGAGGCCATCGCCATGCGCCCGGTGTAGCCAAAGCCGGAGACAAAGCCGTTGACCACGCCGCCGGTGCCCCGGTGGCGTTCGACCAAGGCTATCTGGCACACCTCTCCCGCGCCCTCGACCAGCCCGTCGCGCACCGGAAGATCGGCCTGCAGCGCCTTGGTCGGGGCCTGGTTCTCGATCACGCCGATCACGTTGGCGCGCGCGGTATTGGCGCCCTCGGGCGCTTTGATCTCGAAATCCGCACCGGTCAGAACATGGCCCAGATGCACCGTGCCCCGGGCGCTGTCCGGCCAGTCGAAATGCGGACAATCCACCTTGATAGAGCCTGAGTCCGCTACCAGCCGCCCGCGCGCGAACACCTGTTCGATGGGCAGCTCGCGCAAGTCCGAGGTCAGGATCACATCGGCGCGCCGGCCAGGCGTGAGTGAGCCCAGCTCGCGCTCCAGCCCGAAATGGCTGGCGGTGTTGATCGTCGCCATCTGCAGCGCGACCAGCGGATCGCAGCCGCAGGCGATGGCATGGCGCACCACCCGGTTCATGTGGCCGTCATGCACCAGCGTGCCGGAATGGCTGTCATCGGTGCAGAGGATGAAATTGCGCGGATCGAGACCCCTTTCGGTGACGGCGGTGATCTGGCTCTCCACGTCGTACCAGGCCGAGCCCAGCCGCATCATGCTGCGCATCCCCTGCCGCACCCGCGCGATGGCATCCGCCTCGCAGGTGCCTTCGTGATCGTCGGCGGGGCCGCCGGCAACGTAGGCCGCGAAATCAGGTCCCAGATCGGGCGAAGCATAATGCCCGCCCACCGTCTTGCCCGCGGCCTGGGTCGCCGCGATCTCGGCCAGCATCTTGGGATCGGCCGCCGCCACGCCGGGAAAGTTCATCATCTCGCCCAGCCCGATGATGCCGGGCCATGTCATCGCCTCGGCCACGTCTTCGGGAGAAATCTCATGCCCCGTCGTCTCCAGCCCCGGTGCGCTGGGCGCGCAGGAGGGCATCTGGGTAAAGACGTTGATCGGCTGCATCAGCGCCTCGTCATGCATGTAGCGCACGCCGTCCAGACCCAGCACGTTGGCGATCTCGTGCGGGTCGGTAAAGATGCTGGTGGTGCCATGCGGGATGATCGCCCGGGCGAACTCCGCCGGGGTCAGCATGCCGCTTTCGATATGCATATGCGCGTCGCAGAGCCCGGGGATCATGTAGCGCCCGTTGGCCTCGATCACCTGCGTATCCTCTCCGATGCAATAGGAGGCATCGGGCACGACGCAGGCGACGCGCCCCTCGGCGATGGCGATATCGTGGTCCGGCAGCACCTCGCGGCTGTGCACGTTGACCCACTGGCCCTTGCGGATGACAAGATCAGCGGGGACGCGCCCGGCAGCAACGGCGATGAGGCGGGGGGCGCATTCGGCCCAGGTTTTCACTGTGTTCTGCTCCATGACGCACGTTGACACGGGTTTTTTCGGCAATCAAGCTGGCGTGGTTTGAAGCTTTTGCGAAAGGTGTTTCAAATGGACCTTGAAACCATCAGCGCCGAGGTCTTCGGCCGGTCCCTGCGCGGGTTGGGGCTGAACCTGCTGGTGCGGGATGTTCGGGCTGAATGCACCTTTCTAGAGACTGTTTTCGGCATTAAGCCGCACCGGGTCAGCGGTGATTTCGCGATCCTCGCCTATGGCGAGCAGGTGTTTCAACTGCATGCCGACCACACCTATCATTCCAACCCTTTGCTGGGGCTTCTGCCCGAGACGCCCCCGCGCGGCGCCGGGATCGAAATCAGGCTCTACGACAGCGATCCGGAGGCCGCGGCGGCCCGCGCCGAAGCCGCTGGCGGGACCATCCTGCAAGCCCCCGCCGACAAGCCCCACGGGTTGCGCGAGGCTTATATCCTGTGCCCGAACGGCTATGCCTGGGTGTCCAGCCGCCCCTTGGCCGCGCCCACTGACTGACCCGACAATTTCCGAAGGAACCCCCAGATGACCGTGACAAACCTGCGCCCCAACTTGGACAACTGGCCCGAGCGCGTGGACCTCGCCGCCGCCTTTCGCTGGACCGCGCGGCTGAACATGCACGAGGGTGTCGCCAACCATTTCAGCCTGGCGATCAACGACGAGGGCACCCGGTTCCTGATGAACCCGAACCAGATGCATTTCTCGCGTATCCGCGCCAGCGACCTGATCGTGGTCGACGCCAAGGACCCCGAAACGCTGGAGGGGCCCGACGCCCCCGACCCCACCGCCTGGGGGCTGCACGGCGGGTTGCACCGCCATTGCCCGCATGCGCGCTGCGCTATGCATGTGCATTCGATCCACGCCACCGTTCTGGCCAGCCTCGCCGACAGTTCCCTGCCGCCGATCGACCAGAACTGTGCCACCTTCTTCAACCGCTATGTCATCGACGACCACTATGGCGGGCTGGCCTTCGAGGACGAGGGCGAGCGTTGTGCCGCGCTGCTCACCGATCCGAAGAAGAAGGTGATGGTCATGGGCAATCACGGGGTGATGGTGATCGGCGCCACCGTGGCCGAGACCTTCAACAGGCTCTATTACTTCGAACGCGCGGCCGAGACCTATATCCGCGCGCTTCAGACCGGCCAGCCGCTGCGGGTGCTCTCCGACGCGGTGGCGGAAAAGACCGCGCGGGAGCTGGAGGACTATCCCGAACAGGACACCCGGCACCTGTCCGAACTCAAGGCGATCCTTGACGAAGAGGGCTCGAACTACGCCAGTTAGGGTCTGATTCCGATCTGTTGTCCAAGGGATTTCAAGCCTCCGGCGGGAGTATTTTCAGCCAGAAAAAGACGGGGGTGGATTGAACCAACCCCCGTCGAAAGCCCGTTTCCGGTCTTTTCCTGGCGCGGTCATCGACGCTCCCGCCTGTACCGCGAGGCTGAGCCTGCGCCGAGGCGGTAAATGCCGAGTTAATTGCCCCCGGATCGACCGCTCTTTTTCTGGCTGAAAACACTCTCGGGGGGGGTCGCCATTGTTGCGCCATTGGTCCGAGTGACAATGGCGACGGGGCAGACAGCCCCCCGCGTCGACGGTTGCGGCTCAGAAATCCAGGTCGGTGTAATGCGCCGGCGGGCGGAATCCCGGCACCTGGTCGGCCAGGATCGAGCGGAAGGCGGGGCGCGACTTGATCTTGGCGTACCAGTCCTTGACCACGGCGGAGCGGTTCCAGTCCACGTCGGAGATGTAATCGAGCGAGGAGAGATGCGCGGCGGCGGCGAAATCGGCCAGCGTCATCGCGTCACCGGCCAGCCAGCGGCGGCGGTCAAGCAGCCAGTGCATGTAATCCAGGTGGTACTTGATCGCCTTGGAGCCGGCCTTGACGTTGCCGCTGTCCGGGTAGCCCTGCCCGGTGACCTTCTTGTTGACCCGTTCATAGAGCAGTTTGGAGGTGACCTCGCCGTGGAACTTGTCGTCGAACCAGCCGACCAGCCGGCGCACCTCGAACCGCTGGGCCGGGTCGCGCGGCATCAGCGGCGGGTCGGCGCGGGTCTCGTCGAGGTATTCGCAGATCGCCGCGCTTTCGGCCAGGGTGCGCCCGTCGATCTGCAGTACCGGCACCTTGGCCGCCGGGTTGCGGCGCAGGAAATCCGGGCTTGCCTCCCAGTAGCGTTCCTCGACGAGCTGCACCTCGACCCGCTTCTCGGCCAGCGCCAGGCGCACCTTGCGGCAGAACGGGGAGAGTGGAACGTGATACAGTCGGGCCATCGGAATCCGTCGAAACCTGGTTGCGGGGTGTCCGATCACCAATGCCCTGCCACGCGGCGATTTTCAATCCTCGAAACAGGCGGCGCGCCCGTCCGCGCGGATGGTGGCCGCCCCGTCCATGATCGCGGCGGCGCGGCGGCGCACCCGGTCCGACGGGTCGGCGGCCGAGCGGCTGCGCGGCGCGGGCAGGATCGCGGCGATCAGCGCCGCCTGCCGTGCGTCGAGGTCTTTGGCCGGAATGCCGAAGTAGGTTTGCGCGGCGGCCTCTACACCAAAGACGCCCGCGCCGGTCTCGGCCACGTTGAGATAGACCTCGACGATGCGGCGTTTTGACCAGATGGCCTCGACCAGCGGGGTGATCGCGGTTTCCAGCGCCTTGCGGGTCCAGCTGCGCCCCTGCCAGAGGAACACGTTCTTGACCACCTGCTGGGTGATCGTCGATCCGCCGCGTGTCGCCCCCTCGGCAATGGCGATGCGGATCGCGGCCAGATCGAACCCCCAGTGTTCGCAGAAACCGGCATCTTCGGCGGCGACCACCGCGCGCGCCATCACCGGGGCGACCTGTTCGATCGGAGTCCAGTGGCGGTCGAGCTTGCCGTATTTTCCGTATTCGACCCACATGGTGTGGGTGATCGGCGGGTTCACCACGGCGAACAGCAGCACCAGGGCAATCACCAGCGCCAATGGGGCGAGGATCAGCCGCAGCGCCCAGCGCCGCAGCCAGCGCAACAGGCCGGACAGGGCCCCGCCCAGCCGGTTGCGCCGGGTGGTCCGTGGTGATTTCGATGTTCTGGTTCTGCGCGCCATGCTCCAGCTATAGGGGGCGGGGCGATAACGTGAAAGAGGGGCCGCCGACGGAAGGCGGTGCAGAGGGACCGTCGCAACGAAAAAAGGCCCCGCCGAACCGGCAGGGCCTTTCTGATTTCAAGACGCTTGCCTATTCCGCCGGCATCGCCTTCGGCTCGCGGCTCAGCGGAGCCGGAAGATGCGCCAGCATTTCCTTCGGGCAGACCTGCAGGAAGTGGCCCTTTTCCAGATCCCAGTGCTGCAGGATGTCGGCGGCCTTGCGGCTGCCGGTCTCGGCCAGGTGACGCTCGATCAGCCCCTTCAGCTCGCCCTCCCAGTGATCCATGGTCACCGGGCAGGTGACCAGCGTCTCGCGGTTCATCAGGGTCTGCGCCTTGCCCTCGGGGTCGTAGAGATAGGCCATGCCGCCGGTCATCCCGGCGCCGAAGTTGGCGCCGATGGAGCCCAGGATCACCGCCACGCCGCCGGTCATGTATTCGCAACCGTTGGAGCCGCAGCCCTCGACCACCACATGGGCGCCGGAGTTGCGCACCGCGAACCGTTCACCGGCCCGACCGGAGGCAAACAGATAGCCCGCCGTCGCGCCGTAGAGCACGGTGTTGCCGATGATGGTGTTCTGGTCCGCCACCAGCGGGCTGATCTGCGGCGGGCGCACCACCACTGTGCCGCCCGAGAGGCCCTTGCCGACATAGTCGTTGGCGTCGCCCGAGACCTCCAGCTTCAGCCCCGGTGCCGCAAAGGCGCCCAGCGATTGGCCGGCCGAGCCCTGCAGTTTCACATGCAGGTGGTCGGGCTGGAAGGCGTTGCGCATGCCGAAGTTCTGCACGATCAGGCTCGAGGTGCGGGTGCCCACCGTCCGATGCGTGTTCTGCACCGCGTAGGAGAGCTGCATCTTCTCGCCGTCCTTGAGGAACCGGGCGGCGTCGCGCACGATCTCGGCGTCCAGCGTGTCGGGCACCACGTTGCGCGGCTTGTCACGGTCGTAGACGATGTCATGGGCACCATCGACGCTGATCAGCAGCGGGTTGAGGTCGAGATCGTCCAGATGCGCGCTGCCGCGGCTGACCTGGGTCAGCAGGTCGGCCCGCCCGATCACGTCGGCAAGCGACCGCGCGCCAAGGCTGGCCAGAATCTCGCGCACCTCCTGGGCGTAGAAGGTGATCAGGTTGACCACCTTGTCGGCGGTGCCGGTGAACATGTCGCGCAGCTTGGGATCCTGGGTGCAGACGCCCACCGGGCAGGTGTTCGACTGGCACTGGCGCACCATGATGCAGCCCATGGAGATCAGCGCGGCGGTGCCGATGCCGTACTCCTCGGCCCCCATCATCGCCGCCATGACGATGTCGCGCCCGGTGCGCAGCCCGCCGTCGGTGCGCAGGGTCACCCGGCCGCGCAGGTTGTTCATCGCCAGCACCTGATGCGCCTCGGTCAGGCCCATTTCCCACGGCAGGCCGGCGTATTTGATGCTGGTCGCCGGGCTGGCCCCGGTGCCGCCGTTGTGCCCCGAGATCAGGATCACGTCGGCCTTGGCCTTGGCCACGCCGGCGGCGATCGTGCCAACGCCCGAGCTTGCCACCAGCTTGACCGTCACCTTGGCGCGCGGGTTGATCTGTTTCAGGTCATAGATCAGCTGCGCCAGGTCCTCGATCGAATAGATGTCGTGGTGCGGCGGCGGGCTGATCAGAGTCACGCCCTTGGTCGAATGACGCAGCCGGGCGATCAGGTCGGTGACCTTCATGCCGGGCAACTGGCCGCCCTCGCCGGGCTTGGCGCCCTGGGCGACCTTGATCTCAAGCTCTTCGCAGTGATTGAGGTATTCCGCCGTAACGCCGAAGCGGCCGCTTGCCACCTGCTTGATCTTGGCGCTGGGGTTGTCGCCGTTGGGTTCGGGCACGAAATGCGCCGGATCCTCGCCGCCCTCGCCGCTGTCGGACTTGGCGCCGATGCGGTTCATCGCCACGTTCAGCGTCTTGTGCGCCTCGGGGCTGAGCGCGCCCAGCGACATGCCGGGTGTGACGAAGCGCTTGCGGATCGCGGTGATGCTCTCCACCTCTTCCAGCGGGATCGGCTTGCCCAATGGCTTGACGTCGAGCAGGTCGCGCAGGTGGATCGGCGGATTGCTCTGCATCTTGGCCGAATACTGCTTCCACAGCTCGTAAGAGGCCCGGTTGCAGGCCATCTGCAACATGTGCATGCCCTGCGCGTCCCAGGCATGGGTTTCGCCCGATTTGCGCGATTTGTAGAACCCGCCAATGGGCAGAACCTGGGCGCCGCCGGACCAGCCGCGGGCATGGATCGCCTCGGCCTTGCGCTGGATGCCGCTGACCCCGATGCCGGAAATGCGGCTGGTCATGCCGGGGAAGAACTCGGCGCACATGGCGCGCGACAGGCCCACCGCCTCGAAGTTCAGGCCGCCCCGATAGGAGGAGATCACGCTGATCCCCATCTTGGACATGATCTTGAGCATGCCCTGGTCGATGGCGGTGCGATAGCGCGCCACGTTCTCGGTCAGGGTGCCGTCCAGCAGCCCGCGCTCGATCCGGTCGGCGATGGAATCCTCGGCCAGATAGGGGTTCACGACCGTCGCGCCGCAGCCGATCAGCACGGCGAAGTAATGCGGGTCGATGCATTCGGCCGAGCGCACGCCGAGCGAGCAGAAGGTCCGCAGCCCCTTGCGTGTCAGGTGGCTGTGCACCGCGCTGGTGGCCAGGATCATCGGCATCGCCACCTTGTCAGGGTCCGACAAGTGATCGGTCAGTACCAAATGCCCGGCACCCGAGCGCACCGCGTCCTCGGCCTCGGCGCGGATCCGCTTCAGCCCTTCGCGCAGCGCGCCCTCGCCGGGGGCAAAGGTGCAGTCGATCTCGGTCAGGTCTGCGTTGAAATGCTTGACCAGCTCGTCCCACTGCCCGTTGCCGACAAAGGGGCTTTCCAGCACGATGATCTCGGTCTGGCTGCTGTCCTCGTCGAGCACGTTCTTGAGGTTGCCGAAGCGGGTCTTGAGGCTCATCACCCGGTATTCGCGCAAGCTGTCGATCGGCGGGTTGGTCACCTGGCTGAAGTTCTGGCGGAAGAAATGGCTGAGCGGGCGGTACTGTTTCGACAGAACCGCGCTGGGCGTGTCGTCGCCCATCGAGGCGATCGCCTCTTTCCCGTCCTCGGCCATCGGGGCCAGGACCTGTTCCAGTTCCTCGATGGTGTAGCCGGCGGCAACCTGCCGCTGGCGCAGCGTGTCGCCGCTGAACAGCGCCTTTTCGCTGACCTGCGACAATTCCTCGTCCAGGTCGTTGATCTTGCTGACCCATTCACCAAAGGGCTGCGAGGCGGCCAGCTTGTCCTTGATCTCGGTGTCGTGGAACAGCTTGCCCTCTTCCATGTCGACCGCGATCATCTGGCCCGGTCCCAGCGCGCCCTTTTCCCGCACGGTCGCCTCGTCGGTGGGCACCATGCCCGCCTCGGAGCCCGCGATCAGCAGGTTGTCGCCGGTCACCACGTAGCGCATCGGGCGGAGCCCGTTGCGGTCCAGCCCGCCGCAGACCCAGCGGCCATCGGTCATCGCCAGCGCCGCCGGTCCGTCCCAGGGCTCCATCACCGAGTTGCAATAGGAATACATGTCGCGCCAGGCCTGGGGCAGTTCCACCGCCTGTTTCGACCAGCTTTCCGGCACCAGCATGGTTTTCGCCATCGGCGCCTTGCGCCCGGCGCGCACCAGCACCTCGAACACCGCGTCCAGCGCGGCGGAGTCCGAGCTGCCGCCGGGGATGATCGGCTTGATGTCGTCGGCCATCTCGCCAAAGGTCGCGCTGGCCATGCGGATCTCATGGCTTTTCATCCAGTTGACGTTGCCCTTCAGCGTGTTGATCTCGCCGTTGTGGGCCAACATGCGGAACGGCTGGGCCAGCCACCACTGCGGAAAGGTGTTGGTCGAATAGCGCTGGTGATAGATTGCGAAGGCGCTTTCGAAACGCTCGTCCTTGAGGTCAGGATAGAACTCGGCAACCTGTTCGGCCAGCATCATGCCCTTGTAGATCACCGAGCGGCAGGACAGCGAGGCGATGTAAAGCCCGCCAATCCCCGCTGCGGCGGCGGCCTTTTCGATGCGGCGGCGGATCACGTAAAGCTCGCGCTCGAACCGCTCTTCATCGACGCCCTTGGAGTTCGAGATGATGATCTGCTCGATCTCGGGCCGGGTGGCATTGGCCTTGTCGCCCAGGCAGTCGATGTTCACCGGCACGTGGCGCCAGCCATAGATGTAGTAGCCTTTGCGCAGAACCTCGGTCTCGACGATGGTCCGGCACATCTCTTGCGCGCCGAAATCGGTGCGCGGCAGGAACACCTGGCCCAGCGCCATCAGCTCGTCCTTGCGCGGTTCGTGCCCGGTGCGCTTGATCTGGTCGTAGAAGAAGGGGACGGGGATCTGCACATGGATGCCGGCGCCATCGCCGGTCTTGCCGTCGGCGTCCACAGCGCCGCGGTGCCAGACCGCCTTGAGCGCGTCGATCCCGGCGGCGACCACCTTGCGGCTTTTCTTGCCGTCGATGGAGACCACAAGGCCCACCCCGCAGGAGGCGTGCTCTTCGGATTCGGCATACATGCCGTTCTCGGCCATCCAGGCGCGCTTGGCGGTTTCCTGCGCCACCCAATCGGCATCATATCTGGTCATTGGGTCTCTCCTTCATCCTTCGGCGCGAACAGCGCGAATGTCTCTGCTTCGGTCAGGCGGGCATGGTCGCCGGCAAAGCGGTAACCCTGCGGCTTGGTATCGACGAAAAACTCGCGCCCGATCTTCATCTCGCCGGTGCCAAACAGCCCGGCAGCGAAATTGTAATGGCCGTGGCCCGGCCCCTCGGCGGTGATGCGATACCACAGGTTCGATCCGCAGGTATCGCAGAAGCCGCGTTCGGCCCAGTCCGAGGACTGGAAACGTCTTGCCTTACCGTCGATGGTGATGCTGTCCTGATCGACCCGGACCGACATGAAGGCCGCGCTTGTCCAGCGGCGGCACATGTCGCAATTGCACACGGTCAACCGTTCATCCAACAGCTTTGCCGTGATCGAAACCGCGCCGCACAGGCATTGGCCGCTGAGTTCAGTCATGATTATGTCCCTCGCCGGCATGATCCTGATGCGCGCCGTTTCCACCGTGACCATAACCGCGCAGATCGACATAGGTGGCGATCTGGTCCGCGCTTAGCAGCGGCCTGGTTTCCAGATGCGCCTTGAGATGGACCGCGCGCAGCCGCGCCAGGATCTCGCCGGATTGCGCAAGCTGCCGGTCCAGCATCTCCGGAGTCGCGTGGCCCATGCGGAACATCCCGCTCAGGTGCCGCTCAGCCGCGACATATTCCGCGCCCAGGCGCTGCGCTTCGGTCTGCATTTCTGCGAAGATCGCCTTGATCGCGCCGCTCTGTTCGGCCGTCAGCGAAAGCTCCTCGTCCAGTTCCAGCACATGGGCCGGGCCAGGATAGCCGTTGAGCTCGGCGGGCTTGGCCAGCCCCCAACCCTGCCCGGCCAGAAGCGCCTGGATATCGGTCTGCGACAGGCTGGCGATCTCGCGCTGATCCTGCCCGGCATAGGGTTGCTGGGCGCCTGCGGCGACGGCACCCGACAGCGCACAGGTTGCCGCGGCGACGATGAACAGCTTTTTCATGACAGGCATCCTTTCAACCGGGTTAAAGGCCGGGGCGTCCGCCCCGGTGTTCAGCGGCGCGAAGGCGGGCCCGCTGGCCACCGCCTTTGCGCCATCGCTATTCCGCGGCCACCGCTGCGGGAACATCAAGCCGATCCAGGATCGCCTGGGCGCAATCGCGCCCGTCGCGGATCGCCCAGACCACCAGGCTGGCGCCACGCACGATGTCGCCCACCGCAAAGACGCCGTCCAGCACGGTCGCGCCGGTGGTGAACTCGGCCTTGACGGTGCCCCAGCGGGTCACCTCCAGCCCGTCCACGCCCCAGAGCTTGGGCAGATCCTCGGGCTCGAAGCCCAGCGCAGTGATCACCAGATCGGCCGCTTCGACGTAATCGGCGCCCTCGATCAGTTCGGGCGACTGCCGCCCGGTGACGTCCGGCGCGCCGAGGCGCATCTTTTGCACCATCACGCCGGAGACCTTGCCGCCGTCCTCGGTGAACCCCTTGGGTGCGCGCAGCCAGTCGAACACGACGCCCTCTTCCTCGGCGTTCTGCACCTCGCGCTGGGAGCCGGGCATGTTGGCCCGGTCGCGGCGGTAGAGGCATTTGACCGATTTGGCGCCCTCGCGGATCGAGGTGCGCACGCAGTCCATCGCGGTATCGCCGCCGCCGATCACCACCACGCGCTTGCCGTCGGCGCAGAGCGTGCCGTTGTCATAGGCCTCCACCGCGTCGCCAAAGCTCTTGCGGTTGGAGGCGGTCAGGAAGTCGATGGCCCGCACCACGCCCCCGGAGCCGACGCCGGGCAGTTCCAGTACCCGCGACTTGTAGACGCCGGTTGCGATGATCACCGCGTCATGTTTGGCCCGGATCTCGTCAAAGGAAACATCCTCGCCGACGTTGCAGTTCAGCACGAAATTCACCCCGCCCTGTTCGAGCTGCCGGTTGCGGCGCATCACGATGTCCTTTTCCAGCTTGAAGCCGGGAATGCCGTAGGTCATCAGCCCGCCGGCGCGGTCGTAGCGGTCATAGACCGTCACCTGGACACCGGCGCGGCGCAGCATGTCGGCGGCGGCCAGCCCACCGGGACCGGCACCGATGATGCCGACGCTCTCGGTCCGCTCATGCGCCGGCTCGATCGGTTGCACCCAGCCGTTGTCCCAGGCGGTGTCGGTGATGTATTTCTCCACCGCGCCGATGGTCACGGTGCCGTGGCCCGATTGTTCGATGACGCAGTTGCCCTCGCACAGACGGTCCTGCGGACAGATGCGGCCGCAGATCTCGGGATAGGTATTGGTGGCCTGGCTGATCTCATAGGCTTCGCGCAGCCGGCCCTCGGCGGTCAGGCGCAGCCAGTCAGGGATGTTGTTGTGCAGCGGGCAATGCGACTGGCAATAGGGTACGCCGCACTGGCTGCACCGGCTGGCCTGCTCCCTGGCCTTCTGGTCGGCGAATTCGGCGTAGATTTCATGAAAATCCTCCCGGCGCGCGTCGGCGTCACGCTTTTCCGGCATGTCCCGTTCGATCTGCACGAATTTCAGCATCGGTTGTTTGGCCACGGCTCGGACTCCATGATTGCTTGGCTGGGCCTGTTTATGAGAACCGTTCGTAAATTAAAAGTCAGTACGTATGACCTAATTTAACTTTTTCTGGACAAAAGCTTCGGACGGCAGCAGGATTCTCACGATTTTAGGTAACAATTCGGACCTATATCGGAACTTTCCATTCCCGCTTAGATACTTATACAAGCCTTCAAACGCCCCTTTGCCGCCGGGACATTCCGCGCCATGCCCATCCTACAGCTGTTCCTTGTTGCCGTCATCCAGGGCGTTACCGAGTTTCTGCCGATTTCCTCCTCTGGTCATCTGATTCTTTTTCCCCAACTGACCGGAATGCAGGATCAGGGCCAGATCATCGACGTTGCGGTGCATGTGGGCACGCTTGGTGCGGTCGTGGTCTATTTCTGGCGCGACGTGAAACAGGCACTGGGCGGATTGCCCGAGCTGTGCTGTGGCCGGGCCGACAGTCCCGGCGCACGGCTGGCGCTGGGGCTGGCCATTGCCACCGTCCCGGTGGTGCTGGCTGGCGGGATCCTTCATTTCACCCATCTGGATGCGGCGATGCGCTCGATGGCCGTGATCGGCTGGACCATGCTTATTTTCGGCCTTGTGCTGTTCTGGGCGGATTGGCGCGGCGCCAAGGCAAAAGATAAGGCCGACTGGGGGCCGCGTGACGCGCTGATCATGGGGCTTTGCCAGGTGCTGTCGCTGATTCCCGGCACCTCGCGGTCCGGCATCACCATCACCGGCGCCCGCATGATGGGCTATACCCGAAGCGAGGCGGCGCGGCTGTCGATGCTGATGTCGATCCCGGCGATCATCGCGTCCGGCGTCCTTCTGGGAACCGAGGTCGCGGTCAAGGCCGACGGCGCCGCCTTTCGGGACGGCGCGCTGGCCGCGGCGTTCGCCTTTGTCTCGGCCCTGCTGGCGCTGACGCTGATGATGCGGCTGCTTCGCAGTGTCAGCTTTACGCCTTATGTGGTCTACCGCGTGATTCTGGGCATCGGCCTGCTGGTCATCGCCTATTCGTAAGGCCGGGCGGGTTACGGGCGCAGCCGGCGGCCCGACTTCATCAGCTCGGCATATTGACCGGCAGGGCGGAATTTCCACAGGTACTCCGGCAGAACCGAATCCATCGCCGTCGGAACGATGCCCAGCGCGTCAAAGCCGCGCGCGCCCTCGTCCACGACATTGTCGCGCGCCAGGTTGCGCAGTTGATCTCGGGTGAGGATCGCGTTCGGCACCAGGCCAAAGCTGACGAACTGCACAAGATCCAGCACGCCGGCCATGATCCGCGCGACCCAGACCGGCATGCCGATCACGATACGGCGGCGCTGGATCACCTCGAGCATGGTCTGCATCAACGCGCGGAAGCTGGCCACGCGCGGCCCGCCCAGCTCGTAGACGCCGGGCGCGGCACCGCCTGTGACACCCAGCTCTGCGGCCTTGGCCACATCATCGACGTAGACCGGCTGGAACCGGGTCGCGGCGTGAGCGATCGGAAGGAAGGGGCCCATCCGGGTCATCGCGGCGAAGCGGTTGAAGAACTGATCTTCGGGTCCGAAGATGATCGACGGCCGCAGGATCACCGCGCCCGGCATGTGTTCCAGAACCGCAGCCTCGCCCGCCGCCTTGGTCCGGGAATAGGCGCTGTCGGACTCGGCATCGGCCCCAATGGCCGAGACGTGCACCATCCGCCCTACCCCCTGCCCGGCGGCGATCCGGGCGATGCGCGCGGCCCCCTCGGCCTGCACCGCGTCAAAGCTGTTGCGGCCGCGCTCGGAAAGAACGCCGACACAGTTCACCACCGCGTCCGCGTCCTGCATCACGGCGGCGACCGAGGCGTCGTCGCGGATATTGCAGAACACCGGCTCGACCTGGCCGACCACGCCGTAGGGTTTCACGAACATCGCCTCGTTCGGGCGGCGCACGGCGACGCGCACGCGCCAGCCCGCCCTGGCCATGCGGCGCGCGATGTAGCGGCCGACAAAGCCCGATCCGCCGTAGATGGTGACCAATTTCGACATGGCAACGCTCCCGTTCGTCGGTACGCACCCGATCTACCGCCCCGACAGGCCCGGAACAAGACGGAATTCGCCTGTGGCCCCGGCAAGGGCCCGATCCGGTGCCCAGGCCCGGAAAAAACGGCCGCGACGGGAAAGGGAAAAACCCCGCCGGTCGCCCGAAATTTCCATTTGACACCCCCCGCGAAGGGGCTTAGTGACCCGCTCACGACACCTGCCCAGGTGGCGGAATGGTAGACGCGCTAGCTTCAGGTGCTAGTGTCCGTATGGACGTGGAGGTTCGAGTCCTCTCCTGGGCACCACAAATTTCACACACGCTATTTGATTCTAAGTGAAAATTTTGGTGGGAGTGTTTTTCTATCCCCCCAAATATCCACCCTATGCGCGGTGATGGGCGGAATTTTTGCTTCACACGGGCGTTGTTTCACAACTCGCTCCTGAAGGATTCACAACGCGAATCCATGGGGTTAGAAGGGCTGCATGCGGAAGCCTTTAGCCGCCCGCTACCGCACAACGAACTGGTCCGCTTGCAACGCCGCGCTGCGGAAGCGCGGCTCCCTGTTGATCTGGTTGGACAAGGAGATGACATGGCACGCTCCGCGTGATGGGGGGGGCCGGGCGCCCTCCGGTATTCTGCAATGCTGCCATCCGGTTCTGCCTGACGATCCAGGTTCTGTTCAAACTGCCCCTGAGACAAACGGCCGGGATGGTGGAGAGCCTGTGGCGGCTGGCAGGGCTGGACTGGCCCGTGCCCGATTACTCCACCCTCTGCCGCAGGAAGAAGACCCTGGCCGTCCGGATCCCCTAGGACAAGCGTCTGGACTGGCGCGGCCATGCCGGGTTCGCGCGGCGGCGCAAGGGGCGCGGGGGCGGCTGGGAGTATCACTGGAACGGGCGCGAATTCGCCAACAAGTTCCTGACCGGCGGGGTCAAGACGCGTTTTCGCTTCAAGGTGAAGGACGATGACATCCCGGGCATTCTGACGACGCTGGGCGTCGAGGTGCATTGGGCCAGAGGCCGACAGCTGGGCGGTAGACACGCCGCTGTCCGAAACCACGGAACGCTACGACCTGGAAATCCTCAGCCTGGACGGAGTGTCCGTCCTGCGCACGATGGCCGGTCTGACCGAAGCCCGCGCGGATTACACGGCTGCGATGCAGACGGCCGACTATGGCGCGGCCACCGCGACGATCCGGGTCCGGATCTATCAACTGGGCAGCCTGGGGCGCGGATAGATGAAGAGACATTGCTCTAGGTGGCCTTTGCGGCGTCGTTCAAATGCCGAGGACACGTTCGCAAGGCATTCTTGTATGAAACTCGTCTTTAACCGGGTGTTCAAGAGTTCCAGTCGCACCGCAGATTGAAGACCGCTGTTCTGCAACATTCCCTGTCAAACACTGCAAATTTCGCTGACAGGCTACAACAGCGCCGCGTGGCCCCTGGCTGACGCAACGCGCCGGCGACCCCGGCCGCGATCCGGCCATGTGACGATATTTTGACGTATCCGCCGATTGCTCCACAAGTTATTGCTGTTATCCCCAAAATAAGGGTTGCCAGATGGAGTCTGAGGTCGCACCATATCTGGTATGGGCAAGGGGGATCGCCCCGGCCTATTGAGCAGGCACCTAGCGCTTGGGGCGCTAACCGCCCCAGCCGCTAACTTAAAAGAGGTGGCACCATGGCCCTTTCCGAGCATTACCTGGAAGAAGACATTCACCCCATCGACATCGTCGAACATATCGCCGAGCACCACGATTGGGATTTCGACAGGATCGGCGATGATCAGATCGCGATGGCGGTCGAGGGTCAGTGGCGCACCTATTCCATCACGCTCGCCTGGTCGGGCTATGACGAAACGCTGCGGCTGGTCTGCACCTTTGAAATGGACCCGCCCGAGGACCAGTTGGGCGGTCTCTACGAACTTCTGAACGCGATGAACGACCAGTGCTGGGCCGGCGCATTTACCTATTGGGGCGAGCAAAAGCTGATGGTCTATCGCTATGGCCTCGTCCTGGCGGGCGGGCAGGTGGCCAGCCCCGAGCAGATCGACACCATGATCAACGCGGCCGTGCTCAGCGCCGAGCGCTACTATCCCGCGATCCAGCTTCTGGTCTGGGGCGGGCGCAGCCCGCGCGACGCGATGCAGGCGGCCATTGCAGAGGCCTACGGGCGCGCGTAAACCTTGGCCCCGAACCGACAGGACGGGGAGGGGCGTAAGGATGGATTTCTCGCGTATCGCGGACCAGGGGCTGGTGCTTCTGGGCTGCGGCAAGATGGGGTCGGCCATGCTGGCGGGCTGGCTGGAGCGCGGATTGCCCCCGGCCGAGGTCTGGGTGGTCGATCCGCACCCCTCCGACTGGGTGCGGACGCAGGGTGTCAACCTGAACGCGCCGCTGCCCGAGAGCCCCGCCATCGCGCTGGTTGCGGTCAAACCGCAGATGATGCGCGAGGCGCTGCCGGGCCTGCACAGGCTGGGCGGCGGCGGGACGCTGTTCGTTTCGGTCGCCGCCGGTACGCCGATTTCCGCCTATGAAGAGATGCTGGGGGCAAACACCCCCATCGTGCGCGCCATGCCCAACACGCCGGCGGCAGTGGGGCGCGGCATCACCGCGCTGATCGGCAACGCGCGCGCCAGTGCCGACGACCTTGATACCGCCGAACGGCTGCTTGCTGCGGTGGGCCAGACCGTGCGGCTGGACAGCGAGGCGCAGATGGACGCGGTCACCGGCGTCAGCGGCTCTGGCCCGGCCTATGTCTTTCACCTGATCGAAACGCTGGCGGCGGCGGGGCAGGCGCAGGGTCTTTCCGCCGATCTGGCGATGACGCTCGCCAAGGCCACGGTGGCCGGCGCCGGTGCTCTGGCCGAGGCCGCCGAGGAGAGCCCCGAACAACTCCGGATCAACGTCACCAGTCCCAACGGCACCACCCAGGCCGCGCTGGAGGTTCTGATGGATGCTGAAACCGGGTTTCCGCCCCTGTTGAAACGCGCCGTTGCCGCTGCCGCCGACCGCTCGCGGGAGTTGTCCCGTGGCTGAGATCAGTTTTGACGATTTTCTCAAGGTCGACATCCGCGTCGGCCGCGTGACCCGCGCCGAACCCTATCCCGAGGCGCGCAAACCCGCGATCAAGCTCTGGGTCGATTTCGGCCCGGAGATCGGGGAGAAGAGATCCTCGGCCCAGATCACCGTCCATTACGCGCCCGAGGCGCTGGTGGGAAAACAGGTGATGGCTGTGGTCAATTTTCCGCCGCGCCAGATCGGCAAGTTCATGTCTGAAGTGCTGGTTCTGGGGCTGGCCGACGAGAATGGCGATGTGGTGCTGATCGGCCCGGACCAATCGGTCGCCGACGGCGCGCGGATGCACTGATGAAACGGGTTCTTCTGTCGCGGCCGATGCCGCCCGCCACCATCGCCGCCGCCGAGGCGCTGTTCGACGTCGAGGTGCGCCAAAACACGCAGCCGATGACCGCCGCCGAGATCCGGGCGGGCCTTGCGGTCTACGACGGGATGATGCTCACCCTGGGCGATTCAGTGACGGCGGAGATTTTGCAGGATTTCGGCCGCCCGCGCTGCCGGATTCTTGCCAACTTCGGGGTTGGCTACAACCATATCGATGCCGTCGCCTGCCGGGCGCGCGGGGTGACGGTGTCGAACACCCCCGGCGCCGTCACCGACGCGACCGCGGATATCGCCATGACGCTGATCCTGATGGCCTGCCGCCGCGCGGGCGAGGGCGAGCGTCTGGTCCGGTCCGGGGGCTGGCAGGGCTGGCACCCGACCCAGATGCTGGGCCTGCACGTGACCGGGCGCAAGCTGGGCGTGATCGGCATGGGGCGGATCGGCCAGGCGGTGGCGCGGCGCTGCCATTTCGGTTTCGGCATGGAGGTGGGGTATTTCAACCGCTCCGAAAAGGCGCTGGATCATCCCGCCACCCGGTTTGACCATTTGACCGACCTGGCCGGATGGGCCGATATCCTTGTCGTCGCCGCCCCGGCCACGCCCGAGACGCATCACCTTGTCGGCGCGGATGTGCTGGCCGCGATGCGATCCCACAGCGTGCTGGTCAATATCGCGCGCGGCGACATCGTCGACGAGGCGGCGCTGATCGCGGCGCTGCAATCGGGCCGGATCGGTGCGGCGGGGCTCGACGTCTATGAGCATGAGCCGGAGGTGCCGGAGGCACTGATCGTACAGGAAAACGCGGTGCTGTTGCCGCACCTGGGGACCGCCGCCCTGGATGTGCGCGAGAACATGGGCGCGATGGCGGTAGAGAACCTGCGGGCCTATTTCGCCGGTGAAGAGGTGCCCAACCGGGTGAACTGAGGGTTCAGATCCCGGCCTTGCGCTCGCCCATCGCCTCGCGCCAGTGTCGGCGGCATAGCGAGACATAGGTCTCGTTGCCGCCGATCTGGATCTGATCGCCGTCGCGCATCGGCTGGCCGTCGGGACCCTGGCGGATCACCATGGTGGCCTTGCGCCCGCAGCGGCAGATCGTGCGCACCTCGCGCATTTCGTCGGCCAGCGCCAGCAAGGCGGCCGAGCCGGGAAACAGCTCGCCGCGGAAATCCACCCGCAGGCCGTAGCAGAGCACCGGCAGGTTCAGGTCATCGACCACGCGCGCCAGTTGCCAGACCTGTTCCGGTTCAAGGAACTGGGCCTCATCGACAAAGATGCAGGCCTGCGCCTCGGTGGTGTGCCTTTCGGCGATCAGGGCAAACAGGTCATCGCCGGCGCCAAAGGTCTCGGCCGCTTCCGCGATTCCGATCCGCGAGGCAATCCGGCCTTCGCCGGCCCGGTCATCCAGATCGGCGGTTAGAAGCAGCGTATTCATGCCGTTTTCGCGGTAGTTGTGCGACGCCTGCAACAGCACCGTCGATTTCCCGGCATTCATGGTTGAGTAGTTGAAGAACAGCTTTGCCATGGCGGTCGTCTAAGCGCAGAATGACCAGGCGGCAAGGCGCAGGGGGCGCAAAATAGACGCCGCCGCTGTGTCTGCCGCGATCCGGGACGGAACGACCCTGGGGATGGACGGGCAGAGCAACAGCGACGACGCCTTGGCCAAAATGGCCTCAGCAACGGGGGGGAAGGAACAATGCAGACCCGTCGCCAGTAATCAAGCGGGCTCAAAATACAACCCACCACTCTCTAACGCCCTCGAAAACCAGAGGGATAGAAAACAAATCGCATTTCGAATAAGACAAAAGAATGGGAAATCATGTGGATGCTTCCCCCTCGGGGCTGGGGGCGCAAAACGGGGCAGGCGGGGCGAAAAAATGGAAAGCTATCTGAAGCGGCACACCGAGACGTTGGTCAAGGATGTCGGGATCGAGGCCGCCTGCGAGATTTCGGGCAAGTCGAAGGCGACATTGGGACGCTATTACTCGGACCATCCGGAACATGAAGACCGGTTCATGCCCGTCGATGTCGTCGCCAAGCTCGAGACCGCGGCGGGTTACCCGCATGTCACCAGCGCGTTGGCAGAGTTGCAGCAGATTTCCCTGTCCTTCGACGACCGCCGCCCCAATGCCTCGGAGAGCGGCGGGGTCAACAGCGACGTGATCGCGCTGAGCCAACGGTTCGCCATGCTGATGAGCGAATACCAGATGGCGATCGAGGACGGGATCATCACCGTGAACGAGGCCAAGCGTCTGCTGCGCGAGACGGTGCTGCTGCAACGGGTGCTGATCGACATGAAGCTGCACCTGGAACAGGAAAGCGCCTGACGCGATACGGTCGGGCAGGGTGCTGCGACCGCGCCCGGGTGATCCTACCGGGCGCTCAGGCGTGTCGGCGCAGCAGAACCGATCCCACCGAATATCCCGCCCCGAAGGAACAGATCAGGCCGATATCGCCCTCTGCCATGTCCTCGGAGTTCTGCGAGAAGGCGATGATTGAGCCCGCCGAGGAGGTATTGGCGTATTCCTGCAGGATGTTGGGTTGTTCCTGCGGGTCCGGCACGCGGCCCATCACCTTCTTGCCGATCAGGTCGTTCATCGACTTGTTGGCCTGGTGCAGCCACATCCGCGTCAGGTCGGCCCCCTCCAGCCCCTTGTCGGCCATGTGATCGGCGATATGGGCGCTGACCATCGGCACGACCTCCTTGAAGACCTTGCGGCCGTTCTGCATGAACTGCATGTCGCGGCGGTCGGCCACCCCGTCCGGGCGAGAGCGGCGCAGAAAGCCGTTGTTGTTGCGGATGTTGTTGGAAAACAACGTGGCGCAGCGGGTCGAGAGGATCTCGAAGAATGGGCCGCTGGCATCCTCCATCCGCTCTATCACGGTGGCGGTGGCCACGTCGCCGAAGATGAAATGGCAATCGCGGTCGCGCCATTCCAGGTGGCCCGAGCAGATCTCGGGGTTGACCACCAGCGCGGCGCGGATCGAGCCGGAGCGCACCATGTCGGCGGCGGCCTGAATGCCGAAGGTCGCCGAGGAGCAGGCGACGTTCATGTCGAATGCGAACCCCTCGATCCCCAGCAGATCCTGGATCTCGATCGCCATCGCCGGATAGGCGCGCTCCATGTTCGAGGCAGCGCAGATCACCAGGTCGATATCCTCGGGCTGCTTGCCAGCCTGAGCCAGCGCCTTTTTGGCGGCATCGAGCGCCATCTCGGCCATCAGCGAGGGTTCATCGTCGCTGCGCTGCCGGAACAGCGGGTGCATCACCGACGGATCCAGAATGCCGCTCTTGTTCATCACGTGCCGCCGCTCGATCCCCGATGCCTTGACGATGAACTCGTCCGAGGAATGGGCCAGGGGCTCCATCCCGCCGGCGGCGATGGTCGTCGCGTTCTCGGCGTTCACCCGGTCGGCATAGGCGTTGTACGCCTCGACCAGTTCGGCATTGGTGATGATCTCGTCCGGGGTGAAGACCCCGCTGCCCGTGATCGCGGGTGTATGCATGTTAGGCTCTCCTGCGCAGCCTGTCGATCTGGCCCAAATTGCGCGCAAAGGTCAAGCATGGGACAGGTCAGGCGCGGCCCGCGCGCTCAAATCAGCGGGATCAGGGGGATCCCGCCGCAGGCAGCAAGGGCGAGAAGGCTGACCAGGGCAAGGGCAAGGCGCATGGGGTTTTCCGGTTCTGCTCGTTTTTTTCAGTGTGGGCCGCCCGGAGGCGCGCGGTCAAGCTGGCTTTTGCCTGTCGGTGGCGCAAACCGGGGGGCAGCTCGACAAAAATGTCGGCAGGGGATTCACAAAACCGAAATACTGAATAGATAAAGCGAGGACCGGAGCGACCCTGGATCGCCTCTGGCCGATCTCCGACACAGGCAGGATTTGTTTTGACCAACTCCGACACCACATTCGATCCGAAGGCCCCGCATGATCCCGAACGCGAGTTGGCCAACATGATCGACACCGCCTTTCGCGCCGCGATCAGCCAGATGACCTCGGGGCTGTCGCCGGCGGCGCTGATGCAGCATTACACGGAATGGGCGCTGCACATGGCAAGCTCGCCAGGCAAGCAGTTGCAGCTTGGTCATCTGGCGTTTGAAAACTGGTCCGACTTTTCCCGTTACCTGACCCGATGCGCGATGAACGGCAACGGCGCGGCCTGCGCCGAACCGGATGCCCGCGACCGCCGCTTTCGCCACGAAGGGTGGGCGCATCAGCCCTTCGCGGCCTATCAGCAGGCCTTTCTGCTGACCCAGAAATGGTGGGACGAGGCCACGACGGGCGTGCGCGGGATGTCGCGCGCCAATGAACGGGTGGTAAATTTCGCAGCCCGCCAGATCCTCGATGCGATGGCCCCCAGCAATTTCATCGCGACGAACCCCGAGATTCTGGAAAAGACCATCAAGACCGGCGGTGCCAACCTGCTCGAGGGCGCGCGCAATTTTCAGGAAGATGTCCAGCACGCCCTTCTGCGGGAAAAGGAACCGCTGTCGGAGGAGTATTGCGTCGGCGAGAGAGTGGCCGTCACGCCCGGCAAGGTGGTCTATCGCAACCATCTGATCGAGCTGATCCAGTACGAGCCGGCAACGGAAAAGGTCCAGCCCGAGCCGGTGCTGATCGTGCCGGCCTGGATCATGAAATACTATATCCTCGATCTCAGCCCGGAAAACTCGATGGTGAAATACCTGACCGAACAGGGGTTCACCGTCTTCATGATTTCCTGGCGCAACCCGGGTGCCGAGGATGCCGGCTATGGCATGGCGGACTATCGCCGGATGGGGCCGATGGCGGCCCTGGACGAGGTGACGCAGCGCACCGGAGCCACCCGCGTTCACGCGGTGGGGTATTGCCTTGGCGGCACCTTGCTGAGCATTGCCGCCGCTGCCATGGCGCGCGAGGGCGACACCCGCCTGGCCAGCTTGACCCTGCTGGCGGCCCAGATGGATTTCACCGAGGCCGGCGAACTGACCCTGTTCATCAACGAAAGCGAGGTCTCCTTCCTCGAGGACATGATGTGGCGGAACGGCTATCTCGACGCGGCGCAGATGGCTGGGGCGTTCCAGCTGCTGCGCTCCAACGACCTGATCTGGTCGCGGCTGCAGCATGAATACCTGATGGGAGAGACGCTGCGCTCCAGCGACCTGATGGCCTGGAACGCGGATTCGACGCGCATGCCCTACCGGATGCATTCGGAATACCTGCGCCAGCTGTTCCTTGAAAACGCCTTTGCAACCGGCAAGTTCGAAGTCGAGGGGCACCCGGTCACGCCGCGCGACATTCAGATGCCGATCTTTGCCGTCGGCACCGAAACCGACCACGTGGCGCCGTGGAAATCGGCCTACAAGACCGGCGCGCTGACCCGCTCCGAGGTGACCTTTGCCCTGACCAACGGTGGCCACAACGCCGGAGTCTTATCCGAGCCGGGGCATCACCACCGCCATTTCCGGCTGGGCCGGATCCTGAGCAACAACCACTTCATCCCGGCCGAGGAATGGGCGGAGCAGGCCGAAACCCATGACGGGTCGTGGTGGCTGGCCTGGGTGAACTGGCTGAAGGGCCAGCAACGCGGCGAGCCGGTCGCGCCGCCGAAGATGGGCAATGCGATCTGCGACGCGCCAGGCACCTATGTGATGATGCGGTGAGGGGCAGGGGGCGATTGATCCGGGATCCGTCGCGCAACGTTTTACATGCGACGTCGTGCGCAAAGTGAAATGCCCGACCGTTTGGCTTGCACCTGCTGCCTTGGCTATACGCCCATCATCAGGACGTCGATCGCGCGCGTGATCAGATCGGCCTGATCCGCGACAGTCCCGTCGCGGCGCAGGGTCGATCGGCGCACCGCCGCGATCAGCCGGGTCGCCAAGACCAGCCGCCTGCCATCATGCAGGATCACGGGATTCAAATGCGTCACGGCAGGATAGTCGGGAAGCAGCGGAATGACCACCACGGCAGGATCCGTCGGCAACAGGTCGCTTTCGACGATGACCATGGCAACGCCGTTGTAGTTTGCCACGTCATGGCGCTTCAATGGTCCCAAGACGCGCGCCCGGGCGCGGCGATGATGTCGGCCAAGGGATGCCCGTTTTTCTCGTGCCATTCCGCCTGGGCCGCGAAGGCCTCCGCGTTTTCTTCACGCCAGCGTTGTTGCCGGGCTTGCGCGACGGCCTGTCTCAGCGCCGTGTCGGCGACCGAGGAGACATTGATACCCAAGCCCCTCGCTTGGTCAAGAAGCTCGACGTCGAGCGTCAGGGAGGTTTTGCGCTTCGCCACAGGGGCCATTTGTGTGGGCTCCGCCTTCATACCGCTGGATCATACCGCATTTCATCCACATGGCAAAGCGGCATCCTCGGCGCGCCAGAGGTTCACCCCGCACCAGCAGGGTCGGGAGGCTTTTTTCCGAGGTTAAATGAGGCGGTGGGCATCAAGCACCGTTCGGCGCCGAAATCGCGAGGGCAGAAAGATACCGACCCTGAAATGCGAAATGCCCGGCGGTTCGGCCGGGCATTCGTCGTTTTTCCGCCGGTGATCACGCCTGTAGCGATTTCACCCCGACATCCCCCTCGGCCTGCGCCTTGATCGCCAACGCCGCGGCGTGGCTGCCGGCGGCGGTGGTGAAATAGGGGATCTTGTCATAAAGCGCGACCGAGCGGATGCCCTTGGAGTCCTCGACCGCCTGCGCCCCCTCGGTGGTGTTCATCACCAGCTGGATCTCGCCGTCCTTCATCATGTCGACAATGTCGGGGCGCCCCTCGTAGACCTTGTTGACCACGTCGCAGGCCACGTCATGCCCGGCCAGCCAGCCCTGCGTGCCGCGGGTCGCGACGATGGTAAAGCCGAGATCGACCAGCGTTTTCGCGGCCTCGAGCATCAGCGCGGTCTTGTCGGCGTCCTTGATCGAGACAAAGGCGCGGCCCGCGCGCGGCAGCGACATGCCCGCGCCCATCTGCGCCTTGAGGAAGGCGCGCGGGAAATCGCGGTCCCAGCCCATCACCTCGCCGGTCGAGCGCATTTCGGGGCCGAGGATGGTGTCGACGCCGGGGAACCGGGCAAAGGGCATTACCGCCTCCTTGACCGAGAACCACGGCATGTTGGGATCGGCCAGCGTCATCGGGTCGGCCAGCGGCAGCACGGTGTCGTAATCGGCGTCCTGCTGATAGGGCGCGCGCTGCGGGAAATCGGCCAGCTTTTCGCCCGCCATGATCCGCGCGGCGATCGAGGCAATCGCTGAATCCGTGGCCTTGGCGACGAAGGGCACGGTGCGGCTGGCGCGCGGGTTCACCTCGATCAGGTAGATATCGCCGTCCTTGATCGCGAACTGGATGTTCATCAACCCGACCACGTTCAGCGCCCTGGCCAGCGCATGGGTCTGGGTCTTGACCTCGGCGATCAGCTCGGCCGAGAGCGAGTAGGGCGGCAGCGAACAGGCGCTGTCGCCGGAATGCACGCCGGCCTCCTCGATATGCTGCATGATGCCCGCCACATGCACGTCGGTGCCGTCGCAGAGCGCATCCACGTCCAGCTCAACCGCCCCGGAAAGATAGCTGTCGAGCAGCACCGGGCTGTCGCCCGAGACCACCACAGCCTCGTTGATGTAGCGTTTCAGGTGATCCATGTCGCGCACGATCTCCATCGCGCGCCCGCCCAGCACGTAGGAGGGGCGGATCACCAGCGGAAAGCCGATGATCTCGGCGATCTTGAGCGCCTGTTCGTCGGTCGAGGCGATGCCGTTGTGCGGCTGCTTCAGGCCGAGCTTGTTGACCAGGTCCTGGAACCGCTCGCGGTCCTCGGCCAGGTCGATGGCGTCGGGCGTGGTGCCGAGAATCGGGATGCCCTCTTCGAACAGCGCATTGGCCAGTTTCAGGGGAGTTTGGCCGCCGAATTGTACAATCACCCCGTGCAGGGTTCCGTTCATCTGCTCGACCCGCAGGATCTCCATCACGTGCTCGAAGGTGAGCGGCTCGAAATAGAGCCGGTCGGAGGTGTCGTAATCGGTGCTGACGGTCTCGGGGTTGCAGTTGATCATGATGGTCTCGTAGCCCGCGTCGGTCAGCGCGAAACAGGCGTGACAGCAGCAATAGTCGAACTCGATCCCCTGCCCGATCCGGTTCGGGCCGCCGCCCAGGATCACCACCTTCTTGCGGTCCGACGGGCGCGCCTCGCATTCCACCTCGCCCATCATCGGGGCCTCGTAGGTGGAGTACATGTAAGGGGTCTGTGCCTCGAACTCGGCGGCGCAGGTGTCGATCCGCTTGAACACCGCGCTGATGCCCAGGTTGCGGCGGGCGCGGCGCACGTTGGCCTCGTCCCGGCCGGTGAGCGTGCCGAGGCGGGCATCGGTGAAGCCCATCATCTTGAGCGCGCGCAGCCGCTGCTCGGTCACCGGCAGGCCGGTCTTGCGCAGCTCGGCCTCGGTCTCGACGATCTCGCGGATGCGGGCCAGGAACCAGGGGTCGAACATGGTGACGGCGTGGATTTCCTCGTCGGTCAGCCCGTGGCGCATGGCCTGGGCGATGGTGCGCATCCGGTCCGGGGTCTGCTGGCTGATCGCCTTGATCACCGCGGCCTTGTCGGCGCCGGCGTCCTCCCACGGGTCCGCCTGCACGCCTGGGATCACCACCTCGTCAAAGCCGGTGAGCCCGGATTCCATCGAGGCCAGCGCCTTTTGCAGCGATTCGTGGATGGTGCGGCCGATCGCCATCGCCTCGCCCACCGATTTCATCGCGGTGGTCAGGTAGGGCTCGGAGCCGGGGAACTTTTCAAAGGCGAATTTCGGGATCTTGGTGACGACCTAGTCGATGGTCGGCTCGAAGCTGGCGGGCGTCACCTTGGTGATGTCGTTGTCAAGCTCGTCCAGTGTATAGCCCACGGCAAGCTTGGCGGCGATCTTGGCGATGGGAAAGCCGGTCGCCTTGGACGCCAGCGCCGAGCTCCGCGACACCCGCGGGTTCATCTCGATCACCACCATGCGGCCGGTGTCCGGGCTGACCGCCCATTGCACGTTGGAGCCGCCGGTCTCGACCCCGATCTCGCGCAGCACGGCGATACTGCCGTTGCGCATGATCTGGTATTCCTTGTCGGTCAGCGTCAGCGCCGGCGCCACGGTGATCGAATCGCCGGTATGCACGCCCATCGGATCGACGTTTTCGATGGAACAGACGATGATCGCGTTGTCCGCCTTGTCGCGGACCACCTCCATCTCATATTCTTTCCAGCCCAGCAGGCTTTCATCAACCAGGATCTGGTTCACCGGCGAGGCATCCATGCCCGAGCGGCAGAAGTGGATGTAATCCTCGCGGTTGTAGGCGACACCGCCACCGGTGCCGCCCAGGGTAAAGGCGGGACGGATGATCGCGGGCAGGCCGATCTCCTCGAGCGCGTCGAGCGCGATCTGCACCCCGGCCTCCAGGTCGGCCTTGCCGTTGTCTTTCTTCGGGGCGGTGACGATGGTGGCGCGTGGGTTTTCCAGCCCGATCCGGTCCATCGCCTCGCGAAACAGCTTGCGGTCCTCGGCCATCTCGATGGCGTCGCGCTTGGCGCCGATCATCTCGACGCCGAACTTGTCCAACACGCCCATTTCCTCAAGCGCCAGCGAGGTGTTCAGCCCGGTCTGCCCGCCCATGGTCGGCAAGAGCGCGTCGGGGCGTTCCTTTTCGATGATCTTTGCAACCACTTCCGGCGGGATCGGTTCGAGATAGGTGGCATCGGCCAGCCCCGGATCGGTCATGATCGTCGCCGGGTTGGAGTTGACCAGGATCACCCGGTAGCCCTCTTCGCGCAGGGCCTTGCAGGCCTGGGCGCCGGAATAGTCGAACTCGCAGGCCTGGCCGATCACGATGGGGCCTGCCCCGATGATCATGATCGACTGGATATCGGTTCTTTTCGGCATGGCCTGTTCCTTCGATCTGGTCGCATCCGTGCGAGTCATCGGCTGCGGGCGGGCTGTCAAATTGACCCGCTTTATAGGGGAGCAAAGGAAAGGTGCAAGGGGCGCGCGCAGCGGGTTGCGGCCATCTCATGGCCCGCCGGATGCGCAAAAGGAAATCCCCCCGCAAAGGCGGGGGGATTCAATGGTTTCAGATCGGATCAGGCGATGCCGAAGGTAAAGTCCGAGGCGTCGATATCCGCCACGTCGGTGTTCTTGACCTTGGCGAAGTCCACGCCGTCGAGATCCAGGATGACGCTGCTGCCAGCCTTGCGGACACCGATGTCGGCAAAGGTGTGGAGCACGTCGTCGAGGATGTTGAAGGTGTCGGAGCCGTCCTCGTAATCCAGGACAACATCCGTCGGCACGATCGTATCGGCGTTGAACTCGAACACGTCGTCGCCGTCCCCACCCTTCAGCTTGTCCTTGCCGGCACCGCCGGCGATCAGGTCGTCGCCCTTGCCGCCGTCGATCTTGTCCTTGCCGGCATTGCCATAAATTTCATCATCGCCGGCGCCGCCGTTGATCTTGTCGTTGCCGCCCTTGCCCTTGATCAGGTTGTCGGCCCGGTTGCCCTCGATGATATCGCGGAAATCGGTGCCGATGGCATTCTCGATCAGGGTGTCGGTGGCGTCGCTGATGCCGGTTTCGATCGAGTCGATGATGTCCGAGCTGTCCGAGCTCAGGTCAACAACGGTGCCGAAGCCGAAGAAATCGACGATGTCCTGGTAGGCCTCTGTGACCGAGGTGCCGAAATCGGACACGGCAAAGACCGGGACGATCCCGCCCTTGATCAGGGCGTCCTTGACCTGGTCAAGGGTCGGATAGTCTTCGCCGGTGCCGTCATCGCCGGGGCCGTCGGTGACGTCGTCACCATCGTTCGGGGCAACCGGGTTGTCGCCGGCAAAGTGCGGCACCGCGTCGGTGGCCAGAACCACGACCTTGGTCGCATCGGTGGACCACCCAACCTCGGCCGTCCGCAGCGCCACCTGCATCAGGCCGGTCAGCTGCGACTCGGGGCCATCAGACCCGCTGCCGAGAACCAGCGCGTCGAGCGCGGCTTTCCAGGCATCGAAATCGGAGGTGAGGCCCAGCGCGGTCTGATACTCATGGTCCGATGTGCTGCCGAAGGGCGAGGTCGGCTTGTCGATAAAGCTGGCAAGGCCCAGCTCAACGCTGGTCGCCAGACCCGAGAGAGCGGTGACCAGATCGTCGGCCAGACCGCTCACGGTCGTGAGGTCGTCGCCGAACGAGCCGGAGAGATCCTCCAGCAGAACCAGTTCCAGCCCCCGCGGGCCATCGTCGGTCAGGCCGGTCAGTTCGATGGTGCGGTCGTCCACCTCGGAGATGCTGCCGGGGTTCATGTCGATCCGGGCGCCTGTGATGCCGCCGTGGAAGTTGATGGTGTCACTGTTGCCCGCCGTGTCGGTGATGACCACGTGGTCACCGGCAAAGCCGTTGACGACGAAATGGTCACTGCCATCGCCGCCAAAGGCGGTGTCGTCGCCCGCGGTCAGGTCAAACACGTCCCTGCCGGCGCCTCCCAGCAATACGTCGTCGCCGATGCCGCCGACCAGAACGTCGTTGCCGTCTCCGCCGTCGAGAAAGTCATCGCCGTTCTGGCCAAGCAGAACGTCGTTGCCGCTCAGACCGAGTATTTGATCGCTGAACAGGGACCCAGCCAGGACGTCATCGACGTCGTCTTCGCCCGTGTAAATAGCCATTGCTCTTCTCCTATTTGCTGCGTTGGTGCGGGTCGCACCAGATTGCAGGGGACGGTACAAATTTCTTCTTAAACTCAAGTGGAGGCGCACTCTGTGAACAAAGTTACACCTCCGTAATGAAAGTACTTTGGAATCGGCTGATCTGGCAATTGATTGTTGGTCGTCGGCACGAGAACGCGACACCGTAAGCGTGATTCCGCCGACGGCGACGGCCGCCTTTTTTTTGGGCAAATCGCCAATATTCCTGGCGAAATTCCTTCCCCCGATGTCTTGCGGGGGCTACTCGGCGGCCTCGTGGAAATCCCGGTCCGGTGCGAGGGGATGCAGGTAGTCGCGCGTCAACGGTGCGGCGTCGCCGCGATGACCGAGCTGGAACTGGAACACCACCTGCTGCTCCTCCTCGAAGGTCATGAAGCACGCGATCAGGTAATAGCGCCACATCCGGATGAACCGGTCGTCATAACTTTGTCGCACGGTGTCGAGGTTGGCGTCGAAGCGGTCCAGCCAATGCCGCAGGGTCATCGCGTAATGAAACCGCATCACCTCGATGTCCAGCGACCACAGGCCCGAGCGTTCGACCGCAGGCGTCAGTTGTGACAGGGTGGGGATATAGCCGCCGGGAAAGATGTACTTGGTGATCCATTCCGCCTGCGCCCCCGGCGGGGCGAGGCTGCCGATGGTGTGGATCAGGGCCAGACCGTCGCGCTCGAGCAGGTTGGCGACCTGTGCGAAATAGGTCCCGTAGAACGGCACGCCCACGTGTTCGAGCATGCCGACCGAGACGATTCTGTCAAAGGTCTCGCTGATGTCGCGATAGTCCTGCAGCCGAAATTCAGTGTTGCGCTCCATCCCGGCCTCGGCGGCGCGGCGCCGGGCGGTGGCCAATTGGTTCTCAGACAGGGTCACGCCGGTGACATGGGCGCCGTGGTCGCGCGCCAGCGTCAGCGCCATGCCGCCCCAGCCGCAGCCGATATCCAGCACCCGCATGCCCGGCTCGATCCGCAGCTTGGCGGCGATATGAGCCTTTTTCGCGCGCTGCGCGTCCTCCAGGCTCATCCCCGGATCGGAAAAATAGGCGCAGCTGTATTGCATGTCCTCGTCCAGAAACAGCCGGTACAGATCGTCGGACAGGTCGTAGTGATGCGCCACGTACTTGCGCGCCAGCCCGGGCGTGTTGCGTCGCAGCCAGCTTTGCGCGCCATAGCGCAACCGGCTGTAGAACCGCGCCCAGAGCGGCAGGTCGTCGCGTCGGCGGTTGCGCAGCAGCACCCGCAGCAGCCCCTCGACGTCGTCGCCCTCGATCTGAAGCGTGCCCTCCATATACGATTCGCCCAGGGCAAGCTCGGGGTTCAGGCACAGGGCCCTGAGCGTCGCCTCCTGGGTAATGCGCACCGCCGCGCCCGGCTCGGCCTGGGTGCCATAACATTCGGTCCGGCCATCGGGATAGGTGACCTGCAATTGACCGGTCTGGATCAATCGCTGCAGCATGCGATCGAAAATGTTGGTCCACATGGACATACCTCCGGCTCTCCGGTTCGCTGTTTCCTTGCTCCGCGAAAACGTTACACCAGCTTTTTTCAATTCCCAACACCGTTGCGAATCCCGTTGCGTCACCTGTTGCTCCCTTGACTTCCCGGGCCGGGCACGGTGTATCGGCGCGACATTCATGACCGCCCAGACCGCCCGAGGGGAGCCTCCCGATGCACGCCTATCGCAGCCATACCTGCGCAGACCTCACCGCCGCCGAAGTCGGCCAGACCGTCCGCCTGTCGGGCTGGGTCCACCGGATCCGCGATCACGGCGGGGTGTTGTTCATCGACCTGCGCGATCACTACGGCCTCACCCAGGTGCTGTGCGATCCCGACAGCCCGGTGTTTGCTGACGTCGAGAAGCTGCGCAGCGAATGGTGCGTACGCATCGACGGCGAGGTCAAGGCGCGGGCGCCCGAGCTGATCAACGCCAAGATCCCCACCGGCGAGATCGAGGTCTATATCCGCGACCTGGAGGTGCTGGGCCAGTCCGGCGAGCTGCCGCTGATCGTGTTCGGCGATCAGGAATACCCCGAGGAGACGCGGCTGCGCTATCGCTACCTCGACCTGCGCCGCGAGGCGATGCAGCGCAACATGACCCTGCGCAGCGACGTGGTGGCCAGCATCCGCCGCCGGATGTGGGATCAGAAGTTCCGCGAATACCAGACCCCGATCATCACCGCATCCAGCCCTGAGGGCGCGCGCGACTTCCTGGTGCCGAGCCGCCTGCATCCGGGCAAGTTCTATGCGCTGCCGCAGGCGCCGCAGCAGTTCAAGCAGCTGATCATGGTGTCGGGCTTCGACAAGTATTTCCAGGTCGCGCCCTGTTTCCGCGACGAGGATCCGCGCGCCGACCGCTCGCCCACCGATTTCTATCAGCTCGACCTCGAGATGTCCTTTGTCACCCAGCAGGACGTGTTCGACACCATCCAGCCGGTGCTGGAGGGCGTGTTCGAGGAGTTCGGCGACGGCAAGACGGTCGACAAGCACTGGCCGCAGATTTCGTACAAAGAGGCGGCGCTTTGGTACGGCACCGACAAGCCCGACCTGCGCAACCCGATCAAGATGCAGGATGTCTCGGAACATTTCCGTGGCTCGGGCTTTGCCATCTTCGCCAGGCTGCTGGAGCAGGACGGGACCGAGATCCGCGCGATCCCGGCCAAATCGGGCGGCAGCCGCAAGTTCTGTGACCGGATGAATTCCTATGCCCAGAAAGAGGGGCTGCCGGGGATGGGCTATATCTTCTGGCGGGAAGGTGAGAACGGCATGGAGGCGGCCGGACCGCTGGCCAAGAACATCGGCCCCGAACGGACCGAGGCGATCCGCCAGCAACTGGGCCTGGGCAAGGGCGACGCCGCCTTTTTCCTCGGCGGCAAGCCCGCCAGCTTCGAGGCGGTCGCGGGCCGCGCCCGTACCGTCATCGGCGAGGAGCTGAAGCTGACCGACAAGGACCGTTTCGCGTTCTGCTGGGTGGTCGATTTCCCGATGTACGAAAAGGACGACGAGACCGGCAGGATCGATTTCAGCCACAACCCCTTCTCGATGCCGCAGGGCGGAATGGAGGCGCTGCAGGGCGATCCGCTGGAGGTTCTGGGATACCAGTACGACCTGGCCTGCAACGGCTATGAGCTGGTCTCGGGCGCGATCCGGAACCACAAGCCCGAGATCATGTTCAAGGCCTTCGAACTGGCCGGATATGGCGAGGACGAGGTGCGCAAGCGGTTCGGCGGCATGGTCAACGCATTCCAGTACGGCGCGCCGCCGCACGGGGGCTGCGCCGCCGGGATCGACCGGATCGTGATGCTGCTGGCCGACGAAGCCAACATCCGCGAGGTCATCATGTTCCCGATGAACCAGCGCGCCGAGGACCTGATGATGAACGCCCCCAGCGAGCCGACCAGCGACCAGCTGATGGACCTGGGCCTGCGCGTGATCCCGCGCGAGGACTGAGCTTTCGGGCGGAGCTCCGCCGAGCGGTGAAAAAACCAACCCGGCGCGGCCCGTTCCACTAGGAACCGGGCCGCGTTGCGGTTTAAGCTTTGCCGCGTGAGGCGAACTTATCCGCGTGGTTTCCAGCCGTGAGCTTTTCCCCAGAACGTTCCGAGATCCGCTTTGGCTGCGGGCTGTCGCCGCAGATCGCGCCGCCGCCGACGCTTGATGCGCTGCTGGCCGGGCTGGATGGGCCCGACGGGATGGCGGCACGGTTTCCGGTCGTGACCCATGACGATTATTGGCAGCGGCGCGCGCACTGGCTGGATCTGCGCAAGCAAAAGCGCAAGGCCAGCGGCGCGCGGGCGCAGGCGCTGTCGGATCAGACCAAGGCGGTGAACCGCAGCTTTCGCGCCGACCTGTTGCGCGGCCTCGGGCAGACCGTGCTGCGCTGGAGCGGGACGCAGGCCGGCTTTCGCGAGCGCCTGGCGCTGTTCTGGGCGGATCACTTCACCACCGTGGGCAAGACCGGGCCGCAGCGCAGCGCGGTCTCGATCTATGTCGATGCGGCGATCCGGCCCAACCTGCCGGGGCGATTCGGCGATCTGCTGGTCGCGGCGGTGACCCACCCGATGATGCTGACCTATCTCGACCAGCGGGTCTCGGTCGGGCCGCAAAGCGCTTTTGCCCGCCGCAAGGGCAAGTCCCGTGGGCTGAACGAGAACCTCGCCCGCGAGGTTCTGGAGCTGCACACGCTGGGGGTGGACGGCCCCTATACCCAGGCGGACGTGCGCCAACTGGCCGAGCTGTTCACCGGCCTCACCGTCGGCCGGACCGGAACGGTGGAGTTTCGCCCCGGCTGGGCCGAGCCGGGCGAGGAGATGATCCTCGGGCGCCACTACGGCGGCAACCCGGCGCGGCTGGAGGCGGTGCAGAGCGCGCTGCACGATCTGGCGGTCCACCCGGCGACGGCGGATCACATCGCGCGCAAGCTGGCGGTGCATTTCGTCTCCGACACGCCCGACCCGGGGCTGGTGGCGCATATGTCGGCGCGGTTCCTGGCCACCGGGGGCGATCTGCGCGCGGTCTATGCCGCGATGCTGGAGCATCCGGCGGCTTGGGCCGACGGGCCCGGCAACGTCAAGCCGCCGTTCGATTTCATCGCCTCGGCCTGTCGGGCGCTGGCGGTGGCGCCGGAGCGGATCGAAACCGCGAAGGACAGTCAGATGAACCGGCTGATCCTGCAACCGGCGCGCGCCATGGGGCAGTTCTGGCAGCGGCCCAATGGCCCGGACGGCTGGCCCGAGGCGGATGCGGCCTGGATCACCCCGCAGGGGCTCTCGGCGCGGCTGCGCTGGGCGATGGCGGTGCCGCGCCGGCTGCTGCCCGACCTGCCGGACCCGCGCGCCTTTGTCGATACCGCGCTGGGCGCGGCGGCGCCCGAGCCGGTGCGCTTTGCCGCGCGGGCCGCCGAAACCCGGGCCGAGGCGGTGGGGCTGGTGCTCTCGGCGTCGGCATTCCAGCGCCGATAGGAGGCCGCTATGACCAAGGATCTTTCCCGCCGTGCCTTTCTGACCCGCGGCGCCGTGCTGGGGTGCTCGGCGGCGGCCAGCCCGCTCTGGACGCGGGTGAGTTACGCAGCCGCGCCCTGGGAGACGCGGCTGGTGGTGATCATCCTGCGCGGCGGCATGGACGGGCTCGACGTGGTGCAGCCCCGCGGCGCGCCGGAATACGCCGCACTGCGCGGGGCGCTGGCAGGTGGCGGCGGGGCAGCCTCCGACCTCGACGGGTTCTTTGCCCTGCACCCGGCGCTGGCGCCGCTGATGCCGCTCTGGGCGCGGGGCGAGCTGGGGTTCATGCATGCGGTCTCGACCCCCTACCGTGACAAGCGCAGCCATTTCGACGGGCAGGACCTGCTCGAGGCGGGGACCGGCGAGCTTTCCGGCGCGCGCGACGGCTGGCTCAACCGGATGCTGCAACTGGTCCCGGGCGTCGAGGCGCAGACCGCCTTCGCGCTGGGTCACGGCGAGATGAAGGTGCTGGCCGGCGCCGCCCCGGTGGCCGACTGGTCGCCCGAGGCAGATCTGACCATGAGCCCGCAGGCGATCCGGCTGATGGAGCTGGTGATGCAGGACGATCCGCTGTTCCACCCGGCGCTGACCGAGGCGCTGATGCTCTCCGAAGGCGGCGAAATGAGCGGGGGCGGGATGGCCGGGGAGGGCGACCGCCCGGCGATGGAGCCGCCGCGCGCCGGCGGCGGCGGCATGGTGCCGGTGGCCGAGTTCGCCGCAGAGCAGCTGCGCGGCGACGCCCGGCTGGTGTCCTTTTCGGTCAACGGCTGGGACACCCATCGCAACCAGGCGCGCACGCTGCGCCCGGCGCTGGGCCAGTTGTCCGAGACCGTGACCACCCTGCACGACCGGCTTGGCCCCGAGGTTTGGGGCAAGACCGCGATCCTCGCCATGACCGAGTTCGGCCGCACCGTGCGCGTCAACGGCACCGGCGGCACCGATCACGGCACCGGCGGGGTGATGGTAATGGCCGGCGGCGCCCTGCGTGGCGGCATGGTGCACGGGCGCTGGCCGGGGCTGGACGAGGCCGCGCTTTATGATCGCCGCGACCTGATGCCCACGGGCGACGTGCGCGCCGCCGCCGCCTGGGTTCTGCGCGGAGTGGCAGGGCTCGACCGGGCCGGGCTGGAGCGCACGGTTTTCCCCGGCCTCGACATGGGCGCAGATCCGCGGCTGTTGCGATGACCGGCCCCGATCCTGCCCGCCCGCTTGGTTCGCCGGTCGCAAACCGGACCCCGCCGTCCTTACCCTCTGGCGCGCTGCTGGAGGGGCGTTTCGCCCGGCTTGAACCGCTCTCGGCCGAGGACCATGCGGCGCTGCTCTTTCGCGCCTACGCGGGCCATGATGCCCTGTGGGATTACATGGCCTATGGGCCGTTCCACTCGGCCGCGCAATACCATCGCTGGGTCCGCGACACCGTGGCGAACCCCGACCACCTGTTCTATGCCATCTGCGATAAGGACAGCGGGATCTGCGGCGGCGTGGCCAGCTTTCTGCGGATCAAGCCGCAGATGGGGGTGATCGAGGTGGGCAACATCGCCCTCTCGCCCGCGCTGCAGCGGACCCGTGCGGCGACCGAGGCAATGGCGCTGATGATGGGCTGGGCCTTCGACGCGGGCTATCGGCGCTACGAGTGGAAATGCGATGCGCTCAACCGCCCCTCACGCGCTGCCGCGCAACGGCTCGGGTTCAGCTTCGAGGGGGTGTTCCGGCAGCACATGGTGATCAAGGGGCGCAACCGCGACACCGCCTGGTTCGCCGTGACCGACCGGGACTGGCCTGCCCTGCGCGAGGCTTTCTCCGCCTGGCTGGCGCCGGCGAATTTCGATTCCGCAGGCCGCCAGCGGGAGCGGCTGGGCGATCTGACCCGGCTGGTGCGGGTCGGCTCCGACCCGACGCTCTGAGCGCAGGCTCAGATCGGCCGCGCCCCGCGCAGCCGCTGCTGGACCAGCCCGGCCAGCCGCGCCGTGGGCGAGGCCAGCGGCGCCCCCTGCGCCCGCGCCCGCGCCAGACCGCTGGCGGCCTCGGCCAGGGCGCCGTCCTCGGCGCTGCGGGCCACCCCGCGCAGAAACTGCGCGACATAATCCAGCACCTTTTCCTCGTGGCCGTCGTTCAGCATGTCGGCGACATGGGCCATGTCGTCGCGGTAGGCCAGCGGATCGGGGTGGATGATGTCCTGCTCGGCGCGATCTGGCGCCCCCCCAGGTGACAGATCGGCCGGCAGATGGGTGAGGATTTCCGACTGGAATCGCGCCAGCGAGGCGATCGGTTTGGCCAGGAACCCGTCGGCCCCGGCGGCGATCGCGGTCTCCTCGCCGAAGCTGTCGCCGGACAGCCCCAGGATCACGCCGATCCGCGGGAACCGGCCGGCGGCCTCCTCGATCAGGTCGAGGCCGTTGCCATCGGGCAGGCCCAGATCGGCGATCAGAACCGACGGGCGGTAGACCTGCAGATGGTGGCGGGCCGATTTCAGGCAATCGGCCCGGCGGATGCGCGCGCCGCTGCGCAGGCTCAGCAGCCGCAGCGCCTCGGCTGCATAGGCGCTGTCCTCGACCACCAGGACGGTGAGACCCAGAAGCGGGCGGCCGGGGCTGGCAGGCGGGTGCGACAGGGCAAACGGCTCGCGGTCTTCCATGGCCGGCATGACTGGTTTCTCCCTTCGGCGACGACGGCAGGCTAGGCGCGATCGGCCTAACGGGCGGTTAACGCCGGCAAGTGCCGCGCCCACTTGCCCTCGCGCGAGCAAACCCCCATAACCCCGGCAACGCCATTCCAGCCGCGAGGAGACCGCCATGATCGGACGCCTGAACCATGTTGCCATCGCCGTTCCCGATCTCGAGGCGGCCTCGGAACAGTACCGCAGCGCGCTGGGCGCCAAGGTCGGCGCGCCGCAGGACGAGCCCGACCACGGCGTCACCGTGGTATTCATCGAGCTGCCCAACACCAAGATCGAGCTGCTCTACCCGCTGGGCGAGGGTAGCCCGATCCAGGGGTTCCTGGACAAGAACCCCTCGGGCGGCATCCACCATGTCTGCTACGAGGTCGAGGATATCCTCGCCGCGCGCGACCATCTCAAGGCAACCGGCGCCCGCGTGCTGGGCAATGGCGAGCCCAAGATCGGCGCCCACGGCAAGCCAGTGCTGTTCCTGCATCCGAAGGATTTCAACGGCTGCCTGGTGGAGCTGGAACAGGTCTGAGCTAGATCGCCCGCCAGGGCCCCCACGCCGGGGCCGCCCCTTGCCCGCCCAACGCCCGGAGGTTTCCCATGTCGATCGTATCCGCCCTGGTGCTCTACGCGGTGATCTGGTTCATGACCTTTTTCATCGCCATCCCGATCCGGCTGAAGACGCAGGGCGACATGGGCGAGGTGGTCGAGGGCACCCATGCAGGTGCGCCGGCGCATCACAACCTGAAGAAAAAGGCCTGGATCACCACCGCTGTCGCCGCTGTGCTCTGGGCGGCGATTGCCGGGATCATCCTGTCCGGCTGGATCTCGGTCGATGATTTCGACTGGACCAAGAGCCTGCCGCCGGTGAATTGAGGCGGTGAACCGAGCCACGCCTTACCGCCGCGACTCCAGCCGGTGGTAGATATGGGTGAAGGTGGCCGCGCCGAGGATCGGGATCACCAGGTTCAGCAGCGGCACCGAGAGCGGGATCGCCATCAGCGTGCCGGCCAGCCAGATCGTTCCCATATGCTTCGCCCGCAGTTCCTTGGCGCCCTTGCGCCCCAGCCGCCGCATCGCCGCGAGGGTGAAGTATTCCCGCCCCAGCAGGAACCCGTTCAGCCCCCAGAAGATGAACACCGACCCCACCGGCAACAGCGCGTAGAGGATAAAGGCCAGCAGGTTGGCCCCGATCAACACGCCGAGGAAGTTCACCGTGTCGCGCAGCGCGTCCCAGAACGGCACCGGGGGCACCGGCGGAAGCTGCGGGTAGTGGCGATCCTCCACCGCCTTGGCCACCTCGTCGAGGAACATCGAGGTGATCGCCGAGGCGACCGGGATCATCAGGAAGAACGACAGAACCATCATGAAGATGAAGGACGACAGGCTGAGCAGGTCGTTCAGCCAGCGCACCTCGCCCAGCACCGGCAGGGTGGCTTCCGCTCCGACGAAGACCTCGATCACCACCAGAAACCCGGCATAGGCCGCGACCAGCAGCGCGAAGGTCAGCCCGATGCCGAGAAACAGCACGCGACGAAACCGGCGGTCGCCGATCTGGGAGAGGGCGAGCAGAAAGGATTTCAGAATCACCGGCTCACCCATTCGGTGATGGCGTCGAGGTCGGGGCGGGGTCGTTCGGGGGGCGCGCTGGTTTCGGTGCCTATATGGATAAGGCCCGCGATGCTCTCATGCGGCGCGAGCCCCAGGCCGGTCTCGCAGAACACCCGGTCGTGCGAGACCCGGCCGGTCAGCCAGTTGGCGCCCCAGCCCGAGGCCAGAGCGGCGTTGAGCAGCGCCAGACAAACCGCGCCGGCGGAATAGCTCTGTTCGATCGCCGGGATCTTGTCCGAGGGTTTCTGCACCTCGATCACCGCCACCGCCAGCACCCCCTGGTCGAACTGTTGCCGGGCCTTGGCGATGTCGCCGGCGTCTAGCTCCAGCGCGCGCGCCCGGGCCTCGGCCAGATCGGCCAGGCGCGGCATTGCGCCGGCCTCGATCACGACAAAGCGCCAGGGCTCCAACTTGCCGTGATCGGGGCTGCGCGCGGCGGCCCGCAGCAGCGGCGCCAGTGCCGCGCGCGTGGGCGCCGGGGCGCGCAGGGTCTTGGCCGGGCGCGAGCGGCGGCCGAGCAGAAAGTCGAGCGCGGAAGGGTTGGGATCGGGCATATGTGAAACCTGTTTACATCTGTCCCTCCCAATCTCAGGGCGGGGGCTGCAAGTTTCAAGGGAGAATCCGAGCAAAGCCGGGGCCATGCTCACGCGAACGTGCGGGCCAGGGCAGTTCGGGGGTGCTATACTGCGCCGGGCGCGGCAGGAAACCGGCCGCGCCTGAAACAGGAGAGACCATGCGCTTCGCCTTCGCCTGCCTTGCCTGCATATTGCTGGCCAGTTTGTTGTCGGCCTGTACGCCCGTCGGCGCATCCTGGCCCGGCATGTCGCGCGACCCTGCCGCCGATCCCGCGCTCGGCCAGGGCGATTACGCCGGGGCGCCACCCGCGCACGGCGGCGTGATCTCGCCCGACCGCGCGGCCCGGCGCGCCTATTACCGCGGCCCGCGCGGCCACGAGTTCTAGGCGCGTCACGCGGCCTCTGGCGTTCGTCCCGGCGGCGGCGCTATAGAAAGGCATGGCGAAACCCAAGCTCCGCGACCTGCCCGATCTCTCGGACCTGGCCCATCCGGGCACCGAGATCGCCCTGCGCGTCACCCCCAAGGCTGCGCGCACCAGCCTGACGCGCGACGGCGACGCCCTGCGCGCCACCGTCACCGTGGCGCCGGAGAACGGCAAGGCAAACGCGGCGGTGCAGGCGCTGCTGGCGGCGGCGATGAAGGTCGCGCCCTCGCGCCTGGAGTTGCGACGCGGCCAGACCGCGCGCGACAAGGTCTTTATCTTTCTGGGCTAGGAGGGTGCGGGCTAGCTAGGCGTCGCCGTCCGGGCCGTCCGCGTCCTCCCCGTCGACCTGCCGCAACTGGTACACCCCCTCGGGCAGATCCAGCGCCGCAGCCAGGTCGCGCAGCTGCTCCGGCGACAGGGTGATCGTCTGCAGCCGGTCGGTGCGCGGGTCGATCTGCTCCAGCGTCACGCATTCCGCGAAGGCATTGATCGTCACGTCCTCCTGCAGCGGCAGTTCGCCTTCGTCGACCAGGGTGATGACGGTGGCGTCGAATTCATGCTCGATGGTAAACATGGGCGAACTGTGCCGCCGCGCGCCCCCCATTGCAAGCCGGATCGAACCCGACCGGGGCGGGGCTGGCGGGTCCGGCGCACTGTGCTAACCTTTACCGCGACAAACCCGGAAAAAGGCCCGCGCGATGCGCCGATTTCTCATGCTGATGGCCCTGCTTGCCGCCGCGGGCTGCGATCTTGCCCCGGCGCCGACGCAAGCGGTGCTGCAGGCAAGGCACGACTTCCGGACCGTTGTCGCGGCCGTCGAACCGGTGGCCGAGGCGGTCTGCCGCAGCCAGGCCGGCGGGGTGAACTGCGATTTCCTGATTCTGGTCGATCCCGATCCGCGCGCCGAGCCGAATGCCTATCAGTCGGTCGACCGGCGCGGCCGGCCGGTGATCCTGTTCTCCGTGGCGCTGATCGACAGCACGCGCAGCGCCGATGAACTGGCCTTCGTGCTCAGCCACGAGACCTCGCATCACATCCTCGGTCATCTCGACCGGCAGGCGCGCCATGCCGCGGTCGGGGCCGAGATCTTCGGCGATCTCGCCACGCTGGACGGCGCCAGTCCCGCGGCGGTGGTGCGGGCGCGCGAGATTGGCGCGGAGGTGGGCGCGCGCAGTTACTCCAAGGATTTCGAACTCGAGGCCGATCAGCTTGGCACCGTGATCGCCTATCGTGCCGGGTTCGACCCGCTGCGCGGGGCCGGGTATTTCACCCGGCTGCCCGATCCCGGCGACCGGTTCCTCGGCACCCATCCGCCCAACGCGGCGCGGATCTGGGTGGTGCGCGAAACCGTGAAACTCTTGCAGACCACGGGCGTGGCCGGGTGAGCGGGCCGGAGCTGACGCGCCTGGGCGTGGTGCTCAGCGATCGTGGGTCGCGCTACGCGGTCAGCGGCGCGCCGGTGCGCAGCCGGGCCGAGGTCGATGCGGTTCTCGCGGCGCTGAAGGCCGACCGCAGCTATGGCAGGGCCACCCATAACACCTGGGCGGTGAGGCTCTCGGCCACCGGCGCGCTGAAGGCCGATGACGGCGAATCCGGGGCCGGCATGGTGATTCTGCGCATGCTGGAACGCGCAGGGCTGGAGGATCACCTGGTGATCGTCACCCGCTGGTATGGCGGCAAGAAGTTGGGTGGCGACCGGTTCCGCCGGGTGCAGGATGCGGTGCGCGCCTATCTGGAACAGACCGGGTTGTCCGACGGTTGACCTGCATCAAAGGGGCGCAGCGCCGGCTTTGTTACTCTTGGGTCATTCACCGCCGCAGGGGGCCGAGATGCACGACCGCCACACGCTCAAACGTCACGCCGCGCTGGTGGACCGGATGGCCTCCGCTCTGGGTATCGATCTGGAGGAGGCGGCGCTCGCCGGGCGGTTGGCCTTCGACGAGATCGCCGATGCCGTTCTGCGCTGTGCCGGGTGTGTCGGCGCCGTGCGGTGTGCCGAGATTTCGGGCACGCCTGCCTCGGGCGTTGCGGCACCGGTGTATTGCGCGAACCGCAGGATGTTTTCGCGGCTGGTGGCGGCACGGACCCCGAGGAGAGAAGGGGAGTTGTCATGACCGCGGTTCTGGGACGGATCATGAGGCACGTGCGGCTGATCTCGCGGATGGCCAAGACCACCGACGCGGATCTGGTCGGCGCCTATGAGACCGGAGACCTGAGCCAGGAGGAGTGGGCCGAGATGGTCCAGAGTTGTCGACACTGTGCCTGGGCCGATGACTGCGACGCCTGGCTGGAGGCGCATGAAGCGGCGCCCTGCGCGCCTGAGACCTGCCCGAACCGGGCCAGGTTTGCCGCCCTGCGGCAGCGCGCCGAAGCGCATGAGGATACGGGAGGGTAGGATGCACGACGGGGTGAGAACCGAAGAGATCGACACGGTCGACCAGCACTTCTGGCTGACCCGCTCGGTGGCGCGGGTGTCGGGCGTCAACCTGTCCAGCGCAATGGTCGAGGGGGCGCTCGACCTCGACGACTATGTCGACATGGTCGAACGCTGCCGCACCTGTCCCTGCCGCGCCATGTGCGAAAACTGGCTGGCCAGACAGGCGGTCTGGCCCGCGCCGCCGCCGCCGTATTGCGCCCATGTTCGGATTCTGGAGGATTTGCGCCGGCTTCAGACGCCGCATTGATCCGCCGCGTGGCGGCGCGGAAACAGGCCTTGGCGCTGCTAAAGCTTGGCGTGCGTCCCGTCGCAGAGCGGCGCCTTTGACGAGGCCTTGCAGCCGCAAAAGAACACCTTTCCATCAGCCTCGGCGGTGTATTTCACTGGCGTGATCGCGGTGCCCTTGTGGCTGCCGTCGCAGAACGGCTGTTTCGCGCTGCGCCCGCAGGCGCACCAGAAATAGGTTTTTCCGGCCTCGACCTCGACGGGGAAGGGGGATTTCTGGGCGATGATCGGCGTATCGGGCATGGATGGCTCCTGCTTCGGTGGCTGCGGCAACGCTGCCGCCTCCGGCAACCTAGGTCAATCCGCCCGTCCGCACAGCCCGGTTTTCGTGCCGGCGTGTGGATATCTTTCGGATTGTTTTGTGGATAGGCACGGAGAATATCGGGAATTGTAAACCGCTACCCCTGAACCTGTGGGTAAATCAACGGTTCACTTTCGAAAAATCCGTCCCCAAAGGTCATAGTCACTGGCCTCCTCGATCTCGACAGTGACCAGATCCCCGGGTTTGAGCGCCTCGAAATCCTCGTCGATGAACAGGTTGCCGTCGATCTCCGGCGCGTCCGATTTGGTGCGGCAGGTGGCGGCCTCGCCATCGACCGCATCGACGATCACCTCGCAGGTGGTGCCGACCATTGCCGCGAGTTTCGCCGCGGAAATCTCCTGCGCCTTTTGCATGAACCGTTCCCAACGCTCCTGCTTGATCTCGTCGGGGACATGGTCTGGCAGGTCGTTCGACCGCGCACCCGCGACGTTTTCGTATTGAAAACAACCCACTCGATCAAGCTGCGCCTCGTCCATCCAGTCCAGCAGGGTCTGGAACTCTGCCTCGGTCTCGCCCGGATAGCCGACGATGAAGGTCGAGCGCAGGGTGATCTCGGGACAGATCGCGCGCCAGGCGGCGATCTCGTCGAGCGTCTTTGCCGCCGCCGCAGGCCGCGCCATGCGCTTCAGCGTATCGGGATGGGCGTGCTGGAACGGGATGTCGAGATAGGGCAGCACGCCGCTTTGCGGGTCCGCCATCAGCGGGATCAATTCGCGCACATGCGGATAGGGATAGACGTAATGCAGCCGCACCCAGGCGCCCAGCTGGCCCAGTTCGCGCGAAAGATCGGTGATATGGCTGCGCAGCTCGCGGTTTTTCCACAGGTTCGAATCATACTTGCGATCCAAGCCGTAAGCGCTTGTGTCCTGGGATATAACCAGCAGTTCCTTCACCCCTGCCTCGACCAGTTTCTCGGCCTCGCGCAGCACCGCATGGCCCGGGCGCGAGGCCAGCCGCCCGCGCATGTCGGGGATGATGCAGAACTTGCACCTGTGATTGCAGCCCTCGGAGATCTTCAGATAGCTGAAATGGCGCGGCGTCAGTTTCACCCCCGCCGCCGGCAGCAGATCGACAAAAGGATCGGGATCGGGCGGCACCGCGCCGTGCACAGCGTCGAGCACCTGCTCGTACTGGTGCGGGCCGGTCACCGCGAGGATGCGCGGGTGGTGTTCGCGGATATAGTCCGGCTCGGCGCCGAGACAGCCGGTCACGATCACCTTGCCGTTCTCGCGCAGCGCCTCGCCGATCGCCTCCAGCGATTCCGCCTTGGCACTGTCGAGAAAACCGCAGGTGTTCACGATCACCGCATCGGCGCCCGCGTAATCGGGCGAGACGCCATAGCCCTCGGCGCGCAGCCGGGTCAGGATGCGTTCGCTGTCCACCAGCGCCTTGGGGCATCCCAGTGACACCATGCCGATACTGGGCTGTCCCGCGCGGGGGCGGTCGGCCATGCGGGGGCGCGGGGCGAGGTCGGGGCGAAGATCGGGCGGATTGGAACTCATTGCGCGCATATAAAGGTGCCGGCGTCCGGTGCAAAGGGGGCAAAGATGTGTGGACATGCGATTGCGCCCCGAGGCACAGGGGCTAAGCTGGGGCCGGACCGGTCGGGCAAACGGGCAAGGGGGCAGTCGATGAGATGGATCTTTCGCATCATCGGGGTGGTGTTCATCGCGGCAGCAGTGGCGGTGGCGGGCGTGCTGTTCCTGCCGTCGCAGCAGATCGCGCGCATCGCCGCGGACCAGATCGAGGCGCGCACCGGTCGCGCCGTCAGCTTCGAGGGCGGCGTCAGCGTTTCGGTCTGGCCGGTGCTGGGGGCCGAGACCGGGCCGGTCACGCTCGCCAATGCCGATTGGGCCGGAAAGGACCCGATGCTGCGGGCCGAGAGCCTGTCGATCGGCATCGACACCCGCGCGCTGCTGTCGGGAACCGTCCGGGTCACCCGGATCGTGGCGAAATCGCCCGAGCTGATGCTGGAAACCCGCGCCGACGGGCAGGGAAACTGGGTCTTTGGCGAGGCAGCCCCCGCAGCCTCGGGCGAAACCGCCGGGGGCACCGCCCCACCGGCCACGCTGGAGCGGCTGGAGCTGTCCGGCGCGCGCCTGCGCTACTCTGCCGCCGGAGCGGCGCCCGTGGCGCTGGGGCCGCTCGACCTGGTGCTGGACTGGCCGCAGGGCCAGACGGCCGCCGATCTCTCGGTGCGGCTCGCCCATGGGGGGGGCGCCATCGACCTGACCGCGCGCATCACCGCGATGGAGGAGATGCTCGCCGGCAAGGTGGTGCCACTGACCGCCTCGGCCAGGCTGGGCGCGGCGGCGCTAACCTTTGACGGCCGCGCCAGCATCGCGGGCGAGGTCGCCGGGCGGGTTCAGGCCGACAGCCCCGACACGGGCGCGCTGATGGCGGCGCTGGGGCTGGCGGCGGCGGATCTGCCCCGGGGGCTGGGCCGGGCCGCAAAGGTTTCGGCGCAGGCGACCTATACCACTGACGGTCGGCTGTCCCTGCGCGAGATTGCGGCGGTGCTGGATCAAAACAGCTTTACCGGGGCGGCGGATATCGACCTTTCGGGCAAGCCGCGGGTGGTGGCCGAGCTTTCCGCCGGGGCGCTGGATCTCTCGGCGCTGGGCGGGGCGGATGGCGGCGGTTCCGGCGCTGGCAGTAGCGACTCGGGCTGGTCGAAAACCCCGATCGACGTCAGCGCGCTGGGCCTTGCCGACGCCTCGGTCACGCTGAAGGCCGACAGTATCGACACCGGGATCACGCAACTGGGGGCGACCCGGGCCAAGCTTGCGCTGGAGCGGTCGCGCGCGGTTGTCACGCTGTCCCCGGCCACCGCCTTTGGCGGCAGCCTGCGCGGCGAGTTTGTCGCCAACGGGCGCAAGGGGTTTTCGGTGCGCGGCGACCTCAAGGCCGAGGGCATCGACATGACCGCGCTGCTCACCGATCTGGTCGGGATCGACCGGTTCTCCGGCGCCGCCGAAGCGGAGCTTGCGTTTCTTGGATCCGGCGCCTCGGTGGATGCGATCATGCGCTCGCTGAGCGGGACCGGTCGGCTCGACGTGGGGCGCGGGGTGATCTCGGGGATCGACCTCGACAAGCTGTTTCGCTCTGGCGCCGTCACCGGCGGAACCACCGTGTTTGACAGCCTCAAGGGCAGTTTCACCATCACCGGCGGCAATCTGCAAAACGATGACCTTGCGCTGTTGCTTTCCAGCTTTCGCGTGAACGGTGCCGGGCGCATCGGTCTTGGGGCGCAAGATCTGGACTATCTCGTCACCCCGCTGGCCTTCGAAAGCGAGGACAGCGCCGGGCTGCAGGTGCCAGTGCGTTTCACCGGCCCGTGGAACAGCCCGCGCATCCGCCCCGATCTGGACGCCGCCAGCAAGGCGCGACTGGAGGAGGAGAAGGACAAGCTGGAAGAGAAGGCCAAGAAGGCGCTGCAGGACAAACTGAACCTGACGATCGAGGAGGGTCAGAGCACCGAAGAGGCGATCAAGGACCGGCTCGAGGACGAGGCCGCCAAGCAGTTGAAAAAGCTCTTCGGCAACAACTGAGGGGGGGCAGGCCGCCGGGCGGCCCGCCCTTGGCGTTCAGATCCGCTGGTCGTAATCGCCGACCGAGGGTTCGGAGCGGATCACCGTGTCGATATCGGTGAAGATGGCGCGCATCTCTTCCTCGCTCTGGGCACTTTCGCAGACCACGACGAGGTTCGGGGTGTTGGAACTGGCCCGCACCAGCCCCCAGGACCCGTTGTCGAGGATCACCCGCGCGCCGTTCACCGTCACCACCTCCTTGATGGGGCGGCCGGCGACGGTCTCGCCCGCCTCGTGTTTCGCGACCAGCTTCTGCACCAGCCGCTCCAGCACCTCGTATTTCTCGGTGTCGGCGCAATAGGGCGACATGGTCGGGGTCGACCAGGTTTTCGGCAACGCCTTGCGCAGGTCCGACATCGACATCTCGGGGTTGCGCTCCATCAGCTTGCAGATCTCGACCGCTACCCGCATGCCGCAGTCATAGCCGCGCCCGATCGGCTCGGCGAGGAAGTAGTGGCCGGATTTCTCGAAGCCCGCCAGCGCGCCGATCTCCTTGACGCGGCGCTTCATGTGGGAATGCCCGGTCTTCCAGTAATCGGCCTTGACGCCGTGCTTGAGCAACTCGGGGTCCGAGGCGAACAGCCCGGTGGATTTCACATCCGCGACAAAGGTGGAATTGGGATAGAGCTTGGCCAGGTCGCGGGCCATGATCACGCCCACCTTGTCGGCAAAGATCTCCTCGCCCTCGTCATCGACCACGCCGCAGCGGTCGCCATCGCCGTCGAAGCCGAGCGCCAGGTCGGCGCCGCTGGCCAGCACGGATTCGGCCATGTCGTGCAGCATGTGCATGTCTTCGGGGTTCGGGTTGTAGTTCGGGAAGGTATAGTCGAGGTCATTGTGGCTCGGCACCACCTCGACGCCGATCCGCTCGAACAGTTCGGGCGCGATCTCGCTGGCGGTGCCGTTGCCGGTGGCGCAGACGACCTTGAGCTTGCGGGTCATTTTGAAATCGCCGACGAGGTCGTCGAGATAGGCCTCTTTCACCCCTTCGACGAACTCGTAGCCGCCGCCGGCGGATTGCACGCCGTGCCCCGAGAGCACGATCTCCTTCAGTTCACCCATCTCGTCCGGCCCGTGGGTCAGCGGCCGGTCAAAGCCCATCTTGACCCCGGTCCAGCCGTTCGGATTGTGGCTGGCGGTCACCATGGCCACGGCGGGCACGTCCAGGTGGAACTGGGCGAAATAGGCCATCGGCGACAGCGCCGGCCCGATGTCCTTGACGTGAATGCCCGCCTGCATCAGCCCCAGCATCAGCGCGTTCTTGATCGCCAGCGAATAGTCGCGGTAATCGTTGCCGACCGCGATTTCGGGCTTGATGCCGCGCCGGCGCATCTGGGTGCCGAGGCCGAGGCCCAGCGCGGTCACGCCGGGCAGGTTGATCTCGTCGGGGTATTTCCATCGCGCGTCATATTCACGGAACCCCGTCGGGGTGATCATCGGCAGCTTCAGGAAATCCCAGGTATTGGGCGTCACCTCGTACAGTGGGCGCGTCATGCAAACTTGTCCTCAGTTACAAATGTCAGATTTCAATCGGGTTGGCCTTGGCCAGCGCATCGAAGCGCATCAGCGTGTCGATCAGCGCGGGCATCTGGTCCAGAAAGATCATGTTCGGACCGTCGCAGGGCGCGTTGTCGGGGTCCTGGTGGGTCTCCATGAAGACCGCAGCCACGCCCACGGCAACCGCGGCGCGGGCCATCACCGGGGCAAACTCGCGCTGCCCGCCGGACGATCCGCCGCGCCCGCCGGGCTGCTGCACCGAATGGGTGGCATCCATCACCACCGGATAGCCGGTCTGCGCCATGATCGGCAGCGACCGCATGTCGGCCACCAGCGTGTTGTAGCCGAAGGAGACGCCGCGTTCGGTCAGCAGGATGCGACGGTTGCCGGTGCTTTCGATCTTGGCAACGATATTGCCCATTTCCCAGGGCGCCAGGAACTGGCCCTTCTTGACGTTGATTGCGGCGCCGGTGCGGCCTGCGGCCAGCAGCATGTCGGTCTGTCGGCACAGAAAGGCGGGAATTTGAAGGATGTCGACCGCCTCGGCCGCGAGGGCGCATTGCGCCTCGCTGTGCACATCGGTCAGCACCGGCACGCCGAATTCGGCGCGGATGCCGTCGAGCACCTTGAGACCTTCGTCGATGCCAAGCCCGCGCTCGCCGGAAAGCGAGGTGCGGTTGGCCTTGTCGTAGGAGGCCTTGAAGACGTATTGCGCACCGGCGGCTTCGCAAATCTCCTGCATCCGGCCGGCGATCATCCGGGCGTGGCCGGCGGTTTCAAGCTGGCAGGGGCCCGCAATTACGGTCAAGGGCCGGTCATTGCCGATCGTCAGACCGGCGACGTCTACATGTGTCATGCGATTAAGAGGTTACCTGTTCCCGGAGAATCGACGCGGTGAGCGAGATCATCAGGTAGATACCGGAAAAGATCAGGAATGCCAAAATCGTATTCTCGAATTTGCGCGGGTAGCTGGCCTCTTCGCTGGCCACCGGCTGCACCGAGGTGGTCAGATAGCGCACCTGCCGGTTCGCCTCCATCCTCGTCTGCTCGACTTGTTGCAGCGCCGATTGCAACATCATGTCGCGGGTGGCGAGATCGGCCTGGGCCATCTGGATCCGCACCGAAAGCTGCGCCAGCGAGTTTTCGCCCTTGGAGGCATCGACCATCCGCTCGTTCAGCCGCGCCAGCAGCGCCTCGAGCCGGCGCACGTCGCCGCGCGCGCCATCTACCTTGGCCGCGTTGGGGCGCGGGTTGTCCAGCAGCGCGGCGAGCGTCAGCTGCTTTTCCTGAAGCTGCACTTCGATATTGTTGATCTGACTGCGCAGCGCCGCGATCACCCCCTCAGGGTCGAGGATCGCGCCCTTCTGTTGCAGCGACACCAGCGCCTCCTGCGCCTTGCGCCGCTCCACCTGGGCATTCTCGAACCCGACCAGCGCATCGCGCATCTGGTCTGTCCGCTTCTGTTCGCTCAACCGGTTCACCCGGTCCTCGGCGTAGGAAATCAGACTGCGCGCGAAATTGGCGCTCACCTCCGGGTCGGCGGCGATCACGTCCATCCGAATCACCCCTTCGGTCGGGTCGAAGCCGATCTGCACGAACTTGGAATAGAGCTTGTAGGCCTGCTCGTTCGAGGGGGTCGGGTCCAGTCGCTGGATCGGATCGATCCAGGGCTGCGCGAAATGCGTCTTGAAGCCCTCGTCCCGGTCGAGCCGCAGCATCGCGTCCTTGGATTGCAGATAGGACTGGACCGCGATCGAGTCCTGGCTGGTGGCGAACTGCGTGCCGCTCAGCAGGCTGCCCAGCCCCGTGCCGCCGCCGGCGTTGTCGGCCTTGAGGATCAGGAACTCCGACTTGGTGGCATACATTGGCGTCGCCACCGCGTAGAAATAGTAGCCCACCATCGCCGTCGGCAGCAGCACGAAGAACATCAGCCGCGTCAGCAGCAGCGCCAGCTTCTTGCGCCGGCGGCGCGCGATGTCGCGCTGGATCTCCATGATCTCCTGTTCGCGTTCCTGCGCCGGGCTGATCTCGGTGGAGGGGAGCGTCTGTTTTTCGCTCGGCACCGTCTGCGGCAGTTGCACGCGGTCCTTCGGGGCGGTGCCGGTGGCTTTCTCCGAGGCCACGTTGGGCACCACCAGTTCCAGCATGTTGGCGCGCTGGAACGGGTCGATCCCGTGCTGGCGCAGCAGCCGCACCGCGTCGAAATCCGAGGTGGCCGGCAGGTTGTGTTTCTGCGCCACCCGGCGCGCCATGCGCAACTGGCGCCCGGTCAGCGCCTCGCGCCGGATCGCGTCGATCTCGGCCTCGGCACTGGTTTCGCGGGCCGAGGAAACCTCGCCGCTGCGCGCGGCCTGTTCCGGCGCGGGCGCGGGATCGGCGGCGGGCGCGCGGCGCGGCGGTTCCGCCGGGGGCTGTGTCTCGCCGCCGGAGGCGACAACGCGCGGGCGCAGCCGTTCGGTCGCCGGCGTCTCGGCGGCGGCGGTATCCTCGCGCGCCGGGCGTTCGGTGGCACCCCCGGGGGCGGCGCTGCGGCGGATGCGGAACTTTCTAGCCTTGGGTTTCGTAGTCATAAAGCTGCTTTGCCTCTTCCAAGGTGTCGAACATGTGAAGTTTGCCGTTCATCAGAACCGCAGCCGAGTGCGCGAATTTCTCCAGCGTTGCGGCCTGGTGCGACACGATCACGATGGTAGTCGTGCGCAGCCGTTCGCGCAGGATGGCGCCGGCCTTGCGGTTGAATTCCACGTCGGTGGTGCTCGGCATGCCCTCGTCGATCAAGTATATGTCGAAATCCAGGGCGAGCATAAGCGCAAAGGAAAACCGCGCCCGCATCCCCGAGGAATAGGTGCCGATCGGCTGGTCGAAATATTCGCCCAGGCCGCACAGCCAGCGGCAATAGGCCTCGATGTAGTCGGGATCCATGCCGTAGAGCTTGGCGATGTAGCGGCTGTTCTCCATCGCCGAGACCCGGCTGACCACCCCGCCCATGAACCCCAGCGGAAAGGAAATCTTGCAGCCGCGGCGGATCTCGCCCTCGTCGGGCTTTTCCAGCCCGGCCATCATGTTGATCAGCGTCGTCTTGCCGGTGCCGTTGGGCGCCAGAATGCCCATGCTGCGGCCCAGCTCCACCCGGAAGGAGACCCGGTCGAGGATCACCTTGCGGCGGGTGCCGGTCCAGTAGGATTTGCTCACATTGACGAATTCAAGCATTTTTCTATCCGGTGCCGCCGGTCGCGGCGCGGGGATCCCTGTATTTCTTGTCGTTCTTGGTTTTGCTCTGGCCTACACTCCTTATCAGAGGAGTATGAATGGCTTACTTGTGGATTTGGGCCACATTATGTCGAAATGTGAAACAAAAAGCCAACATGATTAGGGCCGAAACAAGGCGGGGCCTCCAGTCGGGGTTGCTCCGGGGGGCTGGTCCCGCGGCGCGCGGGTCTGGGCCCAGCGCCGCGGCTTTGTTTCTATCCTGGAAACACTGCTTCGGCGGTGTTTATCCCGGTTCGCGGCGGCCGGGCCGATGAGCGGGGCCGCGCAACTGGCGCAACAGATCGCCGCCTGCCGGCTCTGTGCCGACCGTTTCGCAGCCACCCATACCGCGCATGACCCCCGCCCGGTGGTCTGGTTCCGGCCCGGCGCGCGCATCCTGATCGCCGGCCAGGCGCCGGGTGCGCGGGTGCATGCCTCGGGGCGGCCCTTCACCGATCCTTCCGGCGACCGGCTGCGCGACTGGCTGGGGGTGGACGAGGCCACCTTTTATGACCTGTCCCGCGTTGCGGTGGTGCCGATGGCCTTTTGTTTCCCGGGCTACAACGATCGCAAGGCCGATCTGCCGCCGCCGCCGCTCTGCGCCCGCACCTGGCACGCGCGTGTCATGGCGGCGCTCGACAGGGTCGAGCTGACCATCCTTGTCGGCGGCCACGCCCAGCGCTGGCACCTGGGCGTCAAGACCCCGGTCACCGAAACCGTCAGGGGCTGGCGCGCCCATGCGCCGCGCGTCTTTCCCTTGCCTCACCCGTCCTGGCGCAATACCGCATGGCTGAACAAGAACCCCTGGTTCGCGACCGAGCTGCTGCCGGTGCTGCGCGCCCGGGTGCAGGAGGTGCTGAAGGATGGCCGCTGAAACCCCGATCGACACAGCCCATGCGGCGATGGAGGCCGCCCCGGACCACGCCCCGGCGCGCCTGCGGTTCTACGAACGGGTGGCCGATTGCGAGCTGTACCTGCTGCTGACCGAAGAGGCGCAGGGCGACAACATCTCGCCCGAGCTGTTCGAGATCGACGTCGGCCGCTTCGTCCTCGCCTTCGACCGCGAGGACCGGCTGGCGCAATTCGCCGGCCGTCCCGCGCCCTATGTCGCGCTGTCGGGCCGGGTGCTGGCGCAGATGCTGGCCGGCCAGGGCATCGGGCTGGGTCTCAATCTCGACGTCGCGCCCTCGGCGATCCTGGTGCCCGCGGAGGCGGTGGACTGGCTGCACGCCACGCTGGGCAATGCCCCGCAGGAAACCGAGGCGCGGCTGTCGGAATTCACCGCGCCCAAGGGCCTGCCCGAGGATCTGGTGCGGGCGCTCGATGCCAAGCTGGCCAGCGCCGCCGGGCTGGCCCAGGCCGCCTATCTCGTCGGCACCGTCGATGACAGCGGCCGACGCGGCCACCTGTTGGGATTCGTCGGCGCGCCGGAGGCGGCGCAGGGGGCGCTCGCCAAGGCGGCAGGCGAGGCGCTGACCTTTTCCGGCATCGAGGCGGGTGCGATGGACGTGGGCTTCTTCGACGGCGACGCGGCAATCACCGCCAAGCTTGCCGCTGTCGGGCTGCGGTTCGACCTGCCGCAGCCACAGATGCCCGAACGCCTGGCGCCCGCCGCGCCGGGCCGCGATCCCGACAAGCCGCCGATCCTGCGCTGACCGGGCAGGGGGCGCTGCCCCCGTCGCCTGCGGCGCCCCCCCGGAGTATTTCCGCGCCAGAAAAAGAGCGGAACAGATCCGAGCGGGTCAGGGGCGCTCAGTCCGCCTCCGGCTCCAGCTTGTCCTGCGTCCTGGTGTCGAAATCGCCGGCGTCGTGACGTTCGCGCAACTGGGTCTCCGGCGCGCCGAAGGTGCGGTTGACCATGCGGCCGCGCTGCACCGCCGGGCGGGCGTCGATCTCTTTCGCCCAACGCTGCACGTGGTCGTAGGACTCCACGTCGAGGAAGGTGCCCGCCTCGTAGAGCCGCCCCAGCGCCAACTGCCCGTACCAGGCCCAGATCGCCATGTCGGCGATGGTGTAATCCTCGCCGGTCATGAAGCGCCGCTCGGCCAGGTTTCGATCCAGCACGTCGAGCTGGCGCTTGGTCTCCATCGCGAAACGGTCGATCGGGTATTGCCATTTTTCCGGCGCATAGGCGTAGAAATGGCCGAAGCCGCCGCCCAGGTAGGGCGCGCTGCCCATCTGCCAGAACAGCCAGGACAGCATCTCGGGCCGGTCCTCCGGCGCACCGAGGAAATCGCCGAACTTCTCCGCCAGGTGCAGCAGGATGGCGCCGGATTCGAACACCCGCACGGGTGCCTCGCCGCTGCGGTCCACCAGTGCCGGGATCTTGGAGTTGGGGTTGACCCCGACAAAGCCCGAGCCGAACTGGTCGCCGTCGCCGATGTTGATCAGCCAGGCGTCGTAGTCCGCCGCCGCGTGGCCTGCCGCCAGCAATTCCTCGAACATCACCGTCACCTTGACCCCGTTCGGCGTGGCCAGCGAGTAGAGCTGGAAGGGGTGCTGGCCGACCGGCAGCTCCTTGTCATGGGTGGCACCGGCGACGGGGCGGTTGATGGACGCAAAGCGACCGCCGCTTTCGCTGTCCCAGGTCCAGCCCTCGGGGGGGGTATTGGGGGTGGGGGTGGTCATCTGTTCGCGCTCGCTTTTCTGTTGATCGGCTCGTCGAAATTAGAGGTAAGCGGCGGGCCGCGCCTTGCCAAGCGCGCGGGCGCTGCGCAGGCGCACAGGGGCATCGGCCCGCCCGCACAGGTGTTGCGTCTCAGCGGCGGCGGTCGCGCCGGGCGCTCATCGGCTGGTACGCCACGCCCACATGCGCCTCGCAATAGGGTTTGCCTGGCTGCACCGGCAACCCGCAGAACCAGAAATCCTCGGTCGCGGGATCGCCCACCGGCCATTTGCAGGTGCGCTCGGTCAGTTCCATCAGCGTCAGTCTCTTGGCCTTCTTCTCGATCTCGCTGACCTTGGCCAGCGCCTCGGGGCTGATCTCATTGGCCGAGGGTTGCGGCGGTAGCGGCTGGCCGGCGGGAATGATCTGCTTGCGCGCGGGCACGGCCGGGCGAGTCTCGGCGGCGGGTTTCGCCTCGGGCGCAGGGTCTGCCTTGGGCTCGGTCTTGGGCTTGGCGGCGGGTTGCGGCTTGGCCGCCTCGGTCGGCTTTGCCTTGGCCTCGGCCTTGGTCGGCGCCGCGCCGGTGCTGCGGTTGGACAGGCCCAGACGATGCACCTTGCCGATCACCGCGTTGCGCGTCACCCCACCCAGTTCCTTGGCGATCTGGCTGGCCGACTGGCCCTCGCCCCACATTTTCTTGAGCAGTTCAACGCGCTCGTCTGTCCAGGACATGGTCTGCCTTTCAAAGCTGAAAAGCGGCCCGCGCTGACGCGGCCGCCTTTGGAATTCCGTACCGATGGATATACTAGTCACTGGCGTTCGATATACAAGCCGAAGGTGATTCGCGAATCGGATCCGCCACGGCGCGCCGTCCCGGCCGAACCTCATGCGCCGGTGCGGGGGCGCCGGTGCGGGGGCGGATGCGGGGGATCGGGTGCCGCGTGGTGTTTTTCCCTTCCCTTTTGCCGCGCGCCGGGCTATGCGATCGGCATGATCAAATGCCGCCATATCGCCGCATCGCGACGCCGACGCATCCCCGCGTAACGGCCCCGTTCGATCTTTGCGCCACACATCCGGCGCCTCTCTCTCTCACATCGTTGACGAAACCGCCCAAGCTGGGGCACTCCCTTGGGCCTGTCCTACCCTGAAAGGAGGATCCGATGATCCCGTCCATTCTGCCGACCTACAACCGCGCGCCGCTGAGCTTCGTGAAGGGCGAAGGCTCCTGGCTGATCGAGGCGGATGGCCGACGCTTTCTCGACCTCGGGGCGGGCATCGCGGTCAACGCGCTGGGCCATGCGCACCCGGCACTGGTCAAGGCGCTGACCGATCAGGCGCAAACCCTCTGGCATGTCTCCAACCTTTACCAGATCCCGCAGCAGCAGGCGCTGGCCGACAAGCTGGTCGAGGCCACCTTTGCCGATACCGTCTTTTTCACCAATTCGGGCACCGAAAGCTGCGAACTGGCGGTCAAGATGGCGCGCAAGTACTGGTACGACAAGGGCGCGCCCGAGAAGACCGATATCATCGCCTTCACCGGCTCGTTCCATGGCCGGTCCTCGGCCGGTATCGCCGCCGCCGGGGCGGAGAAGATGACCAAGGGCTTCGGCCCGCTGCTGCCGGGCTTCAAACATCTGGAATGGCGCGATTTCGACGGGTTGAAAGAGGCGATCGACGACAACACCGCCGCTGTGCTACTGGAGCCGGTTCAGGGCGAAGGCGGCATCCGCCCGCTGCCTGACGACGAATTGAAGGCGATCCGCGCGCTCTGTGACGAGGCCGGCTGCCTGTTGATCCTCGACGAGGTGCAATGCGGCATGGGCCGCACCGGCCGCCTTTTCGCCCATGAATGGGCCGGCATCACCCCCGACATCATGATGGTGGCCAAGGGCATCGGCGGCGGCTTCCCCCTCGGCGCGGTGCTGGCCACCGAAGAGGCCGCCTCGGGCATGACCGCGGGCACCCACGGTTCCACCTACGGCGGCAACCCGCTGGGCTGCGCGGTGGGCTGCGCGGTGATGGACCAGATCGACACGCCGGAGTTTCTCGACTCGGTGAACCGCAAGGCCGGGATGCTGCGCCAGAAGCTGGAGGGGCTCATTGCCGCCCACCCGGAGGTCTTCGAAGAGCTGCGCGGCTCGGGCCTGATGCTGGGGCTGAAATGCAAGGCGCCGAACACCGATGTGGTCGCCGCCGGGTATGAGAACCTCGTCATCACGGTTCCGGCGGGCGACAACGTGATCCGCCTGCTGCCGCCACTGACCCTCAGCGAGGAGGAGATCGCCGAGGCGCTGACCCGCCTCGACGCCGCCGCAACCCAGGTCGAGACGCAGGTCGAAACCGCCTGACCCGCCCTTTACAAATCCTGCGCCGGCCCCTGGAGTTATCCCCGGTGGCCGGCCCGAAAAAAGAAAACCCCATGAATCACTTCCTAGATATCCACAAGACTGATCCCGCCGCGCTGCGGGCCATGATCGAAACCGCGGGCCAGATCAAGCGCGCCCGCGCCGACCGCCCAAAGGGCGCCCCGGACGACGATCAGCCGCTTGCGGGCCGGATGGTCGCGCTGATCTTCGAGAAGCCCTCGACCCGGACCCGCGTCTCCTTCGACGTCGGCGTGCGCCAGATGGGCGGGCAGAGCATGGTGCTCTCGGGCAGCGACATGCAGCTGGGTCACGGCGAGACCATCGCCGACACCGCCCGCGTGCTGTCGCGCTATGTCGACCTGATCATGATCCGTACTTTCGACGAAAGCGTGCTGCACGAGATGGCCGAATACGCCGATGTGCCGGTGATCAACGGGCTCACCGACCGCACCCACCCCTGCCAGATCATGGCCGACGTGCTCACCTACGAGGAGCATCGCGGCCCGATCAAGGGTAAGAAGGTGGTCTGGGCCGGCGACGGCAACAATGTCTGCGCCTCGTTCCTGCATGCGGCCGGGCAGTTCGGCTTCGATCTGACTTTCACCGGTCCGGCCCAGCTGGACCCGGAGGAGGAATTCGTCGGTCTGGCGCGCAAGGCCGGCAGCACCGTGGTGATCGAGCGCGACGCGGCCAGGGCGGTCGAGGGCGCCGACCTGGTGGTCGCCGATACCTGGGTCTCGATGCACGACAGCCAGAGTTCGAAGGAACGCCGCCACAACATGCTGCGCCCCTACCAGGTCAACGCCGAGCTGATGGCCAAAGCCAGGCCCGACGCGCTGTTCATGCACTGCCTGCCCGCGCACCGCGAGGAGGAGGTCACCTCCGAGGTGATGGACGGCCCGCATTCGGTGATCTGGGACGAGGCCGAGAACCGGCTGCACGCGCAAAAGGCGGTGATGCGCTGGTGCCTCGGGGTGTGACCGCCTGAACCAGTCAGGCCAAGGGCATGTACAAGGCAGATAAAACGCCCGGGCCATCAGGCCGGGCGATAAACACTCAGCAGGGCGAAACCGCGCCCTGCTGACTTTCGTGCTTTTGCAACCCGCGCTACCTAAAAAAGAAAGTCGCTTTCTGATAGTTCGGTTGCATCAATTCCCTTGAGATTTATCGTTTCGCTTGGGTCCACCGCAAAAATGCTATCAAAAATCTCTACATGTGTGTTGCGACCATTCTGAACGAGATCGATAAAGTCATCGAATGGCGAGATTGCGGAAGAAATTACCGTGACCTCTGAAAGGTCAATTTTGTCCTTCCCGATCTTAAAATTCTTGATGGTGTCGATGCCAAACAATTCACCAGTAAATTTGAACGTATCCGCACCACCATTTCCAACAAGAACGTCTGTTCCGGTGCCGCCATCAATCACGTCATTTCCGAGGTCGCCGCGCAAAGTGTCATTACCTGCGCCACCTTTAAGCATGTCGTTTCCACTGCCGCCGCGCAGGGTGTCGTTCCCTTCCCCACCAAAAAGAATGTCGCGTCCAGCATCGCCGAAAAGGCTGTCTTTGCCCGCGTCGCCACTAAGCAGGTCATTACCTCTTCCACCGGACAAAATGTCATTTCCGGCGCGGCCGCCAATGGCATCATCATCGTTCTCGCCAGTAATTGTATTCGAAGACTTGTTTCCAACGCGCACGAATTCCGGAATCCAAATAGACTGGACATGGGTGGCGGCGTCGGTGCTATCCAAAGTTTCGTAATAAATAACGGCTTTGCCTTTATCGCTGATCGCAATATCCCGAAACCGCACAAGCACCGATCCAAACCCGAAGGCAGGCTCCACATCGGTCTCCACACTCAGCGTTTCTCCGATCTGATAACCGTCCATATCGTAAATATTGTACGACGCCTTCTCGGCGTCTTTGCCGGTAAAGCCTACAAGCAATGCGCCTTGGCCCTTGGCATCGACAAACTCTAGGTCAATGTCGCTGTATGAGTTATTGGAAGTCATCCCTTTACCGTCTTCGGTGTCGATGATTTCAACTGCGGCAAAATCATGTGCCCCAAGGCCATTGTGAACACTGAGGAAAGTCCCGTCATCAGGGGTTTTGCTCTCAACTACAGCTATTTTTCCATCCCCCACCGAGACAGCCTCAAAGTCGAGCACATCATCCGCCTCGGTGTTCGAAAGAACAATGGAAGGCTCCTTTGGAGCAAGATTATTATCAAAGAGCCGCGCCTCCAGCCTTTCGTCCCCAAATTCGTTATCATCCACGTAAGAGATCAGAAATCCACTTCCTTCCGAGCTATCAATGGAGAAGCTATCACCCGCTTCTGGATATGCATGGTCGTTCGAGATGCCATCTACCAGAGCTACGGATTTCTTGAGGAAGCTGCCATTCTTTTTGACGAGCACACCACGGATCGTATCGTGATCTTTCCATGCCACAACAACCCGTCCGTCGTCCAAAGTGACGGATTGAAGGAACTGCTGAGTTGTTCCACCGCCAAGGTCATGCTTGAACTCGCTTCCAATGGGGTTTCCTTTCTTATTGAAAACCTGCCCAGTGAGAACATCTGCGTAAAGTTCAATCCATGTTACAACAAACTTGTTTTTCCCCAGTTCAGATACGGTGAAATCTTCCGTGTAAGAAGGATTTAGTGGCGGCGACACGTCGGAGGTTGGGTTGCCGTTGCTGCCCAGGACACGCGTTATCGTCTGGCTTAGCTGATTGTCGGAAGAGACAACGAAGCGACCGTTTGTAAGGCTGAATATGTTTTCCTTAAAAGCATCGCTTTGCGCCACTTTGAAAACAGTGTTTTCTGCCATTTTTCCGTCCTTTTAAAAATGAAAATATTGATCTACTACAATATTTTAAGTAAGCATATTCTACCAATGCGTTCAATCATTTTTCTTACAACTAGCAAAAATTCCATGCTACCGTTCTGATAATATGGATCAGGGACGCATCGTGATCGCCGGGGCCGGCGCCATCGGTTGTTTCGTCGGCGGGCTGCTCGCCGCCGGGGGTCGCCCCGTCACCCTGCTGGGCCGCGCCCGGGTGCTGGACCCGATCCGGCAGCATGGGGTGCACCTCACCGATTTTTCGGGGCTGGATCTGCGCGTTGACCCCGAGGGGGTGCGCTTGAGCGAAACGCCCGGCTGCATGGCCGATGCCGCGCTTGTCCTGGTCACGGTCAAGGGCGGCGCGACGGCGGACATGGCGGCTGAAATCGCCGCCCATGCCCCCGCCGACGCCCCGGTGATCAGCTTGCAGAACGGCATCGGACATGCCGATACCTTGCGCGCCGCCTTGCCCGGCCGCGACGCGCGTGCCGGCATGGTGCCCTTCAACGTGGTGCCCGCCGGGCCGGGCCACTGGCACCGCGCCACCAGCGGCGACATCGCCATCGGGGCGGGGCCGGGCGATCTTGCGGCCCGGCTCACGGTGCCCGGCCTCACCGTGACCGAGGCGGCGCAGATCACCGCGCTGCAATGGGGCAAGCTGCTGTTGAACCTCACCAACGCGCTCAATGCGTTGTCGGGCCTGACGCTGCGCGATCAGCTCCTGTCGCGCGACTGGCGGCGGCTGATGGCCGACCAGATGGCCGAGGCGCTGGGCGTGCTCGGGGCCTGCGGCATCGCGGTGAGATCCACCACCCCGCTGCCGGCCTGGATGGGGCCGCACATCCTGCGGCTGCCGACACCGCTGTTCTTGCGGATCGCGGCGCAGATGCTCACCATCGATCCGCAGGCCCGCACCTCGATGGCCTATGACGTGAGGACCGGGCGGGCGACCGAGATCGACCAGTTGCAGGGGCTGGTGGTGGACCTGGCCGCGAAACGGGGAATTCCCGCCCCGATCTGCACGAAGGTCGCCGGGCTGGTGCGCAAGGTCACCGAGACCGGTGCCACCGATCCGCAACTCACCCCGGACGCGCTGCGCCCGTGACAGGGAACGGTCCGTAAAGCCGTAGGGCGGGCTTCAGCCCGCCCCTGCCGCCAGCGAAGCGCGTCACGGGTGGCGGGCTGAAGCCCGCCCTACGCCCGAGGCGCCCGCCTACCGCGTCACCCTCGCTGTTTCGCGCGCAGGGTCGGGTCGGCCTGCGTCGGGTCCTCGGGCCAGGGGTGCCTGGGGTATTGCGCGCGCATGTCCTTGCGCACGTCGGCATAGGATCCGGCCCAGAACCCCGGCAGGTCGCGGGTGACCTGCACCGGCCGTTGCGCCGGCGAGAGCAGGGTGATCTTCAGAGGCACGCCGCCGCTCATCGGATGCCGCGTGACCCCGAACAGCTCCTGCAACCGGACCGAAATCTCCGGCCCCTCGGGGCCATAGTCGATCGGCACCTTGCGCTCCAGCGGGGTGACAAAGGCCGGCGGCGCGCGGCGGTCCAGCTCCTTCTGCTGGTCCCAGCTCAGCGCGGCCTTGAGCGCGGGCAGCGGATCGAACCGCTTCCACGCCTCGCCGCTGCGCACCGTCCCCAGCATCGGCAAGAGCCAATCCTCCAGCCGCGCCATCAGCCCGGATTCGGAGAAATCGGGCAGATCGACCCCCTCCGCGCGCACCAGTTCCACCCGCGCCGCCAGCCGCGCCGCCGCCCCCTCCAGCCGCAGGCCCAGCTCGCGCACCCCGTCCAGCATGGCGCGCGCCACGTCCTGCTGCGGCGCATCGGTCCAGACCCGGTCGTCGAGGGTGATCGCGCCCAGCCGCTCCTGCCTGCGCGCCAGCACCCGCCGCTCCCGCTTCGACCAGTCGCAAATCTCGACCCAGCCGATCTGGTCGGCGAACAATTCGCGGATCTCGCGCTCCGAGATCTGCGCCGCCATGCGGATACGCGCCTCGCGCGGATCGCCATCCAGATCCGTCGCCACCACAAAGGGCGCCCCGGCCAGCCCGTCGCCCGGGCCCATCACCGCCCCCTTGCCACCCGAGAGCACGTAGCGCGGCGCATCGCCCTTGCGCCGCTGCCCGATCCGGTCGGGATAGGCCAGCGCCGCCATCGCCGCCGGGCTCATCCCCTCGATCTCGGCCCGCTTGACCTGCGCGCGCAGCCGTCGCGCTTCCGACCTGACCTGTTCCAGTGCCGGGCGCAGCACCTCGTAGGGCCGCTCGCGGGTAAAGCGTTTCAGGTCGCGCAGCGCCTCCAGCCGCAGGGTGAGGTCGCAGGGCGCGCCACGCAGCGGATCGCGCGCCTCGATCAGCGCCGCCAGCGGTGCCGCCTCCGGCCCGGCCCGCACCAGCATATGCGCCACCCTTGGATGCAACGGCAGCGCCGAGAGCGCCCGGCCATGCCCGGTGATCAACCCCTTGTCGTCGAGCGCCCCCAGCATCCGCAACAGCGCCCGCGCCTCGCCCAGCGCCCCCGCGGGCGGCGGGGTGAGAAAGGCCAGATCCGCCTCGGACGCGCCCCAGAGCGCCAGTTCCAGCGCCAGCCCGGTCAGGTCCGCCGCCGCGATCTCGGCCGGGGGAAACGCCGCCAACGCGCCTTCCTCGCCCTTGGTCCAGAGGCGATAGCAGACCCCCTCGGCCACCCGGCCCGCGCGTCCCGCCCGCTGGGTGGCTTCGGCGCGGGTGACCTTTTCCGTCACCAGCCGCGACATGGCCGAACCGGGATCGAACCGCGCCCGGCGCGCCTGTCCCATGTCGACCACCACCCGCACATCCTGGATGGTGAGCGAGGTTTCCGCGATCGAGGTGGCCAGAACAACCTTGCGCCCCTCGGTCGCCGGCTGGATTGCGGCGCGCTGGGCGGCAAAGGGCAGGGCGCCATAAAGCGGCCTGACGTGACATCCCCCCGGCAGCTGCTTGGTCAGCGCCGCCTCGGCCTGCCTTATCTCCCGCTCGCCCGGCAGGAACACCAGCAGCCCGCCGCCGGTCCCCCGCGTTTCCTGCTCCGCCTGCACCACCAGATCGACCAGCGCATCGGTGCGCCGCGCTTTCGGGCCAAGGGGCCGGTCCAGCCAACGGGTCTCCACCGGGAAACCTCGCCCCTGCGAGGTCACCACCGGCGCCTCCATCAGCGCGCCCACCGGCTCGGCGTCCAGCGTCGCCGACATCGCCAGCAGTAGCAGGTCGTCGCGCAGGGCACCGGCCACCTCGAGGCACAGCGCCAGCCCCAGGTCGGCATTGAGCGAGCGTTCGTGGAACTCGTCGAAGATCACCGCGCCGACGCCGGGCAGGTCCGGTTCCCGCTGCAACATGCGGGTCAGGATGCCCTCGGTCACCACCTCGATCCGGGTCGCCTTCGATACCCTGGCCTCGCCCCGGATGCGATAGCCCACGGTCTGCCCGGCCGCCTCGCCCAGGGTCTCGGCCATGCGCTCGGCGGCGGCGCGCGCGGCCAGGCGGCGCGGTTCCAGCATCACGATGCGCCCCGTCGAATCCCCGCCGGTGCCCAGCCCGGCCTCCAGCATCGCCAGCGGCACCCGCGTGGTCTTGCCCGCGCCCGGCGGTGCCTGCAGCACTGCCCGCCCATGATCGCGCAACGCGGTCAGCAGCTCGGGCAGGGCGGCCTCGATCGGCAAGGCGGGGGGCGGGGCAGGGGCGGCACACATGGCCCGCCTTTTCCGCCAATCGGCGCGCCCTGTCTAGCGTCGCTGTCCACCGTGGCTGTCCCGCGCCCGACCCGGCTCGGCACTGGACATTCCGCGCCCGGCCAAGGCAGAAAGGGCGCCGGGCAGCAGGATGAGGCGATGGACATGAAAAGCCTGGGCGACAAGATACTGAACGGCGACCGCCGGACGCTGGCCCGCGCGATCACGCTGGTCGAAAGCGCGCGCGCCGATCACCGGGCACAGGCGGCGCAATTGCTCGACCATCTGCGCGGGGCCGGGCGGCAGGCGGTGCGCATCGGCCTGTCGGGAACGCCGGGGGTGGGCAAATCCACCTTCATCGAGGCCTTCGGCATGATGCTGATCGAACAGGGGCTGCGGGTGGCGGTGCTGGCGGTCGATCCCTCCTCGACCCGCTCGGGCGGCTCGATCCTGGGCGACAAGACCCGGATGGAGCGGCTGAGCCGCGAAAAATCCGCCTTTATCCGCCCCTCGCCCAGCCAGACCCACCTGGGCGGTGTCGCGCGCCGCTCGCGCGAGGCGGTGGCGCTGTGCGAGGCGGCCGGCTTCGACGTGGTGCTGATCGAGACCGTCGGCGTCGGCCAGTCGGAAACCGTGGTGGCCGAGATGTCGGACCTCTTCGTGCTGCTGCTGGCCCCGGCCGGCGGCGACGAGTTGCAGGGGGTCAAGCGCGGCATCATGGAGATCGCCGACCTGATTCTGGTCAACAAGGCCGACGGCGACCTGAAGCCGACGGCGATGCGCACCTGTTCGGACTATTCCGGCGCGCTGCGGCTGTTGCGCAAGCGCCCGCAGGATCCCAAGGGGTTCCCCAAGGCCCTGATGGTCTCGGCCTATACCGGCGACGGGCTGGACGAGGCCTGGGCGGAAATGCAGGCGCTGGTGGACTGGCGGCGCGAGACCGGCCACTGGGACCGCCGCCGCGCCGAACAGGCGCTCTACTGGTTCCGGCAGGAGGTGCGCCAGGCGCTGCTGGCCCGGCTGGACACGCCGCAGGCGCGCGCCGCGATGGCGGCGCTGTCGGACCGGGTGGCCAGCGGTGCGCTCTCACCCGCCGGCGCCGCGACGGAGATGCTGGAAAAGCACCTGGGCGGCTGAATGGGGCGGGGGCACGAAAGCGGGCCGAAACCCCTGAGCCGGGGCTTGACGACTCTCCCCGCCCCGCGTAATAGCCACCGAACGAGATTCCGGGCGCTGCCAAAGCGGCGCCCCTGTTATTTGCAGGGCCAGGCGGGGTATTCCGCTTCCGGCTGCTGCGCCCGAGAAAAGACGAGGATGTACCCATGTCGCGCCGTTGCGAACTGACCGGAAAAGGCCCGATGACTGGCAACAATGTCAGCCACGCCAAGAACAGGACCCGCCGCCGGTTCCTGCCGAACCTGAACGATGTCACGCTTCAGTCCGAAACCCTGGGCCGTGGCGTCAAGCTGCGGATCTCGGCCTCGGCGCTGCGCAGTGTCGATCACCGTGGCGGGCTGGACGCCTTCCTCGCCAAGGCCAAGGACGAGGAGCTTTCGGCCGCCGCGCTGAAGGTCAAGAAAGAGATCGCCAAGGCGGCTGCCGCCTCCTGATCCCGGCGATCCGCACGGATTTCCGCAACCCCGCGTCCATCGGACGCGGGGTTTTGCGTTTTGCTTGCGCATCGGCCACCGCCGCGCCTATATCGCCTGAAGATGATGCAAAACCCGCGCAGATACCTGGCCCTCTTGCTGGTCGCCGTCATGGTGCTCACCAGTCAGAGCATGGCCGTCGCCCGTGGCGCCACCGGCCCGGCCGGCCAGATCGTGCTGTGCACCGGCACCGGCCCGATCGCCGTCCATGTCGACGAGGACGGCCAGCCCACCGGCCCGCCGCATATCTGCCCCGATTGTGCGCTGCATCTGCTCGATGCCTTATCCGCGCCCGACGTCGCGCCCGTGCCGCTGGCGGTCACCCTGCGCCGGACGCAGATCAGCGCCGCCACCCCGCCCGCCGAAAGCCGCAGCCGCGTCGCCTCGGCGCGCGATCCTCCTGCCGCCGTCTGATCCCCGGACTTCCCCAGATTTCAGATAGTTAACGCAAGAGGAGAGACGCCATGTCCTTCAAAACCACCCTGTTCGCCGCCGCCGCCGCCCTGAGCCTCGCCATGCCCGCCTTTGCCGGCGACATCATGGTCAAGGACGCCTACGCGCGCACCTCGACCGCCATGTCCAAATCCGGCGCCGCCTTCATGATGCTGGTGAACCAAGGCACCGAGGACGACCGCCTCGTCTCGGCCAGTTCCGACGTCGCCAAGCGGGTCGAGCTGCACACCCACAAAGAGGACGCCAACGGCGTCATGCAGATGCTCGAGGTCGAAGAGGGCTTTCCCGTGCCCGCCGGCGGCATGCACGCGCTGGCCCGTGGCGGCGATCACGTCATGTTCATGGGCCTGAACCGCTCGCTGGCGCAGGGCGATATCGTCACCGTCACCCTGACCTTCGAAAAGGCCGGCGCCATGACCGTCGAGATCCCCGTCGATCTGGAGCGCAAGCCGATGGGCGGCATGCAGATGCAGCACGGGCAGATGAAAAAGAACTGAGCCTTTCGCACAACGCATCGGCTTCAAGGCCGCGCCCCCCGGCGCGGCCTTTCTCATGCCCCACGCCCCCTGTCACCCCGGCCCCCGACCCGGGGCCTCCGGCGGTGTCGGAACGGTCCCGGAGCAGGTCCGCGATGGCAACGCGCTCAATCCGCCAGCAGCTCCGCCACCCATTCCGGAACCGTCCGCGTCGCCGGGCCGAACCGGGTCTCGTCGAATTGCGATACCGTAGCAGAGGGCTCCAGATTCAGCTCCACCGTGCGCGCCCCGGCCGCCGCCGCCTCCTGCACGAACCCCGCCGCCGGATAGACCTGCCCCGAGGTGCCGATCGCGGCAAAGAGGTCGGCGCCGGAAAGATGCGCGAAAACCTCGTCCATGTCATAGGGCATCTCGCCGAACCAGACGATATCGGGCCGGGCACTTGGGGCGCGGCAGGCCGGGCAGGGCTCTCCCACCTCCATCTCCTCGGGCGCGGGCCAGCGATGACCGCAGGCGGCGCAAAGCGCCTGGTCGAGCCGCCCGTGCATGTGCAGCACCTCCTGCGCGCCGCCCTTCTCGTGCAGATCGTCCACGTTCTGCGTCACGATCACCACCGCGCCCGGCCAGTCCGCCTGCAACCGCGCCAGCGCCACATGCGCCGCGTTGGGCCGGGCCGTCGCCGCCTTGGCGCGGCGCGCGTTGTAGAACGCCTGCACCAGTGCGGGATCGCGCGCGAACCCCTCGGGCGTCGCCACGTCCTCGATCCGGTGTTGCGCCCAGAGCCCGCCGGCATCGCGAAAGGTGCCCAGCCCGCTTTCCGCCGAAATCCCGGCTCCGGTCAGAATGACGATCTTTTCCATGCTCTGCGTCCCGGGTTTCCCCTGTTGCCCTGATCCCCTACACCTTGGCCAAAGGAGGCCCGTATGACCACCCGAATCCTGTTCGTCTGCCTTGGCAACATCTGCCGCTCCCCCGCCGCCGAGGGCATTGCCCGCGCCCTGATGCCGGGGCTGGAGATCGACAGCGCCGGCACCTCGGACTGGCATGTGGGGGAACCGCCCTACGGCGCCATGCAGGCCGCCGCCCGGTCCCGCGGCATCGACCTGGGCAGCTTGCGCGCGCGGCAGGTCCAGCCCGGCGATTTTCGCCGATTCGATCTGATAGTGGCGATGGATTCCGACCATCTGAGCAAGATCGAGGCACTGCGCCCGGCGGGCAGCGAAACCCCGGCGCGGCTCTTTACCGATTATGCCCCTGAAACCGGGGCCGATCATGTGCCCGACCCCTATTACACCCGCGATTTCGACGCGGCGCTCGACCTGATCGAGGCGGCGGCGGCAGGGCTGAAACGGTCGGTCTTGCCCGGCACCTAGGCGCCGAATTTAAGCGGAATCGAAACTGTCAGGTCGAGATGCGAAATCTCGCCGGCCCGCTCTTGCACCCTGCGGGCGCGGTGCCGATGGATGGGGTCAGATCCCTTTCACCGCAAGTTTGCCATGCCGCACATCCGCCCCGTCCCCCAGCATTCGCGCAGGCCCTCAGCCGTCGAGCACCCGCAACTGCCCCGCCAGCCAGGGCAGCCGCGCGGTGGCCGGGCCGATGATCTGGCTGTCCACCAGCCGCCGGATGGTCTGGGCGACGTCGCGCGGCACCCGGTCGGCCCAATCGGCGGCGGCGAACAGCGATATGGTGCGCGAGAACGCCGCGAAGGGCAGCGGAAAGGCGTCGAGGTCGTCGTGGAACCGGCCCGCCCGGATGTAGCCCAGCGGCGTCGTCACCGTCCAGCCGATGCGCCGGGCCACCATCGCCATCAGGGCCAGGTGGCTGCCGATTTCGAACCGCTCCTCGAAATGCAGCTTGTGGCGCGCAAGCTGGGCCTCGATCTGGCGGCTGATCAGCTGCTCGCGGGCATAGCGCAACAGCGGAAGGCCACTCAGATCGGTCAGGATTTCCTGCCGGTTCGCCACCATTCCGCGCGGGGCGACAAGAATGAAGGGATCGCGCACCAGCGGGTATTCCACGATCCCCTCGCGCAGTTCCCCGGTGCTGGCCGCCACCGCGATATGCAGCCGCCGCGCCTCCATCGCCTCGGTGATCTCAAGGCTGGGCGCGGTGATCATCTTGAACCGGCAGCGGGTCAGGCTTTCGGCCAGGATGGTCACCAGCCGCGGCGTCAGGTCGTTGTCGAAATCGTCGATCAGCCCGAACGACAGCGTCGTCAGCTCGCTCAGGTCCATCACCGTCAGTTCGCTCTGCGCCAGCCGCAGTTCCGACAGCACCGCCTCGGTCCGGGTCAGGAAACTGCGGCCCGCAGGCGTCAACACCATCGGCCGCCGCCCGTGATCGACCAGCTCTGTTCCCAGCGATTTTTCCAGGTTGCGCAGCTGCTGGCTGACTGCCGGCAGGCTCAGCCCGGTGATCTCGGCGGCCTGCGCCACCGACCCGGTGGTCGCCAGCGCCTCGAACACCTCCAGCCCGCGCAGGGTCAGACCTTTCATGAGCATGGAACGCTCCCCGTCAGTTTTGCCTTTTGTGAATATACCCTTCCCCTGGGTCAAGCCCTACAATCCGCGAGGTGCCCGAAATGACCGTTGAGGTTCTGAAATCCGCCCGCCCCATCCCCGCCCAGCAGGGCGGCGATCTGTCCGATACCGTGCGCATCATGCTGGCCCGGCTGGCGACCGGCGGCGAAGAGGCCGCGCGCGACTATGCCCGCCGGCTCGATGGCTGGGACGGGCCGGTTGCGGTGCCGCCCGCCACCATCCGCACCGCCGCCGCCCAGGTGCCCGCCGATCTGAAACAGGCGATCGGCTACGCGCATGAGAACATCCGCCGCTTTGCCGAGGCGCAGCGCGCCTCGGCGCTGGATTTCCAGATGGAACTGCGCCCCGGCCTCACAGTCGGCCAGCGCCAGATCCCGGTCAACGCCGCCGGCTGTTACGTGCCCGGCGGGCGCTATGCCCATATCGCCTCGGCCCTGATGTCGATCGCCACCGCCCGCGCCGCCGGCGTGCCCCATATCACCGCCTGCTCGCCGCCGCGCGGGGGCGCCGGGATCCCGCCCGCGCTGCTCTATGTCATGGCGCTGGCCGGGGCCGACCGCATCCTTGTTCTGGGCGGGGTGCAGGGTGTCGCGGCGATGGCGCAGGGCCTGTTCGGCACGCCGCCGGCCGACATTCTCGTCGGCCCCGGCAACGCCTTTGTCGCCGAGGCCAAGCGCCAGCTGTTCGGTCCGGTCGGCATCGACATGGTCGCCGGTCCCACCGATCTCATGCTGCTGGCCGACGCCTCCGCCGACCCGCTGACGGTCGCCTGGGATCTCGCCGCGCAGGCCGAGCACGGGGCGACCTCTCCGGTCTGGTTCGCCACCGATCATCGCCCCCTGGCCGAGGCGGTGCTGCGCCTGGTGCCGCACTGCCTGGCCGAATTGCCCGAGCCCAACGCCAGCGCCGGGCGCACCGCCTGGGACGAGCTGGGCGAGGTGAAGCTCTGCGACAGCCGCGAGGAGATGGCGGCGCTGGCCGATACCTATGCGCCCGAACACCTGCACGTGCAGGCCCGCGACCCCGACTGGTGGCGCGCGCGCCTCACCGCCTTTGGCTCGCGGTTCCTCGGGGTCGAAACGACCGTGGCCTTCGGTGACAAGGCCGCCGGACCCAACCACGTGCTGCCCACCGGCCGCGCCGCCCGCTATACCGGCGGCCTCAGCGTGCACAAGTTCCTGAAAACCGTCACCTGGCAGCGGGTCGGCGATCCGGCGCTGCCGGAACTGGCCCGCGCCACCGCCACCATCAGCCGCGCCGAGGGGATGGAGGGCCACGCCCGCAGCGCCGACATCCGGCTTGCCAATTCCCGCCCGCCGGTCAAACTTGCCGCAAACCACGAAGGATAAGACATGAACCTTGCCAAGTTTCCCCGCACCCGGCTTGCCCATCTGCCGACCCCGCTGGAACCGCTGCCGCGCCTGAGCGCGGCGCTCGGCGGGCCGGAAATCTGGATCAAGCGCGACGATTGCACCGGCCTGTCCACCGGCGGCAACAAGACCCGCAAGCTGGAATTCCTGATGGCCGAGGCACAGGCGCAGGGCGCCGACATCGTGCTGACGCAGGGCGCGACCCAGTCCAACCACGCCCGCCAGACGGCGGCGGCGGCGGCGAAACTGGGCCTCGATTGCCATATCCTGCTGGAGGACCGCACCGGTTATAACCACGAGAACTACAAGTACAACGGCAACGTTCTGCTCGACGTGCTGCACGGCGCCTCCATCGAGCATCGCGGCCCCGGCCTCGACATGAACGCCGAGATGGAGGCGGTGGCGGACACCTTCCGCGCCGAGGGGCGCAATGCCTATACCATCCCCGGTGGCGGCTCCAACCCCACCGGCGCGCTGGGCTATGTCAACTGCGCGCTGGAAATGCTGGGCCAGTTCGTCGATCTGGGCCTGAATGTGGACCACATCGTCCATGCCACCGGCAGCGCCGGCACCCAGGCCGGGCTGATCGCAGGCCTCAGCGCGATGAACGCCAACATCCCGCTGCTCGGCATCGGCGTGCGCGCGCCGAAGGACAAGCAGGAGGAAAATGTCTATAACCTCGCCGTCCGCACCGCCGAGAAACTCGGCTGCCCCGGTGTGGTCGCCCGCGCCGACGTGGTCGCCAATTGCGATTATGTGGGCGAGGGCTATGGCCTGCCCGCCGAAAGCACGCTGGAGGCGATCGACCTCTTTGCCCGGACCGAGGCGATCCTGCTCGACCCGGTCTACTCCGCCAAGGGTGCCGCCGGGCTGATCGACCTGATCCGCAAGGGGCATTTCAAGAAGGGCGAAAAGGTGGTCTTCCTGCACACCGGCGGCGCCATCGGGCTGACCGGCTACACCCACGTCTTCGACGTGGCCGGGCGGGCGTGAGGCAGTCGCGCCGATGATCCCCATCGGCATCCTCGGCGGCATGGGGCCGGAGGCCACGATCCTCCTGATGCAAAAGGTCCTCGCCGCGGTCCCGGCCCGCGATGATGCCGATCATGTGCCGCTGATCGTACATCAGAACCCGCAGGTGCCCAGCCGGATCAAGGCGCTGATCGAGGGGCAGGGGGCCGATCCGGCCCCGGTTCTGCAACGCATGGCGCGCGATCTGCAGGCCGCCGGCGCCCGCGCGCTGGCGATGCCCTGCAACACCGCGCATCACTACGCCCCCGCGATCCGCGCCGCCTGCGGGCTGCCCTTTCTCGACATGGTGGAGCTGACCGCCGCCCGTCTCGCCGATGAGGGTGCGCAGCGCGTCGGCCTGCTGGCCTCGCCGGCGGTGCGTCTCACCGGCGTGTTCGATGCTGCCTTCGCCGCCCGTGGCCTCACCGCCCACTACCCGGCGGACGACGCGCCGATCCTCACGCTGATCCGCGCGGTGAAATCCGGCGACACGACAGGCGCCCCGGCCCTGACCGAGGCCGCCCGCGCGCTGCTGGACGCGGGCTGCGACCGGGCACTGATCGCCTGCACCGAGTTGTCGTTGCTCACCCCTGGCCTTCCCGATGGCCTGCCTTGGACCGACAGCCTGGATTGCCTGGTGAACGAAGTGGTGCGGGTGGCCCGGGCGGGGTAGGGGGCGCTCCGCCGCACCGCGTGCTTTCCTGGTCTCCCCCGCGCAGGCGGGGGACTCAAGGCGCCTTTACCGGCACACCTTCGCGGCGCGCTCGCCAAAGGCCTTGTAGCGTTTCCAGAGCTCCGCGTCGCTGCGGCTGTCCGATTGGCGCACTTCCTGCGCCTGGTGCGGGTCGCCGAACCAGCGCGCCACCTTGCGCCGCTCCATCGCGTTCAGGCTGCGGTCGGCCACCTTCTGGATGCAACGGCACAGCGACGGCGCGGCCTTTCGGTTCGATTGCATGCAGGCGCGTTCGATCACGCCCGCAGCGCCCGGCGCCGGTACGGCCCATGTCAGCGTTGCGGCTGTGGCCGTGATGGTGAGCAGATGTTTCATTGCCGTCCCCGATTCAAAACAAACCCGGGCGCCACCCGGCCCGGGTTGCGCCCTACTATGTCTCACTCTCTGCCGGGGGGCAATCTTCCGCGCCGAAGGCCCGCCACCGGCGCGCACCCTCGCCGAAAAGGGGCAGGGCCAAGACCCTGCCCCATCTCGGGAGGTATGTCGCTGCACCGGAACACCGGGTCAGTCACTGCTCTTGCCTCGTCCCGCGTCTGTTGCGCGGTTGTTTCGATAATGGAAACACTACCCATTGATTGTGGCAAAAATGAGGAAGGCGCACCGCCCTCCCCACCCCCGCGCGTGGCCGCTTGACGGGGTTGGTTTTCCCATACATATCGCTCTGCATGACCGATCTCGCCCATATCCGCAATTTCTCCATCGTCGCCCATATCGACCACGGGAAATCCACGCTCGCCGACCGCCTGATCCAGGAGACCGGAACGGTGCAGGACCGCGACATGAAAGAGCAGTTGCTCGACGCCATGGATATCGAGCGCGAACGCGGCATCACCATCAAGGCCAATACCGTGCGCCTTGAATACACCGCCGACGACGGCGAGACCTATGTGCTCAACCTGATCGACACCCCCGGTCACGTCGACTTCGCCTATGAGGTCTCCCGCTCCATGCGCGCGGTCGAGGGCTCGCTGCTGGTGGTCGACTCCACCCAGGGGGTCGAGGCGCAGACGCTCGCCAATGTCTACCAGGCGATCGACGCGGACCACGAGATCGTGCCGGTGTTCAACAAGATCGACCTGCCGGCCTCCGACGTCAGCCGCGTCGCCGAACAGGTCGAGGACGTCATCGGCATCGACGCCTCGGGCGCCATCGCGGTTTCGGCCAAGACCGGCCAGGGCATCCACGAGGTGCTGGAATCCATCGTCCACCACCTGCCGGCGCCCAAGGGCAGCCGCGACGCGCCCCTGAAGGCGATGCTGGTGGATTCCTGGTACGACGCCTATCTCGGCGTGATCGTGCTGGTGCGGATCATGGACGGGGTGCTGAAAAAGGGCGAACGCATCAAGATGATGCAGAACGGCTCGATCCACCATGTCGACCGCATCGGCGTGTTCTGTCCGCAGATGCAGGCGGTCGATGAGCTGGGCCCGGGCGAAATCGGCTTTCTCACCGCCTCGATCAAGCAGGTTCGCGACACCCGCGTCGGCGACACCATCACCCATGAGAAACGCGGCTGCGACAAACCGCTGCCGGGCTTCAAACCCTCGGTCCCGGTGGTGTTCTGCGGCCTCTTCCCGGTGGATTCGGCCGAGTTCGAGGACCTGCGCGACGCGATCGAGAAACTGGCGCTGAACGACGCCTCCTTCTCCTATGAAATGGAAACCTCCGCCGCGCTCGGCTTCGGCTTTCGCTGCGGCTTCCTCGGGCTGCTGCACCTCGAGGTGATCCGCGACCGGATCGAACGCGAATACGATATCGACCTGATCACCACCGCCCCCTCGGTGGTCTATCACGTCTACATGCGCGACGGGACGATGCGCGAGCTGCACAACCCCGCCGACATGCCCGACCTGACCCATGTGGAGCATATCGAGGAGCCGCGGATCAAGGCCACCATCCTGGTGCCCGACGAGTTTCTCGGCGACGTGCTGAAACTCTGCCAGGACCGCCGCGGCATCCAGGAGGAGCTGACCTATGCCGGCACCCGCGCCATGGTGGTCTATGATCTGCCGCTGAACGAGGTTGTGTTCGACTTCTACGACCGGCTGAAATCGGTGACCAAGGGCTATGCGTCCTTTGACTACCACCTGACCGGCTACCGGCAGGACAACCTGGTCAAGATGTCGATCCTGGTCAATGACGAGCCGGTGGACGCGCTGTCGATGATGGTGCACCGCGACCGCGCCGAAACCCGCGGCCGGGCGATGGTGGAAAAGCTCAAGGACCTGATCCCGCGCCACATGTTCAAGATCCCGATCCAGGCCGCCATCGGCGGCAAGGTAATCGCGCGCGAGACGCTGAGCGCGATGCGCAAGGACGTGACCGCCAAATGCTACGGCGGCGACGCCACCCGCAAGCGCAAGTTGCTGGACAAGCAGAAGGCGGGGAAAAAGAAGATGCGCCAGTTCGGCAAGGTCGACATCCCGCAAGAGGCGTTCATTTCGGCCCTGAAAATGGACAGCTGAAGGCTGGCCATTTTCCGGGCCAGTGGGCGACAGCGGTTGGCAAAGCCAACGAGCGGACCCACACCGTCGCCAGCCAAGCCAAACGCTCCCCAAAGCCCTCGTAGGGCGGGCTTCAGCCCGCCACGCGACGCCCCCCCTTGTCACCCCCGCGATAGCGGGGGCCTCCCGACGCGCGCCCCCCCACATGAGATCCCCGCCTGCGCGGGGATGACAGTTTCCCCAGGGAGGCGCGCGACCCTATGCGCAGAAATCTCCCGTAGGGTGGGCATTTTGCCCACCACCCCCGTCGGGCCGGGTCCAACGGTGGGCAAGATTGCCACCCAACCCCACCCCACCCCCTTCCCATCCCCGCTCTCACCCCCTATAGCGCTCCAGACACAACCTATCCGGAGCCCCCGCCATGCCCTGCGCCCTCTGTTCCGCCGACGCGCCCCTCACCGCCTATGCCGTCACCGGCGGCCCGGCGGATGCCACGGCCGATCTCTGCGAGACCTGCATTTCCCAGATCGAGGGCGAGCCGGAGCCGAACCACTGGCGCTGTCTCTCGTCGTCGATGTGGTCCGAGGATACCGCGACCCAGGTGCTGGCCGCGCGAATGCTCAAGCGCCTGTCGGATCACGACTGGGCGCGCGATCTCTCCGATCAGCTCTGGCTCGATGACGACGCCCGCGCCTGGGCCGAGAACGTGCCGCAGGAAACCGGGCACAAGGACAGCAACGGCGTCCCGCTGGCGCAGGGCGATACCGTGGTGCTGATCAAGGATCTGCCGGTCAAGGGCGGCGGCTTCACCGCCAAGCGCGGCACGGCGGTGCGCGGCATCTCGCTGGTGCAGGACAACCCGGCCCATATCGAGGGCCGCGTCGAGGGCCAGCGCATCGTCATCCTGACCGAGTTCGTCAAGAAACGCTGAACCCACAGGGCAGGGCGAGGGCCGCAGAACGGCCCCCGGACCGGGAGGGTCAGAGTTTCTTCTGAACGTCCTCGGCGACCTCCTCGATGGCGTCACCCGCCTTTTTCAGGTCGCGCCCGGCGCCCTTGGTGGTCTCGCAGGCGGCCAGTGCCAGCAGGGCAAGGCCGAACACAAACACTCGCGTCATCGCATTTCTCCATCTGCTCGCTCGATACGCGATATAGGCCCGCCCCGCGCCCGGCGGCAAGGCCCATGCGCGGCCCGCCGCCCGTCGCGTGCCCTGTCACCCCGCGCCCCTGTCACCCCCGGCGAAAGCGGGGGCCTCCCGAGACGGAGGGAACGCAGGGGAAATCCCCGCCTGTGTGGGGATGACAGCAGGGGGATGACAGCGCGTGGATCACCCCGCCGCACCGCCCGCATTCACATATTCATAATAGACTATCCGTGCGCGTCATTTTGTCCTATCCTCCCTGTCACCGACTAGGGAGGAAACAAATGAAAAACCTGATCGCCGCCGCCGCATTCGCGACCGGCATGACGTTCGCCGCCGGCGCCGCCTGGGCCGAGGGGCAAACCCACCATATCGTCTTTCACGTCGACGAGAACGACCCGCATGTGATGAACATGACGCTCAACAACGTTGCCAACGTCACCAGCTACTACGCGGCACAGGGCGATACGGTCGTGGCCGAGGTGGTCGCCTATGGCCCCGGGCTCAACATGTTCGTCGTCGGCAAAAGCCCGGTCGCCGACCGCATCTCGGCGATGAGCCTGGAGATGGAGGGGCTCACCTTCGCCGCCTGTGGCAACACCCACCGCAAGATGAGCGAGAAGGCCGGCCATGATGTCGCCCTGCTTGACGAGGCCGGGATCGTGCCCTCCGGCGTGGTCCGCATCGTCGAGTTGCAGCAGCAGGGCTACGCCTACGTCCGGCCCTGAGCCGTCCCGCATGACCCGGGGCGCGACATCTGCGCGCGCGCCCCGATTCTCGCGCGATTTTCGACGGACCCCGCGCGCGGGGGCGTGTAACCTGGCGTTGTAAATCCCAAACTGCCAGAGGTTTCCATGCCCAGCCATTATTCCCGCGCCCAGATCGCCCTGCACTGGGGCATCTTCCTGCTGATCGCCCTGCAATACCTGTTCCACGAATGGATCACCGAGGCCTGGGACAGCCTGCGCGAGACCGGCGATTTCTCTTTTTCGCCGCTGATCGCGGGCCATGTGTTCGGCGGTCTGCTGATCCTGGCGCTGGTGGTCTGGCGCATCGTGCTGCGGCTGACCCGGGGCGCGCCGCCGCTGCCCGAGGAGGAACCCGCGCCGCTGAAACGCGCTGCTGCCGCCACCCATATCGGCCTTTACGCGCTGATGGTACTGATGCCGGTCTCCGGCGCTTTGGCGTGGTTCGGCGGCATCGGCCCGGCGGCCGGGGCGCACGGGGTGATGCGGATCCTGCTGCTGGCGCTGGTGGCGTTGCACATCGCCGGCGCGCTCTATCAGCAATTCGTGCTCAAGACCGACATCATGTCCCGGATGAAGCGCGCCGGGTGAGGGCGGGAGCCTGGTTAACCAATCTGTAACCCGGCTTACCGGCCCGTTTTCCCTTACTGTACGAAACGGGCCGAAAACTCCCCAATCCGGCCCTTCGGGGGAAGGCGGGGGCGGGGCAAAACGTACAAAACGCCCGCCGGACTCCCCGATCCGGGCTGACCTGGATCAAGGCAGCGCACGCCCGCGCGGCCTAATCCGGCGGGCATGAGTCCCCTTGTCCTGATCCTGCATCTCTTCATCGGCGCCACCCTCGCCGGGGTCGGCATCGTCGTTGTGCTGGTTTCCGGCTGGGGCGGGGCAGGGGCGCTGACCGCTTCGGTGGTGGCCGGTTTCGTGCTGGCCTTCCCCGTCGCCCGCGCCGTGGCTCGGGCAATGGGGTGTGAATAAGTTCTTGATATAATAAGTAAAACAGACCCGGAGGCGCAGGTCTACTCAGCCGGGTTGAAGCCCTCGATCAACTGGCGTAGCCCAAAGGCGGCACCGGCGAAGATCGCCAGCGAGGTGACCGGAGCGCTGATCGCCAGCAGCGAAAACGCCGACATGCCCTGGCCCACCGTGCAGCCCATCGCGATCACCGCGCCCGCGCCCATCACCCCCGCACCGATGATCTGACGCCGCAACTCACGCGGATCCTCACAAGCCTCCCAACGGAAATGCCCCTTGATCAGCGAGCCGATGAAGGCGCCCAGCCAGATGCCGCCGACCGAGCCCACCGCGAAGGAGACCGGGCGCAGGCTGCCGCTCATGGCCCAAAGAATGGATTCGCCCACGGGGGCGGAAAAACTGTGCGAGACCACCGGTAGCGCGCCGAAGCCGTGAGTGGCCACATATTGCGTGCCACCCCAGCCCGAGACGATGGCCACCCCCACCATGGCCGACCAGAACAGCGCCCGGGTGTCGCGGCGCAGCGCCGGGGCCCAGAGCGCGGCGATGACGATCGCGAGCCCCACGACGATGCCGATGACATGCAGCGGCAGCCCGGTCAGCGCGGCGGCGTGGTGGGCCAGCCCGGGCGGCGTTTCGGTGGTGACATCGACCTGCCGGAAAAAGAAGTTGCGCAGCGGCGCCAGCGGGCCGGCCAGCACCACATAGGTGGAGACCCCCATCACCAGCACGATCACGAAGGAGCGCAGATCACCGCCGCCCAGCCGGGCGATGGCGCCATAGCCGCAGTTGCCGGCCAGGGCCATGCCATAGCCGAACATCAGCCCGCCGACGATCGAGGCCATCGGCATCCAGCGGATCGAGAGATAGAAGCTGCGGCTTTCGTCCAGAAGCCCGGCGCCGATCAGCGCAAAGCTGCCGGTGACCGCGACGCCGACCGCCAGCGCCCACATCCGCAGCCGGGTGTCGCTGCCGCCGTATAGCGCGTCTTCGATCGCGCCCAGCGTACAAAACCGGCCCAGCCGTGCGGCCAGGCCCATCAGGATACCCCCGAAGACCCCGACCAGGGCAACCGCCTGGCTTTCGGTCAGCCATTCCGGCATGTGGTTCCTCCCCATGGCGCTGTCAGCGCCGGGTGCAGCTTGTTGGAAAACGGCGCCTCCCGCAAGGGGGGCAGGATCAGCCGGCGTCGCAGAACAGGTCGTAGACCACTTCCAGGAGGCGGCGCGGCTTGTCGTCGGCCAGCCGGTAAAAGATCGCCTTGCCCTCGCGCCGGGGGACAACCAGCCCTTCAAGGCGCAGCCGCGACAGCTGTTGCGAAACCGCCGCCTGGCGTGCCGACAAAAGCTCTTCCAGCTCGGTCACCGATTTCTCGCCGGTGACCAGGTGGCACAGGATCATCATCCGCCCCTCGTGGCTTATCGCCTTGAGGAAGTTGGATGCGTCGGTGGCGTTCTCGACGATCTTGTCCAGCTCTTCTTCCGACATGTCGGTGGAGAATTGCGGAAGCGCCATGGTTTCTGTCCTCGTGTCTGTCGCGGTCAAGGCCTTTACAGCCTGTTCGCCGTGTTGTCAGCCGTGCCGCCGGGGCACGGATCATTTTTTCGTTATCCGTTGCCCTCCGTCCCCGCCGGGGCGAAATCGGTATGATCGGTCAGCATCTGATTCAGGATCGGCCAGAAGAAATCTTCGCCGGGGTAGCCCTCCATGCGGGTAATCTCCCGGCCCGCTTCGACCAGAAGGAAGGTCGGCGTAAAGGTGACGCGGCGCGAAACCTCGAGATCTTCGGGCATCTTGCGCAGGTCCACCCGGCGCAGCGGCGCGAATCGGCCCTCGTCTGTCTTGGGATAGGCCGGGGCGATTTCCTCGTTCCAGCGGGCGCACCAGGCGCAGCCGACCTGTTCGACCATGACCAGTTCGACCGCGAGCGCGGGCCCGGCCATCAACAAGGCCGCGAGAACTCCGCCAAAAACCTTCGCACGAAACATAGCGCCCCCATTGACCCCGCATCGTTGAACAAGATAATTTGAATATGTGAATTTTACAAGCCGAAGCCCGGCACGCATCGGGCGCGGCCCTGGGAGGGGGCATAATGCTGGAAATTTCCCTGTTCGGCGCGCTGGCGGCCGGATTGCTGAGCTTTTTCACGCCCTGCATCCTGCCGATGGTCCCCTTTTACCTGTCCTACATGGGGGGGCTCAGCATGGCCGAGTTGCGCGGCGATGGCCAGATCGCGCCGGGGGCGCAAAAGCGGCTGATCGCCTCGGCGGTGTTCTTTGCCCTGGGGGTGACCACGATCTTCATGCTGCTGGGCATGGGGGCCACCGCGCTGGGCTCCATGTTCGGGCAATACCTCGATACGCTGGCCTATGTCGCGGCGGCGATCCTTCTGGTGTTCGGGCTGCATTTCCTTGGCGTGGTCCGGGTGCCGCTGCTCTATCGCGAGGCGCGGATGGAAAGCAGCGCCGAGGCCAGCACGATTCTTGGCGCCTACCTGATGGGGCTGGCCTTCGGATTCGGCTGGACCCCCTGCGTCGGCCCGGCGCTGGCCTCGATCCTGATGATCGCCAGCGGCATGGGCGACATCTGGCGCGGCGCACTTTTGCTGTTCGTCTACGGGGCGGGGATGACAGCCCCCTTCATCGTGGCGGCGTTTTTTGCGCGGCCCTTCCTGGCCTGGGTTCAGCGGCACCGCGCCGCCTTTGGCTGGGTCGAAAAAGGCATGGGGGCAATGCTGATCGTCTTTGCTATCCTGATCGCCACGGGGGGTGTGAATCTGATCGCTGACGCGATGATTCGATGGTTCCCTGGCTTTGCCAGCGTCGGCTGATGCCCCGGGTACTGATCTCAACGAGTGGAGGAGGACTGAGAATGAGACACTTTCTTGCGGCGCTGGCCGCGGTTCTGCTGGCGCTTCCCGTCGCGGCGGCCGAACTGGGCGACGATGGCCTGCACAAGGCGGACTGGTTGCGCGACACCTTCAAGGACCTGCGCGAGGATTTCGCCGAGGCCGAAGCCGAGGGCAAGCGCCTGCTGGTGATCGTCGAGCAACGCGGCTGCATCTATTGCCGCGACATGCACGAGAACACCTTTCCCGATCCGCGTATCCAGAAACTGCTGCGCGAGACCTATTTCCCGGTTCAGCTGAACCTGCATGGCGACACCGAGATCGTCGACACCGACGGCGAGGTATTGTCGGAAAAGGCCGCGGCGCGGAAATGGAACGTGCTGTTCACCCCGACGATGATCTTCTTTCCCCCGGAACTGGACAAGAGCAAGCCGGCGACGGCGCAGGCGGTTTCGATCATGCCGGGTGCCTTCGGGCCGGGGACGACCTTCGACATGCTGACCTGGGTCGCCGAGGAGCGCTACCTTGACCAGTCGGAGGAGGATTTCCAGCGCTACCACGCGCGCATGATTCGGGAACGCGCGGACGGGAATACGGAATGATCCGGTGCGCCGGTGGTGCACGGGGCGAAATTTTGTAAGGTTTCCGGGGGTGGCGGGGATATTTTCAAATAATTCATAATCGTGAATTTGTTGTTGCGACCCCGCCTCCGGTAGCCTACGGTATGCAGACAGAAAAACGACAGATGACCGCGCCTGTCTGCGCGGCAGCGACGGGAGGAACCATGAAACTTACTTATCTGACAGTGGCCGCGACCTTGGTTGCCGGCTCGGCCTTCGCGGCCGAGGTCGGCCCGAAAGAGGTCAAGTATAACGACGACACCGCGATCGAGATGTCCCTGACCGGCGTGGCTGGCGACCCGGAAAAGGGTGCCGTGATCATGGCCACCAAGTCGAAGGGCAACTGCGTCGCCTGCCATGAGATCTCCGCGCTGAGCGCGGCCTTCCAGGGGAATGTCGGGCCGATGCTCGACGGTGCCGGGGATCGCTGGAGCGTGGGAGAGCTGCGCGGTCTGGTGGTGAATGCCAAGATGATGTTCGAGGGCTCCGTGATGCCGTCCTTCTATCAGGTCGATGGCTTCACCCGTCCGGGCAACGCCTATACCGGCAAGGCCGGACAAGAGCCGCTGGCCCCGCTGTTGTCGGCACAGGAAATCGAAGACGTTGTCGCGTTTCTGGCAACGCTGAAAGACGAATGACACACCGCCCGGGCCGCCCCGGGCGCTGCGAAACGTAAAGGAGAGAGCAAATGGAGTTCACACGTCGCGATACCCTGGCCATGGGCCTGGGCGCTGCGGTTCTGAGCATGGTTCCGTTCCGCGCATCTGCCGCTGTGGATGCCGCGGTCGAAGCCTTCACCGGCGGTGCGGCGATGGCCGATACCGGAATCGACCTGACCGCGCCGGAGATTGCCGAGAACGGCAACACGGTTCCGATCGAGGTCAGCGCGCCGGGTGCCACCGCGATCATGGTCCTGGCGGCCGGCAACCCGACCCCGGGTGTGGCCACCTTCAACTTCGGTCCGCTGGCCGGCAGCCAGAGCGCCTCGACCCGCATCCGCCTGGCCGGAACGCAGGACGTGGTCGCCATCGCCAAGATGGCCGACGGCAGCTTTGCCCGCGCGTCCTCGACCGTCAAAGTCACCATCGGGGGCTGCGGCGGCTGATCGCCGCGCAGTCATCCATCCCGAGACAAGGAGAACCTGAATATGGCATCTGGTGTTAAGCCCCGCGTCAAAGCCCCGAAAAGCGCCGACGCCGGCGAAGTGGTCACGATCAAGACCCTGATCAGCCACAAGATGGAAAGCGGTCAGCGCAAGGACAGCGACGGCAACGTCATTCCGCGGTCGATCATCAACCGCTTCACCTGTGACTTCAACGGGCAGAACGTGATCGACGTTGAACTGTTTCCCGCGATCTCGACCAACCCGTATTTCGAATTCGAGGCCACCATCCCCGAAGCCGGTGACATGAAGTTCACCTGGTACGACGACGACGGATCGGTCTACGAAGAGACCAAAACGGTCGCGGTCGGCTAACTATAACAAGAACCGCCCCCTGTCCCCGCTGATGCCGGGGGCGGGGTGATCCATAGGGAGGATGTTTCATGAAATTCAAGGCACTGACAGTTGCGGCCCTGACGGTTGCAATGCCCGTGATGGCGCTGGCCGGTCCGGACGACGACAAGCTTGTGATCAATGGCGAGATCGAGATCGTCACCAAGGCGGCGGCCCCGGCGCATATGGAGGAAACCGGCATCGACACGGTGATGTCGGGCTGGCATTTCCGCGCCGACGAGACCCAGGCGCTGGAAATGGACGATTTCGACAACCCGGGAATGATCTTCGTCGATCAGGCGATCGACGCCTGGAACATGGCCGAGGGCAGCGAAGGTAAATCTTGCGCAAGCTGCCATGACGATCCGTCCAGCATGGCGGGCGTTCGCGCGGTTTATCCCAAGTGGAACGAGGCCGCTGGCGAAGTGCGCACGCTCGCGATGCAGGTCAATGACTGTCGCGTGAACAAGATGGGCGCAGACAAGTGGAAGTACGCCGGCGGCGACATGGCATCGATGGAGGCGCTGATCAGCGTCCAGTCGCGCGGCATGCCGGTGAACGTGGCGACCGACGGTCCGGTCAAGGCGGTTTGGGAGCAGGGCAAGGAGCTCTACTACACCCGCACCGGCCAGCTCGACCTTTCCTGCGCGTCCTGCCATGAGCAGAACTACGGCAACATGATCCGCGCCGACCACCTCAGCCAGGGCCAGATCAACGGGTTTCCGACGTACCGCCTGAAGAACGCCAAGCTGAACACCGTGCACGCGCGCTTCAAGGGCTGTATTCGTGATACCCGCGCCGAGACCTACAGCCCGGGCTCGGCCGAGTTCGTGGCGCTTGAGCTCTATGTCGCCAGCCGCGGCAACGGCCTCTCGGTCGAAGGACCCTCGGTCCGCAACTGAATCAACCCGACCCCGCGCAGCGAAATTTCGCCGCGCGGGGTCGTTTTCGCAATAGGTATTCACATATGCGAATGTGTGTACCGCAAGACACGGAAAGCTGTTTTCGATGATCTCACGTCGTGATTTCCTTCAGGTTTCGATGGCGGCCTCGGCACTGGTCGGGGCGTCGGGGTTCGGCAACTGGGCGCGGCTCGCCGCGCAGCAGGCACTGACCCAGGACCAGCTGCTGCAATTCGATACGTATGGCAATATCAGCCTGATCCACATCACCGATATTCACGCGCAGCTGAAGCCGATCTATTTCCGTGAGCCCGAGATCAACCTGGGCGTCGGCACCAACAAGGGGCAGGTGCCGCATGTCACCGGCGCCGATTTCCGCAAGCTTTACGGCATCGCCGACGGGTCGCCCTCGGCCTACGCGCTGACGCATGACGATTTCGCCGCGCTGGCCAGGGGCTATGGCCGCGTCGGCGGTCTGGACCGCATGTCCACCGTGATCAACGCGATCCGCGCCGACCGCCCCGACGCGCTGCTGCTGGATGGCGGCGACACCTGGCACGGCTCGATGACCTGCTACAAGACCGCGGGCCAGGACATGGTCAACGTGATGAACGCGCTCAAGCCCGATGCGATGACCTTTCACTGGGAATTCACGCTTGGCAGCGAGCGGGTGAACGAGATCGTCGAGGGGCTGCCCTTCGCCGCGCTGGGCCAGAACATCTTTGACGCCGAGTGGGACGAGCCAGCCGAACTGTTCAAACCCTACAAGTTCTTCGAACGCGGCGGCGCCAAGGTCGCCGTGATCGGCCAGGCCTTTCCCTACATGCCGATCGCCAACCCGGGCTGGATGTTCCCCGAATACTCCTTTGGCATCCGTGACGAGCACATGCAGGAGATGGTCGACGAGGTGCGCGGCATGGGCGCGGACCTTGTGGTCTGCTTGTCGCACAACGGTTTTGACGTCGACAAGAAGATGGCCGGCGTGGTCAAGGGCATTGACGTGATCCTGTCGGGCCACACCCATGACGCGCTGCCCGAGCCGGTGCAGGTGGGCAGCACCTTCATCATCGCGTCCGGCTCCAACGGCAAGTTCGTCAGCCGCGTCGATCTCGACGTGCGCGACGGCCAGATGATGGGGCTGCGTCACAAGCTGATCCCGGTCTTCTCGGACGTGATCGCGCCGGACCCGGCGGTGACCAGGCTGATCGACGACCAGCGCGCGCCGTTCAAATCCGAGCTGGAAGAGGTGATCGGCCAGACCGACAGCCTGCTCTATCGCCGCGGCAACTTCAACGGCACCTGGGATGACCTGATCTGCGATGCGCTGATCTCCGAGCGCGAGGCCGACATCGCCATGTCGCCCGGCGTGCGCTGGGGGCCGTCGATCCTGCCCGGGCAGGACATCACCCGCGAGGATATCTTCAACGTCACCTCGATGACCTACGGCCAGGCCTATCGCACCGAGATGACGGGCGAATTCATCAAGGTCGTGCTGGAGGACGTGGGCGACAACCTGTTCAACCCCGATCCCTATTACCAGCAGGGCGGCGACATGGTGCGCGTCGGCGGCCTCGGCTTCAGGATCGACATCTCCAAGCCGCAGGGCGAGCGATTCTCCGAAATGACCCTGCTCAAGACCGGCGAGGCGATCGACCCGGCCAAGAGCTATGTCGTCGCCGGCTGGGCCTCGGTCAACGAGGGTACCGAGGGGCCGCAGATCTGGGACGTGGTGGAAAGCCACATCCGCAAGCAGGGCACCGTGAGCGTCACCCCGAACACCTCGGTCAAGGTGGTGGGGGCCTGATCCCCTCCGTCCGGTCCGATCACGCCATTTGATTTCGAAGGAGGCAAAACGCATGACGTTTGGTTTCAAAGACAAGAAGCCCTCACGCCGCCAGTTCCTGTCCGGGGCTGCGGCGGTGGGTGCCGGGGCGGTGGCCGCGGGCGCGGCCCGGGCGGCCGGCCCCGATCCGCTGATCACCGAGGTGCAGGACTGGGCCTCGATCACCGGCGAGGGGGTGGACGCCACCCCCTATGGCCTGCCGATCAAGTACGAGGCTGATGTTGTTCGCCGCAACGTGCCCTGGCTCACGGCCGATCCGATCAGCTCGATCAACTTTACCCCGATCCACGCGCTTGACGGCACCATCACCCCGCAGGGTTGCGCCTTTGAACGGCATCACTCGGGCGCCATCGAGATGCGCAAGCGCGACTATCGCCTGATGATCAACGGGCTGGTCGATACCCCGCTGGTCTTCACCTATGAGGATCTGGAGCGGTTCCCGCGCGAAAACCACGTCTATTTCTGCGAATGCGCCGCCAATACCGGCATGGAATGGGCCGGTGCGCAGCTCAACGGTGCTCAGTTCACCCATGGCATGATCCACAACATGGAATATTCCGGCGTGACCCTGCGCACCCTGCTGGAAGAGGCCGGGCTGGACGCGGCGGGCGATCTCAAGGACAAGTGGGTCTACGTCGAGGGCGCCGATGCCTCGTCCAACGGTCGCTCGATCCCGATGGAAAAGGCGCTGGACGATTGCCTTGTCGCCTTCAAGGCCAATGGCGAGGCGCTGCGCAAGGAGCATGGCTATCCGGTCCGTCTCTGCGTGCCGGGCTGGGAAGGCAACATGTGGGTCAAGTGGCTGCGCCGGATCGAGGTGACCGACCAGGCGGTGCAGAGCCGCGAGGAAACCTCCAAGTACACCGACACCCTGGCCGACGGCACCAGCCGCAAGTGGACTTGGGCGATGGACGCCAAGTCGATCGTCACCAGCCCCAGCCCGCAATCGCCGATCAAGCACGGCCACGGGCCGCTGGTCATCACCGGCCTGGCCTGGTCGGGGCGTGGCGCGATCAAACGCGTCGACGTCTCCAGGGATGGCGGCAAGACCTGGGAAACCGCGCGGCTGGCCGCGCCGGGCGAAAAGATGGCGCTGACCCGCTTCTACCTCGACACCGAGTGGAACGGCGAGGAGATGCTGCTGCAATCGCGTGCCATGGACGAAACCGGCTATGTCCAGCCCACCAAGACCCAGCTGCGCGAGGTGCGCGGCGAGAACTCGATCTATCACAACAACTGCATTCAGACCTGGTGGGTCCAACCGAACGGAGAGGCCGAGAATGTCGAAGTATCGTAAGCTGATCGCCACCACCGCGCTGGCGGCAACGCTCACCGCCGGACCCGCGCTGGCCGAAAAGCTGGGCCTCGGTCGTCCGGCCCTGCCCGAGGAGATTGCCGCCTGGAATCTCGATGTCAGCCCCGATGGCACCGGCCTGCCCGAAGGCTCCGGCTCGGTCGAGGACGGCGAGGCGCTGTTTGTCGATTACTGCGCGGTCTGCCACGGCGATTTCGCCGAAGGTGTGGGCAACTGGCCCAAGCTGGCCGGGGGCGAGGGTACGCTGGCCGACAAGGATCCCCTCAAGACCGTCGGCTCCTACTGGCCGTACCTCAGCACCACCTGGGATTACGTCCACCGCTCGATGCCGTTCGGCAATGCCCAGACCCTGACGCCGGACGAGGTCTATGCCGTCGTCGCCTATATCCTTTATTCCAACTACATCGTCGAAGATGATTTCGTCCTGTCCAAGGAGAACTTCCTCGACGTGGAAATGCCCAATGCGGACGGGTTCATCGTGGATGATCGCGAAACCGCCGAGGCGCATTTCTGGCAGGACGAGCCCTGCATGGAGAACTGCAAGGAGACTGTCGAGATCACCATGGAGGCGGCGGTTCTGGACGTGACCCCGGAAGAGACCAAGGCCCGCAAGGTGCAGGAGATGATCGACGCCACCAACCCGGCCAACAAGCCGGCCGAGGCCAAGGTCGAAGAGGCAGCGGTCGCGGCAGAACCTGCCGCCGAAGAACCCGCGGCAACGGCGCCGGCAGCCGAGGAGGCCGCCGCTCTCGACCCGGAACTGGTCAAGGCGGGCGAAAAGGTCTTCAAGAAGTGCAAGGCCTGCCATCAGGTCGGCGAGGGCGCCAAGAACCGCACCGGCCCGGTCCTGACCGGAATCGTCGGCCACGCCGCCGGCGCGGCCGAGGATTTCCGCTATTCCAAGCCGATGGAAAAGGCGGGTGAGGAGGGGCTGATCTGGTCCGAGGATGAGCTGCACGCCTTTCTCGCCAAGCCCAAGGCCTACATGAAAAAGACCAAGATGTCTTTCGCCGGTCTGAAGAAGGACGACGATATCGCGGCGGTGATCGCGTATCTGAAGTCCTTCGAATAAGGCAATCTTGCGCGGGGGCCTCGCAGCGATCGTGATCTGGGGCGCGCTCACCGGCGCCGCCCCGGCCGAGGAAGAGGGCCGGCGGATCGGCGATCCGGTCCGCGGCGCCGAGGTGTTCGGCCAATGCGCCGCCTGCCATGAGGTCGGACCCGGTGCGCGCCACCGGGTCGGCCCGCATCTGAACGGCATTTTCGGGCGCAAGGCCGCCCGGTTCGACGATTTCCGTTATTCCGATGGCATCCGCCGCGCCGGGCGCGACGGTCTGACCTGGGATCTTGAGCATCTCGACGCCTATCTCACCAATCCCAAGACCCTGGTTTCGGGCACGCGGATGAACTTTCGCGGGCTGAAGGACCGCCGCGACCGCGACGACGTGCTGGCCTATCTGCGCCAGTTCTCGGACAATCCAAGCGACATCCCCGAGGCCGCGCCCACCGCCCGCAAGGTCGAGGTGGAGCTGCCGCCAGAGGTCTTGGCGATCATGGGCGATCCGGACTATGGTGAATACCTGTCAAGCGAATGCACGACCTGCCACCAGATCGACGGGGACGCGGAGGGAATTCCGGCGATCATCGGCTGGCCAGAGGAGGATTTCGTACTCGCCATGCATGCCTACAGACGCAAGATCAGGCCACATCCGGTGATGCAGATGATGGCCGGGCGGCTCTCGGACGAGGAAATCGCCGCATTGGCTGCCTATTTCGGCGCGCTGGAGTAACCCCTCCGGCGCGTTTTTCTTTGGGAGGAGGAAAGACAATGACACTGAACAGACGCAAGTTCCTGGGCACCAGCGCCGGGATGGCGGCGGCCCTGAGCGCACCGGCGGTGCTGGGCGCGGGCAGGCCGCGCGTGGTGGTGATCGGCGGCGGCGCCGGCGGGGCGACGGCGGCACGCTACCTTGCCAAGGATTCCAAGGGCGCCATCGACGTGACCCTGGTCGAACCCACCCGCACCTATTTCACCTGCTTTTTCTCCAACCTCTACCTCGGCGGGTTCCGCACGCTGGACAGCATCGGTCATACCTACGGCACGCTGGCGGCGCAGTTCGGCGTCAACGTGGTGCATGACTGGGCGGTGGGGATCGACCGGGACGCCCGCACCGTCAGCCTCGCCGGGGGCGCAATGTTGCCCTATGACCGGCTGATCCTCAGCCCCGGCATCGACTTCGTCGACGGCGCGGTGCCCGGCTGGGATGTGACCGCCCAGAACAGGATGCCGCACGCCTATAAGGCAGGATCGCAATCGGAGCTGCTCCGGGCGCAGATCGCGGCGATGCCCCAGGGCGGGGTCTTTGCCATGGTCGCGCCGCCCAATCCCTATCGCTGCCCGCCGGGACCCTACGAGCGGATCAGCATGGTCGCCCACGTGCTGCGCGACACCAACCCGAGCGCCAAGATCCTGATCGCCGACCCCAAGCCGAAATTCTCGAAACAGGCGCTGTTCGAGGAAGGCTGGCAAAAGCACTACGGCGGCATGATCGATCGGCTCGGCCCGGATTTCGGCGGCGACGATGTCGCGGTCGATCCCGATGCCATGACCCTCAATGTCGATGGCGAAGAGATCAAGGTCGATGTCTGCAACGTGATCCCGGCGATGAAGGCCGGGCGCATCTGCGACCTGGCCGGCATCACCGAGGGCAACTGGGCGCCGGTGGACGGCCACACCATGCAAAGCCGCGTGGACCCGAACATCCATGTCCTTGGCGACGCGGCGGCCCAGGGCGACATGCCGAAATCGGGCTTTTCCGCCAACAGCCAGGCCAAGGTCGCCGCGATGGCGGTGCGCGGCGCGCTGACCGGGTCCAAGGTGTTCCCGGCCAAGTTCTCCAACACCTGCTGGTCACTGATCGACACCGATGACGGGGTCAAGGTTGGCGCCACCTACGAGGCGACCGATGAAAAGATCGCCAAGGTCGACGGCTTCATCAGCCAAACCGGCGAAGACGCCGATCTGCGCGCGGCCACCTACGAGGAAAGCATCGGCTGGTACGCCGGGATCACCCAGGACATGTTCGGCTGATCCGGGCGCTTATCAGGAAAAAGACATCCCTGTCCCGTTGCGGCGGGGCAGGGCGCCTTCGGCGAACTGATCCGGCCAGCCCCCCTTGCAGCCCCCCGGCGGCAACACTAAGACTCTGTAGACGCAGCTTCGGGTATGGTCCCGATCCCTCAGAAGGCAGGCCGTTTACATGTTCGATCCGAAAGAAACCTACATGAACACACTGGTCCCGATGGTGGTCGAACAGACCAGCCGCGGTGAACGGGCCTATGACATTTTCTCGCGCCTGCTGAAGGAGCGGATCATCTTCATCAACGGGCCGATCCATGACGGGATGAGCCATCTGGTGGTGGCCCAGCTGCTGCATCTCGAGGCCGAGAACCCGAACAAGGAAATCAGCATCTACATCAACTCGCCCGGCGGCGTTGTGACCTCGGGGCTGTCGATCTACGACACCATGCAGTACATCAAGCCGAAGTGCTCGACGCTGGTGATCGGTCAGGCCGCCTCGATGGGCTCGCTGCTGCTGGTCGGCGGCGCGGCCGGTATGCGATTCTCCCTGCCCAACGCGCGGATCATGGTGCATCAGCCCTCCGGCGGCTATCAGGGCCAGGCCAGCGACATCATGATTCACGCCGCCGAAACCCAGAAACTGAAGGACCGGCTGTACGACATCTACGTCAAGCACACCGGCCAGTCCAAGAAGTCGGTCGAGAAGGCGCTTGACCGCGACAACTTCATGTCGCCGGAAGAAGCCAAGGAGTGGGGCCACATCGACGAGATCGTCGAAAGCCGCACGAAACCCGGCGACGACGACTAATCAGGCCCTCGCCCGTTGCGGGCGGGTCGCGGCGGATAACGCCGCCGATTTGACATTGTGGAGCCCGGATCGCTGTCCTAAGCTGGCCGGAAACGCCGGGAATACGCCCGGCAGCAGGGCAACGCGGAACTCGAAGCCGAAAGGTAAATCATGGCAACGAACTCAAGCGGCGACAGCAAGAATACGCTTTACTGCAGCTTCTGCGGCAAGAGCCAGCACGAGGTGCGCAAGCTCATCGCGGGCCCGACCGTGTTCATCTGTGACGAATGCGTTGAACTGTGCATGGACATCATCCGCGAGGAGACCAAGGCCAGCGGGCTGAAATCCACCGATGGCGTGCCGACACCCAAGGACATCTGCGAGGTTCTGGACGACTACGTGATCGGACAGGCGATGGCCAAGCGCGTGCTCTCGGTCGCCGTGCACAACCACTACAAGCGTCTGAACCACGCCCAGAAGGCCGGCGGCGATATCGAGTTGTCGAAGTCGAACATCCTGCTGATCGGCCCCACCGGCTGCGGCAAGACGCTGCTGGCGCAGACGCTGGCGCGAATCCTCGACGTGCCCTTCACCATGGCCGACGCCACCACCCTGACCGAGGCCGGGTACGTGGGCGAGGACGTGGAGAACATCATTCTCAAGCTGCTGCAGTCCAGCGAATACAACGTGGAACGCGCGCAGCGCGGCATCGTCTATATCGACGAGGTCGACAAGATTACGCGCAAGTCGGAAAACCCCTCGATCACCCGCGATGTCTCGGGCGAGGGGGTGCAACAGGCGCTGCTCAAGCTGATGGAGGGCACCGTCGCCTCGGTGCCGCCGCAGGGCGGGCGCAAGCATCCGCAGCAGGAATTCCTGCAGGTGGACACCACCAACATCCTGTTCATCTGCGGCGGCGCATTCGCCGGGCTCGACAAGATCATCGCCCAGCGCGGCAAGGGCAGCGCCATGGGCTTCGGCGCCGATGTGCGCGGCAATGACGAGCGTGGCGTCGGTGAGATCTTCCAGGACCTGGAGCCCGAGGATCTGCTGAAATTCGGCCTGATCCCCGAATTTGTCGGCCGTCTGCCGGTTCTGGCAACGCTCGAGGATCTGGACGAGGACGCGCTGGTGACCATCCTGACCCAGCCCAAGAACGCGCTGGTCAAGCAGTACCAGCGCCTGTTCGAGCTGGAGGATACCGAGCTTCAGTTCACCGACGACGCGCTCAAGGCGATCGCCAAGCGGGCCATCGCCCGCAAGACCGGCGCGCGGGGGCTGCGCTCGATCCTCGAGGATATTCTGCTCGACACCATGTTCGACCTGCCCAGCATGGAGAACGTGACCAAGGTGGTGGTGAACGAAGAGGCGGTGACCTCGGACGCGCAACCGCTCAAGATCTACGCCGATGCCGACAAGGAATCCGCCTCGGCGGGCTGAGCGCGTGACGGCGCAGACGATATCGCGGCGCGGGGCTCTCCCGCGCCGTTTCCTTTTGTGCAGGGGGAAACCATGACCATCAAACGCATCCCGTCCGGCGGGGAATTCGAGGCCAGGGTCGGCTATTGCCGCGCGGTGGTCGCCGGCGGCTTCGTGCATGTGGCCGGCACCGTCGGGCAGGGCAACGACGTGGTTGCGCAATGCCGCTCGGCGCTGGAGATCATCGGCGGGGCGCTCTCCGAGGCCGGGGCGGGGTTTTCCGACGTGGTGCGGGTCACCTACTACCTGCCCGACCGGGCCGAGTTCGAACCCTGCTGGCCAATCCTGTCGGAGACCTTCGGCGACAACCCGCCGGCGGCCACGATGATCGAATGCGGGCTGATCGACCCGAAATTCCGTATCGAGATCGAGGTCACCGCTCTGTTGCCCGCCTAGGCGGCGCGACCGGGCCGATCCGCCGCTTGGGTACTGGACCTTGCCGCGCGCTTGGTCCATACCTGCCAGCAGCGAATGGCCGGAGGCACCCATGGGAATCCTGAACACTCTTCTGCGCGCCGTGACCTGGTGGTACGGGCAGACGATCAACACCCAGATCCATACCTGGCGCAAGGGGATCCGGGTCGGCGAGGACAATCAGGGCAACGTGTTCTATCGCAATGCCGACGACAGCCGCCGCTGGGTCATCTTCAACGGCGAGGTCGAGGCCAGCCGCATCGACCCCGACTGGCACGGCTGGCTGCACCGCACCTGGAACGAGCCGCCGACCGACAAGCCGATGGCGCATAAGCCCTGGGAAAAACCGCACCAGGAAAACCTGACCGGCACTGTGCTGGCCTATGCGCCGGCCGGGTCGATCCGCAAGCCGCACCCGGTCCAGCGCAGCGATTACGAGGCCTGGAGCCCGGAATAACCGGCCCCGATTGAACGGAGCGCGCGCGATGTCGCACAACACCACCGAGGTTCTTGTCGGGGGCGCAGTTCTGGCCGCCGCCATCGCCTTTGCCGTCTATGCCGGACAGACCACCGGGTTCACATCCGGCAGCCGCGGCTATGAGCTTGAGGCCTCCTTCCGGTCGCTCGAAGGGGTGACTGTCGGGACCGACGTACGCCTCGCCGGGGTCAAGATCGGCACCGTCACGGGCGTCGCGCTGAACCCCGAGACCTTTCGCGCCGACACCAGGTTTTCGGTGCTGGAGGGGGTCCAGATTCCCGATGACAGCGCCGCCGTGGTCTCCTCCGAGGGGCTTCTTGGCGGTAATTTCGTCGAGATCATGCCGGGCGGGTCGCTGGGTTACTACGTGCCGGGCGACGAGATCCTCGATACGCAAGGGTCGGTCAGCCTGGTCTCGCTCTTGCTGAAATTCGTCTCCGGCGGCAGCAGTTCGGGCAGCGAGGCTGACAGCGGGGCGGGCAATTGATCCGCCGGCTATTCAGCCTGGCCCTTGCCATCGTCCTGGCGGCCCCCCTCGCCGCGCAGGAGAACGCGGCGACCTCCGGCACCGGCGCGGTGTTGCGCGGGCTGGACAAGGTCAACGGCGAGACCCGCGATATCGAGATTGCGCGCGGTGAAACCAATACTGTTTTTGGTATCGACATCGCGCTGACCGATTGCCGCTACCCGGCCGAGAACCCGACCGGGGATGCCTTTGCCTATCTGACGATCTGGGAACAGGGCGCCCAGCGGGCCGCGTTCGAGGGCTGGATGATCGCATCGTCGCCCGCGCTCAACGCGCTCGATCATGCCCGCTATGACATCTGGGTGCTGCGCTGTATCACCCCCTGAGCGCTGGGGGTCGGCGGGGCGGTAAAATCGGCCTCGCTCTCGATCGCCTCGCTCAACTGCCTGTGGTATTCCGCGCGGCTGATCTCCACCGCGCCAAGGCTGGCCAGGTGATCGGTCAGAAACTGCGTGTCGAACAGCCGGAATCCGCCCTGCCGCAGCCGGTCGACCAGATAGGCCAGCGCGATCTTTGACGCGTCGGTGCGGCGCGAGAACATGCTTTCGCCGAAAAACGCCGCGCCCAGTACCACCCCGTAGACCCCGCCGATCAGCGCCTCGCCCTCCCAAACCTCAAGCGAATGGGCATGTCCCCGCGCATGCAGATCGAGGTAGAGCGCGCGGATCTCGTCGTTGATCCAGGTCTCGGCCCGGTCAGCGCAGCCGTCGAGAACGCCGGTGAAATCGGTGTCGATGGTGACGGTGAACCCGCCCCGGCGCATCCGCCGCGCCAGCGAGCGCGAGATGTGGAACCCGTCCAGCGGCACCACCCCGCGCCGCTTGGGATCGACCCAGAAGATCTCCGGGTCGTCCCGGTGCTCGGCCATCGGGAACACCCCGATGGCATAGCCATGCAGCAGCAGTTCGGGGCTGATTACCGTCATCGGCGCCCCGTGCCGCGGATCCGCTCAGGCGCCCAGATTGTCCTCAAGCCACTTTTCCAGCCAGTGGATGTTGTAGGTGCCGTTCAGCACATCGGGTTCCTGCAGCAGGGCGTGGAACAGCGGAACCGTGGTGTCGACCCCGTCCACGATCAGCTCGCCCAGCGCCCGGTTCAGCCGAGCCAGCGCCTCGGGCCGGTCGCGGCCATGCACGATCAGCTTGCCGATCAGGCTGTCGTAATAGGGCGGGATCCGGTAGCCGTCGTAAAGCGCGCTGTCCATCCGCACGCCAAGGCCGCCCGGCGCGTGGAAATGGCTGATATCGCCGGGGCAGGGGGAGAAGTTCGGCAGCTTCTCGGCATTGATCCGCACCTCGATGGCATGGCCGTTCAACACCAGGTCGTCCTGTCCGAAGGACAGCGGCTCGCCCGCCGCGACGCGGATCTGCTCGCGCACCAGATCGACGCCGAAAATCGCCTCGGTCACCGGGTGTTCCACCTGCAGCCGGGTGTTCATCTCGATGAAAAAGAACTCGCCGTTCTCGTAGAGAAACTCGATGGTGCCGGCGCCGATGTAGTTGATCCGCGCCACGGCATCGGCACAGACCTTGCCGATCCGGGCGCGTTCCTCCGGCGTGATGACCGGACCCGGCGCCTCTTCCAGCACCTTCTGGTGACGCCGTTGCAGCGAACAGTCTCGCTCGGCCAGATGCACCGCCTGTCCCTTGCCGTCGCCGAAGACCTGGACCTCGATATGGCGCGGCGTGGTCAGGTATTTCTCGATGTAGACCTCGTCGTTGCCAAAGGCCGCCTTGGCCTCGGCCCGGGCGGTCTGAAATGCGCGTTCGATATCGGCCTCGGTCTGGGCCACCTTCATGCCGCGCCCGCCGCCGCCGGCGGTGGCCTTGATGATGACGGGATAGCCGATCTCGCCGCCCAGCCGCCTGGCGGTCTCGACGTCGGGCACGCCGCCGTCGGAGCCGGGCACACAGGGAACCCCCAGCGCCTTCATCGTCTCCTTGGCGGTGATCTTGTCGCCCATCAGGCGGATATGCTCGGCGGTCGGCCCGATGAAGGTGAGGCCGTGGTCCTCGACGATCTGAACGAAATTCGCGTTCTCGGACAGAAAGCCGTAACCGGGATGGATCGCCTGCGCGCCGGTGATCTCGCAGGCCGAGATGATGGCGGGGATCTTGAGATAGCTCTCGGTGCTGGGTGGCGGGCCGATGCAGATCGATTCGTCGGCCATGCGCACATGCATCGCGTCGCTGTCGGCGGTGGAATGCACCGCGACGGTGGCGATGCCCATCTCGCGCGCGGCGCGCACCACGCGCAGGGCGATCTCGCCGCGGTTGGCAATCAGGATCTTGTCGAACATAAGCGTCCCTTACTCGAGGATGACCAGAGGCGAGCCGAATTCCACCGCCGCGCCGTCATCGACCAGGATGCGCTTGACCGTGCCTGCCGCGGGCGCGTGGATATGGTTCATCGTCTTCATCGCCTCGACGATCAGCAGCGTGTCGCCCTCCGCCACGGTGCCGCCGACCTTGATGAAGGCGGGCGCGCCCGGTTCGGGCTGGAGATAGACCGTGCCCACCATGGGAGAGGTGACGGCGCCGGGGTGGCTGGCCGGATCCTCGGACGCGGCGGCGGCCTCTGCCGGGGCGGCGGAGGGGGCGGCAGCGACGGCAGCGGGGGCTGCGGCATGGGCCACCGGCGCGGGGGCCGGCGCGGCCACGGCGGCGGGCGCCGCGCGGCTGACCCGGACATTCAGGCTGTCGTCTTCACCGAATTCGCGTTTGACCTCCAACTCGGTCAGGTCGTTCTCGCGCAGCAACTCGGCCAGCGCCTTGATGAATGCCACGTCCGCGTCGGTTGTCTTCTCTGTCATCTGTGTCCT
>NZ_JARGPK010000026.1 GCF_029212575.1 Antarcticimicrobium sp.
TTTCGCCCTCTTCCAGCAGCACCGCGATCGGGGTGTTGACCTTGACCCCCTCGCTGCCCTCGGGGATCAGGATCTTGCCGACGGTGCCCTCGTCGACGGCTTCGAACTCCATCGTGGCCTTGTCGGTCTCGATCTCGGCGAGGATGTCGCCGGATGCAACGGTGTCGCCCTCTTTCACCAGCCATTTGGCCAGCGTGCCTTCCTCCATGGTGGGGGAGAGGGCGGGCATCAGGATTTCGGTGGGCATGGTTCTGCTCCTTACCGGTAGGTCACGTGTTTCACCGCCGCGATCACCTCGTCGGTGGTGACCAGCGCCAGTTTCTCGAGGTTCGCCGCATAGGGCATCGGCACGTCCTTGCCGGTGCAGTTGATGACCGGCGCGTCGAGGTAATCGAACGCCTCGGTCATCAGCACCGACGAGATGTAGCTGCCGACAGATCCCTGCGGCCAGCCCTCTTCCACGGTGACGCAGCGGTTGGTTTTCATCACCGAGCGGATGATCGTGGCGGTGTCCATCGGGCGCAGCGTGCGCAGGTCGATCACCTCGGCCGAGATGCCCTCTTCGGCCAGCTTGTCGGCGGCCTCCAGCGCATAACTCATGCCGATGCCGAAACTGACGAGGGTCACGTCCGTGCCCTCGCGCCAGATCCGCGCCTTGCCGAAGGGAACGGTGTAATCGTCCATGTCCGGCACGTCGAAGTTGCGGCCATAGAGGATCTCGTTTTCGAGGAAGATCACCGGGTTGGGATCGCGGATCGCCGATTTCAGCAACCCCTTGGCGTCAGAGGCCGAATAGGGCATCGCGACCTTGAGGCCCGGCACCTGCATGAACCAGGCGGCGTAATCCTGGCTGTGCTGGGCGCCGACGCGGGCGGCCGCGCCGTTGGGGCCGCGGAACACCATCGGCGCGCCCATCTGGCCGCCCGACATGTACAGCGTCTTGGCCGCCGAGTTGATGATCTGGTCGATCGCCTGCATGGCGAAGTTGAAGGTCATGAACTCCACGATCGGCTTGAGGCCGCCAAAGGCGGCGCCGACGGCGATGCCGGTGAACCCGTGCTCGGTGATCGGCGTGTCGATCACCCGTTTTGAACCGAACTCGTCCAGCAACCCCTGGCTGATCTTGTAGGCGCCCTGGTATTCGGCCACCTCCTCGCCCATCAGGTAGACCTCGCCGTCGCGGCGCATCTCCTCGGCCATGGCGTCGCGCAGGGCCTCGCGCACGGTCTGGGTCTTCATCGCGGTGCCCTCGGGCCAGTCCGGGCTCAGGTCGGCCTCGGGCGCGGCGGGAGCACTGGCCTGCGCCGGTGTCGACTCCGGCTCGGCGGCCGGTTCTGCGGTCTGCTGGGGGGAGGCCGGGGCAGGGGCCGAAACCTCGCCCACCTCTTCGCCCTCTTCGACCAGCACCGCGATCGGGGTGTTGACCCTGACCGCCTCGGTGCCCTCGGGGATCAGGATCTTGCCGACAATCCCCTCGTCGACCGCCTCGAACTCCATCGTCGCCTTGTCGGTCTCGATCTCGGCCAGGATGTCGCCAGAGGTCACGCTATCGCCCTCTTTCACCAGCCACTTGGCCAGGGTGCCTTCCTCCATGGTCGGCGACAGGGCGGGCATCAGGATTTCAGTCGCCATCTCAGTTCACCTCCTGCGGGATTGCCTCGGCATAGATATCTGTCCACAACTCGTCGAGCTGCGGTTCCGGGCTCTCGCGGGAGAAGTCGGCGGCTTGGCTCACGATCTCCTTGATCTCCTTGTCGATCGCCTTCAGATCCTCTTCGCTGGCGTGCTTGCCTTCCAGCAGCATGGCGCGGACCTGTTCGATCGGGTCGCGTTCCTCGCGCATCTTCTGCACCTCTTCGCGGGTCCGGTACTTGGCCGGGTCCGACATCGAGTGTCCGCGATAGCGATAGGTCTTGATCTCGAGGATGTAGGGCCCCTTGCCCGAGCGGCAGTGCGCCACCGCCTTTTCGCCCGCCTCCTTGACCGCCAGCACGTTCATGCCGTCGACCATGTCTCCGGGGATGCCGAAGGCCTCGCCGCGGTGATAGATGTCCTTGGTCGAGGTCGAGCGCGCCTGCGACGTGCCCATGGCGTACTGGTTGTTCTCGATCACGAAGACCACCGGAAGCTGCCAGATCGCGGCCATGTTGAAGGTCTCGTAGACCTGGCCTTGGTTCGCCGCGCCATCGCCGAAATAGGCAAAGGTGACGCGCCCGTTTTCCTTGTACTTGTCGGCAAAGGCGAGGCCGGCACCGATCGGCACCTGGGCGCCGACGATGCCGTGGCCGCCATAGAAATGCCGGTCCTTGGAGAACATGTGCATCGAGCCGCCCTTGCCCTTGGAATAGCCGCCCTCGCGCCCGGTCAGCTCGGCCATCACGCCCTTGGGGTCCATGCCGCAGGCCAGCATGTGGCCGTGGTCACGGTAGGAGGTGACGCGCTTGTCGCCCTCTTCTGCGGCGGCCTCGAGCCCGACGACGACGGCCTCCTGCCCGATGTACAGGTGGCAGAAACCACCGATCAGGCCCATGCCGTAAAGCTGGCCAGCCTTTTCCTCGAATCGGCGGATCAGCAGCATCTCGCGGTAATAAGTGGTCAGTTCCTCGGCGGAAACGTTTGGTTTCCGGGCGCTTTTGCGCGTTGCCATCGCGGCGTCCCTCCTCCTGAAAAAGGATAGTTTAGCGTTAAACTATCTATTACAGGATTTTGCCTGCGCTGACGAGGGTGATTTTGCCGCGCCTAGCGGATGACGATTTCGTCGGCCCGCAGCATGCCCAGAACCGAGCGCGCCTGCTGGTCCAGCAGATCGAGGTCGAGGTAATCGTCCGACAGCCGGTGGGTCAGGTTCTCCATTCTGGCGATCTCGGCGTTCAGCCCGTCCAGGTCGGCGCGCAGTGCGTCGGCCTCGGCGGCGATCTCGACCCGGCGGAACAGCCCGTAGTCGCCCTGCACCGCGGCAAAGGTGAAATAGGCCCCGACCGCAAAGGCGGCGGCGAAAAAGAAAAAGGCGCCGAAATTGGGACGGTTGGAACGGGTCACGTGCTGCTGTCTTTCTGCCTCATGCGCGCCCTTTGCGGGCGTCTCGAACCACTATGGCACAGGTGATTCGCCGTGTGAATCCCCTTTCTTTCCTCGCCGCACCGACCGGGACCATGGATCTGACCCGGCGTTTCGATTGAAACCGGCCGGGGCCCGGCGCAGTCTGGCGCCGACTGCAAACGGGAGGAGATTTGCCATGACCGTCACGCCACCCCGCGCCGAGCTTGGCACGCATGAGGTCGCCAACCAGCCGCCCCCGCGCGGCGCCCGCGATCTCTGGGCCGAGGACGTCGCCCTGCGCGCCGCCGCATCGGCCGCCGGCGGGCGCAGCGACGACCTGTCCCGCGCCGGCACCGCCTATGGCAGCGAAGGGATGTTGCAGGCCGCCGAAGAGGCACGCCGCGACAAGCCCCGGTTGGTTCTGTTCGACCGGTCCGGCCGCAGGCTCGACGAGGTGCACTTCAACGCGGGCTACCACCATGTGATGAAGACCGCCTCGGCGCTCGGCTATTCCAATTCCGCCTGGGATGGCAGGCCGGGTGGCAATGTCACCCATGCCGCCCATGTCTACATGCTCAACCAGGTAGAGCCGGGCTGCTGCTGCCCGCTGACCATGACCTATGCGGGCGTTCCGGCGCTCGACGCCGACCCCGGGCTGGCGGCGCTGTGGCAGCCGAAACTCACGTCGGGCCGCTACGATCCCGCTACCCGTCCGCTGGGCGAGAAGACCGGCGCGACGCTGGGAATGGCAATGACCGAGAAACAGGGCGGCTCGGATGTGCGTGCCAACACGACAAAGGCGGTGCGCGACGGCGATCATTACCGTCTGACCGGGCACAAGTGGTTCTGCTCGGCGCCGATGTCCGACGGCTTTCTCACCCTGGCGCAGGCCGAGGGCGGGCTGACCTGTTTCCTCGTGCCCCGCTGGCTGGAGGGGGAGCGTAACGGCATCCGCCTGCAGCGGCTCAAGGACAAGCTCGGCAATGTGGCCAACGCCAGTTCCGAGGTCGAATATGTCAATGCGCTGGCCTATCCGCTGGGCGCGGAGGGCGCCGGCGTGCGCACCATCATCGAGATGGTGCATCACACCCGTCTGGATACCGCGATTGCGCCCGCAGGGCTGATGCGCGCCGCCCTCTCCGAGGCCGTCTGGTGGGTGTCGGGGCGCTCCGCGTTCCAGCGGCGGCTGATCGACCAGCCGCTGATGCGCAGCGTGCTGGCCGATCTGGCGCTCGACTGGGAGGCCTCGGTCAGCCTCGGCTTCTTCACCGCCGCCGCCTTCGACCGCGACGATTCCGAGAGCCGGGCGCTGGCGCGCATCTCCGTCGCCCTGGCCAAATACCTCGGCAACAAGCGCTGCGTCTCGGTGATCGGCGAGGCGATGGAGGTGCTGGGCGGCATGGGCTACGTCGAGGAGACACCGATGCCCATGCTCTACCGCGAGGCGCCGCTCAACGGCATCTGGGAAGGCTCGGGCAACGTGATCTGCCTCGACATCCTGCGCACGCTGGCACGGGAACCGCTTGCGGGCGAGGTTCTGGCCGCCGCGCTGGACGGCGCGCGCGGACGCGACGGCCGCTATGACGCAGCACTTGAGGCGCACCGCGCCCGTTGGCCCGCCCTGCCGCCCGAAGCAGAGGCGCGCTGGTTCGCCGAAAGCCTTGCCAGCCTGCTGTCCGCCGCGTCCCTCTTCGACACCGCGCCCGACGCGGTGGCGGCGGGCTATGTCACCTCGCGCGTCGCGGGTGACCGCGGCAGCCTGCCGGGGTCGGTTGCCGGGTTGGATACGGCGGCCATCCTGCAAAGGCTGACGGGGGACGCCGCCGCCTAGACGGCCGCCCGCGTCCCGCGCACGGCCCCGGGACGCGCGGCGCGGCCACAAAAAAGGCCCGGCGCGATGCCGGGCCTTTCGCATGTCTGGGCAGGGCGTTCAGCCGGCCAGCGAGGCCTGGAAGATGCTGTCGATGCTTGTGGCAAGCACCTTGTCGAACTCGCCGTCGGTCTGCTGCGCCGAGAGCCCCTCGGTCAGCGCCCGCGAAAAGCTGGCGATCATGCCACTGTTCTGCGCCAGCCGGGCGTTGGCCTCGTCGCGGCTGTAGCCGCCCGACAGCGCCACGACACAAAGCACGCGCGGGTGATCGACCAGCGGCTTGTAGTGGTTGGCGGCCTCCGGCAGGGTCAGCTTCAGCATCACCTGGCTGTCCCCGGGCAGCGCGTCGAGTTGCTTTTTGATCTCCGCCAGCAGGATCTCCTCGGCCTCGGCCTTGTCGGCGATGGAGATGGTCACCTCGGGCTCGATGATCGGCATCAGCCCGTGCGCCAGGATCTGCTTGCCGATCTCGAATTGCTGCGCGACCACGGCGGCGATGCCGGAGGGCGAGGCGGCGTTGATGACCGAGCGCATCTTGGTGCCGAAGATCCCCTTGGCGGCGGCCTTGTCCAGCAGCGCGTCAAGCTCCGGCATCGGCTTCATCAGCTGCACGCCTTCGGCCTCGTCTGCCAGCCCCTTGTCGACCTTGAGGAACGGCACCACGCCGCGTTCCTGCCACAGGTAGGTGGCGGTGGGCACGCCGTCGATGTCGCGGTCCATGGTCATCTCGAACAGGATCGCCCCGGCGATCCGGTCGCCGGTAAAGGCGGTCGACTTGATGATCCGGCTGCGCATCTGGTGGATCAGGTCGAACATCTCCTGTTCCGAGCCATAGGCATCCTCTTCCACACCGTAAAGGCGCAGCGCCTTGGGGGTCGATCCGCCGCTCTGGTCGAGGGCGGCGATGAACCCTTTTGCGGCGCGGATCTGTTCGGTCTGTTTCTGTTTTGACATATCGGTTTTCCGCCCAAATTGATAATCTACTGCGTGTATTTCGGGGAACGGCCCCATCGGTCCTGTCCATAGGCAAGCGGGCTGCCCGTTGCAATTGCGTTAGCGCGAACAAGGGGCCGGGACCGTGCGGGATTTGACAACTGCTTGTTTGATCGCATCCAATGTTGGTCTCAAGGCGCAAGGAGGCGCGCATGGAATACTACACCCCCGACAACCCGATCTTTGCAACCTACATGATCGCGGCGGCCCTGATGGGGCTCAAGATCATGGGGCAGGGCTGGATGACCGCCTACCGCATGATGAAGAGCGGCAGCGGATTGGTGAACCCCGAGGATATCCAGAAGGGGCCGTTCAACCCGGCCCCGGATCCGGCCCAGCTCGAGGTCAACGACTACACCGACCGCTCGCGCCGGATGCACCGCAACGATCTTGAGAACATCCCGGCGTTCTGGGCGGTCGGTCTGGTCTATGTCGCCATCGCGCCGCCGCTCTGGCTGGCGCAAACTCTGATGTACGGCTTCGTCGTCATGCGACTGGGCCACGCGGTGTCCTATGCCACCCGCCAGACGCACGAGGTGCGCGCCAGCTTCTACACCGTCGGTTCCCTGATCGTGATCTTCATGGCGCTGCATGTGCTGGCCGCGCTGCTGTTCTAGGCGGGGCGCGGCCAGCGGCGGGCTCAGCGCAGCCGCGCCGGCACGTCCTTGCCCATCCAGTCGCGCAGCACGCCGTTCTCCAGGCTCTCGGTCTCGGCCGCCCAGGCGGCCGCATCGCCGCGCAGCCGCAGGGTTTCGGTGATCTCGTCGCGCAGCGCCGCGCCCGAGGGATCGCCCGCCGCCGCCGCCATCGAGGCCCAGTAATAGGCCGCGCGCCACGAGCGCGGCCGCCCCGCACCGGTGAGGAAATCGCGCGCCGCCGCCCGCATCGCGGCCAGATCGCCGTAAAGCGCGTCTTCCGGTCCGGCCATCAGCACGTTCTGCGCCTCGATCACCTGCGCATAGGGTAGATCGCGTTCGATCCGGTCCAGAATGGCCAGCGCACCGGGCCGGTTGGTGGCCGCCGCCCGCAGCGCATGGGCATAGGCGTTCGCGGGCTGGCTCTCGGCCACGCCCCTTGCGATCAGCAGCGAGGCCTCGGTATTGCCGGCGCGGGCCAGCGGCAGCAGCAGCTTCAGCCCCTGCGCCGGGTTGCGCGGCGCGCCGATCCCGGTCATCAGCGCGCGCCCGAAGGCCAGCGCGTCGGCCGGAGGCTCCTCGGCATTGAGCGCGGCCTGCAAGGCCGCCACCGGCAGCGCCACCTGCAACGCGGTGGGCCGCGCCCCCACCTGCGGGTTCAGCGCGTCAAACAACGCGCGGAACGATTCCACGCTGGCCTCGTCCAGGCGAAACGGTCCATCGGCGATAGAGGTCGAGAGCACCACCCGCCCGCCGGGGGCGAACCCGGCGGCGACGGTCCCGGCCTGCGTGGCAAAACCGCGCTGCTTTTCGCTGGCCGGCATCTCCGGCCCGTTGGCCCCGGCCATGGCCTGCGCCACCGCCCCCGCGATCACCGGGCCCAGGGCGCCGGGCTGCTTCAACTCCGGCGGCAGGAAATTCTGCGCCAGCGTCCAGGCGCCGAGGTCGCGCAGCACCAGTTCGGCATGGGTGAGGTCGGCGGCGACAACGGGTTCCTCGGTCTCGAAATCCATCCGGTAGCTGACGTAATCCAGATCCGCGCTCAGGTTGAGCGAGGCCAGCCGGTCGAAATCGGCGCTGAGCCGCGCCCGCACCCCGCCCGAGGCATGGTCATAGAGCAGATCGAGCTCGGCCCAGGGCGCGTGCAGGGTGGCAAACCCCATGCCGCGCAGCATGTTCGCCCCCTCCGGCGGCAGGCAGCCCGCCGCGATGTCCATCCCGTCCAGCACCAGCCGCAGCCGCCCGGCGCCGATCCGGTCGAGCGGGTTGCCGTTGATCGTCACCCGCGCGGCGGTGATGCGGCAGGCGTCCACGGGCAGGCCCGGGATCAGCGGCACGATCTCGATGCCGGTCAGGGTGGCGCGCGCCGCCACCGGATCGACGCTCAGCTGGTCATAGCGGATATCGGCCAGCAGGCGCGCCCATGTCATCACGCTGTGCATCGCCCCGGTCGCCAGCCGCTCGGCGGTGATCATCTGCCAGAACGACGGGCGGGCAGGGGGCGGCGGCGCGGCCTGGTCCTGGGCGCTTGCGGGCAGGGCGGCCAGGGTCATCGCCCCGGCGGCCAGGTGGCGGGTAAAACGGGTCATCGAAACTCTCCTCGGCAGAACAATGGCCCGAGGATACGCCAGTTTTATCTCAGGCCAAAACGCCCTGTTGCTCCAGTACGGCCACACCGGGCAGGGTCTTGCCCTCCATCCATTCCAGAAAGGCGCCGCCCGCGGTCGAGATATAGGTGAAATCCTCTGCCGCCCCGGCCTGGTTCAGCGCCGCCACCGTATCGCCGCCGCCGGCCACGCTGATCAATTGCCCGGCGCGGGTCAAGGCGGCGGCGGTCTGCGCGGCGGCATTGGTCGCGGCGTCGAAGGGTTCGATCTCGAAGGCGCCCATCGGCCCGTTCCAGATCAGGGTTTTCGCGCCCTTGAACACCTCGGCGATGCGCGCCACCGTCTCCGGCCCGGCATCGAGGATCATCGCGTCGGCGGGGCAGGCATCGGCGGCCAGCGTCTCGTTCGCGGCCCCGGCGCGAAACTCGCGCGCCACCACCACGTCCGAGGGCAGCAGGATCGCGCAGCCGGCCCTTTCGGCCTTGGCCAGGATCCCGGCGGCGGTGCCGGTCATGTCGTGTTCGCACAGCGATTTGCCCACGTCGATGCCCTGCGCGGCAAGAAAGGTATTGGCCATGCCGCCGCCGATCACCAGGTGATCGACCTTTTCGACCAGGTTGCCCAAGAGTTCCAGCTTGGACGAAACCTTGGCGCCGCCCACCACAGCCACCACCGGGCGCTGCGGCTTGCCCAGGGCGGCCTCCAGCGCCTCCAGCTCGGCCTGCATCAGCCGTCCGGCGCAGGAGGGCAGGATGCGCGCCACGCCATCGGTCGAGACATGCGCCCGGTGCGCGACGGAAAAGGCGTCATTGCAATAGACATCGCCAAGCGCCGCGATCTCGGCTGCCAGATCGGCGCAGTTCTGTTCCTCGCCGGGGTGAAAGCGGGTGTTTTCAAGCATCAATATGCTGCCCTGATCCAGTGCGGCCAGTGCGGCCTCGGCCGCCGGCCCGCGGCAGTCGGCGCAGAACGCCACCGGCGCGCCAAAGGCGGCCTCCAGCGCCGGCACCAGCGGACGCAGCGACATCTCCGGCATGTGCTTGCCCTTGGGGCGGCCGAAATGGGCCAGCAGGATCGGCTTGCCCCCGGCGGCGCGGATGTCGTTCAGGGTGCGGGTCAGCCGCCGGATGCGGGTATCGTCGCTGACTTCGCCGTTCTCGACGGGAACATTGATGTCCACCCGCACCAGCACCCGTTTGCCGCTCAGGTCCATGTCATCCAGCGTGTTCCAGCCCATGTCGTCACCTCGAAATCGAATGCTTTCAATCGCCGCGTTGTTGCCCCGGATTTGCGGCCGACGTCAATGCGTCACTTGGCAATCGGCGGCCCTCGTCATAGGTAACGGGGCAAACGCCAAGACAGGAGCGCCCGATGGCCGAGATCAAAGACCCCGAGAACACCATCCTGATGGAGCTGAAGGACGGCACCGTCACGATCGAATTGCTGCCCGACGTTGCCCCCGAGCATGTCGCGCGGATGAAGGAGCTGGTTCGCGCCGGCGCCTATGACAACGTCTGCTTTCACCGGGTGATCGACGGCTTCATGGCGCAGACCGGCGACGTCAAGCACGGCAACATGGAAGAGGGATTCAACCTGCGCATGGCCGGCACCGGCGGCTCCGACCTGCCCGATCTGCCGGCCGAATTCTCCCGCCTGCCGCATGACCGCGGCACCATCGGCGCGGCGCGCAGCCAGCACCCGAACTCGGCCAATTCGCAGTTCTTCATCAACTTTGGCGACAACCATTTCCTCAACGGCCAGTACACCGTCTATGGCCGCGTCATCGAGGGGATGGACCATGTCGATGCGATCACCCGGGGCGAGCCGCCCGCGGAGCCCGACCGCATGGTCAGTGTGAAGGTGGCCGGCGATGATGCGTAAGCTGGCGATCCCGGCGGCGCTGGCCGCGCTGGTGGCCGGCCCCGCGCTGGCCACCGAGCTTTCCATCGAGGTTGCGGGTGAGGGCGCCAACGGCACCATCGTGATCGACATGGCCGATGACGTGGCCCCGGGTCACGTCGCCCAGATCGCCGCGCTGGCAAAGGAGGGGGCCTATGACGGCGTCGTCTTTCACCGGGTGATCGACGGCTTCATGGCGCAGACCGGCGACGTGCAGTTCGGCAAGCTGGGCGGCGACATGCGCCGCGCCGGCATGGGTGGCTCGGAGCGGCCCGACCTCAAGGCCGAGTTCTCCGACCTGCCGTTCGAGCGCGGCGTGGTCGGCATGGCAAGGGGTGGAGATATTGATAGCGCCAACTCTCAGTTTTTTATCATGTTTGCGCCGGCGCCGCACTTGAACGAAATCGGCTACACCGTCGTCGGCCATGTGACCGAAGGCATGGATGTGGTGGATGCCATCAAGCGTGGCGAGGGGCAGAGCGGCGCCGTGATCGGTCAGCCCGACGTGATGAAAAAGGTC
>NZ_JARGPK010000045.1 GCF_029212575.1 Antarcticimicrobium sp.
TCGATCCTGCAGCTGGCCCGTCAGGTGATCGCCAGCGCCGGTTACACGGTGCGCGACGAAGACAATCCCGAAGGCGATATCGCCATCGACATCATCGGGCTGCGCCCCGGCGAGAAGATGGAAGAGGAGCTGACCCTCAGCCAGGAAGTGATCGGCACCCGGCATCAGAAGATCTTCTGCGCCCGGGAAACCGTGCTGTCGGAACTCGAAACCGCCGCCTTGTTGCGCGGGCTGCGTCAGGCAGTGGCCGCCGGGGACGAGAGCGCGGCCCGGCAGGTGGTGATGCGCTGGGTCGAAGGCTATACCCAGCCCCCCGCGGACCGGAAAACCTCATAAGCGCGCGCCGCGCTGTTCTGACCGTTGATCCGGTTCAGGATTCTGTGTTCTAACCGCCTGAGGCAGGCATTTTCAGACAGTCAGGACCGTCGTGACCTCTTCCCGCAGATATACGTTCCGGCGCGTTTGGCCCTCTCTCGCAGGGTCGGGCACCTCTGGGTTTTCTGCCGCGATCATCGCGGGGATCTGCGCAGGCGCCTCTGGCGCCGTGGCGCAGGACGCCGCCCCGGCGCCAGGATTTGCCACTGCGGCGCAGGTCGACAACTTTGATGCGCCCACTCTGGAGCCACCCGCTGCACCGGGGCTCAATTTCTACGGCACCCCCGGCCTGATGGACACGCCAAGCGCCGAAATGCTGCCGGACGGGCATTTCGCCACCACCTTTTCCTGGTTTGGCGGGCAAAGCCGCTACAACCTGACCTTCCAGGCGCTGCCTTGGCTCAGCGCTTCCTTCCGCTACAACGGCATCCGCAACCTCAACCTCTTTGGCTTCAACACCTATTACGACCGCGGCTTTGACGTGCGCTTCCGTCTGCTGCGCGAGCGGCGCTACCTGCCGGAACTGACCATGGGATTACAGGATTTCGCCGGCACCGGGGTCTATGCAGCGGAATATCTGGTCGCCACCAAGCGGATCGAGACGCCGCCCCTGCGTTTTGGCGGCGCGCCCGGGCGCAGCCCCGGCCAACTGAAAGTCTCGGCCGGTCTGGGCTGGGGGCGGCTCGGCTCTTACGGGGCGATTGGCAATATCGGCGGCAAGCGCCCCAGTTTCGTCGGTGGCGGCACCGGCGGTAACCTCTCCTATGACCAATGGTTCCGCGGCGATTTCGCGCCTTTTGCAGGTATCGAATGGCAGGCCAATGAACGCTGGTCCGTCAAGGCGGAGTATTCCTCGGACGCCTATGTGACCGAGACCCGCATCTCCAATGTTTTCGAGCGCAAGTCGCAGGTGAACTACGGGCTTGAGTACCAATGGTCCAAGACCACCCGCATCGGCGCCTATTACATGTATGGCTCCGAACTTGGCATCACCGCGCAGTTCCAGCTGAAGCCCCGGCACCCGATCATCGCGACCCAGGTGCCCGCCCCGGCGCCCATCGTGCCGCGCAGCCAATGGGCCACGAAAGAGGAACACTGGAGCCAGGATTGGACCGAAAGCGAATATAAACGCACCCGGTTCCGCGATCTGGTGGCTGAAGGGCTGAAACCGCACGGGTTGATCCTGGAGGCAATCGACCTCAAGGGGACCGAGGCCGAGGTGCGGTTCCGCAACCCGCGCTACCGCTCTTATGCCATCGCAGTGGGCCGGGTGGCGCGCACCATGGCGCTGACGCTGCCGCCTTCGATCGAAACCTTCCGCATCATCCCGGTGCGTTCGGGCATGGGCCTGTCCACCACGGTGATCCGGCGCTCCGATCTGGAAGAGCTGGAATTCTCGCCCGAGGCCTCTGATGGTCTGATGGCGGTGGCGGCGGTGACCGGCGCCGGGCCGCTGCCGGAGACGGCAATCTTCTCCGAGGAACTTTATCCCGCCTTCACCCGCTCCATCAGCCCCTATGCGGCGCCGGCCTATTTCGACCCGGCCCGGCCGTTCCGGCTGGATGTAGGGGTGGATTTTGCGGCGGGCTATTCCCCGGCACCGGGCTGGCGCATCGCCGGCACCATCCGCCAGCGGGCCTGGGGTAACGTGCAGGACGGGCGGGCCTCGAACTCGGTGCTGCCGCATGTGCGCACCGACCAGTCCTTTTATGCGCAATATGGCACCACGCTGGAAAACCTCTACGTGGACCGCAGCTGGCAGCCGCGGCGCAATGTCTATGCCCGCCTGCGCGCCGGCCTGTTCGAAAGCATGTATGGCGGTCTGTCCGGCGAGGTGCTGTGGAAACCGGTTTCCAGCCCGCTGGCGCTGGGGGTCGAGGCCAATTACGTCATCCAGCGCGATTACGACCAGCGCCTGTCCTTCCGCGATTACAAGACCTTCACCGGCCATGCCTCGGCCTATCTGGAACTGGGCGAAAGCTATCAGGCGCAGGTCGATGTGGGGCGCTACCTGGCCGGGGATTACGGCGGCACCTTCAGCCTGTTCCGGGAGTTCGAGAACGGCTTCAAGGTCGGCGGTTTCTTTACCCTGACCAATGTCTCGGCTGCCGATTTCGGCGAAGGCTCCTTTGACAAGGGGTTCTACTTCCGCATTCCGCTGGGCTGGCTCCTGGGCAAGGAAACCCGCAACGCCTACGGGCTGACCATCCGCCCGATCCAGCGCGACGGCGGCCAGCGCGTCGGCGGGGTCGGCGGTCTTTACGGCGATGTGCGCACCGCCCACCGCCGCAGCCTGCGGGCGCAACGGGCGAGGTTCTGGGAATGATCATGGCACAGCTGACCCGCCCCCTGCGCGCATTCGCCGGGATCCTCAGCGCTGCGCTTGTGCTGGTCGCCTGCAGTGGCGGGCCGCAGGATGCACCGCTTGAGGTGGAAATCATGCAGGTCGTCGGCCAGCAGGTGAAGCAACGCCTGCAGCGCAAGCCCGAACGCCCGCCGGTCACCCGGGCGCTGCTCGACAGCCTGGACGAGACTTATATCGAGGTCACCATCGAGGACGATGGCCAGCGCGCCTATCTGCAGCCGCAGCTGGTAAAACGGGACAGCACCCCGGGTCAGGTCACCGTCTGGCTGACCGAGGATGCGGTGACGCTGGCGATGCGCAACGGCGTGCTTACAGCCACCCGCGGGCTGCGCAACGACATGCTGTCTTCTTCGGCGCTGGTCCGCGAGACCGGCGGCGTGATGGGGCCCGCGGGTACCGGCGCGCGGCGCTATGAATTTGCCGCGCTCGACAACCGGTCGCAGGTCTTCACCCTAGCCTGCACCGTCTCTGATCTGGGCTCGGAGACCATCGAAATCATCGAGTTAACCTATCAGACCCGGCATCTGCAGGAACGCTGCGAATCCGGTCCGGATGGCGAATCCGGCGTGGTGGTCAATGACTACTGGATCGATTCCCGCAGCGGCCATCTGTGGCAATCGCGGCAATGGGCCGGTCCCACCACCGGCTATCTGCGTATCCGCCAGCTAACACTTTGAGCGAATTACCGCCTTTTTCGCCTTATTTTCCCCGCATTTCGCAGGGGGGGGGAGCGGTTTTCGCGCAACGCTCGAAAAAAATGTAATATTGCGCTTTCCTCAACCACTCCTTTCATTGAACCGAAAGGATATTTCGCATAAGTTCACTATCAAAAGATCTT
>NZ_JARGPK010000055.1 GCF_029212575.1 Antarcticimicrobium sp.
CATGTCGAGCAGGTATTCGACGGCAGAGGCCGGCGTGCCGGGGTTCAGCGCCAGCCCGGCCTTGCAGCCCGCCGCCCGGATCGCCTGCAGGGTGCGGTGGGGGTGCGGTCCGGCCTCGAAATGGGCGGTGATCACATCGGCCCCGGCCCCGGCATAGGCCTCGATATAGGGATCGACCGGGGCGATCATCAGGTGCACGTCCATCACGGTTTTCACATGCGGTCGGAAGGCTTTGACGGCCGGCGGGCCGAAGGTGAGGTTGGGCACGAAATGGCCGTCCATCACGTCGACGTGGACCCAGTCGGCGCCCTGGTCCTCGATGGCGTGGATCTCGCGCCCGAAGTTGGCGAAATCGGCGGACAGGATCGACGGCGCGATCTTGATGGAACGGTCGAAGGTCATCTTCGGGCTCTCCTAATTGGCGCGTCAGTGGTCGGGGGCGGCGCGGCCGCCCCCGGCGGGATCAGGCGGCAGAGTTCAGCCGCAGCGCCTTGCGCCAGTCGGGGAAGAGCTCGTCAGCGTCCTTCGGGAAGCTTTCGAAGGCGCGGGCAAATTCCTTGTGATCCTTGGCGAACTCCAGCGGATCGGCGCCCTCTTTCCAGCATTGCTCCGCCTGCCGCAGCGAGATGGCCCCGGCCGCCGCGCCGTCGATATGTCCGAACGAGCCGCCGCCGGCGGTCATCACCAGGTTGGAGTGGCCGAGGTTCTGGAAAAATCCCGGCATCCGCAGCGCGTTCATGCCGCCCGAGATGATCGGCGTGGTCGGCGCCATGCCCTGCCAGTCTTGATGGAAATAGGGGCCGTCGGCGCTGTCTTCGGTGATCATGTAGGCGATGGCGCGGTCGCTGGCCTCGCCCTCCATCTTGCCGAAGCCCATGGTGCCGACGTGAATGCCCGAGGCCCCCTGCATCCGCGCCATCTTCGACAGAACGAAGGCGGTATAACCGCGCTTGGCCTGCGGCGAGGTGACGGCGCCGTGACCGGCGCGGTGGTAATGCAGGTACTGGTTGGGAAAACCGCGCCGCGCGGTGGTGATCGCCGCCGGGCCGGTGACATAGCCATCCACCAGGAAGGCGACGTGATCGGCGTTCTCGCCGAAGGTCTCCAGTATGAATTCGCCGCGCGCCATCATTTCAAAGTGATCGTCCGCGGTGATGTTGGCCGAAAACAATTTGGCTTCGCCGGTCTTGTCCTGGGCGCGCTTCATCGCGTCGGCGACCAGCGGAATAGTCTCGCGCAGCGGCGCGAACAGCTGGTTGCCCTGCGGTTCGTCGTTCTTGATGAAATCGCCGCCCAGCCAGAAATCATAACAGGCATCGGCAAAGGGTTTGGGCCTCAGGCCGAGCTTGGGCTTGATGATGGTGCCGACGATGAAACCGCCGTCCACATGGGGCCGTCCCAGCACCCGCCACAGATCGCTGATCGTGGTCGAGGGGCCGTCGAACAGCCGCAGGTAGGCGGGCGGCACGTAGAAATCGTGAAGCTTGGCGTATTCGACATCGCCCATGCCCTGGTTGTTGCCGATCGCCAGCGTCAGGAACGAACAGATCATCGCCCGCCCGTCGATGATGTTGCGATCGAACAGCTCGACCGGATAGGCGATCTTCGTCAGCTCGTTGGCTTCGTCGGTCTCATAGACCAGCGCATCGACGCCGCGGGTGAAATCGTCGGTGGTGGAGACGTCCACATTGGTGCCGGTCGAGCTTTCGGCGGCGAAATGCGCTGCGGTGGCGAGATAGGAGCCAAAGCCGGGTTTTGGCTTCATGATATAGGCCACCAAGACATGCTGGCCTCCGGCAATCAGGTCGGCCTCCTTGAGGTCCAGGCGGGCGTAGCGGTTAGATTGGTCCATTTGCGTTTCCTCCTTGAGATCCCGGGTGTTATTCGGCCGCCCGGGTCACGGCGATTTGCGGGTCAAGCGCGCCTGCGGCATAGCGGGCGGCCATATCGTCCATCGGGACGGGTTTGATGCGGGCCGCGTGGCCAGAGGTGCCGAAGCGGTCGAACCGGTCGGCGCAGAGCGTCTCGAGCGCCTCCATCGCCGGGATCATGAATTTGCGCGGATCGAACTCGGCAGTTTTCTCGGCGGCCACCTTGCGGAACTGGCCGGTCATCGCCATCCGGCAATCGGTGTCGATATTGACCTTGCGCACGCCCATCTTGATGCCGCGCTCGATCTCCTCGACCGGCACGCCGTAGGTCTGGGGCATGTCGCCGCCATAGGCGTTGATGATGTCCTGCAACTCCTGCGGGACCGAGCTGCTGCCGTGCATCACCAGGTGGGTGTCGGGCAGTTTCTCGTGAATCGCGGCGATGGTCTTCATTGACAGGATATCGCCATCCGGCTTGCGGCTGAACTTGTAGGCGCCGTGGCTGGTGCCGCAGGCGATGGCGAGCGCGTCGCACTTGGTGCGCATCACGAAATCCACCGCCTGGTCGGGATCGGTCAGCAACTGGTCCTGGCTCAGCTTGCCGACCGCGCCGGAGCCGTCCTCTTCGCCGGCCTCGCCGGTCTCCAGGCTGCCCAGCACGCCCAGTTCGCCTTCGACCGAGGCGCCGACGGCATGGGCGGCGGATGTCACGCGGGCGGTGATGTCGACGTTGTAGTCGTAGCTCGCCGGGGTCTTCATGTCCGCTTCCAGCGAGCCGTCCATCATCACGGAGGTGAATCCGTGGCGGATCGCGGTGAGGCAGGTGGCGTCGTTGTTGCCGTGGTCCTGGTGCATCACGATGGGGATGTCGGGAAACATCTCGGCCAGCGCCTGCACCATGTGGCGCAGCATGATGTCGCCCGCGTAAGAGCGCGCGCCGCGGCTGGCCTGCAGGATCACCGGCGCGTCGCATTTTTCCGCCGCGCGCAGGATCGCCAGACCCTGTTCCATGTTGTTGATGTTGAAGGCGGGAACGCCGTATCCGTGTTCCGCCGCGTGATCCAGCAATTGCCGGAGCGTAATCAGTGCCATTTCGGGCCTCCTTGCCTCATGCGGCTGCGGCGGCGCCGTTCAGCGCCGCGATACCGGGGAGCGTTCTGCCCTCCAGCCATTCCAGGAATGCCCCACCGGCGGTGGAGACATAGGTGAAATCTTGGGTGACGCCCGCCGCGTTCAGCGCCGCGACGGTATCGCCGCCACCGGCCACGCTGACCGCGTGCCCCTGCCGGGTACGTTCGGCGGCGCTGCGGGCCAATTCCACGGTGGCCACGTCGAAGGGCGGGATTTCAAAGGCGCCCAACGGGCCGTTCCACAGGATCGTTCGTGCGCCAGAGAGCACCGTCTGGAACGCGGCCAGCGCCTTCGGCCCGGCATCGAGGATCATCGCGTCAGCGGGGCAATCGCCGGCTGCCACGACAAGGCTGTCGGCCCCGGCGCGGAACTCCCGCGCCACGACAACGTCTTGCGGCAGGTGAAGCGAGCATCCCGCCTTGTCGGCCAGCCGACGGATCTCGCGCACGGTCTCGACCTGGTCGGCCTCGTGCAGCGATTTGCCCATCGGCGCGCCATCGGCAAAAAGGAAGGTGTTGGCCATGCCGCCGCCGATGATCACCGCGTCGAGCCGCTGGACCAGGTGTTTCAGCACCGCGATCTTGGTCGAGACCTTGGCGCCGCCGACAATCGCCACCGAGGGCCGCCGGGGCGCGTCAAGCGCGGCGCCGAGGGCGGCGAGCTCTTCGACCAGGAGCGGCCCTGCGGCGGCGGGGAGGAGACGGGCCAGAGCCTCGGTCGAGGCATGCGCGCGGTGAGCGCTGGAAAACGCGTCGTTCACATAGATGTCGCCCAGCCGGGCCAGCTGCGCGGCGAAGCCCGGGTCATTTTCGGTCTCGCCCGGGTTGAGGCGCAGGTTCTCGCAGAGCAGCGCCTCACCATTTGCAAGCTGCTGCGACAGGATCACGGCGGAGTCGTCGGCGCAGACATCGGAAAACCGCACCGGCACGCCGAGCGCCTCGGCCAGTGCCGGGCGGAACTTGTCCACCGAGAAGCTGGAGTTCAGCTCGTTCGGCTCGGGGCGTCCGAAATGGGTCAGGATCACCAGCCGCGCGCCGCGCGCCAAGAGCGGACGCATGCCGGCCGCGAACCGGTCGATCCGGGTGGTATCGGTGATTTGCCCGCCTTCGGTCGGCACGTTCAGATCGGCCCGAACCACCAACCGTTTGCCGGTCACGTCCATGTCGGAGATATGCGCGATGCTCATTTCACCAGCCCCATGTGGACCGCGTTGTCGGCCATGCGGCAGGAGAACCCCCATTCGTTGTCGTACCAGGCCATCACCCGGACCAGCGATCCGTCGATGACGCGGGTCTGGTCGGCGGCGAAGTTGCACGAATGGGTTTCATGGTTGTAATCGACCGAAACCTTGGGCTCGGTCTCGTAGCTCATGATGCCGCGCATCGGGCCCTGGGCCGCCTCGGCGATGATTGCGTTGACCTCCTCCACCGTCACCGATCTGCCGGGGCGGAATGTCAGATCGACGGCCGAGACATTGGGCGTGGGCACCCGGATCGCGGAGCCGTCGAGCTTGCCCTTGAGGTCCGGCAGAACCTCGCCGATCGCCTTGGCGGCGCCGGTGCTGGTGGGAATCAGAGACATGGCGGCGGCGCGGGCGCGGTAGAGGTCGGAATGCCGCCGGTCCAGCGTCGGCTGATCGCCGGTATAGGAATGCACCGTGGTCATGATGCCCTGTTCGATGCCCACCGCGTCGTTCAACGCCTTGGCCATCGGGGCCAGGCAATTGGTGGTGCAGGACCCGTTGGAGACGACGATTTCCGAGGGCTTCAGATCGCGGTGGTTGACGCCGAACACCATGGTCTTGTCGGCGCCTTTCGCGGGGGCCGAGACGAGGACCTTTTTCGCGCCCTGGCCCAGGTGCACGGCTGCGGCATCGCGGGAGTTGAACTGGCCCGAGCATTCCAGCACCACGTCGACGCCGGACCAGTCAAGATCAGTGGGGTCATAGGTCGAGAACACCCGCATCGGCCCGTGGCCCACGTCCATCGTGGCCCCGTCGATGCGGATCTCGCCGGGAAAACGGCCATGCACGCTGTCGTATTTCAGCAGATGCGCGGCGGTCTCGATCGGGCCGGTGGCGTTGAGCTTGACGACCTCGATGTCGTTCCGTCCGCTCTCGGCGATGGCGCTCAGGGTGCACCTGCCTATTCGGCCAAAGCCGTTGATTGCAACTTTGATTGTCATATCAACCTCTTAGCTTGTCATCTCGCGCGCTTTGGCGGCGGTGTGGGCGGCGGTTATGCCGAAATGTTCGTAAAGCTCGGGCGCCGGGGCCGAGGCCCCGAAGCCGGTCATGCCGATGAACCCGTCCTCCGGGCGCAGCAGGCTGTCCCAGCCTTGCCGGATGGCGGCCTCGATCCCGATGCGGGGGGCGGTGCCCAGCACCGAAAGGCGATAGGCGGCGTCCTGGTGGGCGAACAGTTCGAAGCAGGGGGCGGAGACCACGGCGGTCTTGATGCCCTCGGCCTTCAGCGCATCGGCGGCGGCACAGGCGATCTCCACCTCCGAGCCGGTGGCGATCAGGGTGATGTCGCGGTCCCCCTCCACCTCGCGCAGCACATAGGCGCCGCGTGCAGTCAGGTTTTCCGCGACATGCTCGGTGCGCAGGGTCGGGAGGCCCTGCCGCGACAGGCAAAGCACGCTGGGGGTGCTGTGGCTCATCGCGGCCAGTTCCCACATCTCGGCGGTTTCCACCGCGTCGGCGGGGCGAAAGACGTTCAGGTTCGGCATCGCGCGCAAGGACGCGATGGTCTCGACCGGCTGGTGGGTCGGGCCATCCTCACCCAGCCCGATGCTGTCGTGGGTCATCACGTAGACCACCGGGCGTTGCATCAGCGCCGAGAGGCGGATCGCCGGGCGGCAGTAGTCCGCGAAGGCCAGGAAGGTGCCGCCATAAGGCAGGAAGCCACCATGCAGCGAAATACCGTTCATCGCCGCCGCCATGCCATGCTCGCGGATGCCGTAATGGATGTAATCCCCGCCGTAGGCGCCGCGGCTGACCGGGGTCATGCCCTTGGTGCGGGTGTTGTTCGAACCCGTCAGGTCGGCCGAACCGCCGATGGAATTGGGCAGGGTCGCGTTGACCACCTCAAGCGCCATTTCGCTGGCCTTGCGGGTGGCCACCTTGGGCGCCTCGGCCGAAAGCCGGGCCTTGTAGGCTGTGATCGCGGTGTTGAGCGCATCGGCATCGGGGGCGGCAAGCGAGGTGGTGAAATCGGCGGATTTCGGGCTGGCTTCGAGTCGGGCCTGCCACTCTGCGCGGGCCTCGGCGCCACGGACGGCGATGGCGTGCCAGGCATCATAAACGTCTTGCAGGATCTCGAACGGCGGGTGGGGCCAGCCCAGCGCGGCCCGGGTCGCCGCGATCTCCTCTTCGCCCAGCGGCGCGCCATGGGTGGCCGCGGTGCCCTGCTTGTTCGGCGCGCCGAACCCGATCACCGTCTTGCAGGCGATCAGCGAGGGGCGGGCATCGGCGCGCGCGGCCTCGATCGCGGCGGCAATGGCCCCCTTGTCGTGCCCGTCCACCGCCTGCACCTGCCAGCCGGCGGCGGCAAACCGCGCCTGCTGATCGGTGGAGGTGGAGATTTCGGTCGACCCGTCGATGGTGATGCCGTTGTCGTCCCAGAACAGGATCAGCCGGCCCAGACCCATGTGGCCGGCCATGTCGATCGCCTCGTGGCTGATCCCCTCCATCAGGCAGCCATCTCCGGCAATCACATAGGTGTAATGGTCGACCAGATCGTCCCCGAACCGCGCGTTGTGCATCCGCTCGGCCAGCGCCATGCCGACGGCGGTGGCCAACCCCTGACCCAGCGGGCCGGTGGTGGTCTCGATCCCCTTGGCATGGCCGTATTCGGGGTGCCCGGCGGTGCGATAGCCCATCTGCCGGAAATTGCGGATCTGCTCCATGTCCATGTCGTCATAGCCCAGCAGGTGATGGATCGCGTAAACCAGCATCGAGCCGTGCCCCGCGCTCATCACGAAACGGTCGCGGTCGGGCCAGCTGTGGTCGGCCGGGTCGAGCGTGACAAAGCGGTTGAACAGCACCGTCGCCACATCCGCCATGCCCATCGGCGCGCCCGGGTGGCCGGAGTTGGCAGCCTGCACCGCGTCCATCGCCAGCGCGCGGATCGCGTTGGCCATCATGTCTTCGGTTCCTGCAGAGATCTGGGCTTGCTGGTTCATGATATCCTCCTCAGGCGCGTTTGGACTCGCTCACCAGACGGTGAACCATCGGGGTGAAGATCAACTGCATCGCCAGATCCATCTTGCCGCCCGGGATGACGATCGAGTTGGCGCGGGTCATCCAGCTGCCCTCGATCATCGAGGTGAGATAGGGGAAATCGATCCCGCGCGGGTTCTTGAACCGGATCACCACCAGGCTTTCGTCGGCGGTGGGAATCCAGCGGGCGCAGAACGGGTTCGAGGTGTCGACCACGGGCACACGCTGGAAATTCACGTCCGTCTCGACGAATTGCGGGCAGATGCAATGCACATAGGCGTGCATCCGGCGCAGGATGGTGTCGGTCACCGCCTCGGTCGAGTAACCGCGGCTGGCCTTGTCGCGGTGGATTTTCTGGGTCCATTCCAGGTTGATCACCGGCACCACCCCGATCTTGAGGTCGGCGAACTCGGCGATATTGACCTCGTCATTGACAACCGCCCCGTGCAGCCCCTCGTAGAACAGCAGGTCGGAAGGGTCGGAGAAGGCCTTCCATTGGGTGAAATTGCCGGGCTCGGCGCCCCAGCGCTCGGCCTCGATCTCGTCATGGACATAGTGGCGGGTTTCGCCCTTGCCGGTCTCGCCGTAGGTGCGGAACACCTCCTCCAGCTTGCCCAACTCGTTGGCGTCATAGCTGAAATGGCTGAAGGTGTCTTCGCCGGCCGCCTTGTGCTTTTCCAACTCGGCCTTCATCGAGGCGCGGTCAAAGCGATGGAACGCGTCGCCCTCGATCGAGACCGCCTCGATCCCCTCGCGGCGAAAGATCTGGTCGAAGGTGGTCTTGACCGTGGTGGTTCCCGCCCCGGAGGAGCCGGTCACCGAAATGATGGGGTGTTTCTTGGACATTGAGTCTCCTTCAGGCGCGGAACAACCCGCGTTTGCCGAACAGGGCCGAAACCTCTTGTTCGGGCAGGTCATGGTAGGCGGTGACGCGATCGACCTTGTCGGGGGTGCCGAAAACCAGCGGCGTGCGCGCGTGCAGCTGGTTGGGGGACTGATCCAGAAGCGGATCGCGGCCCGTGGTGGCCCGCCCGCCGGCCTGTTCGACCAGCATGGCGATGGGCGCGCATTCATAGACCATGCGCAGCCGCCCGTGTTCATAGCCTGGGCGCCCGTCGGAGGGATAAAGGAAAATACCGCCGCGCGACAGGATGCGGTGGGTTTCCGCCACCAGCGAGGCGACCCAGCGCATGTTGAAATTCTTGGCGCGTGGTCCTTCGTCGCCCTGCAGGCAGTCGTCGATATAGGCCCGCACCGGCTTCGACCAGTGGCGGTAGTTCGAGGCGTTGATGGCGAATTCCGAGGATTGCTCGGGGATCGTCAGCTTGCCGCCGGACTGGTGGAACAGGCCGTCTTTCGGGTCGCGCACGAAGGTCAGAACACCGTCTCCGAAGGTGACCACGAGGGCAGTCATCGGGCCGTAAACGAAGTAACCGGCGGCGATCTGCTCGCGCCCCGAACGCAGGAAGCTTTCCTCGGCCCCGTCCTGGGCCGGGCGGATCGAGAAAATCGTCCCGATCGAGACGTTCACATCGATGTTGGAGGAGCCGTCGAGCGGGTCGATCGCCAGAGCCAGTTGGCCGTCGGGGTCGATGGGCTCGACCGTGTCCCGCTCTTCCGAGGCATACCAGCGGACGCCGGTGCCGGGGAGGGCGGCGGCAAAGGCCTCGTCCGCCATCACGTCCAGCGCCTTTTGGTTGTCGCCGTCGGTGTTGCTGCCGACCTCTGCACCCAGCGCGCCGCCGAGCGGGCCGCGCGCGATGGTCAGCGCCAGTTCCGACGCGACCCGGCACAGGGCCTGCATCGGGGCCTCCAGCTGCGCCGGGACAAGCCCGGCGGGGGCGATCAGGTTGTTCTCTTGTGTCAAGGCGTTCTCCTCCGTCCTCGGAACGATTGTTATCTGGGTTTCGGTATTATAATGAATTTAAAACTTGTGAAGCTGGATTAGATTTTTCTGAATGAAGCGCCTCAACTCCATTACATTCAAGCAGTTGCGTGCGTTGGGCGCGGTCTGCGAATTCGGCGCCATCAGCACGGCCGCCGAGATGTTATCGCTCACGCCTCCGGCGGTGCACAGCCAGCTTCGCGCACTAGAGGAGAATTTCGGCTGCGCCCTGGTGACGCGGACCTCGGGGGGATTCGCCCCGACCGAGGCGGGAACGGCACTTCTGGCTGCCTTTCGGACCGCTCAGGCGGCATTGGAACGGGCGGTGCGCCAGATCGATACATTGGGCAAGGGGTTGTCGGGAACGGTCGTGTTGGGGGTCGTCAGTACCGCCAAATACTACGCGCCGCGCCTGGTGGCCCTGCTGGGGCAGGAGTTTCCCGATATCGACGTGGTGCTCCGCATCGGCAACCGCGCGCGGATCATCCAGATGATCGAAACCGGCGATCTCGACCTCGTCATCATGGGCCGTCCGCCGCGGGTGCCGGCGGTGGTGGCGCGGTCCATCGCGGAACACCCGCATCTGCTGGTGGCGCCGCCGGGTCACCCGCTGACCCGGCTGGAGAAGGTCACACCGGACGATATCCTGTCGCAGCGGTTCGTGATGCGTGAAGAGGGCTCGGGAACCCGCATCCTGACCATGCGGTTCCTCGACGAGATCGGAGAGGGGCGCGAGTTCGCCTATACCGAGATGGAATCGAACGAGACCATCAAGCAGGCGGTCGCGGCCGGGCTGGGTGTGGCGATCCTGTCGGGACACACGATCCATGAAGAGTTGAAGTCGGGCCGGCTGGTGACGATCCCCGCCCAACGCCTGCCGATCATCCGGCATTGGTTCGTGCTGCACGGCGCCAACCAGGACCTGTCTCAGCCGGCGGTGCGGGTGATGGACTGGATCGTCGCCAATCCCGACCGGTTCCTGCCCGGAGGCGCGCGGGTGAAATCGGAAAACGCTAAATGACTTGTCTTGACAAACATTATAGTTTTACTCAGGAATAGGAAGGTACAGCCAACCCGCGTCGTGCCGGGCGAGCCATCCGCACAACACGGGACGAAAACGATGCGCCAGTTGGCACCCCCCGCCTGTTTGTCGGCGCGCCCAATGGGCTGCGCCCCGCGCACGCTGGATGACGTCTGGACCGTTCTTTTCGAGATCGGCCTTTGGCCCGGTCTGTCCGTGGATGCGGTGATCGACAGACTTGAGACAGAGACGAGGACAAACCGATGACATTTTACAGCCCCGACACCCGAACCGATCGAGCCGAGGCCGTGCTGCCCGCCCACCGCGCCGAGGAGCTGACTGGCGGCGGAAACCTGGCCCATATCGCCCTGGGCGACCAGGTCTACACCCTGCGCATCACCCGGGCTGGCAAGCTGATCCTCACCAAATAGCCCCTCAGCCACCGCCGCCACGCTTTCGCGCGGCTCTGACGCAGGGCCACGGGATTGCAAAATATTCCTTGGTATGCATCTGTGTCCTGCGATGTGGCGGTAGCGAGGATTGGTCATGCGGACATTCATTTTGGCGACGGCACTGGCGGTTCTGGGGCCGGTCCTGGGGTCTGCGGCGCCGGAACAGGTCGCCGAATGGCGCGAGGTCACCGAATGGAAGGCCGTGTTCGGTCGCGTCGAGGCGCGGGACTTGATCCCCGCCCGGTCGCGCATCGGTGGCACACTGGTTTCGGTCGATGTGACCGAGGGCAGCACCGTCACCGAGGGGCAGCAAATCGCCGACATCTACGACCCCAAGCTGAACCTGCAACTCGACTCGGTTCAGGGTCAGGTCGATGCGCTGCTGTCGCAGCTTGAAAATGCCAAGACCGAACTGAAGCGCGGCGAGGATCTGCTGGAGCGCGGCGTCACCACTGCGCAGCGGCTTGACGCGCTGCGCACCCAGGTCGAGGTGCTGCAAAACCAGATCGAGGCGACCCGCGCCCAGAAACGCGTGATCGAACAGCAGGCCGCCGAAGGGGCGGTTCTGGCCCCGATTGCCGGCAAGGTGATCGATGTGCCGGTGACCCGCGGCGCTGTCGTGATGCCGGGCGAGGTGATCGCGCAGATCGGCGGCGGCGGCTTCTTCCTGCGCCTCGCGGTGCCGGAACGGCACGCCGGCTACCTGCGCGAAGGGCTGGAGATCCGCATCGGCGCCGATGGTCAAAGCCAGCCCGGGCGCCTGGCCAAGGTCTATCCGCAGATCGAGAACGGCCGCGTCATTGCCGATGTCGAGGTCGAGGGGATGAGCAGCGAGTTCGTCAACGCTCGCGTGCTGGTCAGCCTGCCGGTCGGCCGGCGGATGGCACTGCTGGTCCCGGCCGAGCGGGTGGAGACCCGCATGGGGCTTGATTTCATTACTGTGCGCGGCCCCGGCGGCGACCCGGTGGACCGCGCCGTGGTGGTGGGTGAAACCCATCCCGTCGATGGCACCCTGATGGCCGAAATCCTGAGCGGCCTTGCAGCAGGCGATGTTCTGGTGGACAGCCATGAGTGAGGCCAAGGACAAACCCGGCGCACTCGGCATCGCCGGCAGCCTGACCCGCAGCTTCATCCGCTCGCCGCTGACGCCGCTGATGATCCTCGCTGCGCTGGCGGTGGGGCTGGTGGCCCTGGTCAGCCTGCCGCGCGAGGAAGAGCCGCAGATTTCCGTGCCGCTGGTCGACATCCACATCCAGGCGCCGGGTCTGCGCGCCGAGGATGCGGTCAAGCTGGTGACCGAGCCGATGGAAACCATCGTCAAGGGAATCAACGGGGTCGAACACGTCTATTCCCAGTCGATGGACGATTACGCCATGGTCACCGCCCGGTTCCTGGTGGGCACCTCGTCCGACGCGGCGATCCTGCGCGTGCACGACAAGGTGCGCGGCAACTTCGACCGGATCCCGGTGGGCATCGACGAGCCGCTGATCGTCGGACGCGGGATCGACGACGTGGCCATCGTGGCGCTGACGCTGACGCCCAAGGCGGGCGCCGAGGCGATGACCGCCAACGACCTGACCCGCGTCGCGCGCGAGCTTCAGGTCGAGATGGCCAAGATCCAGGACGTCGGCCTGACCTACCTCGTCGGCGAAAGCCCCGAGGCGATCCGCATCGCCCCCGATCCCGATCGCCTGGCGCTGTTCGGGGTGACCTTGCAGCAACTCGCCGGAAAGGTGGAGGCGGCCAACCGGGCCTTTGCCATCGGCACCGTGCGGGACGACGGCGCGCAGATCCCACTGGTGGCGGGTGAAACCCTGCGCGCCCCGGCCGAGATCGGCAACCTGCTGCTTACCGCGCGCGACGGTCGCCCGGTCTATGTGCGCGACGTGGCCGACATCAGTTTTGTTCCCGACACCTCGGACAAGATCGTCTCGAACCTCACCCGCGGGGAGGATGGCAGCATCCGCCGCACCCCCGCCGTGACCCTGGCCGTGGCCAAGCGCGCCGGCGCCAACGCCGTCGTGGTGGCCGAACAGGTGCTGCACCGGGTGCTCCTGCTGGAGGATAGCCTGATCCCCGAGAACGTGGCGGTCGAGGTCACCCGCGATTATGGCGAAACCGCCAATGAGAAGGCCAACGAGCTGCTGTTCCACCTCGGGCTGGCGACGATCTCGATCGTGGCGCTGGTGCTGTTCGCCATCGGCTGGCGCGAAAGCATCGTGGTGGCGGTGGTGATCCCGGTGACCATCCTGCTCACCCTCTTTGCCGCCTGGATCATGGGCTACACGCTGAACCGGGTGTCGCTCTTCGCGCTGATCTTCTCGATCGGCATCCTCGTGGACGACGCCATCGTGGTGATCGAGAACATCGCGCGCCACTGGGGCATGCCGGACAAGGCCGACCGCGCCACCAAGGCGGTTCGCGCCGTGGCCGAGGTCGGAAACCCCACCATCGTCGCCACGCTGACCGTGGTGGCGGCGCTGTTACCGATGCTCTTCGTTTCCGGCCTGATGGGCCCCTACATGAGCCCGATCCCCGCCAATGCCTCGGCGGCGATGATCTTCTCCTTCTTCGTCGCGGTCATCATCACCCCCTGGCTGATGCTCAAGATCGCCGGCGGCGCGCCGCTGCATCATGACGAGGCGGGCGGCCATGGCGGTCGGCTGGGGAAACTCTATGCCACCGTGGCGCGGCCGATCCTCAAGACGCGCTGGCGCTCGGGGCTGTTCCTGCTGATTGCCGCCGGGCTGAGCTTTGGCTCGATGGCGGCCTTCTACACCAAGGACGTGACGGTCAAACTGCTGCCCTTCGATAACAAGTCCGAGCTTTCGGTGGTGATCGACCTGCCCGAGGGCTCCTCGGTCGAGGCGACCGATTCGGTGGCGCAGGACGTCGCCCGCGCGGTACTCGACCTGCCCGAGGTGATCTCGATCCAGACCCATGCGGGCGCGGCGGCACCGTTCAACTTCAACGGGCTGGTGCGCCATTACTACCTGCGCGAAAAGCCCGAGCTGGGCGACGTGCAGATCAACCTGCTGCCCAAGGCCGAGCGGGATCGCACCAGCCACGACATCGCGCTGGAAATCCGCGAGCGGATCACCGCGCTGGACGTGCCGCCGGGCACCAGCCTGAAAACGGTCGAGCCGCCCCCCGGCCCGCCGGTGATCGCCACCCTTCTGGCCGAGGTCTACGGTCCCGATGCCGACGCCCGGCGCGAGGCGGCGCGTCGGATCCGCGCCGCCTTCGAAGAGGTTCCTTTCGTCGTCGATGTGGACGACAACTTCGGCGAACGCAGCCGCCGCCTGCGCGCGACGATCTCCTCTGACCAGCTGGAGTTCTTCGGCGTGCAGGAATCGGATGTCTTCTCGACCATGGCGATCCTGAACGGCGGCACCACGGTGGGCTATTCCCACCGCGGCGAGGGGCGCCGCCCGATCCCGATCCGGGTCGAGCGGGGCCGTGACCAGCGCGTCATGGACGAGACCTTTCTGACAACGCCGATCCCGGCCAATGTGCTGCCCGGCGCGCGTGGGGTAGTCGAACTGGGCGACGTGATCGAGATCCGCGAAGAGCATGCCTCTTTCCCGATCTTCCGCCACAACGGGCGCGCCGCCACCATGGTGATGGCCGAGCTTGCCGGCAGTTTCGAGGCACCGCTCTACGGCATGCTGGCGGTCGCCGAGAAGCTGGATGCGATGGACTGGCCCGAGGGCACGAAACCCGTGATCGCGCTGAACGGCCAACCCGAGGACGAAAGCCACGTCACCCTGCTCTGGGACGGCGAGTGGGAGGTCACCTGGGTCACCTTCCGCGACATGGGCGCGGCCTTTGCCGTGGCGCTGCTGGGCATCTACATCCTGGTGGTGGCACAATTCGGCAGCTTCCGTCTGCCGCTGGTGATTCTCACGCCGATCCCGCTGACCTTCCTCGGCATCATCGGCGGTCACTGGCTGTTCTCGGCGCCGTTCTCGGCCACCTCGATGATCGGTTTCATCGCGCTGGCCGGCATCATCGTGCGCAACTCGATCCTGCTGGTGGATTTCATCCGGCACGAGGGCGGCCCGGACATCCCGCTGATCGACACGCTGATCGCGGCCGGGTCCATCCGGTTCAAGCCGATCCTGCTGACCGCCATCGCGGCAATGATCGGCGCGGTGGTGATCCTGGCCGACCCGATCTTTCAGGGGCTGGCGATCTCGCTGCTGTTCGGGCTGCTCAGCTCGACCTTGCTGACGGTGCTGGTGATCCCGGCGATCTACCGGGTGTTCAAGGGCTGATCCGAGGCGCTTCGGGGGGCTCTCCGGCCCCCCGACCTGCCGGTCATTTTCTGGCTGAAAATACTCCCGCCGGAGGCCTGCGCCCAAGGCGCAGTTCCGCAGGGTCAGCGCCTATTTCAGCCGCTTGATCAGGCTGGAGGTGTCCCAGCGCCCGCCGCCCATGGCCTGCACATCCTTGTAGAACTGGTCGACCAGCGCGGTGATGGGCAGGCTGGCGCCGATCTCGTCGGCGGTATCCAGGCAGATCCCCAGATCCTTGCGCATCCAGTCGACCGCAAAGCCATAGTCGAACTTGTCGTCGATCATGGTCTCGTGCCGGTTCGCCATCTGCCACGACCCGGCCGCGCCGCCGGCGATCACCTCGACCACCGCGCGGCCGTCAAGCCCGGCCTTCTGGGCGAAATTGACCCCCTCGCTCAGCGCCTGCACCAGCCCGGCGATGCAGATCTGGTTGACCATCTTGGTCAATTGCCCGGCGCCGCTCTCGCCCAGCCGCTTGATGGAGCGGCCATAGGCCTGCATCACCGGCTCGGCGGCATCGTATTGTTCCGCATCGCCGCCGCACATGATCGACAGCACCCCGTTCTCGGCCCCGGCCTGACCGCCGGAAACCGGCGCATCGACAAAGCCCAGCCCGGCGGGTTTGGCCAAAGCGTACATTTCGGTGGTGACTTTGGACGATACCGTGGTGTGATCGACGAAGATCGCGCCGCGTTCCATCCCGGCAAAGGCGCCGTCCTCGCCGGTGCAGACCGCGCGCAGGTCGTCGTCGTTGCCGACGCAGGCCATGACGAAATCGGCGCCTGCCGCCGCCTCGCGCGGGGTGGCGGCCATGGCGCCGCCGTGCTCGGCGACCCATTTCTCGGCCTTGGCCGGGGTGCGGTTGTAGACCGTCACCTCATGGCCCGCCTTTGCCAGATGCCCGGCCATCGGGTAGCCCATCACGCCCAGCCCCAGAAACGCAACCTTCGCCATTCTCTCGTCCTTTCGCTTGTCCTGTCATCGGGCCGCGCCCGCTTGCCCGCGACCTTAGCCGCCCGGCCAGGGATCGGAAAGCCCGCCGGCGACGGCGCGTCCGCCGGGCCGTTACCTCCCGCCGATGTTGCGCTCCATCAGCTTCTGGAACAGGCGCGGCGACAGCCGGTTGATCCGCCAGGCCAGCCGCGCCACGCGGCCGACGGGGATGAAATCGCGGCGACGCTCCAGCCCGCGCAGGATCTCCGCCGCCGCCTGATCCGGCGTCATGTAGTCCATCCCGTCGCCGGCCGAGCCGGGGCGGGCGATGCCGTCGTCGCCGCGCTCCGGCTTGCCGATGTTGGTGGCCACGAAGGACGGCGCGGCGATGGCGACATGCACGCCATGCGCGCGCTCCTCGGATCGCAGCGAGGAAAAGAACCCCTCCAGCGCATGTTTCGAGGCGGCATAGGCGGTGCGTTGATAGAGCGGCGAGAACCCGGCGACCGAGGAGATCGCCAGGTGGGTGCCGCGCGCCTTGCGTACCGGGGCCAGCAGGGCGCGGGCCATTTCCACGGCGGCGAAATAGTTGATCTCGAACACCCGCCGATGGCTGGCGGCATCGGTCGCGTCGAATGCCCCGATCTGGGTCACGCCGGCGTTGTAGATCGCAAGGTCGACCGCGCCGCCACTCCACTCCGTCACCCGCGCCAAGGCATGGGTCAGGCTGCCCCTGTCGGTCAGGTCGCAGGCGAGGGGGAGTTGCGTGGCGCTCTCTTCCAGCCCCTCGGTGCGGAGATCGAGCAGCGCGACGGCCCAGCCCCCGGCCTGCAATCGCGCCGACAAGGCGCGGCCCAATCCCCCGGCGCCGCCGGAAATCACCGCGTACCTCATAGCCCCGCCCATGTTTTCCAAAGCTCGAAGGTCTCCGCGCTGGTCTTCTCCGGCACATAGCCGAATTCCCGTTTCAGCGCGTCATTGGCCAGCACCGGGCGGTATTGCAGGAACCGCACCTGTTCCGGTCCATAGCGCGACAGGCCCAGCGGGTGGGCAATCGTCAGCGCCGCCTTGAGCGCCCAGGCCGGCAGGCGCAGCACCGGCTTGCCCAGCCGCCCGGCGATCTCGGACATTCCCAGTGCGCCGTCACCGGCCACGTTGTAGATCCCCGCCGGTCCATCGGTGGCCGCGCGCAGCAGGATGCGGGCCAGGTCGCGGGTCCAGATGAAGACAAAGGGGCTGTCGCTGCCCTTGATCGTCAAGAGCCGCGTCTTGCGAAACAGCGCGGTGATCTGGTTGTCGGTGCCTTGCCCCAGCACCGTGCCGACGCGCAGTACCACCTGTTCCAGCTCCGGATGGGTGCGACGGGTCTCGGCCAGCATCTCCTCGACCTGCCGCTTGTGGTCTGAATAGGGGAACTCCGGGTTGCCGCGCACCGGGTCGCTTTCGCGCAGCCAGGCCGGGTTGTCGGCGTGATAGCCATAAGCCGCGCCCGAGGAGGTGACCACCAGCCGCCGGGTTCCGGCCGCCAGAGCCGCGGCGAGAACCTTTTTCGTGCCTTCCACGTCCACCCGGTGGGCTAAGGCGCGTCCCGATCCCGGCGGCGGCGTGACGATCGAGGCCAGGTGCACGATCACCTCGGGCCTTTCCACCCCGATCACCTGGGCGGGGTCGTCGGTGGTCACGTCCATGCGGGCGAAGCGCGCGGTCGCGGGCAGCGCGGCGGGTTCGGCAAGGTCGGTGGCGATGACCTCATGGCCTGATCCGGCCAGTTCGGCCAGCAGCGCCCGCCCGACCATGCCGCCTGCGCCGGTGATCAGGATGCGGCTCATCGCGCCGCCTCGGTCCGGGCCATCAGCGCGGCCAGCGCGATGCCCGAGATCGCATGCCAGATGCCCCAGAATGCCGCGACCACTGCCATCCCGCCCAGACCCCCGAAGAAGGCAAAGATCAGCACCAGCCCAAGGCCGGAGTTCTGGATTCCGGTCTCGATGGTGACCGCGCGGCGATTGAAGGGGGACAGCCGGGCCAGAGTGGCCACGGTCCAGCCGCCCCCCAATGCCAGGGCGTTGTGCAGGATCACAAGACCCGCAACCGCCCCGGCATACCCCAGGAAGAAATCCCAGTTCGCCGCCAGCGCCAGCACGATGAAGGCGAAGAAGATCGTCATCGACAGCACCTGTAGTGGCCGATGCAGCCGCGCCGTGAGCTGCGGGCGACGCATGTTCAACTGCACCCCGAGCACCAGCGGCAGCACCAGCATCAGCCCCACGGTGATCGCCACCTGCACCGGGTCGATGGCGGTTTCGCGCAGGATGTCGCGGGTGGGCCCGTAAAGCCCGCCCCAGAGCGCGATGTTGACCGGCGTCAGCAGGATCGCTCCCACCGTGGCAAAGGCGGTCATCGACACCGACAGCGCGGCATTGCCCCCCGCGCGATGGGTGATGAAGTTGGAGATATTGCCGCCCGGACAGGCCGCGACCAGGATCAGCCCCAGCGCGATCGAGGGGCGCGGCTGGGTCGCCAGGATCATCAGATAGGTCAGGACGGGCAGCACGAGGAACTGTGAAAAAAGGCCGATTATCAGCGGCTTGGGGGCGCGGCGCAGGCGTTGGAAATCCTCGGGCTTCAGGTCGATGGCGATGGAGAACATCACCACCGCAAGGATCGCGTTCAGCAGCGTCAGCGAGGCGGGGCTGAAATTCAGCGTGATCTCGTCGATGCCACTCATGCCGCTTGTCCCCGCTTGAGCCGGGCGATCCAGCCGGTGACCGCTTTGCGATAGGTGGCCTTGTCGACGTAATAGGCCATGCGGGGAAGATCGAGGTAGGCCATACCGCCGGTCGCACGGTCGAACCCTTTCGCCTTTTCCCGTTGCAGCGTCTTTGCCTCGGTGGTGCCGTCGCGCAGCCCGGCGATATAGCGTGCCACCATCTCGGCCTGTTCGTGGCGTCCCTGCCACCCCAGCCCGCTGGCCTCGACCATGCCCAGCACGAAAAGGTCGTCGCGGGTGGGGTGCATGGCATTGAGGTAGAGATGCGGCGCGTCGCCTTGCCAGTTCAGCAGCGCGGCATCGATGAAGGGGTAATGCAGCTTGTAGCCGGTGGCGGCGACGATCATGTCATAATCGCGCGCCGAACCGTCGGCGAAATGTACGGTTTTCCCCTCGAAACGTACGATGTCGGGCCGGATCGCAAGATCGCCATGCCCGGCGTGGTGCATCACCAGCGAGTTGACCACCGGGTGGCTCTCGTAAAGCTGGTAGTCGGGTTTCGGAAATCCATACCGCTGCGGATCGCCGACGAACCATTTCAGGATCAGCCCGTCGATCCGCCGCTTGAGCCACATCGGCAGTTTGATCAGCCCGCCCATGGTGTCGGCGGGTTTGCCAAAGACGTATTTCGGCACGAAGTAATAGCCGCGCCGCATCGACAGGTCGCAGCTTTGCCCGTGGTGGATCGCGTCCACCGCGATGTCGCAGCCCGAGTTTCCGGCGCCGATGATCAGCACCCGCTTGCTGTCGAACTGGCTGGCGCTGCGATAGCCGGAGGAATGGATCAACGCACCGTCGAACTGGCCGGGAAACTCCGGCATGTTGGGTTCCGACAGGGTGCCGTTGGCGATCAGCACGCCGGCGAAAACCTCGTCGTGTGTGCCCTCGGCGTCGCTCCATGAGACACGCCAGCCCTCGCCGGACCCGCCGAGCGGCTCGACCTTGGTCACCTCGGCGCCGAAATGGTAGTGGCGGTAGAGATCGAATGCCCTAGCGAAATCGCGGAAGTACTGTTTCAGTTCCCGGTGCGAAGGATAGTCAGCGACCCCTTCGCGCATCGGGAAATCGGTGAACTCGGTCATCGTTTTGGACGAGATCAGATGGGCGCTGTCGTACATCGTCGATTTCGGCCCGTCGATGTCCCACAGCCCGCCCACGTCCGAATGCAATTCGAACCCCTGGAACGGGATGTCCTGTTCGGCCAGAACCTTGGCCGCGGCCAATCCCATCGGTCCGGCCCCGATAAGGGCGAACCTGTCGCGCGTTTCCGTCATGTTTCCTCCCTGCGTTGTGCTTATATTGAACATGTGTATAAAATAACGCAATATGCATTTGCATGAAGGAGGGGTGAATGGGAAAAGTCGTGGAAGAACAACGCCAAAGGGCCCCCTCAAAGCGGTCATTGCAGACCCGGAGCCGCATTCTTGACGCGGCGGAAAGGATCTTTGCCCAGCGCGGTTTCGACGCTGCGACGATTCGCGACATCGCGACGGCGGCCGGGGTGCAGGCGGGGCTGGTGCACCACCACGGCGGCGGCAAGGCGGCGCTGTTTCACCAGACCGTGGCGCGCCGCGCCGAGGAACTGTCGCGCCTGCGGCTGGAGGCGCTGGAGGCGCGCCGGGCGGCGGGGCCGATGGCGCTGCGCGACGTGGTCGCCTGTTTCCTGGGACCTTATGTCGAAAGGGCGCGGGATGGTGGACCGCAATGGCTGGCCTATGCGCGGCTGGTGGCGCAGGTCTCGGCCGATCCGCGCTGGCGCGCACTGGCGGCGGAGTGGTTCGACCCGACGGCGGGTCGTTTCATCGACGAGATCGCCGCGCTGTACCCCGATGCGTCGCGCCAGGCGGTGGCCTCAGGCTTCGTCTATTCCGTCGCGGCGATGCTGGCGCATGTCACCTCGGGCTGGCGGGTCGGGGCGCTGGCGGGCGAAGCGGCGGGTGAAATTCAGGCGGAGGACCTGGTGGCGTTCTGCTCGGCGGGGATCGAGGCGGCGTTGCGCCCGCTTTGACGTAGCGGCAGGACGGCGGGGACGTTGCGTAGTGCGCCCTCGCGCGGATTGCGTTTGACCGGCCACGGCCTAGGATCGCGGACGAAATCGCATTTCCGGGAGGAACGGATCATGAGCCTGATCACAAAGACATCCGTCTGGGCGCAGGAAGAACACGGCCTGTTCGCCGACAGCGTCGGCCGCTTTTACGATGATGAACTGGTGCCGAACATCGACCGTTGGGTCGATCAGGGCATGGTCGACCGCGCCTTCTGGACCAGGGCCGGGGAGGCCGGGATCATGGGCGGCGCGATCGCCGAGGAGTTGGGCGGCTCCGGCGGCGGCATCGGGTTTGACGCCGTCACCGTCTATGAGCAGGGCGCGCGCGGCGACAGCGGCTGGGGCTTTTCGATCCAGTCCATCGTGATGCACTACCTGGTCAGCTTTGCCACCGAGGAGCAGAAGGCGCGCTGGCTGCCGAAACTGGTCTCGGGCGAGATGGTGGCGGCCATCGCGATGACCGAGCCGGGCACCGGATCGGATCTGCAGGCAGTGCGGACGACGGCGGAGAAGGACGGCAATTCCTACCGGCTGAACGGCTCCAAGACCTTCATCACCAACGGTCATACTGCCGACCTGATCATCGTGGTGGCCAAGACCGACAAGGCGGCGGGCGCCAGGGGCGTGTCGCTGATCGCGCTGGAGACCGAGGGCGCCGAGGGCTTCCGCCGGGGCCGCAACCTCAAGAAGCTGGGGATGAAGGCCAACGACACCGCCGAGCTGTTCTTCGAGGACGTCAAGGTGCCGATGACCAACCTTCTGGGCAGCGAGGAGGGGCAGGGGTTTTATCAGTTGATGAAACAACTCCCGTGGGAACGGCTGCTGATCGCGCTGAGTGCGCTGGGGGTAATCGATTTCGCCATCGCCGAGACGGTGAAATACGTGCAGGAGCGCAAGGCCTTCGGCCAGCGGGTGATGGATTTCCAGAATACCCGCTTCAAGCTGGCCGAGATGAAGACCAAGGCCGAACTGCTGCGCAGTTTCGTCAACGATTGCATTACCCGGCTGGAGGCGGGCGAGTTGGACGCCGCCACCGCCTCGATGGCGAAATACTGGGGCTCGCAGACCCAGAACGAGGTGGTGCATGAATGCCTGCAGCTCTTTGGCGGCTATGGCTACATGATGGAGTATCCCATCGCGCGGCTTTACGCCGACAGCCGGGTGCAGATGATCTATGGCGGCACCAACGAGATCATGAAGGAGCTGATCGCGCGCTCGCTTGACGTGTGAGCCGCGTGCGGCGGGCGTCGGAGCCTCCGGCGGGAGTATTTGGCACGAGAAGAAGGGAGCGTCGCCACGCAGGGCGGCGCTTCTGCGCTTTTCTCCGCTCCGATCTTGTGGTGATGTGCCCGGCGCAGGACAGCGACAGCAGAAGGGCCAGCCATGGATCGCGCCGAGATCGTTCACCGCAATTTCCTAAGACGGGTGGCTGCGCGGGATTTCCCGCAAGGGGCGCTGCCGCGCCCGGGGCTGTCGGACCCGGCGGCGGTGTCGTTGTTTCGCGCGCAATGCCTGAGCCGGGCGCTGGACCGCACCAGCCGGGCGATGCAGAAGGCGGGGCAAGGGTTTTACACCATCGGCTCCTCGGGGCATGAGGGGATGGCGGCAGTGGCCCATGCTCTGCGCCCCGATGACATCGCGTTCCTGCATTACCGCGATGCCGCGTTCCAGATTGCCCGGGCCGACCAGGTGCCGGGGCAGGACATGGCGTGGGACATGCTGCTGTCGTTCGCCTGTTCGTCGGAGGATCCGATCAGCGGTGGGCGACACAAGGTGCTGGGCTCGAAACGGCTCATGATCCCGCCGCAGACCTCGACCATCGCCAGCCACCTGCCCAAGGCGGTGGGGGCGGCCTATGCGTTGGGGCTGGCGCGGCGGCGACCGCCCGAGCATCGCGCGCTGCCCGAAGACGGGATCGCCGTCTGTTCCTTCGGCGATGCCTCGGCCAATCATTCCACCGCGCAGGGGGCGATCAACACCGCCGGCTGGACCGCGGTGCAGGGCGGGCCGTTGCCGCTCTTGTTTGTGTGCGAGGACAACGGCATCGGCATCTCGGTGAAGACGCCGAAGGGGTGGATCGCGGCCTCGATGGCGCAGCGGCCGGGGGTAAAATACTTCGCCGCCGACGGGCTGGACCTTTACGAGACCTTTGCCGTGGCGCGGGAGGCGGCGGACTATGTGCGCCAGCGGCGCAAGCCGGCGTTCCTGCATCTGCGCACCGTGCGGCTTTACGGTCATGCGGGGGCGGATGTTCCGACCGCCTATCTGAGCCGCGAGGAGGTCGAGGCGGAGGAGGCCAACGATCCGCTGCTGCATTCGGTGCGGCTGCTGGATCAGGCTGGGGCGCTGGACCCCGATGCGGCCTTGGCGATCTACGAGGAAACCTGCGCCCGTGTCGCGGCGCGGGCGGACGAGGCGGCGGCGCGGCCGCACCTGCGGACGGCCCCGGAGGTGATGGCGAGCATCGTGCCGCCGACACGGGTTTGCGCGCCCTCGAACGGGCCGTCGGAGGCGGCGCGGGCAGCGGTCTTTGGCGCCGATCTGAAGGCGCGGGACGAGCCACAGATCCTGTCACGGCAGATCAACTGGGCGCTGAGCGACCTGATGCTGGAGTACGGCGAGATCGTGCTGATGGGCGAGGACGTGGGCCGCAAGGGCGGGGTTTACGGGGTGACGCAGAAGCTGGTCGGGCGGTTCGGGCCGGACCGGGTGGTGGATACGCTGCTGGACGAGCAATCGATCCTCGGGCTGGCGATCGGTCTGGCGCACAACGGGTTTCTCCCCATCCCCGAGATCCAGTTCCTGGCCTATCTGCACAATGCCGAGGACCAGATCCGCGGCGAGGCCGCGACGCTGCCGTTCTTCTCGGACGGGCAGTTCACCAACCCGATGGTGATCCGGATCGCCGGGCTGGGATACCAGAAGGGGTTCGGCGGGCATTTCCACAACGACAACTCGCTGGCGGTGCTGCGCGACATTCCCGGGGTGATCCTGGCCTGTCCCTCGACCGGCGCCGACGCGGCGATGATGCTGCGCGAATGCATGCGGCTGGCGCGGGAGGAAAACCGCGTGGTGGTGTTCCTCGAACCCATCGCGCTTTACCCGATGCGGGATCTGCACGAGGCGGGTGATGGCGGCTGGATGACGCCCTATCCCGCCCCGGATGCGCGGATCGCGCTGGGCGAGGTCGGGGTGCATGGGACCGGCAGCGACCTGGCCATCGTGACCTATGGCAACGGGCATTACCTGTCGCGGCAGGCGCTGCCGGAGATCGCGGCGGCCGGGATGGCGGCGCGGGTGATCGACCTGCGCTGGCTGGCGCCCCTGCCCGAGGCGGCGCTGCTGGAGGCGGTCAAGGGCTGCGGCAAGGTGCTGGTGGTGGATGAGTGCCGCCGTTCCGGCAATATCTCCGAGGCGCTGATGACGCTGTTCGCCGAACAGGGCATCGCGGCGGCGCGGCTGACCGCAGAGGACAGCTTCATCGCCACCGGCCCGGCCTATGCCGCGACGATGCCGTCGCGTGCGGGCATCGTGGCCGCTGCGCGCGAACTGGCGGGCCGCGCATGAGCGGGGCGGAACAGGGGCTCTGGGCGCAGAGCTGCGTCGAGGCGGTGCAGGCGCCGCCGCTGGAGGGCGATGTCGGGGCCGACCTGGTGGTGATCGGCGGCGGGTTCACCGGCGTTTCGGCGGCCTTGCACGCGGCCCAGACCGGCGCCGGGGTGCGCCTGCTCGAGGCGCGGGATATCGGCCACGGCGGCTCGGGGCGCAACGTGGGGCTGGTCAATGCCGGGCTGTGGTCGCCGCCGGACGAGATCCGCGCCCAGATGGGGCAGTCGGCGGGCGACCGGCTGATCGCGGCGCTGGCGGGCGCGCCGGAGCTGGTGTTCTCGCTGATCGGGCAGCATGGCATCGCCTGCGAACCGGTGCGCGCTGGCACGCTGCATTGCGCCCATTCGGCCGCCGGCATGGCGGATCTACGGCGGCGGTTCACCCAGTTGCGCGCCAGCGGCGCGCCGGTGGAGTTGTTGCCGCACGATGACGCGGTGCGCCGGATCGGGTCGGAGGCCTATCACGGGGCGCTGTTCGATCCGCGTGCGGGCACGGTGCAGCCGCTGGCCTATGCGCGCGGGCTGGCGCGCGCGGCGGCGGAGGCGGGTGCGCATCTGCACGGGCGAACCCCGGCGCAGGCGGTGCGCCGCGAGGCCGGGCTGTGGCATGTGGAGACCCCCGGCGGCACGGTGCGGGCGCGGGCGCTGCTCTTGGCGACCAATGCCTATCACCTTGGCTGCGCCGGTCTGCCGGCACCCTCCTACACGGCGGTGCATTTCTTCCAGCTGGCCACCGCGCCCCTGCCCGAGGCGCTGCGCGCACAGATCCTGCCGGCGGGCGAGGGCGGCTGGGACACCGGGCTGATCATGACCTCGTTCCGGATGGATGCCGCCGGGCGTCTGGTGATCGGAGCGATGGGGGATCTGGGTCATCCGGGCGGCGCGCTGCATCGCGGTTGGGCCGGGCGGGCGCTGGCCCGGCTGTTCCCGGCGCTGGCAGGGCAGGCGCTGGAGCAGGCCTGGTGCGGGCGCATCGCGATGACCGCCGATCACCTGCCGAAGGTGGTGCGCCTGGGGGCGGCGGGCCTGAGCGTGTTCGGCTATTCCGGGCGCGGGATCGGGCCCGGCACGCTCTTTGGTCGCGACCTGGCGGCGGCGCTGTTGAGCGACGATGAGGGCCAATTGCCGGTGCCGGTGATCGCAGGCTACGGCGAGCGGTTCACAGGGCTGCGGCAGGCGTTCTTCGAGAGCGGTGCCGCGCTCACGCATCTGGTCGGCGCGCGGCGCTAGGTCCGGCGCGTCAGGCCGGGCGCAACCCGAGGATCTCGCGCGCCTGTGCCGGGGTGGCGACGGGGCGGTCGTATTTGGCGCAGAGATCGGCGGCGCGGGCGATTAGCGCGGCGTTGGACGGTGCCAGCCTGTCGCGGTCGAGGCGGATGTTGTCCTCGAGCCCGGCGCGGGTGTGGCCGCCGGCGGCAATGGCCCATTCGTTGACCACGATCTGGTTCGGGCCGATCCCGGCGGCGCACCATTCGGCCCCCGGCGCGCGGGCTGCCATCACATGGGCGTAGAAATCGAACACCTCGCGGTCGGCGGGCATGGCGTTTTTCACCCCCATGACGAATTGCACGTACAGCTTGCCGAAAAGCCGGTGCTCGCCGCTCATGCGGATCGCGTGCAGGATGTGCGAGAGGTCGAAAGCCTCGATCTCCGGCGTGATCTCATGTTTGATCATCTCCTCCGACAGCCAGGCGACCAGATCGGGCGGGTTCTCATAGACGCGGGTCGGGAAATTGTTCGACCCCACCGAGAGCGAGGCCATGTCGGGACGCAAGGAAAGCATGCCGCCGCGCGTCCGGCCGGCGCCGGAGCGGCCGCCGGTGGAGAACTGGACGATGACGCCGGGGCAGTGCTTTTCCAGTCCCTCTTTCAGCCGCGCGAATTTTTCCGGGTCCGAGCTGGGGGTGCCGTCGTCGTTGCGCACATGGGCGTGGATGATGCTGGCCCCGGCCTCGACCGCCGCGTGGCTGCTTTCGATCTGTTCCGGCACGGTGATCGGCACCGCCGGGTTGTCGGCCTTGGTCGGCACGCTGCCGGTGATCGCGCAGCACAGGATGCAGGGTCTGGTCATTCTCGAACCTTTCGCGGGGCGGGACGGGGATTTGCCCAAACTATATTCCCTGCGCTTACATGCAATGGGCCAGCCACCCGCGACCGGGTGCGGCGGACGGTTGCGCCTTTGGCCCGGGCTGCCTAGGCTGCGCATCGAGCTTCATCACAGGACGCAGACATGGCCCGGACGATCCATATCCTGAACGGACCCAACCTCAACCTGCTGGGCAAACGCGAGCCCGAGATCTACGGGTCCGAGACACTGGAGGACGTGGCGCAAGCCTGCGCCGCACTGGGCAAGGAACTGGGGCTGGAGACCGCGCTGTTCCAGTCGAACCACGAGGGCGAGATCGTCGAGATGATCCATCGCGCCCGCGCGGCGGCGGCGGGGATCATCATCAACCCGGCGGCCTATTCGCATACCTCGGTGGCGATCCTCGATGCGCTCAATGCCTATGACGGGCCGGTGTTGGAGGTGCATATCTCGAACGTGCACAAGCGCGAGGGGTTTCGTCATCATTCCTACGTGTCGCAGCGCGCCGAAGGGGTGATCGCCGGCTTCGGCGTTCAGGGATATGCGCTGGCGCTGCGCCGCATGGCGGTGCTGCTGGGCTGAGGCAATTCGGGCGGTATTGGAATTGACGTGCATGCTTATGATAAGTATACACCCGGATGCCGCGACAGGGAGGAGACCGCCATGGCGGAGCGATTGGGAACGCTGGAGGATCTGCCGCAGGACTACCGCGATGCGATGACCGCGGCGGGGGTTGCGCCGCTTTGGCCGATGATGCGTAACGTGCTGCCGCACGGGGTGCCCAGGCCGCAGACCAGGCCGGGGTACTGGAACTATGACGCGCTGCGGCCGCTGCTGCTGCGCGCGGGCGAGCTGACGCCGGTGGAAAAGGCCGAGCGGCGGGTCCTGGTGCTGTCGGATCCGGGCCGGGGGCCGGGGGCGATGCAGGCGACCGCCTCGATCTATCTCGGGCTGCAACTGCTGCTGCCGGGGGAAACCGCGCCGGCCCATGTGCACACGCCCAGCGCGGTGCGGATCATGGTCGAGGGCGAAGGCGCCTTTACCGTCGTCGATGGGGAAAAGCTGCCGATGGAGGAAGGTGACCTGGTGCTGACACCGGGCGGCGAATGGCACGATCACGGCCATGACGGCGATGCGCCGGTGGTCTGGCTCGATGCGCTGGACCTGCCGGTCTTTGTCTATCTCGAAGGCTCCTACGCCAGGGAGGGGCCGCTGCAGGCGCAGCGCAACCGCCCGGATGCCAGCCAGGTGGAATATCTGTCCTCCGGCCTCGCGCCCAGCCGCAGCCGGTCGCGGGCGCGGCGTTATCCGATGATGCGCTACCCCTGGGGCCGGACCGAGGCGGCGCTGCGCGGGATGGCGGCGCAGGGCGGCGACGGGATTGCCGAGCTGGATTACATCAACCCCGAAACCGGCGAGGACGTGCTGCCCACCATGGGCTTTACCGCGATGATGCTGGGCGCGGGCCAGGTTGACGAGCCGCCGTTGCGGTCGTGCTCCTCGGCCTTTCACGTGGTCAAGGGGCGCGGCGTGACGACGATCGACGGCGCGCGGTTCAAATGGGGGCCGAAAGATACCTTTTCCGCCCCGGTCTTTGCCGATATCCGGCACGAGGCGGGCGAAGAGGCCTTTCTGGTGCGGGTCCATGACCGCCCGCTGCAGGACAGACTGGGATATTACGAGGAACGCGCGAAATGACCGATTACCTGTTCGAGCCGCCCGAGGTTCACTCCATCCCCGTGAGGGGCGAGGCGGCGGAATATCCGGTAAGCCGCATCTTCTGCGTCGGGCGCAACTATGCCGCCCATGCCGCCGAGATGGGCGTCGAGGTGGACCGCGAGGCGCCATTCTATTTCACCAAGTCGCCACAGGCCACGCTGGCCAGCGGCGCAACCCTGCCTTATCCGCCCGGAACCGAGAACTTCCATTACGAGATGGAACTGGCCCTGGTGATCGGCAAGCCGGTGTTCCGGGGGACGCCGGAGGAGGCCGGCGGCGCCGTCTACGCCTATGGCTGCGCGCTGGACATGACCCGGCGCGACCTGCAGCAGGCCGGAAAGGACAAGCGGCGGCCCTGGGACCTGGGCAAGGATGTCGAGGGTTCGGCGGTGTTTGCCCCGCTGACCCGCGCGGCGGAGCTGGGCGAGATCGGGCCGCAGCGCATCCACCTGGAGGTCAACGGCGAGGTCCGGCAGGACGCGCATCTGAGCGATCTGATCCACAGCGTGCCCGAGGTCATCGCCGACCTGTCGAAATACTACCATCTGGAACCCGGTGACGTGATCCTGACCGGCACGCCGGCAGGCGTGGGGGCCGTGGTCGCGGGCGACCGGATCACCGGCGGGATCGACGGGCTTGATCCTATCGCGCTGACGATCGGACCGGCGGAGTAGGACGCGGCGCGCTCCGCCCCCGGCATGTGATTTGGCGCGGAAAAGGCGGCCGGGGATGCCCCCGGCCGTTTGTCATTTCTGCCCGATTAAACAGCGATTGCGAATCTGCACGATTTTAGTTATAAACTATAACAGTTATTCAACATTGCCGCCTGTCGGGCGTGCCGAAACCGGAGAGCCACCATGACCCAGCCGATGCTCAAGGTCGATCTTCAGGGCGATATTGCCGTGCTCACCATGAACCGTCCGGGCAAGCGGAACGCGATGTGCGATCAGCTTCTGGCCGAAATCGACGGTTTTTTCTCCAATCCGCCCGAGGCGGCCAAGGTGGCGGTGCTGACCGGGACCGAGGGGCATTACTGCTCGGGGCTGGACCTGAGCGAGCACGTGGCGCGCGATGCCGAGGGCACCATGCGCCATTCGCGGGGCTGGCACGCGGTGATGGACCGGATCCAGTACGGCGGGTTGCCGGTGGTCTCGGCGATGCAGGGCGCGGTGATCGGCGGCGGGCTGGAACTGGCCACCGCGACCCATGTGCGGATCGCCGAGCCGTCGGCGATCTTCCAGCTGCCCGAGGGGCGGCGCGGGATCTATGTCGGCGGCGGCGCGAGCGTGCGGGTGGGTCGCATCCTGGGTGCCGACCGGATGATCGAGATGATGCTGACCGGGCGCAAGTACAATGCCGAGGAGGGCGTCGCGCTGGGTCTTGCGCATTACGCGGTGGGCGTGGGCGAGGCATTGCCCAAGGCGATGGAACTGGCGCGCAAGATCGCCGATAACGCGCCGCTGTCCAACTATGTCATGATCCAGGCGCTGAGCCGGATCGAGGATATGGACAAACAGGGCGGGCTCTTTACCGAAAGCCTCTGCGCCGCGCTGACCCAGACCAGCCCCGACGCGGTCGAGGGGCTGGCGGCCTTCCTCGAGAAACGCGTGCCCAGTTTCGGGCAGGGGCGGTGAGCCGCCCGGCGGCAAAGGGTCGGGCCGTCGCCGAGGCCGGGGTCGCGCGGGTCTCCGACGCGACGCTCTGCGGGTTCATCGGCTATCACATGAAGCGGGCCTTCAACGTGGTGCAGGCCGACCTGAACCAGGCGCTGAAGCCGCTGGATCTGCGCATGGTGACCTATTCGGCGCTGGTGCTGATCGTGGACAATCCCGGCCTGCGACAGTCGCAGCTGGCCGAGGCGCTGGATATCGAGCGGGCCAACCTGGTGGTCATCATCGACGAACTGGAGGGGCGCGAGTTGATCACCCGCGACCGGGTGCCGACCGACCGGCGCGCCTATGCGCTGCATGCCACGCTTGCCGGGCGGCGGCTCTACGATCGCGCGCTGGAGGCGGTGCGCGATCACGAAAGACGCATCCTGAACGGGATGGACGAGGAGAGCAAACAGGCCGTGATCCGGGCGATGTCCGTGATCCGGCGCGGTTCTGAGGGAGGATGAGACATGCAACGCACCACGCGGTTCCGGCCGCATGACGTTTTGCGCGAGGATCGGAACGACGGAACGATCCTGCTGCGCTCGGCCTATGATCTGAGCCCGGTCGCGGAGCGCACCGGCGACTGGCTGCACCAATGGGCGGCTGAGGCGCCCGACCGGGTGTTCCTGGCCGAACGCAGCGGCGCGGGCTGGCGCGCGCTGAGCTATGCCGCGACGCTGGAGCAGGTGCGCGCGGTGGCCGCGTCGCTGCTGGCGCGCGGGCTGGGGCCGGACACGCCGATCATCGTGCTGTCGGGCAACGGGGTGGATCACGGCATCCTGGCGCTGGCCGGGCAATATGCGGGGATCCCGGTGGTGCCGGTGGCCGAGCAGTATTCGTTGATCCACGGCGCCCACGGGCGGCTGCGCCACGCGATCGAACTGGTCGAACCCAAGATGGCCTACACGGTCGACGGCGATCACTATGCCGAGGCGCTGGCGCTCGATGTCTTCGACGGGATCGAAATCGTCGCCTCCCGCCCCGGCGCAACGGGCGCGACGCCCTTTGCCGACCTGCTGAAGGGCGACGGCAGCGCCGATGTGGACGCGGCCTTTGCCGCCATCACGCCGGATTCGGTGGTCAAGATCCTGATGACCTCCGGCTCCACCTCGGCGCCCAAGGGGGTGATGACGACGCATCGGATGATGTGCGCCAACCAGGCGATGCTGGCGGATTCGCTGCCTTTCCTGCGCGACCGCCCGCCGGTGATCGTCGATTGGCTGCCGTGGAACCACGTGTTCGGCGGCTCGCATAATTTCAACATGATGCTGGCCAATGGCGGCAGCCTTTACATCGACGACGGCAAGCCGGTGAAGGGGCTGTTCGACCGCACCGTCGAGAACCTGTCGATGATCCCCGGCACCGCGATCTTCAACGTGCCGGTGGGCTACGCGATGATGCTCGAGGCGGCGCGCAAGGACGAAAAATTGCGCCAGACCCTGTTTTCCGATCTCGACATGATCTTTTACGCCGGGGCCTCGCTGACGCAGGACGTCTGGGAGGGGTTCGAGCGGATGGCGATGCAGGTCCGGGGCGAGGTGCCGCTGATGACCTCCTCCTGGGGGCTGACCGAAACCGCGCCGGCCACCATGATCCAGCAGGAACCGACGACGCGCTCGGGCGTGGTGGGGGTGCCGATGACCGGGGTGACGATCAAGCTGCTGCCCGATCAGGATGGCCGCTGCGAGGTGCGCGCCAAGGGGCCCAACATCATGCCGGGCTATTTCCGCGATCGGAAAAAGACGGCGGAGGCCTTTGACGAGGAGGGGTATTTCATCACCGGCGACGCGATGTGTTTCGTCGATCCCGGCGACGTCAACAAGGGAATGCGGTTCGACGGACGCATCTCGGAGGATTTCAAGCTGACCACCGGGACATGGGTGCGCGCGGCGCAGCTTCGGCTCGACATGCTGTCCTGCCTGACGCCGCTGGCCTCGGACCTGGTGATCACCGGCGCCGACCGCGACGAGATCGGGGTGATGATCTTTCCCAATCTGGCCGAGCTGGAGGCCGAAGGCTACGGCACGCAGGCGCAGGGCGGCGCCCTGTCGGACCCGCTTTTGCTCTCCGACATCCATCGCCGTCTGGCCGAGCGCGCCCGCGACATCTCCGGCAGTTCGACCCGGGTGGCCCGCGCCATGGTGCTCTCCGAGCCGCCCTCGATGGGCGAGGGCGAGATGACCGCCAAGGGCAACCTGAACTTTCGCAAGGTGCTGACCCGGCGCGCAGACCTTCTGGCGCGGCTTTATGCCGACGACGACCCCTGCGTGACGCGGATCTGACCCCGCCCAAACCGATCGGAGCGCCGCTCCTCCCCCGCATGATCAAGGACAAGGACCAGACCCATGGTTGATCTAACCAAAATCCGCGCTATCGACATTCACACCCATGCCGAGGAACCCTGCGGCTGTCATGCCGATGACGGCTATGACGATCTGCAATCGACCATGGCCAGCTACTTCGGCGCGCCCTGGAGCCACCCGCCGACGATTGCCCAGACCGCCGCGCATTACCGCGAGCAGAGCATCGCCGCGGTGATCTTTCCGGTCGATGCCGAGCGCGAGACCGGGTATCGGCGCTATTCCAACGACGAGGTCGCCGAACAGGTGGCTGAGCACAGCGACGTGTTGATCCAGTTCGCGAGCATAGACCCGTGGAAGGGCAAGATGGGCGTGCGCGAGGCGCGCCGGTTGATCCGCGAGTACAAGATCAAGGGGTTCAAGTTCCACCCGACCATGCAGGGGTTCTGGCCCAACGACCGCATGGCCTATCCGCTCTACGAGGCGCTGGAGGAGGAGGGCTGCATCGCGCTGTTCCATACCGGGCAGACCGGGGTCGGTTCGGGCATGCCGGGCGGCAACGGGATGCGGCTGAAATACTCCAACCCGATGGTGATCGACGACGTGGCGGTGGATTTTCCGGACCTGAAGATCATCCTCGCCCACCCTTCGTTCCCCTGGCAGGAAGAGGCGCTCTCGGTGGCGCAGCACAAGCCCAACGTCTATATCGACCTTTCCGGCTGGTCGCCGAAGTATTTCCCGCCGATCCTGGTGAAATACTGCAACTCGATCCTCAAGAAGAAGGTGCTGTTCGGCTCCGACTGGCCGATGATCACGCCGGAACGCTGGCTGAGCGACTTCGAGAAGATCGACATCAAGGACCACCTGCGCGAGGACATCACCAAGGGCAATGCCGCGCGCCTGCTGGGGCTGGCGTGACCTGCCTGTAGTGCGGGTGATCCGCGTGGGAGCGAGGGGCCAGCCCCTCGCGCACCCCGGAGTACTTCCGGCCAGAAAAAGAGCGGATAGGGCTCAGACGGCCGGGAAAGGGTCGTCCGGGTAACCCACGCGGGCGAGATAGAGCCCCTGTGGCGGGCAGACCGGGCCGCAGGCGGCGCGGTTTCGGGCTGTGAGCGCCGCGCGCACGTCTTGCGGTGTCCAGGCGCCGGCGCCGACCCGTTCCAGCGTGCCGACGAAGCTGCGCACCTGGTTGTGCAGGAAGGACCGCGCGCGCACGTGAAAGCGGATCTCGGGGCCGCAAAAGCCAGCGACCTCCTCGACCCGCAGCTCGTCCAGCGTCTTGACCGGGCTGGCCGCCTGGCAGATCGTGCTGCGAAAGGTGGTGAAATCGTGCCGCCCCAGCAGCATGTCGGCGCCTGCCTGCATCGCCTCCACGTTCAGCCGGTGCGGGACCTGCCAGACCTGGCCCCGGTCATGGGTCGCCGGTGCCCGGCGCGTCAGCAGGCGAAAAAGATACTGCCGCTCCACCGCCGAAAACCGCGCATGCCAGTCGTCCGCCACCCTTGCGGCGGCGACGATGGCGACCGGCGCCGGCTTGAGGTGGTAATTCAGCGCCTCGGACAGGCGGAACGGGTCCCAGTCCTTTTGCAGATCGCAATGCGCCACCTGTCCCAGCGCGTGCACGCCCGCGTCGGTGCGCCCCGCCGCGGCGATGGTATGCGGCCCCGGTTCCAGCCGCGCCAGCGCCGCCTCGATCGCGCCCTGCACCGACGGCTGCGCCTTCTGCCTTTGCCAGCCGGCAAAGGGGGCGCCCTGGTATTCGACTTTCAATGCGTAACGCGGCATGGCCGGGCTGGTAGCGCGGGCGCGGGTCCGGGGCAAGTCCCGCTTGGCGCGGGCGCCGGGCATGCCTATCTTGGGCCGAGGCAACGGCAGGAGACCGGCTTGGTCATTTCAACACTGGCAGACGGGATCACGCGCAGGGTCGAGACCCTGGGCGACCGGATTTCCGAGACCCTGTTCGAGCCGGTGATCCGGCTGGGCGTGACCGGGCTGGCGCGGTCGGGCAAGACGGTGTTCATCACCTCGCTGGTGGCCAACCTGCTGGACCGGGGGCGGATGCCCGGGCTTGTGGCCCAGCAGCAGGGGCGGATCGAGGCAGCCTTTCTGCAGCCGCAGCCGGACGTGACGGTGCCGCGGTTCGACTACGAGACGCATCTGGCCGCGCTCACCGCGCCGGAGCCGCACTGGCCCGAGAGCACGCGGATGATCTCGGAACTGCGGCTGTCGCTGCGGGTGCGCCCGGCGGGGCTGCTGGCCGGGTTGCAGGGGCCGCGCACGGTGCATCTGGACATCGTCGATTACCCGGGCGAGTGGCTGTTGGACCTCGGGTTGCTGGACAAGAGCTATCGCGAGTGGGCGAAGGATACCCTGAGCCGGCTGGAAAACCGCGCCGACGCACAGGGGTTCATGGCGCGGGCCCGCTCTGCCGATCCCGAGGCGCCGCATGACGAGGCGCAGGCGCAGGATCTGGCGGCGCGCTTTACCAGTTACCTTGCGGGCGCGCGCGATCTGGGCTCCTACGATTGCATCCCGCCGGGGCGGTTCCTGTTGCCGGGCGACCTGGCGGGCTCTCCGGTGCTGACCTTTGCGCCGGTCCCGGTCACGACGGCGTCGCGGCGCGGCACCCTGCACCGCGAGATGGAGCGGCGGTTCGAGGCCTACAAGTCCAGGGTCGTACAGCCGTTTTTCAGGGATCACTTCGCCCGGATCGACCGGCAGGTGGTGCTGGTCGATGCGCTGGGGGCGATCCATCGCGGGCCGCGCGCGGTCGATGATCTGGCGCGGTCGATGGGCGATATCCTGTCGTCCTTCCGGCCCGGGCGGAACGCCCTTCTCAGCCAGCTCTGGCATGGGCGGCGGGTTGACCGCATCCTGTTTGCCGCGACCAAGGCGGATCATCTGCACCACGGCCAGCATGCAAGGCTGACCGCGATCATGGCGGCGCTGACCCGCGGGGCGCGTGACCGGGCGCAGTTCGCCGGGGCCGAGACCGCGGCGATGGCCATCGCCTCGCTGCGCGCCACGACGGAGGAGACGCGCCGCCACGAGGGGCACGAGCTGGCCTGCGTGCGGGGGCGGCTGCTGGAGGATGGGCGGCAGGCGGCGTTCTATCCCGGCGAGTTGCCGGAAGATCCCGCGCGGCTGCTGGGGCCGGCGCGCGAGGGGGCCGACGCCTGGCTCGATGCGGAGTTCGAGGCGATGCGGTTCGCGCCCGCGCGGCTGGTGCTAACGCCGGGGGACGGGCCGCCGCATATCCGGCTGGACCGGGCCGCGCAATTCCTGTTCGGAGACCGGTTGTGAGCCTGCATCTGCGCCCGGCCCGGGTGCTGGATGCCGGGGCGATGGGGGATATCCTGTACGGTTTCCAGGCCGAAGTGTACGGTGGCCCGAAACTGTACTCGGGGGCCGAGACGATCGCCGATTGCGGCGCGATGATCGAACGCGGCTGGGTCACCGTGGCCGAGGCGGCGGAGGGCGTCGCCGGGTTTCTCGCCTGCGACGGGTTGGAGATCTGCGCGCTTTATGTCGCGGCGGAGGCGCGCAACGCGGGGGTGGGGCAGCGCCTGCTTGACGCGGCCATGCAGGGGCGCGACCGGTTGCGGTTGATGGTGCTGGAACAGAACGCGGGCGCGCGGCGGTTCTACCGGCGCAACGGGTTTGTCGAGATCGCCCGCAGCGACGGGGCAGAGAACGACGACGGGCTGCCGGATATCACGATGGAATGGCGAAGGGAGGGGGCGCGATGACCAGGGGCCCGGTGCTGATCGACCTGGAACAGAGCGGCGAGCCGGCCCCGGACGTGGCCCGTGCCGCGCCGGTGCCCGATGCGATGGAGCCGCCCGTCGAGGGGCGGGCGATGGCGCGGGCCGCGCGGCTGGCGGCGCGGGGTCCGTCGCGGCTGGCGCGCTGGGCCTGGGGGCTGGCCGGGGCGCTGCTGGGCGCGGTGATCTCGCTTGCGGCCTGGGATTTCGTCATGGGCCTGCTGGCACGCGCGCCGCTGCTGGGCTGGGCGATGACGGGGTTGATCGCCGCCTTCCTCGGGGTTCTGGCGCTGCTTAGCCTTCGTGAACTGGCGGCGATCGGGCGGCTCAAGCGGATCGACGGGCTGCGGCGCGAGGCCGAGGCGGCGCTGGCGGGCGAGGATCTGAGTGCCGCGCGCGCCGCCGCCGGGCGGCTGATCGCCTTTTACGCCGGGCGCGAGGACACCCGCTGGGGTCGCGCGCGGCTGCAGGGGCGGATCGAAGAGCAGTTCGACGCCGAGGCGGTGCTGGCGCTGGTCGAGGACGAATTGCTGGCCCCGCTCGACCAGGCGGCCAGCCGCGAGGTCGAGGCGGCGGCGCGGCAGGTGGCGGCGGTGACCGCGCTGGTGCCGCTGGCGTTGGCTGACGTGGCCGCCGCGCTCACCTCCAATCTGCGGATGATCCGGCGGGTCGCCGAGATCTATGGCGGGCGCTCGGGCGTGCTGGGAAGCTGGCGGCTGACGCGGGCAGTGTTTGCCCACCTGGTCGCCACCGGCGCGGTGGCGGTGGGCGACGACCTGCTGGAGCCGGTTCTGGGCGGGTCGCTTTTGACCAAGCTGTCGCGGCGGTTCGGCGAGGGTCTGGTCAACGGCGCCCTCAGCGCGCGGGTCGGCGTCGCGGCGATGGAGGTGTGCCGGCCGCTGCCGTTCTCCAAGCGTCACCGGCCCTCGATCCGCGGCATGATCCGGCGGGCGCTGACCGGGCTGTTGCCGGGCAGGGGCGCGGATTGATCTGCCGCAAGGGGCGGGGCGGCGGGGTCGGTTAGCCTGTCCCCCGGGATCAGCGAGGGAGTAGCGATGCAGGATCACGGCCACAGCCACGAAGAGATCGCCGCGCGGGTCGGCGCGCCGCAGGGGCGCGGCCATCTGCGCGACGTGGTCTACGGCGCCATCGACGGATCGGTCACCACCTTTGCCATCGTGGCGGGGGTGGCAGGCGCGGGGCTGTCGCCCTTTGTCATCGTGGCACTGGGGCTGGCCAACGTGCTGGCCGACGGGTTTTCCATGGCGGCGGGCAATTTCTCGGGCACCAAGGCAGAACTGGACGACATCCAGCGCCTGCGCCAGGTCGAGGAGCGCCACATCGCGCGCTACCCCGATGGCGAGCGGCAGGAGGTGCGTGAGATCCTGGCGCGCAAGGGGTTGTCGGGCCGGGTTCTGGAGGAGGCGACCGAGGAGATCTGCGGCGACCGCGAGAACTGGATCCAGCTGATGCTGGAGGGCGAATACGGGCTGGCCGGGGTCGATCCGCACCCGATGCGCGCGGCCCTGGCCACCTTTGCCGCCTTTCTGGTCGCCGGGATGGTGCCCCTGATGCCCTTCGTGCTGGGGCTGGAGGGCGCCTTTGCCCTGTCGTCCTGGATGACCGGCGGCGTGTTCTTTGCCATCGGCGCGCTGAAAAGCCGCTGGTCGCTGGCGCCCTGGTGGCGGTCGGGGCTGGAGACGCTGGCGATCGGCGGCGTGGCGGCCGGTCTGGCTTATGTCGTGGGCACGCTGTTCAGCATGTGAGGGGGATCGGGCGGTCGGGGGAAGGCACGCCCACTTTACCCCGCCTGCGGCCCCGCCTATAAGGCGGCCCATGACCCATCCGCGCGTCATCATCATTCGAATTACGGCCCCGGCGCTCTGACCCAAGGAGACGCCGGGCAAAGGTGTTGAGCCCTCGCACCGACCTCACCGACCCTTGCCATACGACCAATTCCGAAGGACGCCGCAAATGTGCGCCGACACCCCCTCCGATACCCCGACCGAGACGCCTGAATACAAAGACACCCTGAACCTGCCGAAGACCGATTTCCCGATGCGCGCCGGCCTGCCCAAGCGTGAGCCCGAGTGGCTGGCGCGCTGGGAGAAGATCGGCGTTTACGATAAGCTGCGCGAGACGGCCGAGGGCCGCAAGCCCTTTACCCTGCACGACGGCCCGCCCTATGCCAACGGGCACCTGCACATCGGTCACGCGCTGAACAAGACGATCAAGGACATGATCGTGCGCAGCCACCAGATGATGGGCCACGAGAGCCGTTACATCCCCGGCTGGGATTGTCACGGGTTGCCGATCGAATGGAAGATCGAGGAACAGTACCGCGCCAAGGGGCTGGACAAGGACGAGGTGCCGGTGGTCGATTTCCGCCAGGAGTGCCGCAAGTTCGCCGCCGAATGGGTCGACGTGCAGCGCGAGGAGTTCAAGCGGATGGGGATCACCGGCAACTGGGCCGATCCCTATCTGACGATGGATTTCCACGCCGAGAGGGTGATCGCCGAGGAATTCATGAAATTCCTGATGAACGGCACGCTCTACCAGGGGTCCAAGCCCGTTATGTGGTCACCGATCGAGCAGACCGCGCTGGCCGAGGCTGAGGTGGAGTATCACGACAAGGAAAGTTTTACCGTCTGGGTGAAGTTCAAGGTGGCGGAAGTGGCCGTCAATCACGCTCACTGGGAAGGGGAATTTGACGACGTAGACCTAGATACCGAAGCTGGCCTGTATGAGTTTAGCCGCAGGATCGAGGCAATCAAAGATGCGAGCGTTGTGATCTGGACCACGACTCCGTGGACCATGCCCAGCAACAAGGCGGTGGTTTACGGCGAGGGCATTTCCTATGGCCTTTACGAGGTCACCGGCACGCCGGAGGAATGCTGGGTCAGCATGGGCGACAAATACATTCTGGCCGACAAGTTGGCGGATGACGTCTTTACCCGCGCCCGGCTCGAGAAAAGCCAGTGGAAACGCTTGCGTGATGTCCCGAAACAGGAATTGGCCAGCATCAGGCTCTTGCACCCGCTGGCCGGGGCCGAGGGCTCCGAGGGCGAATGGGACGATCTGCGCGATTTCCGCGCCGCCGATTTCGTCACCGACGACGAGGGAACCGGCTTTGTCCATTGCGCGCCGAGCCACGGGATGGAGGAATACGAGCTTTATCGCGGGCTGGGGATGCTGGAGCAGGTCATCACCTATAACGTGACCGATGACGGCTCGTTCCGCGCCGATCTGCCGTTCTTCGGCGGCAAGCGCATCCTGCGTGAAAAGCCCAAGAAGGGCGATTGGGAGGGCGAGGCCAACGCCGCCGTGATCGCCAAGCTGACCGAGGTCGGCGGGTTGCTGGCACGCGGCAAGATCAAGCACTCCTACCCGCATAGCTGGCGCTCCAAGGCGCCGGTGATCTATCGCAACACGCCGCAATGGTTCGCCGCCATCGACGTGCCCTGCGGCGGCGATGACACCTATGGCAAGACGATCCGCGAGCGGGCCCTGACCTCGATCGACGAGCTGGTGACCTTCACCCCGAAAACCGGGCGCAACCGGCTCTATTCGATGATCGAAACGCGCCCGGACTGGGTGCTGAGCCGCCAGCGCGCCTGGGGCGTGCCGCTGACCTGCTTTACCCGCAAGGGGGTGCTGCCGACCGATCCGGATTTCCTGCTGCGCGATCCGGCGGTCAACGCCCGCATCGCCGAGGCCTTCGAGGCCGAAGGCGCCGATGCCTGGTACGCCGAGGGGGCGAAGGAGCGATTCCTGGGTGGCGATCACGATCCGGCGAAATGGGAACAGGTGTTCGACGTGCTGGACGTCTGGTTCGATTCCGGCTCGACCCATGCCTTCGTGCTGCGCGACCGGGCCGACGGCACCGAGGACGGTATCGCCGATGTCTACATGGAGGGCACCGACCAGCACCGCGGCTGGTTCCATTCCTCGATGCTGCAGGGCTGCGCCACGATGGGCCGCGCCCCCTATCGCAACGTGGTGACGCACGGATTCACGCTGGACGAGAAGGGCAACAAGATGTCCAAATCGCTCGGCAATACCATCGCGCCCGAGGATGTGGTCAAGCAATACGGCGCCGATATCCTGCGGCTCTGGGTGGCGCAGACCGATTACACCGCCGACCAGCGGATCGGGCCGGAGATCCTGAAAGGCGTCGCCGACAGCTATCGCCGCTTGCGCAACACACTGCGGTTCATGCTGGGCAGCCTTGGCGATTTCACCGAAGCCGACCGGATCGACACCGCCGAGATGCCGGAACTGGAGCGCTGGGTGCTGCACCGGCTGGCGGAGCTGGACGGGCAGGTGCGCGAAGGCTACGCGTCGTTCGATTTCCAGTCGGTGTTCCAGTCGGTCTTTACCTTTGCCACCGTGGAACTCAGCGCCTTTTACTTCGACATCCGCAAGGACGCGCTGTATTGCGACGGCGATACCATGCGCCGCCGCGCCGCGCTGACCGTGCTGGATGCGCTGTTCCACCGGCTGACCACCTGGCTGGCGCCGATCCTGGTCTTTACCATGGAAGAGGTCTGGCTGGAGCGGTTCCCGGGCGATGAGAGCTCGGTCCATCTGGTCGATTTCCCCGAGACGCCGGCGGAATGGCGCGACGCGGCGCTGGCGGCGAAATGGGCCGGTATCCGGCAGGTGCGCCGGGCGGTCACAGCCGCGCTGGAGGTCCAGCGCCGCGACAAGGTGATCGGCGCGAGCCTGGAGGCCGCACCGGTGGTGCATGTGTCCGACACGGACGTGCTGAAGGCGCTGCGCTCGGTCGATTTCGAGGATGTCTGCATCACCTCCGACATCGTGCTGACCGGCGATCCCAGCCCGAACGAGGCCTTCCGCATGCCCGAGGTGGAGGGCGTCGGCGTGGTGTTCGAAAAGGCCGAGGGGCAGAAATGCCAGCGCTGCTGGAAGATCCTGCCCGACGTCGGCCAGCACCCGCATCCGGGCGTCTGCCACCGCTGCAACACGGCGCTGGGGTAACCCGCCTGCGCGCCCGGCACGACGTTTGCAGGGCGCGCTATCATGCGACTGTTGGACTGATGGGGAATCGGGTAGCCTTGGGGCCATGTCGTACAAACCCGATGGCTATACTTCGCTGGCGCCCTACCTGGTGGTGCCCGATCCGCGCGCGGTGCTGGAGTTCTGCGCTGCTGTCTTCGGCGCCGAGGAGCTGCGGGTGATCCATGACGGCGACCGCATCATGCATGCGGAGTGCCGCATCGGTGACACCGTGCTGATGATGGGCGGGGCCGAGGGCGGGCCGGTTGCGATGGTGCATGTCTACCTGCCCGATCCGGACGCCGCCTTTTCCCGCGCGCTGGCCCTGGGCGCCGAGGAGATCCAGCCGATGATGGAAAAGGGTGACGGCGACCGGCGCGGCGGGTTTCGCACGCCCTGCGGGACGCAGTGGTACGTCGCCCGTCAGATCTGATGCCGCAATTCCGCGCCTGAGCGTCGAGACGCCCGTCGGGGTGCTGACCCTCACCGAAGAGGATGGCGCGATCACCCGGGTGGACTGGCAGGAGGGCGGGGTTGATGACACTCCGCTGCTGCGGCGGGCCAGGCAGCAGGTGACGGAATACTTCGCCGGCGCGCGCCAGACCTTCGACCTGCCGCTGCGCGTCGATGGGTCGGCGTTCCAGCGCGCGGTCTGCGCCGCGATGCTGGAGATTCCCTTTGGCGAGACCCGCACCTATGGCGAGATTGCCCGCGATCTGGGCCAGTCGGCGCAGGCGGTCGGGCGGGCCTGCGGGCACAACCCGATCCCGGTTCTGATCCCCTGTCACCGGGTGATGGGGGCGGATGGAAAGCTGACCGGGTACTCTGGCCAGGGCGGCGTGGAAACCAAGGTGGCGCTGCTGCGCCACGAGGGCGCCGGCGGCTTTCTGATCTGAGCGGCGCTGCGGCCAAAAGCCGATTGCATTTGCCGCTGGCGGGCCGCAGGTTAGGCGGCAAACCGTCAGGAAGGACAAGACAGATGAGCACTTCGCAGGACCGCGCCGCGTTGAAAAAAGCTGTGTACGACAGGTTGTTGTCGCTGGAATCCGAGGAATTGGCCAGTGCCGTTGCGCACTATGAGGCGCATATGAAGGAATCCGTGCTGGACGACCGCGAAGGCCATGACAACGACGAACTTGCCGGCTCGACCGAAGAGGTCGGCCTGGCTGCGGCCTTTCATCATCCGGTCATGACCCATCACGCCAAGGTGGACGTGATCGAGAACCTGGATTTCACCCCGACCGACACGGTGCGGCCCGGTGCGATCGTGACCCTTGACGGGCGTCACCTGATCGTTGCCGTCTCGACCGCGCGGTTCGAGGTGGGCGGCGTGACCTATATGGGCATCTCGCCCGAGAGCCCGATCTACAAGGCGATGGACGGGCTGCAGGCCGGCGACAGCTTTGCCTTCCAGGGCCGGGAGATCGAGATCGAGGACGTCGCTTAGGCGGGTCCCGTCACCCGGCCTGCGCGTTGCGGGCCGGGATCACCTGTTGCGCGATGCCGGCCAGCAGCAGGTAGAGCGTGCAGGCCACCAGCCCCCAGTTGGCCCAGCTTTCCGGATGAAAATCGACCCAGGCGGCCCAGCCGGCGAAAAAGGTCCAGGCCAGCGCCACCGGCAGGGTCACCACCCGCCAGCGCTCGGTGCGCACCGGGTGCACGAATTTCAGCGGCAGGAACATCGCGAGTGCCAGGGCGGCGACGAAGCCGAGGATGATCCAGAAGTTCGGCTCGACCGCGAAGAAGACCAGCACCGCCATGTTCCAGCAGCCGGGAAACCCCTTGAACGAATTGTCATCGGTCTTCATCCTTGTGTCAGCGAAATACATCGCGCTGGCGAAGGTGATGACAAAGATCGCCACCCAGCCGGTCCAGCCGTCCATCAGCCCGGACTGGAACAGGGCGAAGGCGGGGATGAAGACATAGGTGAGATAATCGATGATCAGGTCGAGCAGCACGCCGTCGAATTCCGGCGCGAAATGCTTGACGTGGTAGCGCCGCGCCATCGGTCCGTCGATGCCGTCGACGAAGAAGGCGACCACCAGCCAGAGGAACATCAGGCTCCATTTTCCCTGGGCGGCGGCGAGCATGGCGAGCATGGCGAAAACCGCGCCGGTGGCAGTGAAGAGATGGACGGAAAGGGCGCGCAATTGGGGTGTCATGAAGATGTCATGGCGCAAATCGCGGCAAATCGCAATTGCTGCGGGGGTCTCTCTTTTCGAGCCTCGCGGGTGGGGTGGTGTCACGCCTTGGGGTGGCTGCGGGCGTAGACCTCCATCAGGCGGGCGGTATCCACCGCCGTATAGGCTTGTGTCGTCGACAGCGAGGCATGGCCCAGAAGTTCCTGAATGCTGCGCAGGTCGCCGCCCGCCTCAAGAAGGTGGGTGGCGAAGCTGTGGCGCAGTGCGTGCGGCGTGGCGGTGGCGGGCAGGCCGAGCTGCATGCGCACCTGCGCCATCGCGCCGCGGATCAGCCGCGCGTTCAGCGCGCCGCCGCGCACGCCGCGAAACAGCGGCGCGCGCGGATCTTTCGGGTGCGGGCAGAGCCGCAGGTAGGCATCGACCGCGTCGCGCGCCGCCGGCAGGACCGGTACCACCCGTTCCTTGCCGCCCTTGCCGAGGATGCGCAGGGAGGCGCCCAGCGGCGCGTCGGCGCCGGTCAGCCCCAGCGCCTCGGAGATGCGCAGTCCGCAGCCATAGAGCAGCGTGACCACGGCGGCGTCGCGGGCCGCGACCCAGGGCGTCTGCGATTGCAGCTCGACGGTGTCGATCACCGCGCGGGCGGCCTCGGGGGCCAGCGGGCGCGGCAGTTTCTTCTGGAACTTGGGCGAGCGGGCGGCGAGCACGGCGGTGGGATCGAAGCCCTCGCGCTCGGCCAGCCAGCGGTAAAAGCTTTTCACCGCCGAGAGCTTGCGCGCCAGCGAACGCGAGGAAATGCCGGTGCCGCGCGTCCGCGCCATCCAGGCGCGCATCTCGGTGACGGTGATCTTCTCCAGCGCGGCCAGCCCCTGTGGCCCGCCGCGATGTTCGGCCATGAAGGCGAGAAAGGCCGCCACGTCGGTGCGATAGGCGGTCAGGGTGTTCTGCGCCGCGCCCGAAAGCGCGCTTTGCCGGTCCAGCCAGTCCTGCAGCGCATCGCGGCAGGCGGCTGAAATCGTCAGGGTCATTCCGGGCTCACCTGAGCCAGTGGCGCATCGTGCGTTCGAACACGCCGGCAAAGAAGGCCAGCAGATCGGTGCCGTGCTGGGGGGTGAACTGATGCGGGTCCTCGGCGCCCATTACCAGCAGCCCGGGCAGGCGGCCGGCGCCGAAATCGAGCCGCAGGCAGGCCTCGGAGCGGATGAACTCGGCCGATTTGCCATAGATGCGCTCCGACCCCTTCTGCAACTGGCGCAGGGTGACCTGGCGCGGCTGGCCGCCGCGCCTGCGGGTCAGGAAATCGTCGACGAAGCCCGGGCCGGCCAGGGCCAGCACCCCGTCAAGGCGGCTGACCGCCGGGTCGTCGCCGTTCTGGGCGGTTTCCAGCACCAGCCGGATCGCATCGACGCGCAGGATCTCGGCCACCTCGCCGCCGAGGTCGCGCAGGAACACCTCGAACTCGGTCGGGTCGAGCATGCGCAGGATGGCGCGGTGCACCTGGTTGGTGCCGGCGAGGTTCTCATAGGCCGCCGCGATGACGCTGCGGTGGGTATCCTCGAGCCGGTCGAGCCGGGCCTCCATCCGCTCCATCGCGATGCCGCGCAGATCGACGATATTGCCGCCCATCGACCGCTCGTTCGCCGCGATCAGCGCATGCATCACGTCGCGGTCCTCGAGGATGGCGTCGGGTTTGGCGATGATCGCCGCGCGCAGGTTGTCTTCCAGTTTCGGGCTGCTGCTCATGTCCGCCTCTTTTTGGTCTTGCGCGCCTTATATCACGGGTTTCGCGGAAATGGGCCGAAAAATCCGCCAATTCCGCGAAATTCCCGCGACAGGTGGCGACTTAGAGGATTTTCTGCCCGGTCTTGGCCCAATCCTTCATGAAGGCATCCAGCCCCTTGTCGGTCAGCGGGTGGTTGGCCATCGCCTTGATCACGGCTGGCGGCGCGGTCATCACGTCGGCGCCGATGCGGGCGGCCTCGGTCACGTGGTTCACCGTGCGGATCGAGGCGGCGAGGATCTGGGTGTCAAAGCCGTAGTTGTCGTAGATGGTGCGGATGTCGGCGATCAGCTCCATCCCGTCGATGTTGATGTCGTCGAGCCGACCGATGAAGGGGCTGATGAAGGTCGCGCCGGCCTTGGCCGCCAACAGCGCCTGGTTGGCGGAAAAGCACAGGGTGACGTTGACCATGTGGCCTTCGCCCGAGAGCACCTTGCAGGCCTTGAGCCCGTCCCAGGTCAGCGGCACCTTGACCGCGATATTCTCGGCGATCTCGGCCAGCTTGCGGCCCTCGGCGATCATCGCGTCGGCCTCCATGGCGACCACTTCGGCGCTGACCGGACCATCGACCAGATCGCAGATCTCCTTGGTCACTTCGAGGATGTCGCGCCCCGATTTCATGATCAGCGACGGGTTGGTGGTGACGCCGTCGACCATGCCCAGATCGTTCAGCTCGGCGATGGCATCGATCTCGGCGGTGTCTACGAAGAATCTCATGGGGGCATCCTTTGATGGGTTGGCCTTGCTCGGGCTTGGCTTTACCTCAGAAAGGGAAGGGCGGGAACCCCCCGCGCAGTATCGGAGGATGGCGCAAACGGCATGACGGACGGGCGGGATCACGGCGGGCGGGACATGTTCGACGAAGGCGATCTTGTGGCGGTGCAGACCACCCAGCCGCTGGACCGGACGCTGGATTACCGCGCGCCCGAGGGCGGCTGCGTGCTGGGCGATTTCGTCGAGGTGCCGCTGGGCCCGCGCAAGGTGCCGGGCGTGGTCTGGGGGCCGGGGCGGGGCGATTTCGACCGCGCCAAGATCCGCGCGGTGATCCGGGTGCTGGACGTGGCCCCGATGCGCGAGGAAATGCACGATTTTCTCGCCAAGGCCGCCGATTATACGCTGACGCCGATGCCGGTGATGCTGCGGTTGGCGATGCGGGCGCCGGGGCTGGGCGATCCGCCCTCGATGCGCAAAATTTATCGTCGCGGAACGGGGGAGCCGGACCGGATGACCGATGCCCGCCGCCGGGTGCTGGAGGTGCTCGAGGACTATGGCGGGCTGGCCTTTACCCTGAAGGAGCTGGCCGAGATGGCGGGCGTGACGCCCTCGGTCGTCAAGGGGCTGGTGAAACATGGCGCCGTGCGCGAAGAGGACAGCCCGCGCGACCTGCCATTTCCGGTGCTGGACCCGAAGCTGCCGGGCAAGCCGCTGACCGAGGATCAGGCGGCGGCGGCGGATGTGCTGCGCGGGCATCTGCGCAGTCGACAATACGGCACCACGCTCCTGAAGGGGGTGACCGGCTCGGGCAAGACCGAGGTCTATCTCGAGGCGGTGTCGGAATGCCTGGCGATGGGGCGGCAGGCGCTGGTGCTGCTGCCCGAGATCGCGCTGACGGCCGAGTTCCTGACCCGGGTCGAGGCGCGGTTCGGCGCCAAACCGGCCGAGTGGCATTCGGGTGCCACGATGACCGAGCGGCGTCGGATCTGGCGGATGGTCGGACAGGGCGGCGCGCAACTGGTCGTCGGCGCACGCTCGGCCCTGTTCCTGCCGTTCCGCGATCTGGGGTTGATCATCGTCGACGAGGAACATGACACCTCGTACAAGCAGGAGGACGGGGTGATGTACAATGCGCGCGACATGGCGGTGCTGCGCGCGGCGATGGCCGCGGCGCGGGTGGTGCTGGCCAGTGCGACGCCCAGCCTTGAAAGCTGGGCCAATGCCGAGGCGGGCAAGTATGACCGGCTGGACCTGACCGCGCGGTTCGGCGATGCAGTGCTGCCCGAGATGCGGGCGATCGACATGCGCGTCGAAAAGCTGGAGGCGGGGCGCTGGATCTCGCCCAGCCTGCGCGGCGCGGTGCAGGCGCGGATGGAGGCCGGCGAGCAGGCGCTGCTGTTTCTCAACCGCCGGGGCTATGCGCCGGTGACGATCTGCCGGGCCTGCGGTCACCAGATCGCCTGCGATCATTGTGATGCGCGGATGGTCGAGCACCGGTTTCTCAAGCGGCTGGTGTGCCACCAGTGCGGCGAGACCAGGCCGATGCCCGAGGTCTGCCCCTCTTGCGGGGTGGAGGGGCGGCTGGCGCCGGTGGGGCCGGGGATCGAGCGGCTGGCCGAGGAGACCGCGGCGCTGTTCCCCGAGGCGCGGATCGCGGTGCTGAGTTCCGATCTTTTTGCCAGCGCCCGGGCGCTGAAGGAGAAGATCGTCGAGATCGGGGCCGGCGGTGCCGATATCATCATCGGAACCCAGCTGGTCGCCAAGGGGCACAATTTTCCCAAGCTGACGCTGGTCGGGGTGATCGACGCCGACCTGGGATTGCAGGGCTCGGACCTGCGCGCGGCGGAGCGGACCTTTCAACTGATGCGGCAGGTGGCCGGGCGCGCGGGCCGGGCCGACAAGCCGGGGCTGGCGCTGTTGCAGACCTTTCAGCCCGAGCATCCGGTGATCCGCGCCATTCTGGCCGGCGACGAGGAGGGGTTCTGGCGCGCCGAGGCGGCGGAACGACAGGCGGCGGGCGTGCCGCCCTATGGCCGCATGGCCGGGATCATCCTGTCGGGCACCGACGCCGGTGCGGTGTTCGATCTGGGCAATGCGCTGGCCCGCAACGCCGGCCCGCTGCACCAGATCGGCGCGCAGGTCTTCGGCCCGGCACCGGCCCCCATCGCGCGCATTCGCGGACGGCACCGGGTGCGGCTGCTGGTCAAGGCGGCCAAGGGCGCGCCGTTGCAGGCCGCGCTTGCCCGCTGGCTGGCGCCGCTGCGGCTGAAGGGGGATTTGCGGCTGAGCGTGGATATCGACCCGCAAAGCTTTCTCTAGGGGCCTGTGGCTTCGGGGAGAGGGATCGGCTCATGCTGCGCCGACGGCAAGCGGCGGAGCCTCCGGCGGGAGTATTTTCGGCCAGAAAAAGAGCGGGAGAGGGTATTGCCCGGGGCGACCTCAGGCGGTCACCGTGCTGCCCGGTTGATCGACCAGGAAATCGGTGGCCATCGCGCCGACCCACATGAAGAACAGCGCCGCCCAGGCGGTGCCGGCGAAGATCGAGCCGCCGGTGACGCCGGCGCCGATGGCGCAGCCGCCGGCCAGCATGCCGCCAAAACCCATCATCGCCGCGCCGATCATCGCCTTGCGCATGGTCACCGCGCCGTCGAAGGCCTGGATCCGCATCTCGCCGGCCAGCCCGGCGGCGATCATCGCGCCGATGAAGACCCCCGGCACCAGGCCGACATCGAATTCGAGGATGGCGTTGCGTTCGAGGAAGAACATCAGCGTATGCGCCGAGGGGCCGGTGAAGGTGGCGCTTTCGATCTGAAGCGGCTCGAAGGCGACCTGGGCCAGCGAATAGGTCAGCACCCAGCCCAGCGCCACCGAGAAGCCGACCCCGGAGGCGAAGACCAGCCGCCCCGCGCCGATGCGGTTGCGCCGCGACAGCACCAGCGCCAGCGCCGCGATCAGCAGGCCGAGCACGAACCCGCCGTAGTGTGGCAGACCCAGCGCGGCAAGAAGATCCATGTTGCGGCCACCCTCGGTGATCCAGAGCGCGGCGAGGGTGTCGCGCAGCGGGGCGAGGAGGCCCGAAAGGCTCATCTGTGCGACCACGGCGAAGATCAGGCCCGACACCACCGAGCGCAGGTTGCCGGTGGCCGCCATCACCAGGAGCCGCCCGGAACAGCCGCGCGCCAGTACCATGCCGGAGCCGAACAGCAAGCCGCCGATCACCGCGCCCGACCAGCTTCCCGGGACCGCCATCATGCGCGCATCGGCGCTGTCCATCAGGCCCAGCAATTGCGCGCCCTGCACCCAGACCACGGCGGTCGAGAAGGTGAGCAGCCAGACCGAGACCTTGGCCCCCATCGCGCCGCGGGCAAACTCGATCGTGGCCGCGCGCAGGCAGAACCGCGACCTTTGCGCCGCCACCCCGAACACGATCCCGGTGATCAGCCCGAACAGCGCCGCTGTCGGGGCCTCGCCGATCCGTTCCACGACAGCGACCAGATCCATCGCGCGCCCTCCCATACATTCGTTCATGGCGATATATACGGCCCGGTGCTCTGGTGCATTGATGCAGATCAGATGTTCGGGCGGGCATTTGCCCTCGCCAAGGTTGAGAATCCGGCGTAAGAGCCCGGGTCATGAGCACGCCCGTTACCCTGTCCGAAGCCCGGCAATTGCCGGTCTGGCGCCGCCCCGTGGCGCTGTTGTTCCTGATGGCTGTGGCCATGCCGGTGGCCTTTGCCACCTGGTCGGCGCTGCTCAACAATTTCGTCATCGAGGTGGCGCAGTTCGACGGCAGCGACATCGGCTGGCTGCACACGGTGCGCGAGATCCCGGGGTTCCTGGCGATCGGGGTGATCGCGGTTCTGATGTTGATGCGCGAGCAGGTCCTGGGGCTGGTGTCGCTGATCCTGCTGGGGGTGGCGACGGCGCTGACCGCGCAGTTCCCCTCGCTGGGCGGTATCCTGGTGATCACCATGCTCAGCTCGATCGGGTTCCACTATTACGAGACGGTGAACCAGTCGCTGCAGCTGCAATGGCTGCCCAAGGACCGCGCGCCGCGGATGCTGGGCTGGCTGCTGGCCGCAGGGTCCGCGGCGACGCTGGTCTCTTACGGGCTGATCGTTCTGCTGTGGGAGCCGCTGGGCCTGACCTATAACATCGTCTACGCGCTGGCCGGCGGGTTCACCGCGCTGGTCGCGGCGGCGGCGTTCTTTCTCTATCCGCAGTTTCAGGCCGACACCGTGCAGAGCAAGAAGATGGTGCTGCGCCGCCGCTACTGGCTTTATTACGCGCTGCAGTTCATGGCCGGTGCCCGGCGGCAGATTTTCACCGTCTTCGCCGGCTTCATGATGGTCGAGAAATTCGGCTTCGATGTGCATGAGGTCACGGCGCTGTTCCTGATCAACCTGGTTGCCAACATGGTGTTCGCGCCTCTGGTGGGGCGCGCCGTCGGCGCCTTTGGCGAACGTCGCGCTCTGTTGTTCGAGTATTCCGGGCTGGTGGTGGTGTTTCTGGCCTATGGCGGCATCTATTTCTTCGGCTGGGGGGTGGTGCTGGCCGCCACGCTCTATGTGATCGACCACATGTTCTTTGCGCTGGCGCTGGCGCTGAAGACCTATTTCCAGAAGATCGCCGATCCGGCCGATATCGCCCCCACCGCCGCCGTGGCCTTTACCATCAACCATATCGCCGCGGTGGTTCTGCCGGCGCTGCTGGGCTATCTCTGGCTGGCCTCGCCGGGCGCGGTGTTCGGGCTGGCGGCCGGCATGGCGATGACCTCGCTCTGCCTGGCGCTGCTGATCCCGCGCCACCCGGAGCCGGGCAACGAGACCGTGCTGGCCCGCTTCGTTCCGGCCCCGGCGGAATAGGGCGCGCTTGACCTTGCCGCGCCGCCGCCCTAGGGCCGGGCGCAGCCTTGCAGGAGATGCCCCATGCCGACGTTCACCGCGCTGACCACGCTTCCCGGAAAATCCCAGGCCGAGGCGCTGGGCGAGGCGATGGAGCGGCTGGAGCCGGTGCCCACCGGCGTCGGCGTGTTCGAGGTCGAGGACGGGTCGGGCCTGTGGGAGGTTGGCGGATATTTCACCGAACCCCCCGATGTGGCCGCGCTGGCGCTGTTGTCCGTCGCCTTCGGGGCGAGGGAGTTCACCGTCTCTGAACTGCCCGAGACCGATTGGGTCGCCCATGTGAGGCGCGAACTGGCGCCGGTCGAGGCGGGGCGGTTCTTCGTTTACGGCAGCCATGACGCCGACAAGCTGCCCGAGGGGCGCATCCCGCTGTTGATCGAGGCGGCGATGGCCTTTGGCACCGGGCATCACGGCACCACGCTGGGCTGTCTGCGGGCGCTGGACCGGCTGATCGAGGGCGGGTTCATGGGTGAAAAGGTCGCCGATATCGGCTGTGGCACCGCGGTGCTGGCGATGGCGGCGGCGCGGGTCTGGGATGGCGCGATCATCGCCAGCGACATCGATCAGGTGGCGGTGGACGTGGCCGAGGCCAACCTGCGCGCCAACGACATGGCGGGCCGGGTGCGCTGTGTCGAGGCGGCAGGCTTTGCCCATCCCGACCTGGCGGCGCTGGCGCCCTATGACCTGATCTTTGCCAATATCCTGAAAGGGCCGCTGGTGGCGCTGGCCCCGGACCTGGCGGCGCATCTGCGCGCGGGTGGATATGCCATCCTGTCGGGGATTCTCAACGAGCAGGCCGAAGACGTGATTTCGGTTTATGCACGCTCTGGCGTCAATCTTGTCGAAAGCGAAGAGATTGGTGATTGGACCACGCTGCTTTTGCAGAAAAAGGCGTAAATCAGGCGGGTTTTAGGGGCATTTGAGACATCTGCCCCATTCTTGCCACAATTCAGCCCGATCTTCGCCTCCCGATCCGGTGGGGGCCGGAGATGGAGAGGCTGTCATGGCCCATCAAGATCTGGAATTTACCAACCGCGTCAATCGGTTGACGCGCAAACACCGCGCCATGTCGCGCGGGTACTCAACCCGGATGCGTCCCGACGGGTTGCTGGTGACCGCGCCCGCGCGGCCCCGGCGGTGGGTGTCTCTGCGGGTGATTTTGCTGTTCGTCGCGGTATTCTTCGCCTTCAAGGCCTTGCTGATGGCCGCGGCCGGCACCGCCGCCTATGACGAGCGGGTCGCGCGCCTGCAGGCCGGGACCGCCGCCGAGGCCGCAGGCGCCTGGATCATGCAATCGGACCCGGTGACAGAGGCGCTTGCCGGGCGGATCGTGCGGCTGCTGCCCTGAGCGGGGCGGAAAGGGGCGCCAAAAAAGAAACGCCGCGTGGGCCAGGGCCCCGCGGCGGTTTCAGATGTCTCCGAGGGAGAGACGAAGACAGCGTCAGTTCGACGAGATGCGGTTTGCGACCAGGTCGATATCGCCGCGGATCAGGCCGATGTCTTCCAGTTCGCGGTCGCTCAGCGATGCCAGCGCGTTGCGGGTGACGCGGGCGTCGTTCCAGGCGGCGACGGCGCTGATGACGGCGCAGATCGCGGAGCCGATGCGGCCGAACAGGATGGCCGAGTCGGAAACGGGGCGGGTGGTGTCGAATGCAGCCATTGACGTGTTCCTTTGATTGATGGTTTGCACTGTGTGTCGTTGTCACCGGCAGGTAGTCTGCCCGAATTTTCCGCACAAGGGCGCAAAACGCATGGTTCTTATGCGCCTTGTGCATGGGTCGTGCAGGTTGAAAAAAACCTGAAATATTCGTGACTTCCGGTGAAGATGTGTGTCGTTTTCGGGCATGGGTTCTGTCGTTTTCAGACCATGTGTCGTGTTTGGAAAATGCGGATGTCGCATTTGTTGTGATCGAAAGTTCGCCGCGTTTTTCTTGGACCGTGTTCGCCTTTCGTGCTACTGCATCAAAAAAGCAACAATTTCCGGGCGGGGCCGGGCAGCACATGCGGATTCTGGGCATTGATCCGGGGTTGAGAACCCTTGGCTGGGGCGTGATCGAATCGCGGAACGGGCGGTTGCGGCATGTGGCCAATGGGCTGTGCAAGTCGCAGGCCTCCGATGAACTGGCGTTGCGGCTGTTGTCGCTGAACCGGCAGATTGCCGAGGTGATTGCGGACTACGCCCCCGACGAAGCCGCTATCGAACAGACCTTCGTCAACAAGGACGGTGTTGCGACGCTGAAACTGGGTCAGGCGCGCGGGGTTGCGTTGCTGACGCTGGCGCAGGGCGGGCTGCCGGTGGGCGAATACGCCCCCAACCGGGTGAAAAAGACCGTCGTCGGCGTCGGCCACGCGGAAAAGGAACAGGTGCTGCACATGGTCAGGCTGCAATTGCCGGGCTGCAACCCGGCCGGACCGGACGCCGCCGACGCGCTGGCGATCGCGATCTGTCACGCATACTACGGCGGCACCGAGGGCGGCATGCGCCTGCGCGAGGTGCGGGCATGATCGGGCGGCTGACCGGGCGGATCGGGTACCGGGCCACGGATCACATCCTGATCGACGTGGGCGGGGTCGGCTATCTTGTCTATTGCTCCGACCGGACCATGGCGGCGCTGCCGGGGGTGGGCGAGGCGGTCTCGCTTTACACCGATCTGGTGGTGCGCGAGGATCTGATGCAGCTCTTCGGCTTTCCCTCCCTGGTGGAAAAGGAATGGCACCGGCTGCTGACCAGCGTGCAGGGGGTCGGTGCCAAGGTTTCGCTGGCGATTCTCGGCGCGCTGGGCCCCGAGGGCGTCGGTCGCGCCATCGCGCTGGGCGACTGGGCGGCGGTCAAGGCCGCGCGCGGCGTCGGCCCCAAGACGGCGCAGCGGATCGTGCTCGACCTCAAGGACAAGGCGCCCGGCGTGATGGCAATGGGTGGGTCGATCACCGAGGCGATGGAGGGGCCGGAGCCGGCGCCGGTGGTCGAGGTGGTGGAGCCGAGCGGGCCGAAAACACGTCAGAAACCGGCGCCGCGTGTGCCGTCCAGTGCCAGCGCGCAGGCCGATGCGCTTTCGGCGTTGTCCAACCTGGGCTATGGCCCGTCGGAGGCCGCCGGTGCCGTGGCCGAGGCCGCCGGCGAGAATCCGGAGGCGGGCGAGGCCGCGCTGATCCGCGCCGCGCTGAAGCTTCTGGCGCCGAAGGGGTAGGGGAATGCTGGAAACTGATCGGAGAATTTCCCGATGAACGATCCCGACCCCACCTTGCGGCCCGATCCGCTGCCCGAGGACGGCGCCGGCGACGACCGCGCGCTGCGGCCGCAGACGCTGGGCGATTTCATCGGCCAGGCCGAAGCGCGGGCCAACCTGCGGATCTTCATCCAGTCCGCCCGCCAACGCGGCGAGGCGATGGATCACACCCTGTTCCACGGCCCCCCCGGGCTGGGCAAGACCACGCTGGCGCAGATCATGGCGCGCGAACTGGGGGTGAATTTCCGCATGACCTCGGGCCCGGTGTTGGCCAAGGCGGGGGATCTGGCCGCCATTCTGACCAACCTGGAGGCGCGCGATGTCCTCTTCATCGACGAGATCCACCGGCTGAATCCGGCGGTCGAGGAGGTGCTCTATCCCGCGCTGGAGGATTTCGAGCTCGATCTGGTGATCGGCGAGGGGCCAGCGGCGCGCACCGTGCGGATCGAGTTGCAGCCTTTCACGCTGGTCGGCGCCACCACGCGGATGGGCCTTTTGACCACGCCGCTGCGCGACCGCTTTGGCATTCCGACCCGGTTGCAGTTCTATACCGAGGACGAGTTGTTCGAGATCGTGACCCGCAACGCGCGCAAGCTGGGTGCGCCCGCCGACCCGAAGGGCGCGCGCGAAATCGCCCGGCGGGCCCGTGGCACGCCCCGGATCGCGGGCCGCCTGCTGCGCCGGGTGGTGGATTTCGCGGTGGTCGAGGGCGACGGCACGATCACGCAGGCATTGGCCGACAACGCGCTGACCCGGCTGGGGGTCGATCATCTGGGGCTGGATGGCGCCGACCGGCGGTATCTGGCGCTGATTGCCGAGAACTACGGCGGCGGGCCGGTGGGGATCGAGACCCTGTCGGCGGCGCTGTCGGAGAGCCGCGACGCGCTGGAAGAGGTGATCGAGCCCTACCTGCTGCAACAGGGGCTGATCCAGCGCACCCCGCGCGGCCGGATGTTGGCGCAAAAGGCCTGGGCGCATCTGGGCCTGCCGATGCCCAAACCGCAGTCAGACCTGTTCAGCTAGCCGCCGGAGCGCCCTGCGACGTTGCGCTCCTCTTGCGGTTGCGAAGGGGCGGTCTTAGCCTTGGGGCGGCAATAAGGGATCGGAGGCCCCCCGCGTGACACCGCAAGAGATCGAGGCGCTGTTTACCCGCGATGACGGCGCATTTCTGGTCGCGCGCTGGGGCCGGCCCATCGCGCCGGTGGTCTTCGGCGTCGAGGCGGAGACGCTCTCGGTGGTCAAGGGCGCGTTCGAGGCGGTGGCGGCGCTGTCAGGGCACAAGCTGGCCGAGACCGACCCGGAGCTGGGCAGCAATTGCATGGTGTTCTTCATCCGCGACTGGGCAGAACTGCCGCAGATGCCGGGGATGGACCGGCTGTTGCCCGACCTCGGTCCGCTGGTGGCGCGGCTGACGGCGGCAGGCGCCAACCAGTACCGCGCCTTTCGCTTCGACGAGGGGGGCGCGATCAAGGCGGCTTTCGTGTTTCTGCGCATGGACGAGGCCCTACTCAAGGTGCCGGCGGAAAGCCTCGCGCTCGGCCAGGTGGTGCAGACGTTTCTTTTGTGGTCCGAAGGCGCCTTTCGCGACAGCTCTCCGCTGGCCGTGGCGGGCGGAAAGACCATTCTTCGCCCCGAGATCGCCGGTGTGATCCGCGCTGCCTACGACCCGGTGCTGCCGGCGGTGGCGCATGACCCCTCGCACGCGCTGCGGCTGTTCGCTCGGATGAGAAAGGACGCGTGATGGATGCACAGGGTTTCGCGGCAGAGTGGGAAACCGGGTGGAACAGCCATGACCTGGACCGGATTCTGTCGCACTATGCCCCAGAAATCCTGTTCCGCTCGGCCAAGGCCGCGGCGCTGGTGGGGGCGGGTGATGTGCGGGGGCGCGGTGCTTTGCGCGACTATTGGGGGCGGGCGCTCGCGGCGCAACCGGATCTGCGTTTCAAGGTGGTGGATGTTTTCGAAGGGCACGAGATGATCGTGATAACCTATCGCAACCATCGCGGCGTGCTTGCCGCCGAAACGCTGCGGTTCGGACCCGGCGGCCTTGTCGTCGAGGCATCGGCCTGTCATCGGAACGAGGAGGCGGCCCGATGACCCACAGGTTCCCCATCCGCGTCTACTACGAAGACACCGACATGGGCGGCATCGTCTATCACGCCAATTACCTGCGCTATATCGAACGGGCACGGTCGGACTGGGTGCGCCAGCTTGGCAACGACCAGAACGCCATGCGCGACGCCGGCCTCGTCTGGGTGGTGCGTCGGATCGAGGCTGATTATATCACCACCGCGAAATTCGAGGACGAGCTGGAGGTCGAGACCACCCTGCGCAGCATCTCGGGCGTGCGGTTGGTGATGGACCAGGTGGTCAAACGCGACGGCACCCCGATCTTCACGGCGGCGGTCACCGCCGTCTGCATGAATACCGAGGGCAGGCCGGTGCGCCTGCCAGCGGAGATTCGCGCATTGATGCAGGGCTGAATCACGACCCTGCGGCGGGAATGGTATTTGTCGGCAAACTGGGTTAGATTCGCCGCAACAAGGCCGAAACAAGAACCCGGCCGGTAGGCAAAGAGCAGGCGGATGGAAGCAGAAACCCTGGCGCTAGCGCAGGAGATGGATTTCTCCCTGTGGGCGCTTTTCGCACGTGCAACCCTGATCGTGAAACTTGTGATGGGGATGCTGGTCTTCGCCTCGTTCTGGGCCTGGGCCATCATCATACAGAAAACGATCTCCTATCGCGCGGCCCGCTCCGAGGCGGCGGCCTTTGACCGCGCCTTCTGGTCGGGCGAGCCGCTCGACGGGCTGTTCGAGGAAACCGGACCCACGCCAGACGGCCGCTCCGAGCGCATCTTTGCCGCCGGAATGGTCGAATGGCGCCGCTCGCACCGCAACGACGGCGGGCTGATCGCCGGCGCCCAGGCGCGGATCGACCGCAGCATGGATGTGGCCATCGCCAAGGAGGCCGAGGATCTGCAAAAGGGGCTTCCGGTGCTGGCCACGGTGGGCTCGACTGCACCCTTCGTCGGGCTGTTCGGCACGGTCTGGGGTATCATGCACGCCTTCATCAGCATTGCCGAACAGCAGAACACCAACCTGGCCGTGGTGGCGCCGGGCATCGCCGAGGCGCTGCTTGCCACCGGCCTCGGCCTGCTGGCGGCGATCCCGGCGGTGATCTTCTATAACAAGCTGAGCGCGGACAGCGACCGCATCCTTGCGGGCTACGAGGCCTTTGCCGACGAATTCGCCACCATCCTCAGCCGCCAGCTGGATTCCTGAGGCCATGGGTGCGGCGGTTCAGAACCAGGATCAGGGCGGTCCGCGGCGGCGCGGCCGGGGTCGTCGCCGTGCCCGGCCGATGGCCGAGATCAACGTCACCCCTTTCGTCGACGTGATGCTGGTGCTGCTGATCATCTTCATGGTGGCCGCGCCGCTGATGACGGTGGGCGTGCCGGTGGAGCTGCCCAAGACCGCCGCAGGTGCGCTGCCCGGCGATGAGGAAGAACCGCTGACCGTGACCATCACCGCCGAGGGCCGGATCGAGATCCAGACCAGCGAGGTGCCGCGCGGCGAACTGGTGAGCAAGCTGCGCGCCATTGCCGCCGAGCGCGACAGCGACCGGGTGTTCCTGCGCGCCGACGGGGCGATCCCCTATGAACTGGTGATGCAGGTGATGGGCGCGCTGAATGCTGGCGGCTTCTCGAACGTGGGGCTCGTGACCGACAGCGGCGGGCCCACCCTGGACGATGCCGGGTGAGGCGGCGTGCAGACCGGAACCAAAATCTCGGCCCTGGCGCACGGGCTTCTGCTCGGCTGGGCCTTTCTGGGCGGTGTCTTCGAAACTGACCCGCTGCCCTTCGAGGTGCAGGACGTGAGCGTGATCAGCGCCGAGGACTTTGCCCTGATGACCGGGCGCAGCCGGACGCCCGAGATCGATGCGGCCCCCTCCGAACCGGAGCCGCCGCTCTCAAACGCAACACCCGAGGTGACGGCGGAACCCGACAGCCCGCCGGTGCGCAGCCGGCCGGAGGCCGCGCCCGAGCCTGTCCCCGAGCCGCTGCCGGAAACCCTGCCCGAGCCGGCGCCGCCCGCGCCCGAGGCGCAGCCGGATCCGCAGCCCGCACCGGTGCCGCCGGAGACCGAGACCGCCGCCCTGGTGCCCGAGGCCCCGGCGCCGCCGCAGCGCCCGTCCGAGCGGATCGCGCCCGAGCCGGTGGCGCCGCCGCCGCCCGAGGCGCGCCCCGACCCGGTCGAACGGGAAGAGGTCGCGCCCGAGCAGCAGGCCGACAGCACCCGCGAGGCGCAGGAGGCCACCGCGCCGGAAGAAGCCGCGACCGAGATCGTGACCGAGGCCGAGGAGCGCGCGGTGCTGGCGCCGACCCGCTCGCCACGCCCGGCCCCCCGCCCGGCGCGACCGGCCGCCCCCGCGCCCCGCGCGCCCGATCCGGCCCGGACCGAGGATGCCGTCGCCGCCGCGCTGAGCGAGGCGCTGGCCGGGGCGCAGGCCCGGCCCGCCACCGCCGCCCCCTCGGGCCCGCCGCTCAGCGCCGGCGAGAAGGAGGCGCTGCGCGTCGCGGTTTCGTCGTGCTGGAACGTCGGATCGCTCTCGTCGGCGGCACTGGCCACGACCGTGGTTGTCGCCGTATCGTTGACCCAGGATGGCAAACCGCAGATGGAGACGATCCGCATGGTGTCGAGTTCCGGGGGCAGCGAGGCGTCTGCGAAACAGGCGTTCGAGGCGGCCCGCCGGGCGATCATCCGCTGCGGCGCCAGGGGGTTTGCACTGCCGGCGGAGAAATTCGACCGCTGGCGTGATATCGAGATGACATTCAATCCGGAGAGGATGCGGATCAAATGAAGAGATTTCTGCTGAGCTTTCTTCTGGGATGGGCAATTGTGGCCCATTCGGCGATGGCGCAGGACGGCGGCCCGTTGCGGATCGAGATCACCGAGGGGGTGATCGAACCGATGCCCTTCGCGGTGCCCGATTTCGTTCCCGACCGCCCCAACGCGGGCGATGTGGCCGGGCAGATCGCCCGGGTAATCGCCGCCGACCTCTCCGGCACCGGCTTGTTCCGGGAAATCCCGGCCCAAGCCCATATCGGGCGGGTCAGTGATTTTTCCGCCCCGGTCCGGTTCGCCGACTGGAAGGCGATCAATGCCCAGGCGCTGATTACCGGGGCGGTTTCGACCTCGGGCAACCGGGTGACGGTGCGGTTCCGGGTCTGGGACGTGTTCTCGGGCGCCGAGCTGGGCAACGGGCTGCAATTCGCCGGCGACCGCGACGGCTGGCGGCGAATGGCGCACAAGGTGGCCGATGCGGTTTACAGTCGGATCACCGGCGAGGGCGGCTATTTCGACAGCCGGGTTGTCTTCGTCTCCGAGAGCGGACCCAAGAACGACCGCAAGAAGCGGCTGGCGATCATGGATTACGACGGCGCCAACGTGCAGTACCTGACCGACAGCTCTGCCATCGTGCTGGCGCCGCGGTTCTCGCCCACCGGCGACCGGGTGCTCTATACCAGTTTCGAAACCGGCTTTCCGCGCATCTACGTGCTCGATGTCGGTAGCGTCCGCCGCCGTATCCTGGAGACCCGCGAGGGCACGATGAGTTTCGCGCCCCGGTTCGCCCCCGACGGGCAGACGGTGGTCTTCTCGATCGAACAGGGCGGCAACACCGACATCTATGCCATGGACATCGCCAGCGGTGGCACCACCCGGCTGACCTCGGCCCCCTCGATCGAGACCGGGCCGAGCCTGTCGCCCGACGGCCGCCAGATGGTGTTCGAAAGCGACCGCTCGGGCACCCAGCAGCTTTACGTGATGCCCGCCGGCGGCGGCAGCGCGACGCGGATCAGCTTCGGTCAGGGGCGCTACGGGACCCCGGTCTGGTCGCCGCGGGGCGACCTGATCGCCTTTACCAAGCAAAACAAGGGCCGGTTTCACATTGGCGTGATGCGCACCGACGGCAGCGAGGAACGACTGCTGACCGCATCGTTCCTTGACGAGGGGCCGACCTGGGCACCGAACGGGCGGGTCATCATGTTTACTCGTGAAACCAAGGGTGCGCAGGGGCAGGCGACGCTCTATTCCGTCGATATAACCGGGCGGAACCTGCGCCCGGTGCGCACCCCCGGCGGCGCTTCGGACCCATCATGGTCGCCCTTGCAGAACTGAGGCCGCGCGTTCACAACCCATGGCAGATATGGTAGAACGGAAGCCAGAAAAGCATATTGAGAGGCAATTGGCATGAAATCCCTTCGGACCCTGATTCTGGCCTGTACCGTCGCGGCGGTCGCGGGCTGTTCGAATTCCTATCTTGACGATACCAACACCGTCGATCTCGGCGGTGCCGCAGGTGCCTCGGGCCTGCCGTCGGATCCGACCTCGGCCGCCTACTTCATGGCGGCGATCGGCGACCGCATTCTGTTCCCGGTGGATCAGTCGACGCTGGATGACAGTGCCCGTGCCGTGCTGGCGGCCCAGGCCGAATGGCTGGCTGCCAACCCCGACTATACCGCCGTGATCGAGGGCCACGCCGACGAACAGGGTACCCGCGAATATAACCTCGCGCTGGGCGCGCGGCGCGCCAACTCGGTGCGCGAATACCTGGTGTCGCGCGGGGTTGCGGGCAGCCGGCTGAAGACGGTCAGCTACGGCAAGGAACGCCCGCTCGAGATCTGCAGCGCCGAAAGCTGCTATGCCAAGAACCGCCGCGCCGTCACCGTTCTGGCCGGCGGGCTGACCGGGTAGGGGGGCAAGGTGATGATGCGCGCACTGGCGGCGCTGGGCCTTGGATTTCTGGTTGCGTTTCGCGCCCTGCCTCTGGCCGCGCAGCAGGACCAGACGCTGGCCGACATCCGGCAGGAGCTGACCGTGCTCTATGTCGAGGTCCAGAAGCTCAAGCGCGAGCTGTCGACCACCGGCGCGCCGCAGATCGCCACTGGCGGCGACAGCGTGCTGGACCGCGTCGGCGCCATCGAGAGCGAGCTGCAGCGGCTGACCGCCAAGACAGAGGAGCTCGAATACCGCATCGGCCGCGTGGTCGAGGACGGCACCAACCGGATCGGCGATCTCGAATTTCGCCTGGTCGAACTCGAAGGCGGCGACCTGAGCAAGCTGGGCCAGACCACGACGCTCGGCGGCGACACGGGCGGCGGAACCGGCGCTGCGACGCCGGCGGCCCCGGCCCAGCCAGCCGACAGCGGCGGCGAGCTGGCGATGGGCGAGCAGGCCGACTTCGACGCCGCCAATGCGGCGCTGGAGGCGCGCGACTACCAGCGTGCCGCGACGCTCTTCGCCGCGTTCAACGAGGCCTACCCGGGCAGCCCGATGGCGCCGCGCGCACACCTGTCCCGCGGGCGCGCGCTCGACGGGCTTGGCGACACCCGCGAGGCGGCGCGCGCCTATCTCACCGCCTTTACCGGCGATGACTCCGGTCCCACGGCCCCCACCGCGCTTTACGAACTGGGCGCCGCACTGGGCCGTCTCGGCCAGGTCGACCAGGCTTGCGTGACCCTGGGTGAGGTCGGGGTTCGCTTTCCCGGCGCCGAGGCGGAGGCGCTGGCCCGCGCGGAGATGTCCAAGCTGGGATGCCGTTGAGCGCATCCGACACTGATATTCCGGCAAAGGTGCGCGCGTGGTTCGGCCGTGTGCCGCCGCCGACGCTTGCCATTGCCCTGTCGGGCGGCGGCGATTCCGTGGCGCTTCTGCACATCCTGACCCGCTGCTTCGATCCCGGGCAGGTCCGGCTGGTCGCGGCCACCGTCGATCACGGGCTGCGCGACGGCTCAGCGCGCGAGGCGGACCAGGCCGGGCGGCAGGCCGAGTCGCTTGGCGTGCCGCATAGCGTCCTGCGCTGGCGCGGCTGGGACGGCAGCGGCAACCTCCAGGATGCGGCCCGCGCGGCGCGCTATGATCTGCTGTGCGACTGGGCGCGCGGGGCCGGGGCCGCCGCGCTGGCGCTGGGGCACACCCTCGACGACCAGGCCGAAACCCTGCTGATGCGGCTTGCCCGAACGGCCGGACCCGCGGGGCTGGCGGGCATCCCGCCGCGGCGGCTGCGGGGGGGGGTGATGATCCTGCGCCCGCTGCTGGAGATTGCCCGCGCCGACCTGCGCGCCTACCTGCGGCACAACGGGCTGTCCTGGGCCGAGGATCCGTCGAACACCGACGACCGCTTCGCCCGGGTGCGCGCGCGCGCCGCGCTGGCTGCGCTGGCGCCCCTGGGCGTGACCCCGGATGCGCTGGCCGGGGTGGCGCGCAACATGGCCGGCGCAGAACAGACACTTGGCTGGGCCGCGTTCGAGGCGGCGCGCGCCTCGGCGCGCGTCGTGGCCGGCTGCGTCGTTCTGGACCCGCATGCGCTGCGCCTGATGCCCGAGGAGATCGCCCGCCGCCTGCTGACCGGCGCGGTCTCTTGGGTCGGCCGGGGTGACTACCCGCCGCGCCGGCGCCCGGTCGCGGCGCTGCTGCGCGATCTGCACCGGGGGCAGGGGGGCACGCTCGGCGGCTGCCGCATCGTCCACGCGCGCGGCGAAATCTGGGTCTGCCGCGAGGTCAACGCGCTGAAAGACATCCGCGCGGCCCCCGATGAGGTCTGGGACAGGCGCTGGCGGCTGACCGGGCCGATGACGGCGGGGGCAGAGGTGCGCGCGCTGGGCGCCAAGGGGCTGTCGCGCTGTCCCGGATGGACCGAAACCGGTCTGCCGCGCGCCGCGCTGGAACCCAGCCCGGCGGTCTGGCTGGGCAATGATTTGCGTGCCGCGCCGCTTGCCGGAATGGGTTTGGGATGGCGCGCGGAACCGGCGGAGGATGGCCCGGGCTTTGCCGCGACCCTTTTATCGCATTGAACCTGCCCCAATGATCTCTATTTTACCCTATGACACACGGTCGCCCGCGCGGCCGCGCATTTAGGAGAGCTTTCTTGGGCAACGCACGAAATATCGCCTTCTGGGTCGTACTGTTCCTGTTGATCCTGGCGCTGTTCAACCTGTTCAGCGGCAGCGGGAGTACCCTGCAAAGCCGCGAGATCACCTTTTCCGATTTCGTGAGCGCCGTCCAGAACGAAGAGGTCGGCCAGGTCACCCTGGACGGCGAACAGGTCCGCTTCCGCGGCACCGACGGTCAGGACTATGTGACGATCAAGCCGGAAGACGCGCAGATCACCGATCTGCTGATCGACAACAACATCCCGGTTCGCGCCGAAAAACAGGAGCAATCGGGGTTCCAGTCGTTCCTGATCACGCTGCTGCCCTTCGTGCTGCTGATCGGCGTCTGGATCTATTTCATGAACCGAATGCAGGGCGGCGGCAAAGGCGGCGCCATGGGGTTCGGCAAATCCAAGGCCAAGATGCTGACCGAGAAACAGGGCCGCGTCACCTTTGACGACGTCGCCGGCATCGACGAGGCCAAGGAAGAGTTGGAAGAGATCGTCGAATTCCTGCGCAACCCGCAGAAATTCAGCCGCTTGGGCGGCAAGATCCCCAAGGGCGCGCTGCTGGTCGGCCCTCCGGGCACCGGCAAGACGCTGCTGGCGCGCGCCATCGCGGGCGAGGCCGGCGTGCCGTTCTTCACCATCTCGGGCTCCGATTTCGTCGAGATGTTCGTCGGCGTCGGCGCAAGCCGCGTGCGCGACATGTTCGAACAGGCGAAAAAGAACGCGCCCTGCATCGTCTTCATCGACGAGATCGACGCGGTCGGCCGCCATCGCGGCGCCGGCTACGGTGGCGGCAATGACGAACGCGAACAGACGCTGAACCAGCTTCTGGTCGAGATGGACGGGTTCGAATCCAACGAGGGCGTGATCATCATCGCCGCGACGAACCGCAAGGACGTGCTGGACCCCGCGCTGCTGCGCCCGGGCCGGTTCGACCGTCAGGTGACGGTGGCCAACCCCGACATCAAGGGCCGCGAGAAGATCCTTGGCGTGCACGCCCGCAAGACCCCGCTGGGTCCGGACGTCGACCTGCGCATCATCGCCCGCGGCACCCCCGGTTTCTCCGGCGCCGACCTGGCCAACCTGGTGAACGAGGCCGCGCTGATGGCCGCCCGGGTGGGCCGGCGTTTCGTCACCATGGAGGATTTCGAGAACGCCAAGGACAAGGTCATGATGGGGGCCGAGCGGCGCAGTATGGTGCTGACCGCCGACCAGAAGGAAAAGACTGCCTATCACGAGGCCGGCCATGCGGTCGTCGGCCTTGCCCTGCCGATGTGCGATCCGGTCTACAAGGCGACGATCATCCCGCGCGGTGGCGCGCTGGGCATGGTGGTGAGCCTGCCGGAAATGGACCGGCTGAACTGGCACAAGGACGAGTGCGAGCAGAAGCTGGCGATGACCATGGCGGGCAAGGCGGCCGAGATCCTGAAATATGGTGAAGGCCACGTATCGAACGGCCCCGCCGGCGACATCATGCAGGCCAGCCAGCTGGCCCGCGCCATGGTGATGCGCTGGGGCATGTCCGACAAGGTCGGCAATATCGACTATGCCGAGGCGCACGAAGGCTACAGCGGCAATACCGCCGGTTTCTCGGTCTCCGCCCATACCAAGGAGACGATCGAGGAGGAGGTGCGCGAATTCATCCAGGCGGGCTATGAGCGCGCGGCGCAGATCCTCACCGACCAGCAGGAGCAATGGGAACGGCTGGCGCAGGGGCTGCTGGAGTACGAGACGCTGACCGGCGAGGAGATCAAGCGCGTGATGCGCGGCGAGCCGCCGCATCTGGACGATGACGATGCCGACAGCGCCGACCAAGGCAGCGCGCCCAGCGTCACCATGATCCCCAAGACCAAGCCCAAGAAAACCCCACCCGAGGGCGGGATGGAACCGGAACCCAGCGCCTGAGGGCGCGGAACGCGGATCGCAACAGGCGGCCGGGGCAGTGCCCCGGCCGTTTCGATTTCCTCGCCGGTTGGCGTTTTTGCTTTCGGTCGCGGACTGCGCTGGTGCAGTCTCGGCGGTAAACCGGGCCGTCAGGTCCGCAAGTTAGGTGGGGGACGTGACATGGCGACTTTGGAACAGACGGAACATGAGGGCGAGGTGGTCTGGCTGGGCCATGTGCCTGCCGGCGGGTCGCTGCGCGCACAGCCGGTCGAACGGCTGGAGCTTGGCTTCGACGGAATCGCGGGCGGGCGGCACGCGGGGGAAACCCGCCCCTCCTGTTCGCGGGTGCTGAACCTCTATCCGCGCGACACCGAGATCGGCAACGTCCGCCAGCTGACCATCCTGTCGGAAAAGGAACTGGCCCGCATCGCCGCGGCCATGGGCGAGGACAGTCTCGATCCCGCCTTTCTGGGGGCCTCCATCGTGCTGCGTGGCATCCCCGATTTCACCCATGTGCCGCCGTCGTCGCGGCTGCAATCGGCCACCGGAACCACCCTGACCGTGGACATGGAGAACCTGCCCTGCGTTCTTCCGGGACGCGAGATCGAGGCCGAGCAGCCGGGCAAGGGCGCGGCCTTCAAACCGGCGGCCGAGGGGCGGCGCGGTGTCACCGCCTGGGTCGAACGGCCCGGTCCCCTCGCGCTCGGGGACCGGTTGCGGCTGTTCGTCCCGGCGCAGCGCCCCTGGACCCCCTGATCCGATTCGCCCCACCGTTTCCGATTTGCCCCCCCCGCGCGGCCATTCGCCGTTTCACGCTGCGAAAGTGTCGGAAATTTCATCGGCCCGCCGACCGCCGGGCGCTAAGGGTTGAACAGAACCGGCTCCATGCGCCGGGCGGCAGGGACATTCAGGGGAACCGCGTAAGATGAGCTTCAAATCCGACATCGAGATCGCCCGCGAGGCGAACAAGAAACCCATTCAGGCAATCGGTGCCAAACTGGGCATGACTGCCGACGACCTGCTGCCTTATGGCCATGACAAGGCCAAGGTCAGCCAGAACTTCATCGACAGCGTGCAGGGCAAGAAAAACGGCAAGCTGATCCTGGTCACCGCGATCAACCCGACCCCGGCGGGCGAGGGCAAGACCACCACCACCGTGGGCCTCGGCGACGGGCTGAACGCGATCGGCAAAAAGGCTGCGATCTGCATCCGCGAGGCCAGCCTCGGCCCCTGCTTCGGGATGAAGGGCGGCGCGGCCGGCGGCGGCTATGCCCAGGTCGTCCCGATGGAAGAGATGAACCTGCATTTCACCGGCGATTTCCACGCCATCACCAGCGCCCACAACCTGCTGTCGGCGATGATCGACAACCACATCTACTGGGGCAACGATCTGGAGATCGACGAGCGCCGGGTGGTCTGGCGCCGGGTGATGGACATGAACGATCGCGCCCTGCGCGAAATCGTGACCAGCCTGGGCGGCGTCACCAACGGTTTTCCACGCCAGACCGGTTTCGACATCACCGTCGCCTCCGAGGTGATGGCGATCCTGTGCCTGGCAACCTCGCTCGAGGATCTGCAGAAACGTCTGGGCGATATCATCGTCGCCTATCGCCGCGACCGCAGCCCGATCTACTGCCGCGACATCAAGGCCGACGGCGCGATGACCGTTCTGCTCAAGGACGCGATGCAGCCCAACCTGGTGCAGACGCTGGAGAACAACCCGGCCTTTGTCCACGGCGGCCCGTTTGCCAACATCGCCCATGGCTGCAACAGCGTCATTGCCACCACCACGGCGCTGAAACTGGCCGATTACGTGGTCACCGAGGCCGGCTTCGGCGCCGACCTGGGCGCCGAGAAATTCATGAACATCAAATGCCGCAAGGCCGGGCTGGCACCCTCGGCGGTGGTCGTGGTCGCCACCGTGCGCGCGATGAAGATGAACGGCGGCGTCGCCAAGGGCGACCTGGGCGAAGAGAACGTCGCGGCGGTCGAGGCCGGCTGCCCGAACCTGGGCCGCCATATCGAGAACGTCAAATCCTTCGGCGTGCCGGTCGTGGTCGCGATCAACCACTTCGTCTCGGACACCGACGCCGAGATCGAGGCGGTCAAGGCATACGTCGCCTCGATGGGCTCCGAGGCGATCCTGTGCAAGCACTGGGCATCGGGCTCGGAAGGTACGCTCGAACTGGCCACCCGCGTGGCCGAGATCGCCGATGCCGACATGGCCAACTTCGCGCCGCTCTATCCCGACGAGATGAGCCTGTTCGAAAAGGTCGAGACCATCGCCAAGCGCATCTATCGCGCCGATGAGGTGCTGGCCGACCAGAAGATCCGCACCCAGTTGAAGGAATGGGAGGCGGCGGGCTACGGCAACCTGCCGGTCTGCATGGCCAAGACCCAGTACAGCTTTACCACCGACCCGAACCGGCGCGGCGCGCCGACCGGGCATTCGGTGCCGGTGCGCGAGGTGCGCCTCAGCGCCGGGGCCGGCTTCATCGTGGTGATCTGCGGCGAGATCATGACCATGCCGGGCCTGCCGCGGGTGCCGTCGGCCGAGGCGATCATGCTCAATGACATGGGCCAGATCGAGGGGCTGTTCTGATGCTGCGATATGTTCTGGCCGGGCTGCTTCTGGCCGCACCCGCCAGCGCGCAGGACTGGTTTCTGCATGACTACGGCGAGTTGCGGGCCTTTCACGGCGACTGGCTCGCGGTCTGCGACGGTGCGGGCGCGGGACCCTGCCGGGTGGTGCAGACCGGGGTGGATCCCGGGTCGAACGCCTTTTTCGACCTGCGGCTTGCTGCGCACCGGATCGACGATTCGCCGGACTGGGCGATCGAGGTGATGGACCGCGGTATGCCCGCCAGCGCGCTCACGGAATTGCGCTTCAGCTTCGACGGCGACGAGGTCGCGGTACCACGCTCGGCCTGGACCGCGGGCGACATGCACTCATCCAATGCTGTCGACACGGTAACGATCCGCGATCCCGACCTTGCGTATGAGCTTGTCGCGCGTATGAAGGCGGGAAACAGGGTCATTGTCACCTATGCGCCCATGGGCGAGGGCGACGGGCGGGCCGGCTTTCCCTTGCGCGGGGTGACGGCGGCGATGAACGCGGTCGAGGCGCGCGTGGTGGTGCGGCAGGAATAGACAGGGACAGGACATGACAGCACAGATCATCGACGGCAAAGCCTTTGCTGCCACCGTACGCCGCCAGGTGGCCGACCAAGTGGCGCGCCTGAAATCCGATCACGGCATCACCCCGGGCCTGGCGGTGGTGCTGGTGGGCGAGGATCCGGCCAGCCAGGTCTATGTCCGCTCCAAGGGCAAGATGACCGTCGAGGTCGGCATGAACTCCTACGAGCACAAGCTCGACGCCGACACCTCCGAGGCCGATCTTCTGGCGCTGATCGACCGGCTCAACGCTGATCCGGCGGTGCATGGCATATTGGTGCAACTGCCGCTGCCGGGCCACCTGGACGAGGCGCTGGTGATCAACGCCATCGACCCGGCCAAGGATGTGGACGGCTTCCACATCTCCAACGTCGGGCTGCTGGCGACCGGGCAGAAAGCCATGGTGCCCTGCACCCCGCTGGGCTGCCTGATGATGCTGCGCGATCATTTGGGCAGCCTGTCGGGCCTTGACGCGGTCGTCGTCGGGCGCTCCAACATCGTCGGCAAGCCGATGGCGCAGCTTCTGCTGCGCGACAGCTGCACCGTGACCATCGCGCATTCCCGCACCAGGGATATTCAGGAGGTCACCCGCCGCGCCGATATCGTCATCGCCGCCGTCGGCCGCCCCGAGATGATCACCGGCGACTGGATCCGGCCCGGCGCGACGGTGATCGACGTGGGCATCAACCGCATCGACGCCCCGGAAAAGGGTGAGGGCAAGACCCGGCTGGTCGGCGATTGCCAGTTCGACAGCTGCGCCGAGGTGGCAGGCGCGATCACCCCGGTGCCCGGCGGTGTGGGGCCGATGACCATCGCCTGCCTGCTGGCCAACACGCTGACCGCCTGCTGCCGCGCCAACGGGCTGAAAGAGCCCGAGGGGCTGACCGCCTGACCTAGCCCGCTGTGACCGGCACCATGGTGCCGGTCAGCACCGCGATCAGGGTCTCCTCGTCGCCGTCCAGCGCGTGCACCTCGGCCGAGACCACCAGCAGCCGCCGCCCGGGCTTGATCACCTTTCCCGTGGCGCGCAGCCTCTCGCCCCGGCCCGGGGCGAGCAGATTGATCTTGATCTCCGCCGTCATCACCTCGCTGTCCAGGGGCATCACGCTCAGCGCGCTGTACCCGGCGGCGGTGTCGCCCAGCGCGAATGTCAGCCCGGCATGCGCCACCCCGTGCTGCTGGCGGCTGCCCGGCAGGATCGGCGCCGAGATCACCACCCGGCCCGGCTCCACGCTGTCCAGTCGTGCGCCCAGAGTGTCCATCATGCTCTGCCGGGCAAAGCTCTGTTCGATCCGATCTTGCTGTTCCATATCGGTGGCCTCCCGTCCCGACCAGCACGCCGCAGCGGTGTGACCGGAACGTTCTGTCCGGTTGACCTCACGGAAAGTTGTGCCAATACACGATGCATTCATCATAATTTTCACCTTATGGTCAATACATTAGAGATATTTGATTGGCATTCGATTGACGTTCCACACGAAGCGACCCTTCAAAGCACGCCTGTTCCCGTCGATCTCGTCGGGCGAAACCGTGATCCTGCCGGTTCTGTGCTTTCTCGCGGCCTATGCAGGACCCTTTGGGACTTACAACAACAGCTTCCCCTACCGGCTGGCGTTCTGGACACTTGTCATCTTCACCTCGGTTCTGATGGCCGGGTGGTTCACGCGCCTGGCGCATCGGCTGGTCAGCCGCAAAAGGCCGTGGCTCCAGGATCTCTTCGTTGTCGGCCTGATGACCGCCTGTTTCTCCCCGGTCCTGATCGGGTACAGCGCCGGGTTCCTGGCCGTCAGGTTCGCCTCGCTTGCCGATGCGCTGCCTTTTGCGCAATTCGTCGCGATCATCTCGCTCTGCATCACGACAAGCCGCCGCATCATCGCAGGTCGGCTGCGGGGGGCATCCTCCGACCCGGACGCCGGTGAGGGCGAGTCGGCGGACACGCTGTCACCGGAACCGGTGCCCGAACCCCGGCTGATGCGCCGTCTGCCGGAGAGCTTCCGGGGGCCGATCCTGCGGTTGACAGTCGAGGATCACTTCGTCGATGTGGTCGGTCCCGAGCAAACCCATCGGCTGCGCATGCGCTTTTCCGACGCCATCGACGAGATGGACCCGATCACGGGATTCTGCACCCATCGGTCGCATTGGGTGGCGTGCGCGGCGGTCGAGCGGGTGGACCGCGACGGCGGGCGGATCTTTCTGGTCCTGACCAACGGGGACCAGGTGCCGGTCAGCCGCACCTATCGCCCGCAGGTCGAGGTCGCCGGCCTGCTCTGACCACTCAGCGCGGCATCGGGATGGCATGCACCTCCGCCCCGGTCAGCAGCGCCAGCGCCTCGCGCCGCATAAGCGTGGCAAGCGCCGAGTTGTTGCTGCGCAGCCCGCCGGTATAGGTGCCATAGGCGGGCAGGATCACCCGGTCGCGGTCGAGCAGGAAGGCCGCCCGCGTCACCGTCTGGCCCCGGCTGCGGATCGACGCCTTGGGGTGGTAATGTCCCGAAACCTCGCCGCTGGCGCCGGGGCGCGCGATATGGCGAAAACTCAGCGGCGCCACCGGCAGTTCGGTCAACAGCGTTCCGGCCAGACCTACCGGGCCGGGATCGTGGTTGCCCGCGATCCAGACCCAGCGCCGGCCCGCCTGCAACTTGGCGAGCCACAGCCGCTCCTCCTCCGGCAGGGCCCGGGCCGCGTCGAGATCGTCGAAACTGTCACCCAGGCAAACCACAGTCCGGGCCTGGCTTCGGGCCAGGTCGGCGGCCAGCCGGTTCAGCGTGTCGCGGGTGTCATAGGGCGGCAGGGTGCCGCCGCCGCGCCGGGCGATCCGCTCGGACTTGCCCAGATGCAGATCCGAAACGCACAAGAGCGCGCGGTCCGGCCACCACAGCGCGCCGGTCCCCAGCGCCACCAACGACACGCCGGCAAGGGAGAAGTCATACCCGTTCATGCTCCGTTCCATGCCGGGCAGGGCCGGAAAAGGCAAGGGGGATCACGGGCCCGTCATCCCCGCGACGGCGCGGACCTCTCCGCCTCGGCCTGATGCAACGCCGCCAGCCCCGAGGCCTGCATCAGCCGCGCCGCCTCTTCCGCCATCAGCCGGTTTTCGGCCTGTCCGGCGACCGGCACCTTTCCCACCTCAAGCAGCAGCGGCGCGGCCAGCGGCGTGATCCGCGTCAGCCGCATATGGTCGATGCGGCCACCGATCCGCTCCAGCATCTCCTCGATCCGGCCGAAATCGACCAGCCCGCGCTCGGCCTCGGTGCGGGTGATGCGCAGCAACAGGTGGTCGGGATCGTATTTCGCCAGCGTGTCATAGAGGATATCCGAGGAAAACACCGCCTGTCGCCCGGTCTTGCGCTGGGCGGCGGGGATGTTGCGCTCGATCAGCCCGGCGATGGTGGCGGAGGCGCGAAAGGTGCGCTTCATCACCGCGTTGCCTGCCAGCCAGCCCTCCAGCCCGTCGCGCAGGGCCTCCGGGTCGAACAGCGGCGCAGGGTCTGCCAGCGGCTCCAGCCCCCAGATCAGCGTCGCGTAATCGCTGGCCACGAAGCCCAGCGGCGCCAGCCCCAGCTCCTCCATCCGCTTGGTCAGCAAGAGCCCCAGCGTCTGCTGCGCGTTGCGCCCGGCAAATCCGTAGACGCAGGCATGTTCGCGCCCGTCGTGGGCAAAGCTCTCGACCAGCAATCGCCCGGCCTGCGGAAGCTGCGACATGCGCGCCTGCAACGCCAGCCAGTCGGCGGTGTGGCGGGGCAGTTGCGGCCAGTCGCCTTGTGCGAAAAGATCCAGGATGCGCGCGCTGAGCTGGGTCGAGGTGGCGAATTTTGTACCCATGAAGGTGGCGATTTTCGGCTTGCGGCCCTTGTCCCGGCTGACTTCGACGGTCATTTCGCGCAGCCCTTCGTAGCGCACGATCCTGCCGCCGATCAGGAAGGTATCGCCGGCGGTGAGCGAGGCGGCGAACCCCTCCTCCACCTCGCCCAGCGGTTTGCCACCGCGCCCGCGCATCCGCACCTTGAGTGTATCGCTGTCCTGGATCGTGCCGATGTTCATCCGGATCCGCTGGGCACTGCGCGGGTCGCGCAACTGCCACAGCCCGTCGGGCCGCTGCTGCAATCTCTGCCACTTGTCATAGGCGCGCAGGGCATAACCGCCGGTGGCGCAGAACTGCAGGCAATCGTCGAAGTCGGCGCGGCTCAGCCAGGCATAGGGCCCGGCGCTGCGCACCTCGTCATAGAGCGCATCGGCATCGAACGGCCCGGAACAGGCGGCGATCAGGATCTGCTGGCACAGCACGTCGAGCGGGCCCGGCCCGCGCGGATCGCCGTCCAGCGCATGATCGCGCACCGCCTCCAGCGCGGCCATGCATTCCACCACCTCGAAGCGGTTGGCGGGCACCAGCAACGCCTTGGACGGCGCGTTGTAGCGGTGATTGGCCCGCCCGATCCGCTGCACCAGGCGTTTGACGTTCTTCGGCGCACCGACCTGCACCACCAGGTCCACGTCGCCCCAGTCGATGCCGAGGTCGAGGCTGCCGGTGCAGACGATGGCGCGCAGCTCGCCGCGCACCATCGCCGCCTCCACCCGCTCGCGCTGCCCCCGGTCGAGCGACCCGTGATGGATGCCGATCGGCAACCCCTCGTCATTGGCCAGCCAGAGGTTGTGGAAAAAGATCTCGGCCTGGGCGCGGGTGTTGTGAAAGATCAGCGTGGTGCGGTGCCTGCGGATCTGTTCCATCACCGCCGGGATCGCATGGGCCGCCCCGCCGCCGGCCCATGGCGGCAACTCGTCGGTTTCCAGCATGGCGATATCCGGATCGGGGCCGGGATCGGCCAGCACGATGTCGCAGGGATCGGGGTGCCGCGCCAGCAGACGCGCCATCGCGCCCGGGTCCTCCACCGTTGCCGAGAGGCCGACGCGGCGCAGCCCGGGGCAGAGCGTTTCGAGCCGCGCCAATGCCAGCATCAGCTGATCGCCGCGCTTGGATTCGGCCAGCGCGTGGATCTCGTCCACGACCACCCGTTTCAGCCCGGAAAATGTACGTTCCGCGTCCTCGTAGGAGGTCAGCAGCGCCAGACTCTCCGGGGTGGTCAGCAGGATATGCGGCGGGTCGGCGCGCTGGCGTTTCTTGCGCGTTTGCGAGGTATCGCCGGTGCGGTCGTCGATGCGGATCGGCAGCCCGATCTCTTCGACCGGGCTGCGCAGGTTGCGCTTGATGTCGGCGGCCAGCGCCTTGAGCGGGCTGACATAAAGCGTGTGCAGCCCCTCGGGCGGGGTTTCGCCCAGCTCGGCTAGGGTGGGCAGGAAACCGGCCATGGTCTTGCCGCCGCCGGTGGGCGCGATCAGCAGCGTCGCCGGATCGCCCGCGCGCTCCAGCATCGCCCGCTGATGCGGGTGCAGCGACCAGCCCTTGGCGGCGAACCAGTTACGAAGTTTCGGGGGCAGGTCGGGCATGGGGGCGACTGTAGGGCGCGGCGCAAGGCCCGCCAATGCCCTTTGCTTCAGCCCCGCCGGGTCAGCGCGCGGATTGCGGCCCGGACGGTTTCGGGCAGGGCGGTGTCGGCCCCTTCGGGCGCGGCGTCAAGCGCGCTGTCCACGTCCTTGACCAGGATGCCGATGGTATTGTCCTCTGCCCAGCCGTCGCGGGCGAACTCGATCGCCTCAAAGCCCGACGCCAGCCAGTTCTGCCCGGATGAGGTGTGGATCAGCGCCAGCAGCTTGTCCTCCTCCAGCCCGGAGGCATCGGCCCAGTCGAGCACCAGCCGCGTCATCGCGGTGTTGGACGCCGCCAGCAGGTTGTTCAGAACCTTGGCCTGCATCCCGGCGCCGTATCCGCCCATGCGGTGGAAATGCGCGCCCATCGCATCGAACAGCGGTTGCGCGGCGTCGAGGTCGGTCGCGTCGCCGCCCGGCATGAAGCTCAGCCGCGCCTCTTGCGCCGCGATCCGGGCGCCCGACATCGGCGCGTCGATCAGCGCGACATGCCCGGGCACCCGGTCGCGCAGGTCGCGCACGTAGCGTGGCGACAGGGTCGAGCAGAGGATGACGCGCGTCAGCCCGGGGGCGGTCAGAAGGTTCTGCCGGCCGAACAGCACCGCCTCGGTCTGGTCGATGTCGCGACCACGGTGATCAGCGTGCGCAAGTCCTGCGCGAAATCCGCCGGATCGTCGGTCATCGCCGGGGCCAGCGGGCCGAAGTCGGCTGGCGGACGGATGTCGAACCCCCACGCGTCAAGATCCAAGGCGCGCAGGGCAGCCAGCATCGGCGCGCCCATGCGATCGCAGCCGGCCACGCCGATGCCATCCCGCTCCGCCGGTGTTACCCGGTCCGATCTGGCCATCTCAGCCCTTGTCCGTTGCGGACGGCAGGCTGGCGACCAGCGCGGCGATCTCTTCGGCGAAATGCTCCGAGCCCATGCCTGGGGCCTCCTCGGTCCATTTCGAGAACCGGTCGAGCAGCGGCAGGAAGGTGTCGCGCTCCTCCTGGCTCCAGCCCGACAGGAAATCGCCCATCAGCAGGAACTTGTACCGCCGCACCGCGCGGACGATCATCTTGCCGTCCTCGGTCAGCTCGACGATGGTGCGTCGCGCGTCCTGCTGGCTGACCGCGCGCCGCGCCAGCCCCTTGGCGATCAGGTCGCTGACCAGCCGCGAGGCGCGCGACGGGTCGATACCCAGCCGCTCGGCCACGGTCGAGACCATGGTTTCCTGACCTTCCTTGCAGCGGAATTCCCGGGACGGGGCCCAGATCGCCATCAGCACGTCAAGCTGTGCCAGGTCCAGCCGGTCGGCCAGTTGCAGATGGCGCAGCGCGCTGGCGCCCAGCTCGCGCTTGTGCCAGCGCCGCCGCCATTGCTGCATCACGGCGTCGATTTCCAGCGCCGAGTCCACCGCGCGCGGCTCCACGCCCGCCCGGAAAAGAAAATCCCGCATCTGATCGTCGCGCGAAGCCATGCCGCCGTCCCCTTGCCGTGATCCTCTGTGCCCCGGGATGCGCCATTTGTAAATTACATGCTATTGACATGCAATTGAGTCCTGCACATAAGTGCCGATAACAAGTGAACTCCCTAACTTGGCGGCCCGCGGTTTCGATGGTTTTCCACGGGTCGCTGTTTTTCGCACCGATGTTTCCAGGGCTGATTCAACGTGACGACCTATCCCGCACCGACAGACGATTTGCAGGCCGAGGACAACCGCGCCGACAAGATGCGTGTTCGCCTCGCGATCCTGGCCGCAGCGTCGGTGCTGTTCGTGACCTCGCTGGGCCAGACCAGCGTCACGCCGGCGCTGCCGATCATCGTCGGCCAGCTGGGCGGGCTGGACCGTATCACCTGGGTGGTCACCGCCTATCTGCTGGCGGCCACCGTCGGCGCGCCGGTGCTGGGCAAGATGGGCGATCTGTTCGGGCGCCGCGCCGTGCTTCAGGCCGGGATCGGCGTGTTTCTCAGTGGCGCCCTGATCTGTGCTCTGGCGCCCAGCATGGAGGTTCTGGTCATCGGCCGTTTCGTGCAGGGGCTGGGCGGCGGCGGGCTGATCGTGGTCGCGATGGCCTCGGTCGCCGATGTGCTGCCACCGCGCCAGCGCGGCCCCACGCAGGGCGCGCTGGGCGGCGTGTTCGGGCTGTCGACCGTGGTGGGGCCGCTGGCCGGGGGCTTTCTTGCCCAGCATCTGGGCTGGCGGTGGATCTTCTGGGTCAACATGCCGATCGGTCTGCTGGCCCTTGTGGTGCTCAGCCTCTCGCTGGCGGCGCGCCCGCCCCGCGCGCGCCCCTCGATCGACTATCTCGGTGCGGTGCTGCTGGCGGTGACGCTGTCCTGCACGGTTCTGATCTTTTCGGCCGGGGGCGTCAGCCTCGGCTGGGGCAGTCCGGGCATGGCGGCGCTGGGCGCGGGGCTGGTGCTGGCCCTTGCCGGGTTCATCCTGACCGAACGCGCGGCGAAGGAGCCGATTCTGCCGCTCACGCTGTTTCGACTCAACAATTTCGTCGTGGCCAATCTCACCGGGGTGATGGTGGGCGGCGCGATGTTCGGCACCATCACTTTCATCCCGATGTTCATGCAGGTGGTCAAAGGCGTGGCGCCCTCGCCCTCGGGGATGTTTCTCACGCCGATGATGCTCGGGCTGGTCGGCACCTCGGCGCTAGCCGGGCGGTTCATGGCGCGCACAGGGCGCTATCGGTTACTGCCGGTGTTCTCGACGCTGATCCTTGCCCTTGGCATGTCCGGAATGGCCACCGTCGGGCCCGAGACGCCCAACGCGCTGATCGTGCTTTTCGTCTTCATCGCCGGCGTCGGTATCGGCCCGGTCATGAGCGTGAACGTCACAGCGATCCAGAACGCGGTGCCGCGCGAAACCGTCGGCGTCGGCACCGCCAGCGCAAACATGTTCCGGCTGATCGGCGGTGCGGTCGGAACCTCGGCGTTCGGCGCCATGTTCGCCACCGGGCTGGCAGCGCGGCTGTCGGCGTTGGGTCTTGAGGGGATCGGTGACGGCGGGCGGCTGACCGGGGCCGCGCTGGCGGCACTCGGCCCGGACCAGCGCGACCAGGTGACCGCCGCCATCGCCGAGGCGCTGCATCCGGTGTTCTGGTGCGCCGCCGTGCTGGGCCTGCTGGCCAGCGCCGTGGCCCTGCTGATGCGCGAGCGGCCGCTGGAGGATACCCTGGCGCCAAACCGGCCCGCGCCGGCCGAGTGATCACTTGGTGATCTTGGACTCGCGCACGAACATGTTGTCCCAGGCCCGGTCGACCAATTCGGGCGTCATCTGATAGGGGATCCCCTCGAACTCACAGATCGAGATCATCTGGTCGATCAGGAACACCGGCTGATAGTTGGCATAGACGTCGTTGATCTGGGGGTATTTTTCCATCAGCAGATAGCGCAGCGCGGGCTCGTTCAGCGGCATCTTCTTCTTGCGCGCGACCATCGCGAAGATCTTCAGGAAATCCTCCTGGCTGGGTCCGTCGATCAGGATCTTGAAGAAGATCCGGCGCAGCGCGGCCTGGTCGAAGATCTCGTTGGGATGGAAATTGGTCGAGAAGATCACCAGCGTGTCGAAGGGCACCTCGAACTTCTCGCCCGATTGCAGCCCGAGGATGTCCTTGTCCTCCTCCAGCGGCACGATCCAGCGGTTGATCAGCGCCTGTGGCGGTTCCGCCTGCCGGCCCAGGTCATCGACGATGAAGATGCCGCCGGTGGACTTCAGCTGCAACGGCGCCTGATAGGTCCGCGCGGTGGGGTTGTAGACCAGGTCCAGCATGTCGAGCGACAGCTCCCCCCCCGTCACCACGGTCGGCCGTTCGCAGCAGATATAGCGGGCATCGCTCCGGCGCGCACGCCGCAGGCTGTGCGGGTCGTCCTCGACCTCGGGGATGGCGGTGTGCACCACCGGATCGTAGACGGTGATCACCTGCCCCGAGTACTCGATCGCGCGCGGCACGTAGATAAGATCACCCAGGGCGGCGCGGATGCCGTTGGAGATCGAGGATTTGCCGTTGCCCGGCGGGCCGTACATCAGGATCGAGCGTCCCGCGCTCACCGCCGGGCCGAGGTGGTCCAGCAGATCGCTGGGCAGCACCAGGTGCCCCATCGCCCGGGTCAACTGATCGCGGGTGACCTGGATGTTGCGGATCGACTGCCGCTTGACCTGCTCGGCGTAGACCCGGAGCGGCACCGGCATGGCGCCGAAATACTCCGACTGCGCCAGCGCATCCAGCGCCCGCGCCCGGCCCGCATCGGTCAGCTGGTAGCCCATCTCTTTGCTGGCGGTGGCGCTCAGCGTGCCGGTCGCCTCCAACAGTTTCTGGGTGCGTGCCATGTCCACCAGTTCCTGGGTGATCGGGATCGGCAGGCACAGCGCCTGCGCGGTCTCGCTGACCGTTTCGGCATTCTTGCGGAACATGGTCTTGAGCAGGATATCCCGCATCATCACGAGAGGCAGATGCATCTCGTCGAGGCTGTGCGGCATCTGCGGCGCGAACGCCGGGCTGGTCTGCATATTCATGGTCGTGGCACTCGTCGTTCCGGTCCGGTCGATCGTCAGGCGACAGTTTGCCCGCTCATTGTGGCATCAGATGGGCAAGGACGGGGCAGCTTGGCGCAGTGCGCTCAGCGACCGTAGGCCGCCCCCAGGACAAGGTAGAGCGCCAGCGTGCCGCCCAGCGACAGCCCCATCGGAAATTTCCAGCCGGCCTCCCAGCTTTTCCAACCGGGCGCGATCCGGCGCAACGGGGTGAATTTCGCCAGCCGGTGGGTGGCGAAGGCCGCCAGCAGGTTGGCGGCGAACAGCGCCAGCAACATGCGCAGGTCGCCCGGGGCGACAAACGGGGCGGCGGCAGCGGCGAATTTCGCGTCGCCGGCCCCCACCGCGCCGGCCGAGGCCAGCGCGAAGCCCGCCACGAGAACCGCCAGCATCTGCACCAGCCGCATCCCGTAAGCGGGCAGGGGCAGGGCGATCAGCCCGACGATCAGAAAGACCGTCGCCAGCGCCAACACCGCCTGGTTGGTGATGCGCATCTGGCTGAGATCGGTGAAACAGACATAAAGGCAGATCGGCAGGACAAAGGGCAGGAACCACAGCGCCGCCGTGCTGGCGAGGGCCATGGGCTCAGCCGGTCTCGAGCGCGCGGAGCGAGCGGACCGCCTCTTCGAAGTGCTGCGGATGGGTGCTGATTGCCTCGCGCAGCAGCCCCTTGCCGGTGGCGACGTCACCCTGCTTGACCGCCGACAGCGCCATTGTATGCAAAAGCTGCGCCCGCTCGGTCTGGTCCATCGGGATGACCGGCAGGCTGTAGTTGCGCTGCGCGCCCCGGGCCAGCACCAGGTTGTTCTTGGCGGTGAAAAGCGTCGGATCCTGCCGGATGGCATCGCCGAACAGCCGCTCGGCATCGCTGAAATCGCCACGGGTCAGCTTGGAATAGCCCCAGTTGTTCAGCACGCCCGAGGGCCGCGTGGTCAGCCCGACGGCGGTTTCGTAAAAGCTGTCGGCGCGGGACCATTCGCGGTTCGAATCCGCCACCATCGCCTCCAGCCGGTAGCGTTTGAAGGTCTCATGGGTGGGCGGGACGCCGTCCAGCACCTGCTTGGCGCGTTTCCACTCGCCGTTGCGGATCAGCGCATCGGCGAAATCCACCTTGTCGTCGTCGGTGGTGCCCTCCATCTCGATCACCCGGGCCCAGGCCGCAACCGCTTCGGTGTTGCGCCTGGCCCGGACCAGAGATTTGGCCAGACCGCGCTGAAGTTCGACCTTCTCGGGCTTGGACTTGAGAGCGCGGGCAAAGTAATCGACCGCCTCGTTGGGGTCGGCCACGGTCAGCATCACGTCGTTGAGGTTGTTGTCATCGACGACATTGACGTCCTGGAACGCCCGTTCGACGGTCTCGCTTCCCTTCTCGGCGCAGGCCGACAGGGTCAGCGCCGCCGCCAGGCAGCCCGGAATCAGGATCAGGTGGCGCATGGTTTGCGTCCTTTACTGCTCTCGCCTCGATCATGGTGTCTTGCGGATCAGAAAGTCGCTGCTGCCCCGCCGCACCAATTTGTATTCTTGGTTTTGTTCGCCATTATTAGCAGGATTTTCCGATTTTGCGAGGGCTAAGCGCAGATTGTCGCGGATTGCGTCACTTTCGCCATCGTCCAGCGCATAGGCCTTGCGAAAGATTGCGCCGGCCTCGGTCAGTTTGCCGCGTTCCATCAGCACCACGCCGAGGTTGTTCCAGGCTTCGGGCCAGTCGGGGGCGGCCTCGACGGCGCGGCGCAGCATGTCTTCGGATTGGCCCAGACGGCCAAGGCCGAGATTGGCACTGCCCAACCCGGTCATGATCTCCGGGCTCATGCCATCCACAAGCGCCGCGCGGGTAAAGGCATCGAGCGCCAGCTCGAACTCTCCCGCCGCCATGAGCCTGTGGGCCACATCGATGCTGTCCTCGGCCGGGGCGCGCAGGTTGACGCCCGGCGCATAGGGGCCGCCCTGGGGGCCATTGATCTGTTCCGGCGCGCAAGCGGCCACAGCCGCAAAGGCGGCAATGGCCGTGGTCAGTCTGAAAAGCGGTGCGGCCTGCGTCACACCCGGTGGTGCCATGTTTGTCAGTTGCTCATGTTGCCCAGGTTCAGGATGCCGTTGACCGAAGGGCCGACCAGGATGATCAGCAGCGGCGGAACCGTCAGCATCATTGTGGCAAGGGTCATTTTGGTTGGCAACTTGTTTGCCGCCTCTTCGGCGCGCATCACGCGCTTGTCACGCATCTCGCCGGCATAGACGCGCAGCGCCTCGGCGATCGAGGTGCCGAAGGTGGCCGACTGGATCATCACCGTGACGAAGGACGCCACGTCCTGCACGCCGCAGCGCGTGGCCATGTCGCGCAGCACCCTGTCCTTGTCCTTGCCGGCTTTCATCTCGTAGGCGACGATCTCGAACTCGTCGGCCAGTGCCGCGCAGGAGCCGTGCAGCTCCTTGGCGACGCGCACGATCGACTGGTCCAGCGACTGGCCGGCCTCGACGCAGACGAGCATCATGTCCAGCGCGTCGGGAAAACCGCCGGCGATCGCCTCCTTGCGCTCCTCGACACGGCGGGTGACCCAGTATTTCGGCAACAGGTATCCCACCGCGCCCGGTCCGATCACGTACATCACCAATTGCTGGCTGCTCAGCGCGCTGTTTCCGCCGAGGTTCATGACGTACAGGAATCCGGCAAAAAGCCCCAGAATGCCCAGCGCGAACTGGGCAAAGTGAAAGAACCGCACCGCGTCCTTCGATTGATACCCCGCCTGGCGCAGCTTCAGCTGCATCGCCGACAATTCTTCGGCGTCCTGCGGTTCGAGGAAGGTGGCGAAACGTTCCAGCTTCTTGTTGCCGCCGCGCTGTCGTAGCTGTTCCTTTTTGGACTTCGGCTTGTTCGCGGTTTCACTGTCGCGTTTGAGTTTCTTCAGCGGGTCCTCTGGCTGGTTCAGCAGCAGGGGGACGGTCAGAAGGATCATGAACATCCCCAGCACGCCGACCACGATCAGCGGGCCGAACTCTCCCAGTTGGCCGGTCAGGAAGTCATTGATGCGGTTCAGCAGATCCATGTCGGGTCCTCACACTTTGATGTTGGTCAGCATGCGCATCACGAAAAGATTCGCGCTCAGAAAGATGCCGACGACGAAGCAGGCGGGAACGAACCACGGATGGGTCATCACCTCGTCATAGTAGCCGGGATCCTTGACCAGCAGACCGACCAGGCACAGCAGGGGGAAGGCCGACAGGAACTTGCCCGACCATTGTGCCTCGGCGGTGATCGCCTTGACCCGGCGGAACAGGCGGAAACGGGCCCGGATCACCTTTGCCAGCCCGGCCAGAACCTCGGCGAGGTTGCCGCCGGACTGCTGTTGAATGGTCACTGCCACGGCCAGGAACCGCATGTCCTGCATGTCCAGACGCTCCGACATTTCCTTCAATGCCTCGGCCACGTCGCGGCCATAGGCGGCCTCGTCGGCGATGATGCCGAACTCGGTCGCCAGCGGGTCCTCGACCTCTTGCGCCACGATCTGGATCGCCGAGGTGAACGGGTGCCCGACGCGCAGGCTGCGGACCATCAGTTCGATCGCGTCGGGAAGCTGCTCCTCGATCAGCGCCATACGCTTCTTGGCCTTGTGGTTGATCCAGAAATAGACCGCGCCGATGCCGATCCCCAGCGAGGCGATCGCGCAGACCAGCGGGCTGGTCTCGGTGCCGATGGTCAGCACGGCAAAGGCCAGCATGGCCAGCCCGCCCATGATCATGATCAACTGGCGCGGGGTAAAGGCGATGGCCGCCTTCTGCGCCTTGTCCGAGATCAGCGAATAGAGCGGGATCGACTGCGTCTTCATGTGCTGGCGCATTTCCTTGCGCAGCTGCTCCAGCACCTGTTCGCGCCCGGCGCCGTTGTTGAGCATCTCCAGCCGGCGGTTGACCTTGTTGTTCAGGCTGATCGACTTGCCGAAGGACACCAGGTAGATGCCCTCGACCAGCACCAGCACGCCGATAAAAATCAGGCCGTAAATGATCGCTTCCACGCCGAATTGCATCACGACATCTCCATCGTGGTGGGTTCATAGATCGAGGCCGGCAGGTCGTAGCCCCACATCCGGAACCGTTCCGAGAAATGGCTGCGCACGCCGGTGGCGGTGAAATGGCCGATGATCTTGTTCTCCGGTGTCAGCCCGACGCGCTGATAGCGAAAAATCTCCTGCATCGAGATCACGTCGCCCTCCATGCCGGTCACCTCGGTGATCGAGACCATGCGGCGCGAGCCGTCCTGCAACCGGCTGGCCTGCACGATCAGGTTGGCGGCGCTTGCGATCTGGCTGCGCAGCGCCTTGATCGGCATCTCGATCCCGGCCATGGCGACCATGTTCTCCAGCCGGCTGACCGCGTCGCGGGCCGAGTTGGCGTGGATCGTGGTCATCGATCCGTCGTGGCCGGTGTTCATCGCCTGCAGCATGTCGATCACTTCCTCGCCGCGGGTCTCGCCGACGATGATGCGGTCGGGGCGCATCCGGAGCGCGTTCTTGAGACAGTCGCGCGCGGTGACCTCGCCCTTGCCCTCGACGTTGGCCGGGCGGCTTTCCATCCGGCCAACGTGGACCTGCTGAAGCTGGAGTTCCGCCGTATCCTCGATGGTCAGGATGCGCTCGGAGTTGTCGATGAAGCTGGACAGCGCGTTCAGCGTCGTCGTCTTGCCCGAGCCGGTACCGCCCGAGACGATGACGTTCAGCCGCGTGGCGACCGCGGCCTGGAGATAGGCCGCCATTTCCTCGGTGAAGGCGCCGAAATTCACCAGTTCGTCGATGCTCAGCTTGTCCTTCTTGAATTTCCGGATCGAGACCAGCGATCCATCCACCGCGACCGGCGGCACCATCGCGTTGAAGCGCGACCCGTCGGCCAGGCGCGCGTCGACATAGGGGTTGGATTCATCCACCCGCCGACCCACCGCCGAGACGATCTTGTCGATGATCCGCAGCAGGTGGCGTTCGTCCTTGAAGGTGACATCGCTGATTTGCAGCTTGCCGTCGCGTTCGACAAAGATCTGGTGCGGGCCGTTGACGAGGATGTCGCTGACCGTTTCGTCCCGCAGCAGTGTCTCAAGCGGCCCCAGGCCGGTGACCTCATCGTAGAGTTCCTTGATCAGGGTCTGCCGGTCCTCGCGGTTGAGCACGATGCTTTTTTCCTCGAGGATCTCGCTGGCGATCGTGCCGATCTCGGCGCGCAGGTCGGCCTCGGTGGCATGTTCCAGCGCCGAAAGGTTGAGGTTGTCGAGCAGCGCACGGTGCAGTTCGAGCTTGATCTCGCTCATGCGTTCCTTGCGCTTGCGTTCACGGTCCTCCGGGGGGGCTTTGGCGTTGGCCGCCGGCATCGGCTTGCGCAGCCGTATCGACTGTTTCGGCGCCTCTTCGACCTTGGGGGCTTGCGGTTTCAGCCGGGTCACGTTCGCGCGCGAGGTTCCGGCCGCCGCGGCTTCTTTCTTGAACTTGGAAAACATCGTTATTGCCCCTTTGTCGGTGTCAGGCCGCTTCGGCCTCTTCCTGGCCCAGGTCGTGGATTGACTGGGCCAGTTTGGCGATCTCGCGTCGCAGTGGATTCTTGCCGCAGGACGAGGCCAGCGGTTGACCATGATCGCAGGCCTGGGTGATCTGCCGGCCGCCATCGGGCAGCTGCAGGTCGATCGAAATACCCAGCGACTCGCCCATGCGACGAACCCGGCTCTTGCCCGACAGATCGGTGAATTTCGGGGCCCGGTTCAGCGCGAAGCGCATCTTGTTGAACGGCAGGTCCTCGGATTGCAGCGCGCGCTTCAGCCGCAGCGTGTTCTGGGCCGAGCGCATGTCAAGCTCCACCATGGCGAAATAGACATGCGCCGCCTGCAGCGTGGTTTCCGCCCATTGCACGATGGTCTTGGGCATGTCGATCACGACATAGTCGAAATGCTTGCGGGCCATGTCGATCAGGCGCTGCACGTCGTCCGGCGACACCAGGTCGAGCGGAACCATGTCGGTGGGCGCGGTCAACACGTGCAGCTTGTCGTCGAAGGTCTGCAGGGCCTGAGCGAAGATGTCGTCGTCCATGCTCTCGGTATCCGACAGCATGTCAAACACGATCTCGCGGCGCGGCAGGTCGAGATAGGTGGCGACCGAGCCGTATTGAAGATCCAGGTCGATCAGGCAGACGCCCGGGGCGTCCTTGTCGTCCGAATTGGCCAGTTCCCAGGCCAGGTTCACCGCCAGGGTGGTGGCGCCGGTGCCGCCGGCCAACCCGTGCACGACGATCACAGCCCCCTCTTTCTCGGCGCCGCTGGACAGCTGCGCGGCGGCCGGAACCGGAACCGCGGCAACGGGCTGCGTCCTGATCCGGTCGATGGCTTCCTGCAATTCGCCCTCGGGCAGTGGGTAGGGCACGAATTCCTCGGCCCCCTTGCGCAGCAACTGATGCAGCGAGGCCGGGGTGACATCCTCCGCGATCAGGATGACGTTGATCCCGCGCGCCTTGGCCTGGCCGATGATCTCGTCCAGCAGGACGAGGTTGTCTTCGTCGTCGCGGTCGATGGCCAGGGCGACGAATTCCAGGGCGTCCGCCTCGGGTTGCCCAAAAAAGGCCAGCGCCTCGGCAAATCCCAGGTCGCCCCAATTCTCGCCAAGCGCGGTTTCCATGTCTTCGATCAGAAGGTCGAAGTTCTGGACGTCCCGACTGATCGTACAGGCGACGATCGGTGCGAATTCCGTTTGCTGCACAGCGCTGCCCATTGCCAAGTTCCTTTGTTCGGTCATCTCCGGGCCTTTAGGCCGGACGCGCCCTGTCGGGGCTGCCCGAGGTCCGGCGTACGACTCATTGCGGTCGCACGTTTCCCATTACCGATAACATCGTTGACAATCTGGGCGAGATTTGGGCCGAAAAACCCCAATTGTGGGGAAACCCGCGACGGTTCTCTCTCTCGAAGGCTATTGTCCTTCGTTGAGCGATGACTGGTTTTGGCTCAACCCGGTCGGCGGCACCGCGCTCTCGACGTATTCGCGATAGACGACCTGTGCGTATTTCCCATCAAGAACAGTGGGATGCCGTTTCAGGAAGCCCGAAACCTCGGTCACGGTGCGGCGGTTGCGCCGCTCTCGGCCCTGGGTCACGATCAGCGGCTGCCGCTCGCCATAGGAGACCACGGCCTCGAGCCGGGCGCGGCTGATGCCGCGGGACATCAGATAGGCGACCGCCGTATTGGCGCGGCGCTGGCCAAGGCGGCGGTTGTAGGCGTCGGAACCGACCGCGTCGGTATGGCCGTAGACGCGGAAACGAACCTCGGGAAACTGCCGGATCCAGTCGGCCTGCCGGGACAGGACCGCGCGCGCGGCGCTGTCGAGATGCGCGCTGTCGAAGGCAAAGGTAATGGTGGTCGGCACCTCTTCGGCGAACCGGTTGGCAAGGCTGACCAGATAGTCCTTTTCGCCGTTCATGATCATGGTGTTGTTCAGGGTGGCATTGCCGAACATGCCGGTATCGACCTGAGCGCCGGCCTCCCGCAGGAAGCTGTTGGGAACCGGCCCCCATGTCTGGGCACAAGCCCCCAGCGCCAGTGTCAGTCCGAGACCTGCGATCAACTTGTGCATGCCGGTCCTCCCCCCTCAGTCCATCACGTAGCCGTAGGACCCGCTGAAATCCTGCTTGGCCACTTCACTGGCCGGGCCGCGCGGCAGCCGTTCGGTCGAGCCGGTGCGCCCGAACAGGAACAGGTCGCTTTCGGTCGGCGGTTTCACCCGGTCCGTGGGCAGGGCGAGTGCCTCGCCGCGCGTCGGGGTGACCAGATGCGCGGTGGTGATGATCACAAGCTCGGTCTGGCTGCGTTGGTAGTCGGCGCTGCGGAACAGCGAGCCCAGAACCGGCACGTCGCCGAGCCAGGGAATCTGGGAGGCATTGTCGAGGAAATTGTCCTGGATCAGACCGGCGATGGCAAAACTTTCGCCGTCGCGCATCTCCACCGTGGTCGAGGTCTCCCGCCGCGAGAACGAGCCGACCTCGAAACCGTTGACATTGATGGTGTTGGAGCTGTCGATGGCAGAAACTGCGGCCTTGAGTTCCAGGTTGATCAGATCGCCGTCCACCACCCGCGGCACAAAGGCCAGCTCGATGCCGAAGGGCTTGAATTCGATGGTATAGACCCCGTTGTCCTGCGCCACCGGGATCGGGTATTCGCCACCGGCGAGAAAGGTCGCCTCCTGTCCCGAAAGCGCCGAGAGATTGGGCTCGGCCAGGGTGCGCACCACGCCCTTCTGTTCCAGCGCTTCGAGCAGCAGGTTGACCTGGAAGGCACCGGCGTTGAAGCCGAAGACGACGGCGCCGGCGTTGTCGTTGGCGGTGGGAATGTTGCCGATCAGCGAATTGGTCAGCGAAGTCTGGTTGTTCAGCGTGCCGGTGCCGCCGGTTGCGCCGAAATTGGTGCCTCCGGTGACCCCGAGCGAGGAACTGAGCGATTTCGACACGTTGCGTTGCATCTCGGCAAAGCGGACCTTCAGCATCACCTGCTGCACGCCGCCGACACTCATCAGGTTGGACACCCGTTCGGGCGCATAGCGTTCTGCAAGGTCCAATGCCCGCTGCAGCTTTTGCGCGCTCGACGCGGTCCCCGACAGCACGATGCCATCGTTGGCGGTGCGCACCTCGATCTTTTCGCCCGGCAGGATCTGGCGCAGCCGCTCCTTGAACTCGGTGACATCGGCGGCGACCTTGACATCGACGTTGGTGATCAGCCGCCCGGAGGCGTCGAGCAACGTCAGCGTGGTCAGGCCGGGGGATTTGCCCAGCACGTAGATGGTGCGATCCGACAGCGAGGAGATATCGGCGATGCCGGGATTGGCAATGCTCAGCTCGGCAAAGGGTTCGTCGCTTTCGACTACCACCGCCCGGTTCATCGGGACGTCCAGTACCGTGGCCGTGCCCTTCTTGACGACGCGCAGCGTCTCGGCGTGAACCGGCGTTCCAACAGGAGCCATCATGCCAAGCGCCACCCCAAGCAGGGCGGCCTTCATCCAGTGGTTCAATGCCATGTGACCTGCCTCTCCGATCACGCCTCAGTGCCAGATCTTGTTGTCCGGCCGTAATATTCACTTTGGGGGATAAAGGATTTTTTTTCAAGAATCAATGATTTCCACCCGTACGCTTATGTGGACAACCGGCAACAGCAGATGGGCGGCCCATCCAGGACCGCCCAATTCCGGCTCTGCCCGGTGGTCACTCAGTTCGTGCAGGGGATTGGAATTTCGACCACTTCCGAGCCGCGCCGGGTGCGGATGGTGCAGACCTCGGGCGTCTTGGTCACCTCGGCCTTCTCCAGGTCCTCGAGCCCCAGCAAGGCGCGCTGATCGACCTCGATCGCTTCGACGATGGTGTCGTCCTCGACCCCCACCAGCGCCAGCGACAGCCGGCCGGTGGTCTGCGCCTGGGCCAGGGCGGCAACCTGTTCGGGGCGCACCGACACGGTGACGGTGCGGGCGATGGTGGCGCCATCGACGTCCCCGTCGGCGGTCTGGTCCACGGCGATCAGCTGTACCCCGGATTCGATCAGGCGGGTCACCTCGCCGCGGGCGCCTTCGACCGTGTCGCGGATCGAGCCGGTCCAGTAGACGTCCACCCGGTCGCCCGGCCGCAGGAACCCCGACACCCCCGAGGACACATCGACCCGGATCGCAAAGGCCCGCATGCCGCGCGCCAGTTGCGAGGTCAGCCCGGCGTCCTGGCCCGGCTTGGTCACCTTGACGGCGAGGATTGCCTCGTCCTTTTCCATCGCGCGCAGCACCACGCGGGTCTTGGTGGGATCTTCCGAGATCAGGTCCTCAAGGCTGGTAAAGGCCCCCTCGGGGATCGCGTTCTGCGGCCAGCGCACCTTGCGCAGGCTGTCCTCGGTCAGCGCCTCGCCGTAGCGCAGGGCGCGGCGGGCGACATAGACCTCGCGGGTGGGCACCACGGCCTCGCGCGTGGATCTTTCCTTTGCCAGCGCCTGCTGGTAATTGTTGATGTAGTTCTTGGCCATGTAGACTGCGCCACCCGCGAGGGCGACACCGATGACCAGAACAAGGCCAAAGACTGCACGCATAGCGATACCTCTCACCGTTTGTTCTCTGCCGCCGAGGCGGTTGGAGAGTGAAACTGATCAAACCCTACCCGGAAATTGTGGCGAATTCGGGGTGGCCTTCCGGTTTCGGCGGGGCATATGCCCCGCGCCGGAGCTGTCGGTTACTCGAATTCCTTGTCTGCCAGGTATTCGCCCACGTTTTCGCCCAGGCCGCCCGAGGCCTCCTGCAGCGCCGCGATGGCGAGGCCGCAAAGGGCGACGACCGCGGCGGTGAGCACGACCCAGTCCACCGTGACTGCGCCCCTCTCGTCGCGGGCCAGCCTCTTAATTACCTTGAACATCACAACCTCCTTGCCGTCCTGTCTGTTCGGACCGGCCCATTCAGGCTCGGGGCCGCGTCCCGGAAACGGAACACGGCCCCAAGACAAGCGCTGGAATTTCGGCAACGGATCAGCTGGGATCCTTGCCTTCGATGAACTCGCCGGTCGACTCGGTCAGGCTGGTGGTGCCGTCCGAAATCGCGGTATAGGCAGCGCCGGCCAGGGCGACAACGGCGGCGGTCAGCACGACCCAGTCGACAGTCACGGCGCCGTTTTCGTCCTTGCGGAAATTCTTGATGAACTTGATCATTGTTGGTCCCTCCGGGGGGTTGATGGCTTTTGCTCGAACCGCGCCGACCGGTCTGTCGTCCGTTCTCACCCGGACCCGCTCGACGTGGCAAGGGCGATTAAAGGCGGTGATTGGGGCAGCAATTTGGCGGTGGAAAGAAATTTCGGGGCCCGTTCGTCGGGTGCGGGCGCAGCTGCGCAGTGGGGCATCAGGCCAGTGCAGCACGCAGCAAAGGCCGCGACCCTGACGGGACGCGGCCGATGATGACACATTTCGATGCGACGGATCAGCTGGGATCCTTGCCCTCGATGAACTCGCCGGTCGACTCGGTCAGGCTGGTGGTGCCGTCCGAAATCGCGGTATAGGCGGCGCCGGCCAGGGCGACGACGGCGGCGGTCAGCACGACCCAGTCGACAGTCACGGCGCCGTTTTCGTCTTTGCGGAAATTCTTGATAAACTTGATCATGGTTGGTCCCTCCAAAGGATCGCAAGAGTGTATTCGGTAACCCCGTCGTCCGATGGAACCTGCTCTCTCATCGGCTCCGTCCGTCGTGGTCTGACGTCATATAGCCAAGCACTCGTGGCAGGAATTGGGCCAAAAGGCGGATTTTTCGGAGCAATCGGATCCGATCTGCGGGTTTCGGCATATGATATTGAAAAATTTGAAGGATAATTCCCCGCATCGATCGGAAATTACCAAGCGTCCGATGCAAAACGGTGTCAAAACCGGCAAAAATGACAAAAATAGGGCGGAAAATCTGGCCTCGAAGGCGGATTTGACCCAGACTCCCGAAAAACGCCGAGAGCAAAGAGGCGAGCAGATGCAGTTCAGAGACATCGGCGCGGCAGCGCTCGTGCTGGCATGCGCCGTCTTGCCCGCCGGCGCCGAGGCGCCCGCACCCTATCCGGAGTTTCAGGCCAAGCGGGTCAGGCCGCCGGCCCCCGGCACCGCGCGCCGGATCACCGTTCAGATCGACCCGGAGGAACAGGCCGCGCGGCTGGCCGCCGCCCCGCCGCCGGTCGATCCCGCCCCAAAGGGCGCCGGGGCGCCGTCGTCCCCCGGGCGCTACGACTGGTTCTGGCAGACCATCTCGCCGGACCTGGCCGAGGCCAGCCCGGGGCGGCTGCAGGGCGCGCTGCAATTGCTCAGCGGCGCGCAGGAGGTGGCCGCGCCGCGTCTGCAGGCGCTGCAGGAGATCGCCCGCGCCCGCGGCATCCCGATCCTCACGGCGACCGTGGGCACGCGGGTCTCCCCGGCGCTGGTGCTGGCGGTGATCGCAGTGGAATCCGGCGGCCGGCCCGATGCAGTCAGTGGCGCCGGGGCGCAGGGGCTGATGCAGCTGATGCCCGATACCGCCACGCGGTTCGGCGTCACCGACAGCCTCGCGCCCGACGACAACATCGCGGGCGGGGTGAAATATCTCGACTGGCTGATGGAACGGTTCGGCAACGACCCGATCCTGGTGCTCGCCGGCTACAACGCGGGCGAGGGGTCGGTCGCCAACCACGGCGGCGTGCCGCCATTCGCCGAGACCCGCGATTACGTGCCAAAGGTGCTGGCCGCGTTCCAGGTGGCGCGCGGGCTGTGCCTGACACCGCCCGAGCTGATCTCGGACGGCTGCGTCTTCAACGCAATGGACTGAGCCTTGCCCCGGCCCGGTGCCGGGGCAAGGCCGGTCAGACGATGGTGGCCTCGGTCGAGGCGACCATTTCCTCGTGGGTCACGCCGGGCGCAAGCTCGACGATGTGCAGCCCCTTGTGATCCACGTCCAGCACACCGAGGTTGGTGATGATGCGGTCGACCACGCCCTTGCCGGTCAGCGGCAGCGTGCAGTCCTTGAGAACCTTGCTTTCGCCGGCCTTGTTGGTGTGGTCCATCACCACGATCACGCGGCCGACGCCGGCGACCAGGTCCATCGCGCCGCCCATGCCCTTGACCAGCTTGCCGGGGATCATCCAGTTGGCCAGATCGCCGTTCTCGCTGACCTCCATCGCGCCCAGGATCGCGGCGGCGATCTTTCCGCCGCGGATCATCCCGAACGAGGTGGCGCTGTCGAAATAGGCGGTGCGGCGAAGCTCGGTGATGGTCTGCTTGCCGGCGTTGATCAGGTCGGGATCCTCGTCCCCCTCAAAGGGAAACGGGCCCATGCCCAGCATGCCGTTTTCCGATTGCAGCGTGATGTCCTTGTCGCCGACATAGTTCGCCACCAGCGTCGGAATCCCGATGCCGAGGTTCACATACATGCCGTCTTCCAGCTCTTGCGCGGCGCGCTCGGCCATTTGGTTGCGGTCCCATGCCATGGTTCAGGCCTCCTCACGCTTGCGGGTGGTGCGCTGTTCGATGCGCTTTTCGTGCGTGCCCTGCACGATGCGGTGCACGTAGACGCCGGGCAGGTGGATGCTGTCGGGGTCCAGCGTGCCGGGTTCGACGATTTCCTCGACCTCGACGACGCAGATCTTGCCGCACATCGCCGCTGGCGGGTTGAAGTTGCGGGCGGTCTTGCGGAACACCAGGTTGCCGGTGGTGTCGGCCTTCCACGCCTTGACGATGGACAGATCGGCGAAAATGCCCTCTTCCAGGATGTAGTCCTGGCCGTTGAAGGTCTTGACCTCCTTGCCATCGGCGATGACGGTGCCGACCCCGGTCTTGGTATAGAACCCGGGGATGCCGCAGCCGCCGGCGCGCATGCGCTCGGCCAGGGTGCCCTGCGGGTTGAACTCCAGCTCCAGCTCGCCCGACAGGTACTGGCGCATGAATTCCGCGGTCTCGCCCACGTAGGAGGACATCATCTTCTTGACCTGCTTGGTCTGGAGCAGAACACCCAGCCCGAAATCGTCGACACCGGCGTTGTTGGAGGCGACGGTCAGATCCTTGGTGCCGGCGTCGCGGATCGCTGCGATCAGCAGTTCCGGGATGCCGCAGAGGCCGAAGCCGCCTGCCGCGATCAGCATGCCGTCGAACAGCACGCCATCCAGCGCGTCGGCGGCGGTGGGGTATATCTTATTCATGGATCACTCCCTAAAACCCAGGTTGCGGCAATCACTGCCGGGCAGGGCGGCAAGAGTCAATGTTCCGCCCCGGCTGCGCCTATGCTGCGGCTGCATGTATCCTGACTGACCCCACCCGGCCAATACGTAGAAATACCCCAATCCGTAGAAATACGCGGGATGGTCCCCGGAAGGGGGCTGGCCGCCGCTTTCCCGACGTCGAAGTGCCACAATCTCGCGGTTCACTCCCGCCCCGGCACGCCCGAGTCGATTCCCGGGTGAGGCAAGTGACCAGGGTTGCAAGGACGGAGGCCCCATGACCGGAACCTATGCGGAGTTCCTCGACGCGCTGCGGATGCGCGAATCCTCCGGCGACTACAGCGCGGTGAACACGTTGGGCTATCTCGGCGCCTATCAGTTCGGCGAAGCGGCGCTTGTCGATCTCGGCTTCGTCATCCGCGACGCCAACCCTTACGATAACCATTTCGACGCCGGGTTCAGTGGTAAGCTGGGGATTACCTCCGCCGCCGATTTCCTTGCCGCGCCGGGGGCGCAGGACACCGCCGCGGAGGAGTGGATGAAGCTTTTGTGGCGCTATATCGGGGCGGTGGAGGTCGATGCGGTGCTCGGCCATGTGATCGGCGGCATCCACCTGACCGCCAGCGGCATGCTGGCCGGGGCGCATCTGCTGGGCGCGGGCGGGCTGCGCGACTGGGTGCGCTCCGACGGCAGCCTCGACCGCAGCGATGCCTATGGCACCTCCATCACCGACTACCTCGAGTTCTTCGGCGGCTACGAGATCCCCTTCGTCGCCTCGGCCACCCTGACCGGCGATGACCGCCTGTCGGGCGGCGCGGGTGATGACCGGATCGCCGCGCTCACCGGCGCGGATGTGATCAAGGGCGGAGAGGGGGACGACACGCTGCTGGGCGGGGCAGGGCGCGACCGGCTCAGGGGCGACGCCGGCGACGACAGGCTCAAGGGCGGGGCAGGGCGCGACCGGCTGGATGGCGGCGCCGGTGACGACAGGCTCATCGGCGGCGCCCACCGTGACCGGCTGAACGGGCAGGCCGGGGACGACAGGCTGACCGGCGGCGGCGGGGCCGACAGGTTCATCTTCCGCTCGTCCGGCGGCAACGACACGATCACCGATTTCCGCGACGATCTGGATAGGCTGGTGTTCCGCAAACTGGACGGGGCCGCCGAGATCCTGACCCAGGCCACGCAGGTAGGCGAGGACGTGCTGTTCGACTTCGGCGGGGGCGACACGCTCAGGGTTCTGGACACCACGATCGGCGCGTTGAGCGACGATATCCTCGCCTGAGCGGCGATGTGAACAGGGGCTTTCCGGGGCTTTACCCCTTGGTTGGCTTTTCCGTGACCCGCTCCAACGGGCCAGTCCCGTGCATGCGGAACCGTCGGCCTTGCGGACAAGGCGGGCACGCGTGCAAGCTCGGCCTGCGGCGTTTGGTCAAGACCGTTTGCCCGCAAACAGCGCTCCCCGGTCAAACGCCGATCAACTCCGCCTTCGCAACCGGAAGTTGCGATCATATTGCGTGCCATTTGCCCGCATCATCGCACAGTTGGTGCAACAGATTTTCAGGATTGATGTAGGCAAAAAACGGTGTCAATAAAAGGGGATGAGGCCCTTCAATCGAGGAAGGCCGGTTTTTTCAGAACCAAAACCACTCGAGTAGCAAACAATGATTGAGTATGTTGCTGGCACAGGTGCCGTCGACCTGATTTCACAGACTTATGGACGCCCGTTCGACCTGAACGTCGCGCGGATCGCCGGTATCCATGATGGCAGGATCACGCTGCTTGGTGGGGATGCCATCGACAAAGGCCCCGACAAGGACAGCTATCCGGTCACCAATGTCATTGTCGCATCGCTGAGTGACTTCGCCGTTGAGGATACCTATACCATCTACGACCAATCGGGCAGAACGCTTGAGACGGGCGCATGGCCTCCAACGTTGCTGACCGACGCCGACATCTCCGACACCGGCACGCTGTTCCTGAGTTTTCGCCAGTTCGCAGACAGTGCCGATTATCCGTCAGAGACGGAACAGGTTATCGTGACGTCCACCCGGTCCGGCCTGGGAACAGTCAAGAGTTCTATCCCGGCCGATTATGACGATCATGGCTATTCATACGATGCCAAGCTGCAAACCCTGGCTGGCGGAGATGTGCTCGCTGTCATTCAGGTGGGCCAGAAAATGGTGGCCCAGAAGTACGCAACCGATGGAACCCCTGTCGGGGATGAGTATTTTCTGACCAGCCATCGCCCCGATCCGTTTCACAGCTTTGTTCCTGAAGATGCCTTCGGCCCCCTTACATTGAAGAAGCAGGACAGACTCGTCACCTGGCAGGCAAACGACTATGGTGAAAAGAAGGTTCTGGGTGTCGTCGTTGACAAATTCGGCGTGGCGAAGTCCGAGACGCTGACCCTGGCCGACCCTTTCGAAGCAGACAAGGGCGTTCATACCCACGAACTGGTGCAGTTGAAAGGCGGCGGTTTCGCGGTGTTCTGGCTCGAAACGCCCGAGAGTGGCTGGGTCAACTATATATCGCTCAAATACAATATTTTTGACAAGCACGGCGAACAGGTCGGGTCCACGACCACGCTGCATACTGCGGACAAGGTTCCTGGGGGGTATGCAAGCATGCCGTCGCAGCTCTCCCTCGACGTTCTCGACAACGGCGCATTTTCGGTGGTCTGGCAGTCCGACAGCACCAACATCGCGTTCTTCGACAATGCCGGTCGCCAATTGGGCAACGCCTCCGAAGTTCCCGGCTCGGACCTGTTTTTCAGCTATACGATTCTCGATACCGCGACTCTGCCGAATGGGGACCTGGTGTTGTATTCGTCAATTTACGGCGACGCGACCGAAGGAACCGCTTTGCTCACCCGGTTGGAGACACTCGAAGTAGAAATCGATTTCAGTTCGACGCGGGGGGACGATTGGCGGCTGGGCACGCAAGATGGCGACAGGATTTCCGGCCTCAAGGGCGATGATCGGCTGGACGGATTCGACGGTGGTGACAGGCTTGTCGGGGGGCGAGGTGCGGATCTGCTGAATGGTGGCCGTGGGAACGACACGCTTGTGGGCGGACAAGGCGCGGATCTGCTGAATGGCGGCCGTGGGAACGACACGCTTTCCGGAGGCAAGGGGCCGGATACCCTGAAGGGCGGTTCCGGGCGGGACGTTTTCGTTTTCGACGCGAAGATGAACGAAGGCCGGGACACGATCGAGGACTTCAATGCAAGAAGCGACACGATCAGAATCATGAAGGCCGACTATTCCGATCTGATCTTCTCCAGGATCGCCGACGGCGTCAGAGTGGACTACGACGGAGGTTCGTTCGATCTGGTTGGTCTGAAAATGAAGGCCTTATCCGAGGACATCTTCGACTTCGGATGAGCTCGACCAGCCAGAAGCCATGTCAGGCGTGGATCAAACTGGATCGATTTAGCTGTCGATCTTGGCGTTCCGGGCGCGTTGCGAAAACGGAAAGGCAATGACCATGACGTTCGTAGCTTGGCAGGAGGCAGGTAAAATGGGTTCGAACCGGCCCTTGCCCCCCACACGATAGGAAAAAGCGCGCCGCCCGGGCGACGCGCCGTTTCACATCGGACCCGGCGCGGCCTACTCCCCCGCCGCCGTTTTCTTGGCCGCTGGTTTCTTTTTCGGTGCGGCCTTCTTCGGCGCCGCGGTCTTCTTGGCGGCGGTCTTGCGCGCGGGCTTCTTCTTGGCCGCCTTCTCTGCGATCAGCGCAACCGCCTGCTCCATGGTCAGGTCCGCCGGCTCGGTCTCTTTCGGCAGGGTGGCGTTGACCTTGCCCCATTTGACATAAGGACCGTAGCGGCCATCCATCACGTTCACCGGCCCGCCCTCGGTGGGGTGTTCGCCCAGCTCCTTGAGCGGCTTGGCCGCTGCCCCGCGCCCACCGCGCGCGGCCTTCTTGGCCAACTCGTCCACGGCGCGGTTGATGCCGATGGTAAAGACATCCTCGACGTCCTTGAGGTTGGCATAGATCTTGCCGTGCCTGACGTAAGGCCCGTAGCGACCGATCGCCGCCTCGATCATCTCGCCATCCTCGGGGTGCGCCCCGATCTCGCGCGGCAGGTTCAGCAGCATCAGCGCCTTGTCCAGGTCGATCTGGTCCAGTTCCCAGCCCTTGGGAATCGAGGCGCGCGGCGGTTTCGGCACCTCCTCGGTGGCCTCGCCGCGCTGCACATAGGGGCCGAACCGCCCCTTGCGCAGGCTGATCACCTCGTCATTGTCATAGCCCAGGATCTTGCCGTCCGGGCCGATTTCGTCGCTCTCCATGCCCGGCGGGCCGAAGGGGCGGGTATAGCGGCACTCGGGGTAGTTCGAACAGCCGATGAAGGCCCCGCCCGAGCGCGCCGTGCGCATGCTCAGCCGGCCCGCGCCGCAATTGGGGCAGAGCCGGGGATCGCTGCCGTCCTCCTTCGGGGGGAACAGGTGCGGCTCCAGCACCTCGTTGATCTTTTCCAGCACCTCGGTGATGCGCAGTTCAGAGGTCTCGGCGATGGCGGCCGAGAAATCGCGCCAGAACCGCGCCAGAACGTCCTTGTAATCGGCCTCGCCGGCGCTGACCTCGTCCAGCTCGTTCTCGAGCTCGGCGGTAAAGTCATAGCCCACGTATCTGCGGAAATAGTTCTGCAGAAAGGCGATCACCAACCGGCCCTTGTCCTCGGGGATCAGCCGGTTCTTTTCCTTGCGGACATAGCCCCGGTCCTGGATCGTGGTGACGATGCTGGCATAGGTCGAGGGCCGCCCGATGCCCAGTTCTTCCATCTTCTTGACCAGCGTCGCCTCGGTATAGCGCGGCGGCGGCTGGGTGAAATGCTGCTCGGGCGTCACGCCGCGCTTTTCCGCCTTCTCGCCCTGCATGATCTGCGGCAGGCGCTTGTCGTCCTCGTCGGTGACGTCGTCGCGCCCCTCCTCGTAGACCCGCATGAACCCGTCGAACAGCACCACCTGCCCGGTCGCGCGCAGCCCGACCTGGCCGTCGGCGCTAGCGATCTCGACCGTGGTGCGTTCCAGCCGGGCCGCCTCCATCTGGCTGGCCAGCGTGCGTTTCCAGATCAGGTCGTAAAGCTTGCGCTGATCCGCATCCGCCCCCTTCAGCGCCTCGGCGTCGCGGGTCATCTCGGTCGGGCGGATACATTCGTGCGCTTCCTGCGCGTTCTTGGCCTTGTTCTTGTAGATGCGCGGGCTGCCGGGCACGTATTCGGCGCCGTAGCGCTCCTTGATCGCGTCGCGCGCGGCGGTGACCGCCTCGGGTGCCATGTCGATGCCGTCGGTCCGCATGTAGGTGATATAGCCCGCTTCGTAGAGGCGCTGTGCCGTGCTCATGGTCTGGCGCGCGCCCATGCCGAACTTGCGGCTGGCCTCCTGCTGCAGGGTCGAGGTCATGAAGGGGGGCGAGGGGTTGCGGTTGGCCGGCTTGGCCTCGACGCTGGCGACGCTCAGATCGCGGCTGGTGATCGCCTGCACCGCCAGCTCGGCCTGGGTGCCGTTCTCGATGTCGAATTTGTCGAGCTTCTTGCCCGCCAGGATCGTCAGCCGGGCCTCGTACTCCTGCCCGCGCGGGGTGGAAAGCACCGCCTTGACCGTCCAGTATTCGCGCGGGTTGAACGCCTCGATCTCCATCTCGCGTTCGACGATCAGCCGCAGGCAGACCGATTGCACGCGTCCCGCCGATTTAGCCCCGGGCAGCTTGCGCCAGAGCACCGGCGAGAGGTTGAAGCCCACAAGGTAATCCAGCGCGCGGCGCGCCAGATAGGCCTCGACCAGCGGCGCATCTACGTCACGGGGGTGTTTCATCGCCTCGGTCACCGCGTCCTTGGTGATGGCGTTGAAGGTCACCCGCGACACCGCGGTGTCCTTCTTGATCGACTTGCGCTTGGTCAGCGCCTCCTGCAGGTGCCAGCTGATCGCCTCGCCCTCGCGGTCGGGGTCGGTGGCGAGGATCAGCGCGTTGTCCTCTTTCAGCGCATCGGCGATCGCCTTGACATGTTTGCGGCTGTCGGCGGCGATCTCCCATTTCATGTCGAAATCATGCTCGGGATCGACCGATCCGTCCTTGGGCGGCAGGTCGCGCACATGCCCGTAAGACGCCAGAACGGTGTAGTTGGGGCCGAGATATTTGTTGATCGTTTTTGCTTTGGCCGGGGATTCGACAACAACTACGGGCATTTAGCGGAAAACCTCTCGCGACTTAATCGGCGCTTTCTATGGCGGGCCACCATGCGGGGCGCAAGAGCGGATTGTCAATCCGCGCCGTTTCGGCACAGAATGTTCCCGGCGGAGCACTGGCGATTCCGCCAAATTGCAGGGAGGAAACTGCCATGCTGCGCGCGGTGATCACGGTTGTTTTTCTGCTCACCGGTTCGATCCCGGCACTGGCGCAGGGCTGGCACGAGCCGCAGCGCGGGACCGAGCTTCGCGCGGCGCTGATGGACGCGCTGCGCCCGCATGCGGCCTGGCTGCTGGGCGCGCCGGTGGAATTCATGGTTCACGAATTGCGCGTCAGCGGCGACCTGGGTTTTGCCTCGGTCTCGCCGCAGCGTCCCGGTGGCGGTGCGATCCAGCTCTGGCAGACCCCCGGTGTGGCCCGTGGAGAGATCGACCCGCAGATGGAGGGCGGCGTGACGATGCAAGCGCTCTACCTCCGGTCGGGGCGGACCTGGGTCGCGGTGCATTGGGCGATGGGCGCCTCGGACGTCTGGTACGCCTATGGCCCGATCTGCGCGATCTGGCGCCCGGTGATCCCCGAGGCCTGCCAGGGGATGTAGCGCCGCGCGCGCCGCCGCTCCGCGGGGGCCGGCGTGCCGGTTGCCCGGGCGGCACCGTCCCCCGCGTCTCACCCGTTTACCATTCGATCCCTTATCCGCCCCGGGTGACCGGGCGAGCCAGATCGCACTGGTTACAAACGCCTATTGCGGCAGCGACAGCAGCCCACCGGCCTGGCGGGTGATCTTGCCCTCCAGTTCCAGATCCACCAGCGCCGGGCCGACCTGTCCCGGCGGTATCGAAAGGTCGCGAATCAGCTGGTCCTCGCCCAGCGGCGAGGGGCCCAGCCGCGACAGGATCTGCTGGTGCAGCCTCGCCGTCTCGCGCAGGCTGCGCTTGTCCGGCGGCGGGGCAGGCGGGGCCGGGGGGGCGGCCGGCAGTTCGGGTTGCTCCGCCGTCGTCTCCTGCTGCGGCAGCGCCGCGATCACGTCCCTGCCGCCGCGCACCAGCGTGGCGCCGTCGCGGATCAGCATGTTGCAGCCCGCCGCGCGGGCGTCGAACGGGTGGCCCGGCACCGCCAGCACCTCGCGCCCCTGATCCAGCGCGTCGCGCGCGGTGATCAGGCTGCCCGACCGCGCCGCGGCCTCGACCACCACGACCGCCTGCGCCAGCCCGGAGATGATGCGGTTGCGGCGCGGGAAATGCCGCGCCTGCGGCGCCGTGCCCATCGGTTGCTCTGAAATCAGCAACCCGCGCTTTGCGATGTCGGCGGCCAGCCCCGCGTTCTCCGGCGGGTAGATCACGTCGACGCCGCCCGCCAGAACCGCGACGGTTCCGGTCTCCAGCGCCGCCAGATGCGCCGCCGCATCCACGCCGCGCGCCAGGCCCGAGGTCACCACGATGCCCTCCGCGCCCAGTTCGCGCGCCAGGGCCCGTGCCATCCGGGTGCCCAGCGACGAGGCGTTGCGCGCCCCCACCAGCGCCACCGCGCGCCGCGCGAGCAGCGCCGCGTCGCCCACCGCCCAGAGCATCGGCGGCGCGTCGGAGATGCGCGCCAGATCGGCGGGATAGCGGGGCTCACCGATGCAGATCAGCGCGGCACCCGCAGCGCGCGCGGCCGCCAGTTCGGCCTCGATCTGCCCCTCGGGGCAGGGGGCATAGCGCTCCAGCCCGGCGTTGCGCGCCACCGAAGGCAGCGCCGCCAGCGCGCGCTGGGCGCTGCCGTGTTCGGCCATCAGCCGGAAAAAGGTGGAATTGCCTACCCGGTAGGAACGCAGCAGGCGAAGCCAGGCAAACCGGTCATCTTCCGAGGTGGGAGGAGTGAGTGGGTGGGGGGAAGATTGCTGCGTCTCGGTCATCCGTGGCTCCGCCTGCGTGCGGAACAGCTGTAGAACGCCGGACGTTAACAGGCGGTGAATCGTGGCGGAATTAAGGCAAATCCGCCACGATTCTGCACGATTTCCCGGATCAGGCGGCCGATCCGCCCACGGTCAGCCGGTCCATCAGCACCGTCGGCTGGCCCACGCCCACCGGCACCCATTGCCCGGCCTTGCCGCAATTGCCCATGCCGGGGTCCAGCGCCATGTCGTTGCCCAGCGCCCGGATGTGCTGCAGCGAGGTCGGCCCGTCGCCGATCAATGTCGCCCCCTTCACCGGCGCGCCGACCTTGCCGTTCTGCACCCGGTAGGCCTCGGTGCAGGAAAACACGAACTTGCCGTTGGTGATGTCCACCTGGCCGCCGCCAAAGCCGACCGCCCAGATGCCGTTCTTGATGTCGGCCACCAACGCGCCCGGATCGGCGTCGCCGCCCAGCATGTAGGTGTTGGTCATCCGCGGCATCGGCGCGTGGGCATAGCTTTGCCGTCGCCCGTTGCCGGTGGGCTCCACTCCCATTAGCCGGGCGTTCTGCCGGTCCTGCATGTAGCCCACCAGGATGCCGTCCTCGATCAGCACGTTGCGCCGCGAGGGCGTGCCCTCGTCGTCCACGGTGATCGAGCCGCGCCGGTCGGGCAAGGTGCCGTCATCCAGCACGGTCACGCCGGGGGCGGCCACCCGCTGGCCCATCAACCCGGCAAAGGCCGAGCTGCCCTTGCGGTTGAAATCGCCCTCCAGCCCGTGGCCGATCGCCTCGTGCAGCAGGATGCCGGGCCAGCCCGGGCCCAGCGCCACCTCCATGATACCGGCCGGGGCCGGCACCGCGTCGAGGTTCACCAGCGCGATCCGAAGCGCCTCGCGCGCCTTGGCCTGCCAGTCCGCCGGGTCGATCAGCCCGTCGAGGCCGACGCGCCCGCCGCCACCGGCGGTGCCGGTCTCGCGTCGGCCGTTCTGTTCGACGATGACCGAGACGTTGAGCCGGGTCATCGGCCGGGTGTCGCGCACCTGCACCCCGTCGGGACGCAGGATGGCAACCTCCTGCAGCGAGGCCGCCAGCGTGGCCGAGACCTGCACCACGCGCGGGTCCAGGTCGCGCGAAAAGGCATCAATCTCGCGCAGGGTCTCGATCTTGACCGGGAAATCGACGCCGCCGATCGGGTCCGCATCCGTATACAGATGCCGGTTGGTGGGCTGCGGCGGATCGGCCAGCGTGCCGCCGCCGTCGCCGACCGCCAGCCGCGCGGTCTCGGCGGCGCGGCGCAGCGCGGGGATCGAGACTTCGGTGGAATGGGCGTAACCGGCCACCTCGCCGCGCACCGCGCGCAGCCCGAATCCCTCGGAGGCGTCATAGCTGGCGGTGTGCAACCGCCCGTCGTCGAACACCAGCGCCTCGGACTTGCGCCGCTCGATGTAGATTTCTCCGTCATCCGCCCCGTTCGTGGCGCTTTTCAGGATCGAAAGCGCCTCGTCCCCCGGCAGAGCCGTGTCGAACGGGTGGTAGGTTTCTGATGGCATGGACCGGCCTCATTATTTGATTTAGATCAAAAAAGCGTCCCTTTGACGCAAGCATTTCGCTTTAACTGCTCTGCGGAATATGGTTTTTAACGACCTCAAAGACAACGGGTGTACGCCGATGCATACAGGCGCCCCCCGTGTCCGGGGAGAAACACGAGATCAACCGATCGGGACGAGACATGAAGAACGCTTTGATGCTTTCTGGGCTTTTTGCGGCCCTCACCAGCCTTCCGGCCAAGGCGCAGGACGCGCTTGAAATCGTTGGGAGGCCGACACAAGGCGGTCTGGGATTCCAGCCCGCTGCCACCGAGCTGGCGCGCGACCTTCAGTCGCTGGACTATCTGGTTCTTATCATCATCACGGCAATCTGCCTGTTGGTGATCGGCCTGATTCTCTGGGTGGTCGTGCGCTTCAACCGTCGCAGCAACCCGACGCCGTCCAGCTTTACCCACAATACCCCGATCGAGATCGCCTGGACCGTGGTGCCGATCATCATCCTGGTGTTCATCGGTGCCTTCTCGCTGCCGGTGCTGTTCAAGCAGCAGGAAATCCCCGAGGCCGACATCACCATCAAGGTCACCGGATACCAGTGGTTCTGGGGCTATGAATATGTCGATCACGGCTTCGCCTTCGACAGCTACATGATCGGCCAGCCGGCGACCGGCGGCAACTACGTGCTGACCCCCGAGGTCGAGGAAAAACTGGTCGAGGCCGGCTACAGCCGCGACGAATTCCTGCTCGCCACCGATACCGCCGTGGTGGTCCCGATCGGCAAGACCGTCGTGATGAATGTCACCGGCGCAGACGTGATCCACTCCTGGACCGTGCCCGCCTTTGGCGTCAAGCAGGACGCCGTGCCCGGCCGCCTGGCCCAGCTCTGGTTCAAGCCCGAACGCGAAGGCATCTACTTCGGCCAGTGTTCGGAACTCTGCGGCAAGGACCACGCCTTCATGCCGATCACCGTCAAGGTGGTCAGCCAGGAGGCCTATGACAAATGGCTCGAAGGCGCGATCGAGGAATACGCCGACGCCGGCGCGCCGAAAAGCTTTCAGATCGCGTCCAAGTGACAAGGTCTAGGGCGGGCCGCGTACCCGCCCGCACCGGAGAACCCGAATGAGCGATGCAAGCATCAATGCCAGCACCCTGCGCGAGGACGAGGCGGGATTCGGCGACTACTTCGCCCTGCTGAAACCGCGGGTGATGTCGCTGGTGGTGTTCACCGCGCTGGTCGGCCTGCTGGCCGCACCGACTCCGGTTCACCCCATGGTCGGGTTCTGCGCCATCCTGTTCATCGCCATCGGTGGCGGTGCCTCGGGCGCGCTGAACATGTGGTGGGACGCCGACATCGACCGGGTGATGAAACGCACCCGTGGCCGGCCGATCCCCGCTGGCAAGGTCGAGGCGGGCGAGGCGATGGTTCTGGGGCTTGCGCTGTCGGGATTCGCGGTGATCATGCTGGCGCTGGCCACCAACATCCTTGCCGGCGCCTTCCTGGCCTTCACCATCTTCTTTTACGTAGTGATCTACACCATGTGGCTGAAGCGCGCGACGCCGCAGAACATTGTGATCGGTGGCGCCGCCGGGGCCTTTCCGCCAGTGATCGGCTGGATCGCGGCGACCGGCGACATGGCGATCGAACCCTGGCTGATGTTCGCGCTGACCTTCATGTGGACGCCGCCGCATTTCTGGGCGCTGGCGCTGTTCATGCGCTCGGACTACGACGATGCCGGCGTGCCGATGCTGACCGTGACCCACGGACGCCCGGCCACCCGGACCCATATCCTGGTCTATACCGCCCTTCTGGCCCTGCTGGCGGTTGGCGCCGCGTTCTCGGGCCTTGGCGGGCCGGTTTACCTGGCCGTGGCTCTGGTGATGAACGCGCTGTTCCTGCGCGGCGCCTGGCGCATCAGCCGCCGCGACGAGACCGCCTCCGAGGCCGACAACTTCCGGGCGGAGCGGTCTTTCTTCAAGCTCTCCCTGCTCTACCTGTTTTTGCACTTCGGCGCGATCCTGGCCGAAGCCGTGCTGAAACCCTTTGGACTGGGAGGCTGGTAAGATGGCAATCAAGGTAACACATGACCTGCACAAACGCCGCTTTGGCCGCAACCTTGGCGTCGGGCTGCTGCTTGCCGGATTTGTCGCCATCGTGTTCGGCCTGACCATCGCCAAGGTCACCAGCGGCGATTTCCAGATGAAACCGGCCACAAGCAGCGCGGGGCAGAACTGATGTCGCGCTCCAATCCCCAAAAAACCCTGCTGCAACTAGTCGGCGTGGTGGTGCTGATGGGCGGTCTGGCCTGGGCCTCGGTGCCGTTCTACAGCTGGTTCTGCAAGGTCACCGGTTTTGGCGGTGAAACCAACGTGGCCGAGGCCGGCTCGGACGTGATCCTGGATCAAACGGTCAAGATCCGCTTCGACGGCTCGAAAGATCGCGACATGCCCTGGGAGTTCAAACCGCTCCAGCAGGAGGTCGAGCTGCGCATCGGTGAAACCGGGATGGCCTTTTACGAGGCCTACAACCCGACCGACCGGCCGATCGCCGGGCAGGCCAGCTACAACGTCGCGCCCTATTCCGCCGGCGCCTATTTCACCAAGATCGCCTGTTTCTGCTTTACCGAGCAGATCCTGCAACCGGGCGAGCGGGTCGAGATGCCGGTGACCTTCTTCGTCGATCCCGAGATCGTCGACGACCCGGAGGCGAAATTCGTGCACACGATCACACTGTCTTACACATTCTATCAAATCGATCTGCCCGAGGGATATGCCGCCCTCGATCAACAGGCAGACACCAAACTGAACTAGGCCGAGAGGTGAGGGACACTTAATGGCACACGCAAAAAATCACGACTATCATATTCTCAACCCCTCCATCTGGCCGCTGATGGGCGCGCTCGGGGGCTTTGTCATGCTGTTCGGCGCCGTGCTCTGGATGCACGCCGTCACCCCCTTCGTGTTCTTCATCGGTCTGGCCATGGTGCTCTACACCATGTTCGCCTGGTGGTCGGACGTTGTCGCGGAAAGCCGGATCGGCGATCACACGCCCGTCGTTCGGATCGGCCTGCGTTATGGCTTCATCCTGTTCATCATGTCCGAGGTGATGTTCTTCTTCGCCTGGTTCTGGTCGTTCTTCAAACACGCCATGTACCCGATGGAGACCTACTTCGGTTCCGAGTACGCGAGGCCCGAGATCTTTCCGGTCGATGCGTTCCACCTGCCGTTGATCAACACGCTGGTGCTGCTGCTGTCGGGCTGCGCGGTGACCTGGGCGCACCACGCGCTGGTGCACAACAACGACCGCAAGGCGCTGGTGCAGGGGCTGGCGATCTCCATCGTGCTCGGCGTCGCCTTTACCGCGCTGCAGGCCTATGAATACGGCCACCTGCTGCACGAGGGCTGGCAGTTCGGCGGCGATGAGTTCTACTCGAACTTCTTCATGGCGACCGGCTTCCACGGCTTCCACGTGATCATCGGGACGATCTTCCTGACCGTCTGCCTGATCCGCGCGATGCGGGGCGATTTCACTCCGGAAAAGCACATCGGCTTCGAGGCGGCGGCCTGGTACTGGCACTTCGTCGATGTGGTCTGGCTGTTCCTGTTCTTCGCGGTCTACATCTGGGGCACCTCCGGCCTCTGACCGGCGTGGATTGCGGTTGAAATCCCGACCGCATCCCCAGTAAAGCAAGGCGCGCGGGTCTCCCGCGCGCTTTTTCATTGGTCATCGGAGCGTTGCATGCGCCGTTTTCTGTTCCTGCTGGTCTTTGGCATTGTCGGGGGGGGCGTCCTCGTTTCGCTCGGCACCTGGCAGATGCGCCGGCTGGAGTGGAAACAGGGCGTTCTGGCCGAGATCGAGGCGCGCATCGCCGCCGATCCCGTGGCCCTGCCCGCCGCGCCTGACCCGGAGGCGGACCGTTACCTTTCCGTGCGGGTCGCCGGGACGCTGGGCGACGCGGAACTGCACGTGTTGGTGTCCACCCGCGACCTCGGCGCCGGCTACCGCATCATCGCCCCCTTCACCACCGTCGCCGGCCGCCGCATCCTGGTCGACCGGGGGTACATTCCCACCGAGGCGAAAAACGAACAGCGTTCAACCGGCGCGATGGAGATCACCGGCAACCTGCACTGGCCGCAGGAGATCGACGGTTTCACCCCCGACCCGGAGCCGGACAAGAATATCTGGTTCGCGCGCGAGGTGCCCATTCTTGCCGCCACCCTCGATACCGAGCCAGTGCTGCTGATCGCCCGGTCGCAAACCGACCCTGGCGTGACGCCGCTGCCGGTGACAACCGTAGGCATTCCCAACGATCACCTGCAATACGCGGTAACCTGGTTCGGCCTGGGGCTGGTCTGGGCGATGATGACCCTCTATTTCCTGTGGCGCACCCGCGCCCGATCCCGGAGCTGACAGCGATGAAATACATCTCCACCCGTGGCCAGGCGCCCGCGCTCACCTTTGAAGAGGCGATGCTGACCGGGCTGGCGCGCGACGGCGGGCTCTACGTGCCCGAGACCATCCCGCAGATGTCCGCCGATGAGATCGCAGCACTGGCCGGTCTCAGCTACGAGGAAACCGCCTATCGCGTGATGCGTCCCTTCATCGGCGACAGCTTCACCGACGGGGAGTTCCGCGATATCATTTCCCGCGCCTACGCGGGCTTTGGCCATGCCGCCCGCGCGCCGCTGGTCCAGCTTGCCCCCAATCACTTCCTGCTGGAGCTGTTCCACGGCCCGACGCTGGCGTTCAAGGATTTCGCCATGCAGCTCATCGGCCAGCTGTTCGAGGCGGCGCTGAAACGGCGCGGCGAACGGGTGACCATCGTCGGTGCCACCTCTGGCGATACCGGGTCGGCGGCGATCGAGGCGTTTCGCGGGCTTGATGCTGTCGATGTCTTCATCCTGTTCCCGCATGGAAGGGTCAGCGAGGTCCAGCGCCGCCAGATGACCACGCCGGACGACGCCAACGTGCACGCGCTGGCGCTCGACGGTGATTTCGACGATTGCCAGGCGCGACTCAAGGACATGTTCAACGATTTTGCCTTCCGCGACGGGGTGCGCCTCGCCGGGGTGAACTCGATCAACTTCGCGCGCGTTCTGGCGCAGGTGGTCTATTACTTCTCTTCCGCCGTCAGCCTCGGCGCGCCAGGGCGCAAGGTCAGCTTCACCGTCCCCACCGGCAATTTCGGCGACATCTTCGCCGGCTACATCGCCAAGCAGATGGGGCTGCCGATCGACCGGCTGGTGGTGGCGACCAACCAGAACGACATCCTGAACCGCTGCCTGACCGGGCAGGGCTATTTCAAGGGCGAGACGATCCCCTCGATCAGCCCGTCGATGGACATCCAGGTCAGTTCCAACTTCGAACGCGCGCTGTTCTATGCCTACGGCCAGGACGGCAAGGCGGTGGCGCAGCTGATGGACGAACTGTCGTCCGGCGGCTTCAACGTCAGCCAGGGTGCGATGGAGGCGCTGCGCGAAAGCTTCTCCTCCGGCCGCGCCTCCGAGGAGGAAACGCTCGCCACCATCGCCGCGACGCTGAACTCCAGCACCGAGCTGCTCTGCCCGCATTCCGCCGTCGGCGTGAAGGTGGCCGAGGAACAGCGCGATCCGCAAACCCCGATGATCACGCTCGCCACCGCGCATCCGGCCAAGTTCCCCGATGCGGTCGAGCGGGCCAGCGGTATTCGCCCCCCCCTTCCCCCGCGCATGGCAGACCTGTATGACAGGTCGGAACGGGTGAGCCGGATCGACAACGATCTCGCCGCCATCGAAACCCACATCAAGGGGCATATACCCGCGTGACTCTTCAACAAGCTCAACTGTCGAACGGATTCCGTGTCGTGACCGAACACATGCCGGGGCTGCAATCGGCCGCGATCGGAATCTGGGTCAGCGCCGGCGGCCGCCACGAACGGATCGAGCAGAACGGCATCGCGCATTTCCTCGAACACATGGCGTTCAAGGGCACCGCCACCCGCAGCGCGCTGGAGATCGCCGAGGCGATCGAGGACGTGGGCGGTTTCATCAACGCCTATACCAGCCGCGAGGTCACCGCCTATTACGCCCGTGTGCTCAAGGCCGACGTGCCGCTGGCGATGGACGTGATCGCCGACATCGTGCTCAACCCGGTGTTCGACCCGCGCGAGATCGAGGTCGAGCGCGGCGTCATCCTGCAAGAGATCGGACAGGCCAACGATACCCCCGACGACGTGATCTTTGACTGGCTGCAAGAGGCCAGCTACCGCGATCAGCCGCTGGGCCGCACCATCCTTGGGCCCAGCGAGCGGGTCAGCACCTTCTCGCGCGGCGATCTGTCTGGGTTCGTCTCCGAACACTACCGGCCCGGTCAGATGATCCTGTCGGCCGCCGGCGCGGTCGATCATGACGAGTTGATGCGCATGGTCGAGGCGCTTTTTGGCCACCTGGAACCCGGCCCGGCGAACACCGCCGAACCGGCCTGCTTCACCGGCGGCGAATTCCGCAAGACCAAGAAACTTGAGCAGGCCCATTTCGCCCTGGCGCTGGAAAGCCCCTGCTACCGCGACGACGCGATCTATACCGCGCAGATCTATGCCGGCGCGCTGGGTGGCGGCATGTCCTCGCGCCTGTTCCAGGAAATCCGCGAGAAACGCGGGCTGTGCTACACCATCTTCGCCCAGGCCGGCGCCTATGCCGATACCGGCTGTACCACGATCTACGCCGGCACCTCCGCCGGTCAGGTGGCCGAACTGGCCGGTATCACCATCGACGAGATGAAGCGCGCCGCCGAGGACATGAACGACGACGAGATCGCCCGCGCCCGCGCCCAGATGAAGGCCGGTATGCTGATGGGGCTGGAAAGCCCCTCGAACCGGGCCGAACGTCTGGCCCGGCTGGTGCAGATCTGGGACACGGTGCCGACGCTGGAGGAAACGGTGGCAAAGATCGACGCGGTGACCACCGCAGATGTGCGCGGGTTCGCCGAACGCATCGCCAGCACCGCGCCGGCGGCGATGGCGCTTTACGGGCCGGTCAAAGCGGCGCCGACGCTGGAACAACTGCAGGAGCGGCGCGCCGCCTGAGGCGCCCGGGACCGCGACGATGCTTCTGGCCAAACGCAAGCTGAGGATCGAGACCGAGCGCCTCACGCTGCGTCCGCCGGTGCATTCCGATTTCCGCCCATGGTGCGCGCTGCGCGCGCAAAGCCGCGATTTCCTGACCCCGTGGGAGCCGTCCTGGGCGCCCGACCACCTGTCGCGCAAGGCCTTCACCAACCGTGTCTACTGGGCGCAGCGCTCGGTCTCGGGCGGTTCGGCGCTGCCCTTGTTCCTGTTCCGCCGCTCCGACGAGACGCTGCTCGGCGCGATCACCCTCGACAACATCCGGCGCGGCCCGGCGCAATCGGGCGTGCTGGGCTACTGGACCGGCGAGGCCTATGCCCGCCAGGGCTTCATGCGCGAGGCGATCGACGCCATTGTCCACCACTCCTTCACCCGGCTGGACCTCAGCCGGATCGAGGCCGCCTGCCTGCCGGAAAACGCCGCCTCGCGCGGGCTGTTGGAAAGCGCCGGGTTCAAATACGAGGGCGTGGCGCAAAGCTATCTCCAGATCAATGGCCGCTGGCGGACCCATGTGCTTTACGCCGCCCTGCGCAGCGACCGCCGCGGCAAGACCGACGTGGGGTGAGCGGCGTCCCGGAAACGCTCCAGTGGAGCGTTTCAGCCGCGAACGGGCGTAGCCCCGGGGCAAGGCGTCATCCCCCACCCCACCCCTGTCACCGCAGACCTGACCGGGGTCCGATACCGCCAGTGCGACGAGATCCCGGGCCAAGCCCGGAATGACAGACCGGCGTCGGGGGATGACAGAACCGGGACAGAACCGGGCCGCCGCTCTGGTTTTGCTCCCGTCACGTGCTAACCTGATCCGGACCAACAGGACAAACCGACAGGGAGGGGCCCGTGGCACGCCTCATCTTGACACTGTTCCTTGCCTGCCTGGCCGGCGCCGCTTCCGCGCAGGACCGCCGGCCGAGCCATTGCATCGCCATCGCCGATGCCGCGCCGGGGCTGGAATACCTGCACCGGGCGTCCTGGCGCGACCCGCTGCCGGAACATTCGGTACGCCTGCACTACATCGCCCATGCCAGCTTCCTGCTCCAGACCGCCGGCGGGCTGAGCGCGGTCACCGATTACACCGGCTTTCTCGGCACCACCGCGCTGGTGCCCGACGTGGTGACGATGAACCACGCCCATGACACCCATTGGACCGCCACCCCCGATCCGGAGATCCCCCATGTGCTCAAGGGCTGGGGCAATTATGGCGAGGGGATCGAGCATCACCTCGACCTCGGCGAAATGCTGGTGCGCAACGTCTCGACCGATATCCGCTCGGCCTTCACCGGGGCCGAGGCGCGCGGCAATTCCATCTTCGTGTTCGAGGTGGCGGGGCTCTGCATCGGCCACCTGGGCCACCTGCACCACGTGCCCAACGCCGCGCAATTTGCCGCGCTTGGCCGGCTCGACGTGGTGATGGCGCCGGTCGATGGCGGCCTCACCCTGCCACTGCCCGAGATGGTGCAGGTGATCGAACGGCTGCGCTCCTCGGTGGTGATCCCGATGCACTGGTTCAGCGGCTACAGCCTGAACCGCTTTCTCGAGGATATCTCGGGCAGCTTCGCGGTGGAGCGTCCGGGCACCTCCTCGATCACCGTGTCGCTGCGCGATCTTCCCTCGCGCCCCACCGTCGTGGTGCTGGAGCCGCGCTTTCTGACCGACTGAACGCGCTTGCACCCCGCCGCGCCATTGGGCAGGACTATGCCATGACCCTGACCCCCGCCGATGAGAATTTCGCCGCCCGCCTGCGCCGGACCCTGCCTGAGGCGGTGTTCCGCCCCCCCGAGCCGCGTTACCTCGAGGAGCCGCGCGGCCGCTGGTCCGGCCAATGCGGGCTGCTCGCCTTGCCGCGCACGGTCGAGGAAGTCTCGACGCTGGTCACAGCCGCCGCCGAAGCCCGCGTGCCGGTGGTGCCCTATGGTGGTGGCACCGGTCTGGTCGGCGGCCAGATCATGCCCGAGGGACCGGCGCCGCTGATCGTCTCGCTGGAACGGATGGCGGCGATCCGGGGCGTCTATCCGCAGGAAAACCTGCTGATCGCGGAGGCCGGCGCGGTGCTGGCCGATGTGCAGGCGGCGGCACAACAGGCCGACCGCCTGTTTCCGCTGTCGCTGGCCGCCGAGGGCACCGCGCGGATCGGCGGCAACCTTGCCACCAACGCCGGCGGCACCGGGGTTCTGCGCTACGGAAATGCGCGCGACCTTTGTCTCGGGCTCGAGGCGGTGCTGCCCGATGGGCGGATCTGGCACGGGCTGTCGCGGCTGCGCAAGGACAACACCGGATACGATCTGCGCAACCTGCTGATCGGCGCTGAGGGCACGCTGGGCATCATCACCGCCGCCACGCTCAAACTCTACCCGCGCCCGGCGGGCGAGGGCACCGCGCTCTTCGTGGTGCCCGACCCGCAGGCGGCGATCGACCTGCTGGCACTGGCGCGCGACCAGATGGGCGAGGGGGTCAGCGCCTTCGAGCTGATCTCGGGACAGGGGCTGCATTTCCTCGCCGAGGAACTGCCCGACATCCGCCAGCCCTTCGCCACCCCGCCCGAATGGTGCGTGCTGATCGAGGTTGGCCTCGCCCGTGGGCTCGACCCCGAGGCGGCGCTGGCCGAACTGTTCGAGGCGGCGCTGGAGCGCGGGTTCACCTCTGACGGTCTGATCGCCCAATCGGAGGCGCAGCGGGCCGCGTTCTGGTCGGTGCGCGAACATATCCCCGTCGCCAACCGCCGCGTCGGCGCGGTCTCCAGCCACGACATCTCGGTGCCGATCGGACGGATCCCGGAGTTCATCGACAAGGGCGGAGAGGTGATCGCCGCGCTGGGCGAGTTTCGCCTCAACTGCTTTGGCCACCTGGGCGACGGCAACCTGCATTTCAACGTCTTTCCCGCCCCCGGCCGCAGCAAGGAGGCGCACGCCAACCAGCGCGACGCGATCAAGCGCGCGGTGCACGACCTGGTGCATGCGATGGAGGGGTCGGTCAGCGCCGAACACGGCATCGGACGGCTCAAGGTCGACGATCTGACCCGCTATTGCGACCCGGTGAAACTAGACGCCATGCGCGCGATCAAGGCGGCACTCGACCCGGCGGGCATCATGAACCCCGGTGCTGTGCTGCGCGGCTAGGCGCTCAGATCTCGTGGACCTGGAGATCCTCTGCGATTTCTGCCGGCCCGTCGAAATGCGCGGCCAGGTCGGCCCGGGCCCCTGCGTGGCCTTCTTCGCTGTCCATGTGGATGCGGAAATGGCTGATCAGCAGCCGTTTGACGCCGGCCGATTGCGCCATCCTGGCGATGTCGGCGGGGGTGGGGGAAAACGCGGCGATGGCCGGGTGGATCTCCTCGCCCGAGAGGCGGTAGCACCAGTGCAGCAGCAGGTCGGCATCGCGGCTGAGGTCGGTCAGAGCGTCGCAGATCCCCGCGTCGCCGGAATAGACGAACTTGCGCCCACCGGCCGTGACCGAGAATCCCATGCAGTCGAAGGCGGGCTGGGCATGCGGCACCTCGCAGCTTTGCAGCGTCCAGCCGTCGCCCTGACAGGCGAATCCGGGGGTGATCTCGGTCACCTCGGGCGCGGGCCAGGGGCGCGGCAGGGTGCCGCCGCGTGCGACCCAGACCTGCTGGCTGGGGGGCAGTTCGGTGCGGGCGTAAAGATCGGCCGAGAGCACGCCGCCCCTGCCGAAATAGCCCTCGGTGATGCGGGCGATGGGGGCAGGCCCCCAGACCTTTAGCGGCGGCGCACCCTCGTCCCAGGCGGCATGGGCCAGCCGGGCATAGTCCATCATGTGATCGGAATGCAGGTGGGAAAAGAACAGGTGGGTGATGTCGCCGGGCCGGTATCCGGCGCGCAGCAGGTTGTCGAACACCCCGCCGCCGCAGTCGAACAGGATCTTGTCGTCGCCGACCTCCAGCAGGTAGCCGGAGGAGGCGCGGCGCACATAGGCCTCGGGCGAGCCGGTGCCGAGAAGGGTGAGTTTCATCAGGTGTCCTTTACGTCGGGGGGCGGGGTGGCGCCGGGCGCGCCGAGCTTAAGGGCGGCGTCGCGGCCGCCGTGGCGCGCGATCAGATCGGCCTGATCGGCAAAGGCCATGGCATCGGTTGCCTCGGGGTCGCAGATCTTGCGCAGCTCCGCCTCCATCATCGCCAGGGTCGCGGTATGGGCCGGGTCGGCGGCGAGATCGGTGGTCTCCTCCGGGTCGTCTTCGAGGTCGAACAACTCGGGCGGGAAGCCGATGTAGTGGTGGTACTTCCAGCGCCCCTTGCGCAGCATGAAGGCGCCCGAGACGGCCCCGGCGGCGTGGTATTCGGAGAACACCACCCGCTCCGGATCGACGGGCGCAGCGGCGATGTCGTACAGGTTGCGGATCCCCGGGGCGCCGTCGATCCGGGCGCCGAAATGCTCCGCGATGGTCGCGGAAAGATCCAGCAGGCTGACCGGCGTGTCGCAGGCGCCTTGCGGGATGCCCGGCCCCGCCATGACCAGAGGCACCGCCGTGCTTTCCTCATAGAGGGTGGATTTGCCCCAAAGCCCGCGCGCGCCAAGGTTGTCGCCGTGGTCCGAGGTATAGACCACCGTGGTGTTCTCGGCCTGATCACTCTCGGACAGGGCGACCAGGATCTGGCCGATGTTGTGGTCGAGCCAGGAGCACAGGCCGAGGTAGCTGGCCTGCGCGACCCGGCGTTCATGGTCGTCGTGGAACTTGCCCTCGCTGTCCATGAAGGCGTTCTGCCTTTCCACCCAGGGGTGGCGGCGGTGGCCGTCGCGCGGGTGCAGCTTGGGCTCGGGCAGCGCGTCGAGCGGGTAGAGGTCGTAATACCGCTGTGGCACCACCAGCGGGAAATGCGGCGCCACCAGCCCGACGTAAAGGCACCAGGGCCGGTCGTCGTCCGAGGCGGCGCGCGCCGCCAGCCAGTCGCGGGTGCGGGCGGTCACTGCGGCGTCGTACTCGGTATACTTGCTGGTCCCGGGGCCGATGTAGTCGCCCAGCATGCGCCCGGTTCCGCTGACGCGCTCGTCCTCCTTGCGGATCGAGGCCCAGACCATGCCGACGCCCCCGGCCACCATCATCGGAAGATGCTCGGTATCGAATCCGGCCGGGTCCTCCTCGGCGCGGTAGTGCAGCTTGCCGATGCTTTCCACCGGCACGTCGCGTGCCTGCAGCGCGTGGCCCCAGCCGGGGATCGCGCCGTCATAGGGCATCGCGTTATCCCACAGCCGGGTCTGGTGTACATAGCGCCCGGTGGCAAAGCTGGCGCGCGCCGGAACGCAGATCGGGGAGGGGGTATAGGCATTGGCGAACCGGGTGCCGCGGGCGGCCAGCGCATCAAGGTGCGGTGTCTGCACCACGGGGTGCCCGGCGCAGCCCATGGCGCGGGCCTGGTGTTCGTCGGACATCAGGATCAGCAGGTTGGATGTCATGCGGTTTCTTCCATCTCGTCGATTGCACGTTCCAGCTTGTCGAAGGCAGAAAACAGAGTTTCGAGTTCGGGGTCGCCGAGCGCGTCGATCAGCATCTGTTGGCGGCGGCGCATGTGCGGGCGCGCCTTTTGGAACAGGTCAATGCCCTTGGCGGTGACGTCGATCAGATGCGCGCGCTGGTCGCTCTCGCTGGTCTCGGAAGTCAGCAGCCCATCGGCCACCATGCCCTTGATGGTGCGGCTGAGCTGGCTCTTGTCCAGTCCGGTCCGGCGGACGATCTCGGCCGGGGTGACCCGACCCGAGGTTTCCAGCGTGACCAGAACCCGCCATTGCATCAGCGAGATGCCGGCCGATTCCATCAGCATCTTGCTGCCTTGCGTGATGATCTTGGCATGCAGGCGCGACACACGGAACGTCACCATCTGGTTCAGCGGCATGGTCAGCGCCGGGTCTTCAAGTGCCTTGAATGTCATGATCTTCTCCCTGCTGCTGATCGGATCATGGCAATTAATGGTGGATGCGTCAACATTTTAGTTGACCAATCCACCTTTTTGCGCAATCTTCGCCCCAATGAGAACAGGGAGGATTACAATGAAACGCATGATCAAGACAGGACTGGCCGCGCTGGGCGTGGCGGCGATGGCAACCGGCGCCTGGGCGCAGGACTGGACCCCGCCGGGGCCGATCAAGCTGTTGATCGGATTTCGCGCCGGTGGCGGCGCAGACACCCAGGCCCGGCTGATCGCCGAGGCGCTGGAACAGAAGAACGGCTGGAAATTCATCCCCGAGCAGGTGACAGGCAAGGGCGGACTGAACCTGGCCGCCGCGCTCAAGGACGCGCCCAACGACGGCACCGTGATCGGCCTGGCCGTGACCGAGACCTTCGGCTACAACATGGCGGCCTCGCGCGCCGGAATGACGCCCGAAGATTACACCGGCCTGTCCACAACAGCCGGGTTCCAGATGGGCATCGTGACGCGCAAGGAGACGGGCTGGACGAGTTTTGACGACATGATCGCCGCAGCCAGGGGCGGGCAGGACATCCGCTTTGGCGTGATGAGCCCCAAGCTGGCCGATCTCGCCTATCTTCTGGGCAAGGCGCAGGGCGTCGCCTTCAACATCGTGTCGGTCAAGGGCGGCAAGGCGGTGATGGACGGCGTCAACGCCGGTGACCTCGACGTCGGCTTCATGGCTGGCATCCAGGCCAAGGGGGTCGCCGCGGGCGATCTGGTGAACCTTGCCTCGGCGCTGTCGCAACCGCTGGTGCAGACGCCGGAGGCGCCGACGATGGCCGACCTGGGCGTGGATTTCAGCGCCGACGGCTACTTTGTCTTCGTCGGCCCCGCGGGGATGCCGGACGCGGCGCGCGATGCGCTGGCCAAGGCGATCGCCGGGGTGGTGAGCGATGAAAGCAGCAAGGCCGGCGGGCTGATCGTCAAAGCCTTTGGCGGCGCGGCGGTGATCACCGGCGACGATCTGACGGCGCTGATGGCGAAGGACTACGCCGAGGCCGCCGATCTTCTGAAGGCCGCGTCGGAGTAACGCCCTAGAGGACCGGGCCGGCCTGGACCGTGCCCGGTCGTTCTGCATCCGCCTGGAGGTTTCCATGCCTGGACAGTCCCGCAATCACCTGATCATCGGCCTGGGCACGCTGGCGTTTGCCATCCTGATGCTGCTGGTCTGGATCCCGCTCGACACCGATACCGGGCTTATCGAAATGGTCCGGCGTCAGGTCACGATCGGCGATGCCGCCGCGCCGAGCCTCGCGGCGCTGTTCCTTTTGGCCGGCGGTGCGCTCTTGGTCACGGTGGAGCGCCACGCGCCGCACCAGATGCGGATTCAGCGCGGCACCGTGATCGCCGCCGGGGCGCTCTTCGCCGCCGCTGTGATCGGGTTGCTCTTGATGCGCTACAGCGGGCCGGCGGCGGTCTGGCTGACCAACACGATCACCGGCGGCGCGCTGGATTACCGGCTGCTGCGGGACACCGCGCCGTGGAAATATACTGGCTTTCTGTTAGGGGGCACCGCGATGGTCGGCGCCATGATCATGGTGATGGAGCGGCGCGTTTCGCTGCGGGCGCTCGCCGTGGCGCTGCTGGCGGTGCTGGCGATGATCGCAATCTACGACCTGCCCTTCGACGACCTCCTGCTGCCGCCGAACGGGGACGTCTGAATGGGCACGCTCGATTACATCTGGCTGGGAATCCTGGCGGTGTTCCAGGGGCCGGAGCTGTTCACGCTGTTCGGTCTGCCGGTCCCGGTGACACTGGTGATGATCCTGGGCGGCTTTCTCACCGGCATCGCGGTGGGCGCCACGCCGGGGCTCGCGGGGCCGATCGCCATGGCGATCGCGCTGCCGATCCTGATCTCTGTCTTCGGTTATACCCCGGATGCGCTGCTGCCGGTGATGGGCTTTCTCATCGGGATCATGAAGGGGGCCACCATCGGCGGCGCGGTGCCGGCGATCCTGTTCAATACGCCGGGCACGCCGGACGCCTTCATGACCACGCTGGACGGCCACCCGATGGCCCGGCGCGGGCAGGCGGGCAAGGCGCTGCGGGTGGCGCATTTTTCCTCCGCCGCGGGCGATACGTTTTCCGATATCGTGCTGATCCTCTGCGCGCCGTTCCTCGCGATCCTGGTCGAGCGTTACCTCGATCTGCCGGAAAAGACCGCGCTGCTGATCCTGTCGCTCAGCTTCATCGCCGCGGTGATCGGTGCCTCGCCCGGCAAGGGGCTGATCTCGATGGGGCTGGGGCTGCTGGCGGTCTATGTCGGCAGCGGCGAGGATTTCTATCCGCGGCTGTCTCTGGGCACATCGACCCTGTCGCAGGGGTTTCCCATCGCCACCTCGGTTCTGGGCGTGCTGATCATCGGCGCGGTGTTTCACGAACTGGCGGGGCTCTGGCCGGTGGCGCCGCACCGGAGCGGCGCCGAGACCGGCCGCGACAGCGGCGACCAGCGGCTGCATGCGGCCGATATCCGCAGGCTGCTGCCCTATATCTCGCGCTCGGCGGTGATCGGCACGGTGGTCGGGGCGCTGCCCGGCGTCGGCTCCACCCTGGCGGCGACGCTGGGTTATACCGTGGGCAAGGCGCGCCATGCGCGCCGGGGCAGCAGCGACGGACTGAAATTCGGCGAGGGCGTGCCCGAGGGCGTGGCGGCGACCGAGGCGGCAAACTCCTCGGTCTCCGGCGCCAACCTGATCCCGGTGCTCAGCCTCGGGATTCCCGGCAATGCCGCCGCGGTGTTCCTGATCCTGGCCGCCGACAGCATCGGCGGGTTCAACCCCGGCCCCTCGGTGTTCCGTTTTACCGCCGACGTGGTGAACCCCGAGCTTGTCGTCGCCTTCGGCCTGTTCACGGCGATGATGATCGCCAATGCGCTGAACTGGACCATCGGCGGGCTGTTCATGCGGGCGATGGGGATCATGACGCGCATCCCCAAGCACATGCTGCTGCCGATCGTCCTGCTGCTGACGCTGACCGCGATCTATGTGCAGGAGGCCGACATGGCGATGATCTGGTTCGCGCTGGGCTTCGGCATGCTGGGCTTCGGGATGCGGCTGGTGGGCATGTCGCCGCTGCCCTTCGTGATCGCCTTCATCCTCGGTGACAAGCTTGAGAACAGCGCGCGCCAGGCCTTTGCCGCGACCGGCGGCGATCCGTGGTTCCTGTTCACCCATCCCGTCGCGGCGCTGTTCATGGCCGGCGCGGCGGGCATTCTGATCTTTACCGCAGTTAGAAGGAAACCTGCTGCATGACCCGTCCCAACATCCTGCTGATCTCGGCCGACCAGCAACGCGCGGATTGCTTTGGTTTCGAGGGTCGCAAGATCAAGACCCCGCACCTGGACCATCTGGCCCAGGAGGGCACCCATTTCGGCGCCTGCATCACGCCCTGCGTGGTCTGCCAGCCGGCCCGCGCCTCGATCCTGACCGGGCAGCTCTGCCGCACCCACGGTGTGCATGACAACGGCATCGACCTGGAGCCGGAGGTGGGCGAAAAGGGATTCGCTGGCGCGATGTCCGCCGCCGGCTACGAGACCGCGTTCTTCGGCAAGGCGCATTTCTCGACCTACCACACCTTTGCGCCCACCGGCTCGCCGGAGTGCCTGCGCTCCTCTGCCAGCTACCCGGAGACATGGAACGGCCCCTACATGGGATTCGGCCATGTCGAGCTGATGCTGGTCGGGCACAACTGGTTCCTGCCAGAGAAACCGCCCGCCGGGCAGCATTATGAACGCTGGTTCTACGCCGACGGCAGGGGCGACGAGAAGAACGCGCTGTACCGCGAGAACGCGGGCGACACCAAGGGCGCGGCACAGACCTGGCATTCGAAACTGCCCGTGGCCTGGCACAACAGCACCTGGACCGCCGACCGCACCATCGACTGGCTCAAGTACGGGCGCGAGGACGACAAGCCGTTCTGCACCTGGGTCAGCTTTCCCGATCCGCACCACCCGTTCGACGCGCCGGAGCCCTGGTCGCGGCTGCACGACCCGGAGGAGGTGGACCTGCCGCCCAACCGAACGCGCAGTTTCGAGGGCAAGCCCTGGTGGCACGAGGCGGTTCTGACCGCCGAACCGGCGGGCCCCAAGGAGAACGCCGAGACCCGCAAGCAATACAGCCGCATCGCCGAGCAGGGCGACGACCAGTTGCGCGAGATCATCGCCAACACCTACGGCCAGATCGCGCTGATCGACCACAACGTCGGGCGCATCCTGATCGCGCTGGAGGAGGCCGGTCTGGCCGAGAACACCATCGTGATTTACATCTCGGACCACGGCGACTGGCTCGGCGATCACGGGCTGATCCTCAAGGGGCCGATGCATTACGAGGGGCTGCTGCGGGTGCCGATGATCGTCAAGGGGCCGGGGGTGCCGGCGGGCAAGCGGGTGGAAGAGCCGGTCTCGACGCTCGATCTCGGCCCGACCTTCTACGACTACGGTGCGGCCGATCCATTGCTGCCACAGCATGGCCAATCGCTGCGCCCGCTGATCGAGGGGGAGGCGACCCGCGACTTTGCGATGAACGAATGGGATCTGCTGCCGACGCGGGCGGGCGTGGCGCTCAGCCTGCGGACGGTGCGCACGCGCCGGCACAAGCTGACGGTCGACCTGATCTCCGGCGCGGGCGAACTGTATGATTTGCAGGCCGATCCCGACGAGATGGAGAACCTGTTCGAAGCGCCGGCGGCGGCATCGGTCAAATCCGATCTGATGGCGATGCTTGAGCGCCGCCCGGAGGACATCCGCCCGCAGCAGGTACAGGTCGGCATGGCCTGAGCCCGCAGGGGGCGGCCTATCGCTGGGCCGTCTCCCAGTCGGGGTGAATCCACGGCTGCTCGTTGGCGGGCGCCAGTGGTGCCCGGCCAAGGATGTGATCGGCGGCCTTTTCGCCGACCAGGATCGACGGGCCGTTGAGGTTGCCGTTGGTGATCTGCGGAAAGACCGAACTGTCGGCCAGCCGCAGCCCCTCGACCCCGATCACCCGGCACTGGGGATCGACCACCGCCATCGGGTCGTTGGCGCGGCCCATGCGCGCGGTGCCGCAGGGGTGATAGGCGCTCTCGGCGTGTTCGCGGATGAAACCGTCCAACTCGGCATCGCTCTGCACCGCGTCGCCCGGCTGGATCTCGTGCCCGGCAAAGGGTTTGAACGCCTCCTGCGCAAAGATCTCGCGCGTGAGCCGGATGCAGGCGCGGAAATCGCGCCAGTCGTCGGCGTGGCTCATGTAGTTGAAGGCGATCTTCGGCGCATCGTCCGGGTCGGACGAGGCCAGCGTCACCGCGCCCCGGCTTTTCGACCGCATCGGCCCGACATGGGCCTGGAACCCATGCCCCTCAGCCGCCGCCTTGCCGTCATAACGGACGGCAATGGGCAGAAAATGGAATTGGATGTCGGGGTAGCGGATCCCGGCGCGCGAGCGGATGAAGCCCGCGCTTTCGAACTGGTTCGAGGCGCCCGGGCCGGTCTTGGTGAACAGCCAGCGCGCCCCGACCCAGGCCTTGCCGAAGAGGTTCCAGTATTTGAACAGGCTGACCGGCTGGGTCGCGGTCATCTGGATGTAAAGTTCCAGGTGGTCCTGCAGGTTCTGGCCGACGCCGGCGCGGTCAGCGACGAGCGGAATGCCATGTTCGTTCAGATGCGCAGCGGGGCCGATGCCCGAAAGCATCAGCAGCTTGGGCGAGTTGATCGAGGAAGCGGCGAGGATCACCTCGCGCCGGGCCGCGATCACCTCGGTCTTGCCGCCGCGCTTCACCTCGACCCCGGTGGCGCGACCGTCCTCGATCACCACGCGCCGGGCAAAGGCGCGGATCAGGTCGCAATTGGGGCGTTTCAGCGCGGGCTTGAGATAGGCCTCGGCGGCGGACCAGCGGCGGCCCTGCCAGATCGTCGCCTCCATCGGGCCGAAGCCCTCCTGCTTCTCGCCATTGTAATCGTCGGTCAGCTGATACCCCGCTTGGTGGCCGGCCTCGACAAAGGCGCGGGTCAGCGGGTTGTCGCGCTTGCCCCGGCTGATATGCAGCGGGCCATCACTCCCGCGCCAGTCCGGGTCGCCGCCGTGGCCGCCATCATGCCATGTCTCCATCCGGCGGAAATACGGCAGCACGTCGGCATAGGACCAGCCGTCGGCGCCCATGTCGGCCCAGGTTTCGTAATCGCAGGCGTGCCCGCGCACGTAGACCATGCCGTTGATCGAGGACGAGCCGCCGATCACCTTGCCGCGCGGGGTGGCCAGGCGCCGGCCGGCCAGGTGCGGCTCCGGCTCGGAGCGGAAGCCCCAGTCGTAAAGCGGCATGTTCATCGGGTAGGACAGCGCGCCGGGCATCCGGATGAAGGGGCCCGCGTCGCTGCCGCCGTGTTCGATCACCAGCACCGAGGCCCCCGCCTCGGACAGCCGGTAGGCCATGGCGCAGCCCGCCGATCCGGCGCCAACGATGACGAAATCCGCTTCCATCGCGCCCTCCTTCAGTACGGGGCTACGGTGTCGCCGAGCGCGACATAGACCGATTTGATCTGCGAATAATGCTCGATCGCGGCCCAGCCGTTTTCCCGGCCCACGCCCGAATTCTTGACCCCGCCGAACGGCATTTCGACCGGGGTGAGGTTGTAGGTGTTGATCCAGGTGGTCCCGGCCTGCAATTGCCCGATCACCCGGTGGGCGCGGGTCAGGTCGCGGGTGAAGACGCCGGCGGCCAGCCCGAACTGGGTGGCGTTGGCGCGCGCGATCACCTCGGCCTCGTCGTCGAAATCCAGCACCGCCATCACCGGGCCGAAGATTTCCTCGCGCGCGATGGTCATCCCGTCGGTGACATCGGCAAACACCGTGGGTTCGACGAAACAGCCGTTGCGCTCGGCCCGTGCGCCACCGGCGACGACCCGCGCCCCCTCGTCCTTGCCCAACTGGATATAGGACAGGACCTTGTCCATCTGCGCCGTGCTGACCAGCGGGCCGAAGTTCACCGCCTCGTCCAGCGGATCGCCCATCACCACGCCCTGCAACCGTTCAGTGAGGCGGGCGAGGAACCGGTCCTTGATGCCCTTCTGCACGAAAACGCGGGTGCCGTTGGAACAGATCTGCCCCGAGGAATAGAAATTGCCGAGGATCGCGCCGGAAATGGCGTTTTCCAGATCGGCGTCGTCAAAGGCGATCAGCGGGGATTTGCCGCCCAGTTCGATCGTCACGTGCTTCAGCCCTTCGGCGGCCGCGGCATAGACGCGGCGCCCGGTGGGCACCGACCCGGTGAGCGAAACCTTGGCAACGCGCGGATCGGTGGTCAGCGCCGCGCCGGTCGCGCCCATCCCCTGCACCACGTTGAACAGGCCCGCCGGCGCGCCCGCCTCGGTCAGGATCTCGGCCAGTTTCAGCGCCGAGAGCGGCGTCGTCTCCGACGGTTTGAACACCATCGCGTTGCCGCAGGCCAGCGCCGGGGCGGCCTTCCAGCAAGCGATCTGGATCGGATAGTTCCAGGCGCCGATGCCGACACAGACGCCCAGCGGTTCGCGCACGGTATAGGCGAAATCGCCGCCCAGCGGGATATGCTCGCCGGTGATCCCCGCCGCGATACCGCCGAAATACTCCAGCGCGTCGGCGCCGCTGGCCGCATCGGCCACCAGCGTTTCCTGCAGCGGCTTGCCGGTGTCGCGGGTTTCCAGTTCGGACAGGGTGCGGTTGCGCGCGCGCATGATGTCCGCCGCGCGGCGCAGCACCCGGCCCCGTTCGGCCCCGGTCATCTCGGCCCATTCCGCCTGGGCCCGCGTTGCCGCATCGAGCGCGCGGTCGAGAATCGCGGGCGTCGCCGCGTGCAGCCGCGCGATCACCTCTCCGCTGGCGGGAAAGAGCGAAGCGAAAGCCTCTCCCGCGGGATCCTCGACATAGGCGCCGTCGATGAAATGGCTGGCGGCAGGTTGGCAAAGCGCGGTCATGGGGCACTCCGGATCATTGGGCGCGGACAGGGGGCCTGGAATTTCGGTCTTTGAGTCCCTCTAGACCGTACATTGATTGACCAGTCAATCAGCACAGTTGCGGGAATCTCGAAAATGTGGTTCTTGGGGGCAATCAAACTTGAAACGGGGAGTTTCTCAGATGTTCAGACTGTCGATTTCCGCGCTGGCCCTGGCGGCCATGACGAGCGCGGCCGCCGCCGCGGATTGCGATTCGGTCACCTTCTCGGACGTGGGTTGGACCGACATCACTGCCACCACCGCCGCCGCCACCACGGTTCTCGGGGCGCTGGGCTATGACACCGACGTCAAGGTTCTGTCAGTGCCGGTGACCTATACCTCACTCGCCAAGGGTGACATCGACGTGTTTCTCGGCAACTGGATGCCGACGATGGAGGGCGATATCGCCCCCTACCGCGAGGCCGGAACCGTGGACACCGTGCGCGCAAACCTTGAGGGCGCAAAATACACCCTTGCCACCAACAAGGCGGGCGCGGATCTGGGCATCACCTCCTTCGGGGCCATCGCCGGTCAGGCCGAGGCGCTGGACAGCACCATCTACGGGATCGAGCCCGGCAACGACGGAAACCGCCTGATCATGGACATGATCGCGGATGACGCCTTTGGCCTGAAAGGGTTCGAGGTCAAGGAAAGCTCCGAGCAGGGGATGCTGGCGCAGGTCGCCCGCTCCGACCGCAAGGGCGATCCGATCATCTTTCTCGGCTGGGAGCCGCACCCGATGAACGCCAATTTCGAGATGACCTATCTCACCGGCGGCGATGACTGGTTCGGCCCCAACCTCGGCGGTGCGACGGTCTATACCAATACCTCCGCCGGCTATGTCGAGGCCTGCCCAAACGTGGGCAAGCTGTTGCAGAACCTCGAGTTTTCGCTGGCGATGGAGAACGAGATCATGGGCGCGATCCTGAACGACGGCGACAAGCCGGAGATCGCCGCGGCGACCTGGCTGGCGGCGCATCCGGATGTTCTGGCACCCTGGCTGGACGGCGTGACCACCAAGGACGGCGGCGACGCAATGGCGGCGGTAAAGGCGATGCTGGGGCTCTGACAGCCCGGACCCGAACAGGCGACGCGGCCCCAGCCGGCCGCGCCGCACCCGGGCCGAAAGGCCCGCAAGACGACCGGCGGAACAGCCGGCGCAGGAAACAAGACGCAACAGGGCGAACGGAATGGACTGGTTGACCGACCGCAAGATTCCCGTCGGCGACGCCGCCGAGGGGTTCTTCCTCTGGCTGCAGGATCACGGGGCCTGGTTCTTTGACGGGATGGCCGTGGCGATGGAGGGGCTGATCGACGGCATCCTCTGGGTGCTGCAAACGCCGCATCCGCTGATGGTGATCGCGGTCTTCGTGGCGATCACATGGGGGCTGCAGCGCAACTGGAAGACCTGCCTCTTCGTCGCCCTCGGGTTCCTCTTCATCCTCAATCAGGACTACTGGGAGGAGACCACCGAAAGCCTGACTCTGGTGCTGTCTGCCTGCGTGTTCTGCATGGCGGTGGGGGTGCCGCTGGGGATTGCCGCGGCGCATCGGCCAAAGCTCTATCGCGGCATGCGTCCGGTGCTCGACCTGATGCAGACGCTGCCCACCTTCGTCTACCTGATCCCGGCAATCGTGTTCTTTGGCATCGGCATGGTGCCGGGGCTGATCGCCACGGTGATCTTCGTTGTCCCGGCGCCGATCCGGCTGACGCACCTCGGTGTGTCCTCCACCCCTCAGCCGCTCTTGGAGGCGGCGCAGGCCTTTGGCGCGACGCCGCGCCAGACGCTTTTCAAGGTCGAGCTGCCCTATGCCCTGCCGCAGATCATGGCCGGGCTGAACCAGACCATCATGCTGTCGCTGTCGATGGTGGTGATCGCGGCGCTGGTGGGCGCCGACGGGCTGGGCGTGCCGGTGCTGCGGGCGATCAACACGGTGAACATTGCGCTGGGCTTCGAGGGTGGGTTCATCATCGTGGTGCTGGCGATCATGCTGGACCGTATGCTGCGGATGGAGCGCTAGGCCATGACCACCGCAGTGAAATTCGACCACGTTTCCATCGTCTTCGGCCCCGATCCCGCCGCCGCGCTACCCTTGATGGACGCGATGAAGGACCGGGCCGAGATCCAGTCCGCAACCGGCCAGGTGCTGGGGGTCCACGACTGCTCGCTCGAGGTCGAGGAGGGCGAGATCCTGGTGCTGATGGGGCTGTCGGGCTCGGGCAAGTCCACGCTGCTGCGCGCGGTCAACGCGCTCAATCCGGTGGCGCGCGGCGAGGTGCTGGTCAACGACGGGCAGGCGATGGTCGACGTGACCCATGCCGATGCCGCCACCCTGCGCCGGATGCGGCAGAACCAGATCGCCATGGTGTTCCAGCAATTCGGTCTGCTGCCCTGGCGCACGGTCAGTGAAAACGTCGGCCTGGGGCTGGAATTGTCCGGCGTGGCCAAGCCCGAGCGCGCCGAACGGGTCGACCGGCAGCTGGCGCTGGTGGGTCTCTCGGACTGGGGCGATCGCAAGGTCGGCGAACTGTCCGGCGGCATGCAGCAGCGCGTCGGCCTCGCCCGCGCCTTTGCCACCGAGGCGCCGATCCTGCTGATGGACGAGCCGTTCTCGGCGCTCGATCCGCTGATCCGCACCCGATTGCAGGATGAGCTTCTGGACCTGCAGAAACAGCTCAGGCGCACCATCATCTTTGTCAGCCACGATCTGGATGAGGCGTTCAAGATCGGCAACCGCATCGCCATCATGGAGGGCGGGCGGATCGTGCAATGCGGCACCCCGCAACAGATCTTCTCGAACCCGGCGAACGATTACGTCGCCGATTTCGTGGCCCATATGAACCCGCTGGGGGTGCTTTGTGCCCGCGACGTGATGCAGCCGCTGAGCGGCATGCCCGAACTGACCGTTCCGCCGGACACCAATATCCAGGACGTGATGAACCAGGTGATCGAAACCGGCCGGCCCGTCGGGGTGGTCGAGGATGGCGTCCTACTGGGCGAGATTTCAAAGGACGGCGTGCTGGCAAAACTTCTAGACCCGCGTGGTTGAAGTGCTACGTTGAAACGAACGCGCGAAACGCGCGATGTGTGTCATGCCTGTATTTTGTGCGCAAAGATTGATTTTTACGCAGCCGGAACGGCCGGCAGTCGGGAGAGGGAGAGACAGTGCGCGGCGCCCCTTGTCATTGTTTTTTGAAGATCGGCTGATCATCCCATGGAGCAAGACGTTAACCAGTTCGACGAGATGTTCAGCGGGCCAGAGGCGCCCCGCACCCCTTACGACGGCTATTTCGATTGGTTCCGCGGCGAAGACCTCAAGGGGCTGCGCCGGAAATCGACCGAGGCTGAGTCGTTCTTTCGCCGCATCGGGATCACCTTCAATGTCTACGGCCAGGGCGAGGCCGACGAACGGCTGATCCCCTTCGACCTCGTGCCGCGGATCATCTCGGCGCGGGAATGGTCGCGGCTGGAGCGCGGCATCGAACAGCGGGTGCGCGCGATCAACGCCTTTCTGCATGACATCTATCACCGTCAGGAAATCCTGCGCGCGGGCCGCATCCCGCGCGAGATCATCGCCGGAAACGAGGCGTTTCTGCCGCAGATGATCGGTGTGAACCCGCCTGGCGGGGTCTATACCCATATCGTCGGGACCGATCTGGTGCGCACCGGCGAGGACGAGTTCTTCGTGCTCGAGGACAACGCGCGCACGCCCTCCGGCGTCTCCTACATGCTGGAGAACCGCGAGACGATGCTGCAGATGTTCCCCGAGCTCTTTACCCGGCTCAACGTCCGCCCGGTCAGCTCCTACCCCAAGCTCCTGCGCCGGTCCCTGTCCGATTGTGCGCCGACCGGATCGCCCAACGACCGCCCGGTGGTCGCGGTGCTGACGCCGGGCATTCACAACTCGGCCTATTTCGAGCACGCCTTCCTCGCCGACCGGATGGGCGCCGAACTGGTCGAAAGCACCGATCTGCGTATCGACAAGGGCCGCGTCGCCATGCGCACCACCCAAGGGTATCAGCCGATCGACGTGCTCTATCGCCGGGTCGATGACGAGTATCTCGATCCGCTGAACTTCAACCCCGACAGCCTGCTGGGCGTGCCCGGCATCATGGATGTCTACCGGGCCGGCAACATCACCCTGGCCAATGCGCCGGGCACCGGGATCGCAGATGACAAGGCGCTCTATTCCTACATGCCCGACATCATCGAGTTCTATACCGGCGAGCCTGCGATCCTGCCCAATGTGCCGACCTGGCGCTGTTCCGAGCCTGACTCGCTGGCCTATGTGCTGGAGCATCTGTCCGAACTGGTGGTCAAGGAGGTGCACGGATCGGGCGGCTATGGCATGCTGGTCGGCCCTGTGGCCAGCAAGAAGGAGATCGCCGCCTTCGAGCGCAAACTGCGAGCGCGGCCCGCGAATTATATCGCGCAGCCGACGCTGGCACTCTCGACCGTGCCGATCCTGACCAAGGCGGGGCTGGCGCCGCGCCATGTCGATCTGCGCCCCTTCGTTCTGGTCTCGCCGAACCGGATCGACATGACACCGGGCGGGCTGACCCGGGTGGCGCTGAAAAAAGGCTCGCTGGTGGTCAACTCCTCTCAGGGCGGCGGCACCAAGGACACCTGGGTATTGGGGGACTGAGCAGATGATGCTGGGCAAAAACGCCGGCGGGCTGTTCTGGATGTTCCGCTATATCGAGCGGGCAGAGAATATCACGCGGCTGCTGGAGGCCGGCTGGCGGATCGCGCTGACCCGCTCCGGCGGTGGCATCAGCGAATGGCAGTCGATCCTGACCACGGCGGGAATTAACGCCGCCTACCGCGAGAAACACGACGACTACGGCGCCGCCGACGTCATCAACTACCTGCTGCGCGACAGAACCAATTCCTCTAGCGTGATGAACGCGATCGAGGCCGCCCGCACCAACGGCCGGATGGTGCGCACCGCGCTCTCGGGCGAGGTCTGGGAGGCGGTCAACGATTGCTGGATGACGGTCAAGGACGGGCTTGCCCGCCCGGTGACAGAACGCAGCCTGCACGACACGCTGGGCACCATCCGTCACGGCACCTCGGTGGTGCGCGGGGCGTTGCACGGCACCATGCTGCGCAACGACATCTACGCGTTTTCGCGGCTCGGAACCTTCATCGAGCGGGCCGACAACACCGCGCGCATCCTCGACGTGAAATACTACGTCCTGCTGCCCTCGGCGGCCTTCGTCGGCAGCACCATCGACAATGCGCAATGGGAGGTGATCCTGCGTTCGGTCTCGGCCGAGCGGTCCTATCAATGGCTGCACGGCGGCGACATCTCGCCCAAGGGCATCGCTGAGTTCCTGATCCTCGACAAGCGCATGCCGCGGTCGCTGGCGTTCTGTTACTCCAAGATCGGGCAATACCTGGAACAGCTCGAACAGGACTACGGTATCCGGCAGGACAGCCAGGTGCGGGCGGAAAAGATCTGCAAGCGGCTGGGAACCGCCACGGTTCAGGACATTTTCGAGGACGGGCTGCACGAATTCCTGACCGGGGTCATTACCGACACCTCGAACCTGGCCGGGCACATCGAAACCGATTTCCGGTTCTACAGGTAACCCCATGCGCCTCAAGATTACCCATGTCACCACCTACACCTACGACACCCCGGTCGAATACGCGTTGCAGCAGTTGCGCCTGATCCCGAAATCGGGGCATGGGCAGGGGGTGATCTCGTGGTCCTCGTCGATCACCGGCGGAACCAAGCAGGTCAGTTTCGACGACCTGTTTTCCAACCACACCGAGCTGGTTGTCGTTGACCCGGGCGCAACCCGGATCGAGATCGTCAGCGAGGGCGACGTGGAGATCGAGGATCGCGGCGGCGTGCTGGGCCGGCACGGCGGCCCGGCGCCGCTCTGGCTGTTCCGCGAGGCCACTCCGCTGACCGCGCCGGGCACCGGGTTGCGTCGGCTGGCCTCCGGGCTGCGGGCGGCGTTCGACGATTTCACCGGCATCGAGCCGCTGCACGCGCTCTCCTCCGAGGTCGCGGCCGCCGTGGCCTATGAAACCGGGCGCACAGACAGCGGCACCGGCGCCGAAGAGGCGCTCGCCGCCGGTCACGGGGTCTGCCAGGATCACGCCCATATCATGATCGCTGTGGCCCGGCTGCTGGGCTACCCGGCGCGCTACGTCAGCGGCTACCTGATGATGGACGGGCAGGTGGAGCAGGATGCCAGCCATGCCTGGGCCGAGGTCTGGTCCGAGGCGCTGGGCTGGGTCGGCTTCGACGTCTCCAACGGCATCAGCCCGGACTCCCGCTATGTGCGCGTCGCCACCGGGCGCGACTACCGCGATGCCGCGCCGATCCACGGGCTTCGCCTGGGCGCTGGGGGCGAGGACCTGCATGTCTCCTTGCAAGTTCAGCAATAGGCTGTTTGATAGACGCAAAAAGGGTTCCGAAAGATGACCTATTGCGTCGGCCTCATGCTCAAATGCGGGCTGGTCTTCATGTCCGACACCCGCACCAATTCGGGGGTCGACAACATCTCGACCTTCCGCAAGATGTTCATCTGGGAACAGAAGGGTGAGCGGAACATCACCCTGATGACCGCCGGCAACCTGGCGACGACGCAATCGGTGATCAGCCTGCTGGACGAACGCAGCAAGGAACCGGCCGAACGCAGCCCCGGCATTCTCGAGGCCAAGTCGATGTTCCAGGTCGCCACGCTGGTCGGCAACACCCTGAAAGAGGTGATCGCCACCCACGCCGAGACCGGGCAAAAGGCCGATTCCGCCTTCAACGCGACGATGATCCTGGGCGGCCAGGTCGCCGGCGGCCAACCGCGGCTGTTCCTGATCTACCCCGAGGGAAATTTCGTCGAGGCCAGCTTCGATACCCCCTATTTCCAGATCGGCGAGACCAAGTACGGCCGCCCGATCCTGGTGCGCGCCTACGATCCCGAATTGACATTTGAACAGGCGATCAAGCTGCTGCTGGTGTCCTTCGATTCCACCATAAAGGCGAACCTCTCGGTCAGCCTGCCGCTGGATGTTCATGTCTACGAGGCCGACAGTTTCGAGCCGGGTCAGCAATTCCGCATCCAGCCCGACGATCCCTATTTCGAGCGGATCTCGAGCGGCTGGGGCATCGCCCTGCGCGAGGCCTTCGGGCAGTTGCCCGATTTCACCTTTCCGGAGGACGCCGGCTGACAGCGCCGATCCCGAGACCGAAAAAAAACCGCGCCCGCCCGGGGGGCAGACGCGGGTCCGGCGTCTTCCGTGAGTGAAGCGTCGCCTATCCGTAGACCAGCCTTGGCAGCCAGGTGATGATCTCGGGGAAGAACATGCACAGCAGCAGCCCGACCACCTGCAGCGCAAGGAACGGCAGCGCCGACTTGAAGATGTCCGACATCGGGATCTCTGCCGGGGCGACGCCGCGCAGGTAGAACAGCGCATAGCCGAAGGGCGGCGACAGGAAGCTCATCTGCATGTTGACCAGGTAGAGCACGCCGAACCACAGCACCAGATCGTCGGGGCTGTCGAGGCCGAAGGACTGCGCCCCCAGCGCCTTGACGATCGGCACGAAGATCGGAACGCAGAGCAGCAGGATGCCGACCCAGTCGAGGAACATGCCGAGGATGATCAGCACGATCTGCATGATGATCAGGATGCCCCAGGGGCCGAACCCGGTGGCCTGCAGGGCGTTCTGCACGAACTGCTGGCCGCCCTCGAGCACGTAGAGCCCGACGAAGATGGTCGCGCCGAACATGATCCAGATCACCATGGCGCTGGCCTTCAGCGTGCCGATCGAGGCCTCGCGGATCGTCTGCCAGTCCAGCTTGCGGTGGATGGCGGCAACGATGAAGGCGCCGAAGGTGCCGATGCCGGCGGCCTCGACCGGGGTGGCGACGCCGGTAAAGATCACCCCCAGCACCACGACGATCAGGGCGATCGGCGCCGACATCTTGCTGACCAGGCGGATCTTGTCGGCGGTCGAGATGCGCTCTTCCACCGGGATCGGCGGGCCGAGCTGCGGGTTGATGTAGCTGCGCAGGATCACATAGGCGACGTACATTCCCGACAGCAGCAGGCCCGGAATGACCGCGCCGATGAACAGCTCGCCCACCGACTGCTCGGCCACCACCGCGTAGATGATCGCCAGGATCGACGGCGGGATCAGGATGCCCAGCGTGCCGCCGGCCATGATCGAGCCCATGGCGATCTTGGGGTCATAGTTCCGCTTGAGCATCGCCGGCAGGGCGATGATGCCCATGGTGACAACCGCCGCGCCGATCACGCCGACCATCGCGGCCAGCACGGTCGAGGCGATGATGGTCGCCGCCGCCAGCCCGCCCTTGACCCCGCCGAGGACCTTGTAGATCACATCGAACATGTCGTTGATGATCCCGGCCCTTTCGAGCATGGACGCCATGAAGATGAACAAAGGGATGGCGGAGAGCTGATAGTTCGTCATCAGCGGAAAGATCCGGCTGGGCACGATGTTCAGCGCCCGTTCATCGCCCAGGACGAACAGGAACACGCAGGCCAGACCGCCGGTGACAAAGGCCAGCGGCAGCCCTGCCATCAGCAGCACCAGCAGCGAGCCGAACATGATGAGTGTGAGCCACTCGATTCCGATATCAAGACCCATCGGTTACGCCCCCTTCACGACGGCGCGCAGATCCTGCGCCAGTTTCGAAATGCCTTGCAGCACCAGCAGCAGCCCGCCGATGACCATGACCCATTTCATCGGCCAAAGAGGAACCTCCCATTCATTGAAGCTGATCTCGCCCCAGCGGATATTCGGATCTGTCCACTGCGACAGGTCGAAGCCGGCCAGCATCTCGCCGAAACCGATCTCGCCCCGCGCCCAGTCGGACAGGATCGAGTTGCCCGAGGGCACCGCAATCGCGTCGAAGGCGAAGATATAGGATGTCGCCAGCAGCGTGCCGGCAAAGATGAAGAAGAACACCGAGGTCAGCAGATCGACCCAGGCCTTGTTGCGGCGCGTCAACGGCGCGTAAAAGATGTCGACCCGCACATGGCTTTCGGTCAGCATCGCGTAGGAGCCTGCGATCAGGTACTGCATGCCAAACATCAGATACATGGATTCATGCGCCCAGTTGGTCGGGCTGTTGAACACGTAGCGACCGATCACCTCGAAGTAATAGACAAAGACCGCGATCACCGCCCAATAGCTGACGAACTCGCCGCAGAACAGCGACAGCCGGTCGATATACCCGGTCCAGCCGGCCGAGACATGGCGCGAATCCTCCTGCATCTCCTCTTCTTCCAGCGCCTTCAGCTTGCGCTCGGTCTCGGACATCTCGACCTTGGCGGGCAGGTTCGCGTTGGCCTTGCGGACCATGCCGGGCAACAGCACCGCGTCGATCAGCATCACGGCCAGCAGCAGGTAGAAGGCATAGGTCGAGATCATGCGCCAGAATGCCAGGCGGTCCTGCGCTACGACCTCGATCGGCTCGGCTGCGGCAAGGTCGCCGCGCGCCTGTTCGATCGCTTCGCGGCTCTTTTCGATGCGGCCCTCGGCGCGCTTGATCTTCTTCTCGGCGCCTCGCTTGGCAAAGGAGCCCTCCTCGGCGGCGTCGAAATCAGTGCGCAGTTCCGGCAGGCTGGCCTCGGCCGAGGCCGCGCGCTCGGTCTCGCGCTTGATCGTGCCCTCGGCCATGCGCACGGTATTGGCCGCGTTCGACAGCTCGGACCGCGCGGTCGCGCCCTGGCTGTTGGCGATCAGGATGGCCAGGAACACGGGAATGAAGACCAGTCCGAACAGGTTCTTGAGATAGAACCGGTGCAGGCCGAGCATGCCGCCCGTGACCAGGATCATGTATCCCAGCGCGGTGTTATAGGTCGGATTCTCAGGTTTCGGTCGCTTGGCCAGCGCCATGGCGATCAACGGGAACAGGATCAACCCGGCCCAATATGCCCAATGGGGCAGTGTGAAATCGAGACTTGGCATGCGTCCCCTCTTAGTCTCAATGCGAAAAAGCAGACATGGCCTGCGCCGCGACGGGGCACAGGCCATGTCCTCGGTCGGTCAGATCACAGATCCAGCTGCAACCCTTCGATCTGCTCCGGGGTCACGTACCCGAGCGAGCCGGACATCATGTAATCGAGCTGGATCTTGAAGACCCGCGCGCTGTCCTTGTCCCGGTTGGCGTATTTGAACCAGATCGGCACCGCGACCTCGGTCATCAGCTCCACGTCGTCCTGGCTCAGGCGCGTGACCTCGGTGCCGTCGGCCTCGAACTTGGCCCAGGCCTCCTGGTCGGCCTTCTGGATCGCCGCGTGGTGCATGTCGGAATAGACGTGGGTCTCCATCTCGACGAACTGCCGCATCTGCGGGCTCAGCTTGTTCCAGGCATCCATGCCGACGGTGATGTCCATCAGGTCGACCGGCTGGTACAGCGACATGAAGCCCGGAGGCCCCATCGAGATGTACTTGGTCACCTGGCTGAACCCGAGCGAATAGTTCACCGCCGGCCCGACATAGTCGGCCACGTCGATGGTGCCCTTCTCCAGCGCCGGGAAGATCTCCGAGCCGGGCAGAACCGTCGTCTCGGCGCCGATCTCGGTGAACACCTCGGCCACCATGCCGCCGGGCATGCGCATCTTACGGCCGCGGAAATCGTCGATCGAGCGGATCGGCACCTTGGAGTGGATGATGTTGGGGCCGTGATGGACCGGACCGACGAAATGCATCCCCTGCTTGGCATACATCTCGCGCGCGATCTCAAGCCCGCCCAGCCCGTAATAGAACACGTCCCACTCATGCGGGTTGCGCATGCCCAGCGGGTAGCTGGTCAGGAAGGTGGCGGCGGGGATGATGCCCTGCGCATAGATGGTGAACGGGTTCACCGCGTCCAGCACGCCGTTTTTCACCGCGTCGAACAGCTGGAAATCGCCAACCACGTCATTGGCGCCGAACGGGTTTAAGGCCAGCTCGCCACCGGTCTTCTCGACGATGGTCGCGCACCAGTCCTTGAAGATCTGCAGGCCGGCGCCGCCGGGCCAGGATGTCTGGATCTTCCAGGTGGTGGTTTCGCCGGCGGCACTGGCGATCGATGGCGCCGCCAATCCGGCCGCACCGGCCAAAGCCACCTTTTGCAAGGCAGCCCGGCGAGAGATGTATGTCTTCGTCATGGTATCCTCCCTGTCTTGCCCGGCGGTCTCCCGTCCGCCGGGCCACGTGCTTTGAATTCACACGTCTGAATTGGTAACTTTGTTTATCCAATTTGCATAGATGCATTTTTGAATCATCTTTCTATGGCGAGAAATGCGCGCGCCCTACCGCGTTCGGACCGGGGGCAATCGCGCGGCCTCGAAAATTTGGTCAGTAATCTTGACCCGGCGAACCGGCGCTCTGACGGTGCCGCTGTCCGGTCCGACAACAAAAAAACCGGCAGCCGCTGGGGCTGCCGGATGACGAGGGGATGGACCCTGTGGCGGCGACGACGTCGGCCGCGACTGTCAGGCGATGCCTTCGGCCGCCACCCAATCGGCGGTCAGGTCCAGCACCCGGCCCAGCCGCGCGACGATCTCCTGAACCTGCGCCTCGGTGACGATCAGCGGCGGGCAAAGCGCCAGCGTGTCGCCCACGTTGCGCAGGATCAGCCCCTCGTCATGGCCGAAGTTGAAGGCCGCCGTCCCGACCTTGCCGATCGGATCGAAGGGGCGCTTGCTGTCCTTGTCCGCGACCAGTTCCAGCCCGGCGATCAGGCCTGCTCCGCGCACCTCGCCGACCAGCGGATGATCCGCATATGGCGCCAGCGCCGCCTGCATCGCCGCCCCCACCCGGGCGGCGTTTCCGGTCAGGTCCAGCTCCTCGATGATCGTCAGGTTCTCCAGCCCCACGGCGGTGGCCACCGGATGACCCGAGGCGGTGAACCCGTGGCCAAAGGTGCCGATCTTGTGGCTGTTGTCGGCGATGGCGTCATAGATCTCTTCCGAAAAGATGATCGCGGCCAGCGGCATGTAGGAGGAGGTCAGCTGTTTCGACGTCACCATGATGTCCGGGGTGAACCCGTAATGCACCGCGCCGAAGGAACTGCCGAGGCGGCCGAATCCGTTGATCACCTCGTCGGCGATCAGCTTGATGTCGTACTTGCGGCACAGTGCCTCGACCCCCGGCCAGTAGCCTTCGGGCGGCGGCATCACCCCGCCGGCGGCCATCAGCGGCTCGCCGATGAACCCGGCGATGGTGTCGGCGCCCTCCTCCAGGATCACCTCCTCGATCTCCTTCAGCAGGCGGGCGGTGAAATCCGCCTCGCTCTCGCCGGCCTCGCCAAAGCGGTAGAAATGCGGGCAGGTCACATGCCGCACCGGGATCGCCGGCAGGTCGAAATCGCGGTGGTTCGCCGGCAGGCCGGTCAGGCTGCCCGAGGCAACGGTGATGCCGTGATAGCCCTTGTTGCGGGCGATGAACTTCTTCTTCTCTGGCCGCCCCAGCGCATTGTTCATGTACCAAAGCATCTTGACCACGGTGTCGTTCGCCTCCGACCCCGATGAGGTGAAGAACACCCGGGTCAGGTTGTCCGGCGTCATCTCCACCAGCTTCTCGGCCAGCCGGATCGACGGTTCATGCGCCTTGTGGGCAAAGCTGTGGTAATAGGGCAGGCGCTCCATCTGCGCCATGGCCGCATCGCGCAGCCGCTTTTCGTTGAACCCGACGGCGACCGACCACAGCCCGGCCAGCGCTTCGATATACTGCTTGCCAGACTGGTCATAGACATAGATCCCCTCGCCTCGGTCGATCACCAGCGGGCCTTTTTCCTCATGGGCGCGGGCGTCGGTATAAGGGTGCAGCGCTGTGGTGACATCCACGTGCTGCGCCGAATTGGACATGGGTTTCATCGTCGTATCCTTTGCTTTGCGTCGGTCCTGCACGGCTTTTGCACCAAGGCGGTTCCGGGGGGCAGTCTGCGCAGGTTGCGGCGCCGGTCAAGGGGCGATCGGCACGGTGTCCCCGATCGCCTCGCCCGCGTCCAGCAGCAGATCCTCGCGGAACTGGTTGGCGACAAGCTGCACGCCGACCGGGGTCTCTCCATACGGCCCATGTACCGTGCCGGTGGTCACCGTCAGCCCGGGCAACCCCATGAAGGGAAAGGCGATCTGCAACATCTGCGCGGCGACGATGGCGTCGAAATCCTCCTGCGGGCCGACGTCGGCGTGATCGGCGAAGGGCAGGGCGCCCGACACCGGGCACAACAGCACCGGCCAGTCGCTGAGGAAGGCGCGCCAGTCGCGGGTCAGGCGTGACCGCGCCTGCAAGGTGTCGAGCAGCCCGTTGACATCGACCGGCGGGCGCAGCGCCGAAAGCCGCTGATAGACGATATTGGCATCCGGGTCGTCCTCCTGCCCGATCACCGCGTCACCGCCGCGCCGGGTCTCGGCCAGCCAGAGCGTCAGCTGCTCCATCATCGCCTCGTGCAGCGGCGGGGTGTCCTGTTCCACGACTTCCCAACCGGCGGCCTCCAGCCGCGCCGCGGCGGCGCGCAACGCCTGTTTGATCTCGGGCGCGACCTGCATCCCGTCAGGCGCGAGGCACAGCGCCGCGCGGCGCGGCGCGTCCGGCCCGCGCAGCGGCGCCGGCATGTACCACGGGTCGCGCAGGTCGGGCGCGGCCATCGCCTCCAGCCCCAGCCGCAGATCGGCGACCGAGCGCGCGATCGGCCCCGACACCGCCATCAGTTGCGCGCCGATCTGCCGGTCCGGCCCGGTGAAGTTAAAGGCCGGCACCCGCCCCAGCGAGGGGCGCAACCCGTGCAGCCCGCAGGCATAGGCCGGATACCGGATCGAGCCGGCGATATCGGTGCCATGGGCCAGCGCCCCCATTCCCGCCGCCACCGCAGCCGCCCCGCCGCCAGAGGATCCGCCGGGGGTCAGCGCCGGGTTGCGCGGGTTCTTCGTCGCCCCGTGCAGGCTGTTGCGGGTGAACCAGCGCAGCGAGAAGGCCGGCGTGTTGGTCCGCCCCACGATCACCGCGCCCGCCTTGCGCAGGTTGGCGACCACCGGGCTGTCCTGCGCCGCGATCAGGTCCCTTTGCAGCCGCAGCCCGTTGGTGGTGGCATGGCCGGTCTGGTCCACGTTGACCTTGACCGTCACCGGCACCCCCGCCAGCGGGCCCAGCGCCTGCCCCGAGGCGCGCGCGGCATCGACCGCGTCGGCGGCGGCCAGCGCGGCGCCGTCACAGCGCTCGACCACCGCGTTGAGCGGCCCGTTGGCCAGGTCGATGCGGCCCAGCGCCGCCTCGGTCACAGCGCGCGCGGTCAACTCGCCCGCCCGCAGCCGCGTGGTGATTTCGCTTGCCGTCAGGCTCCAAAGCGCGTCCATCTGTCCATCCCGTACAAAACCGGGGTCAAACTCCCCGATCCCTTCTAGCGCGGGGCGGCGGGACTGGCCAACTCAGATCACGATGTCGAACCTCTGGCGCAGTGCCCGGTCGACATCCGGCGGCAGCATGTTGACCGCCCGGGCCAGGATCGCCTCCTTGCGTGCCGTGGCGGTGTCGAGCAGAAGGGGTTTCTGCGCCTCTTCCCATTCCTTCGGGCTCATCCGGTTGCCGACCTCGGGATAGATATACTCGGTCTGCATCAGCCTCAGCGTCTGGTCCGAGCCGAGGTAATGCCCCGGCCCGTCAAGGCAGACCGAGGCCATCACCTCGAGCGAGAGGCTGTCCTCGGTCACGTCGATCCCGCGCACGCAGCGCTGGACCTGGCCCAGCACGTCGTTGCCCAGCACCAGGCTTTCCAGGCAGAATCCCAGCAGCGAGGCATGCATCCCGGCCGCCTCGTAGACCATGTTCAGCCCAGACAGCCCGGCCAGCACATTGGTGATCCCCTGTTCCCAGCCGGCCTGCATGTCGGGCAGCTTGCTGTCGGATATGCCGGCGGCGGCGCCACCGGGCAGCCCGTAGAACCGGTGCATCTGGGCACAGCCCGCCGTCAGCAGCGCCTGCTCGGCCGAACCGCCCGACATTGCCCCGGTGCGCAGGTCGCTGACAAAGGGCCAGGTGCCAAAAATCGCCGGATGCCCCGGCGCGATGGAATTGACGTAAACCACCCCGGCCAGGCATTCGGCGACCGCCTGCACGATGGCGGTGGCGATCGGCGCCGGCGCGGTGGCCCCGGCCTGCCCGGCGGAAAGCAGCAGCACCGGCATCCCGGCGCGGATGCAATGCTCCATCGTGATGCAGCTTTCCTCGGCGAATTTCATCGGCGGCACGACGAAGCAGTTGGAGTTCGACAGGAACGGCCGCGCGCGCCAGGCCTCCTCACTGCCCGCGATCATGTGGATCATCTCCATGCAGCCGGCGACATGGGACGGATCCGAGAACGAGGTGCCCACATGTTTGGTGGTGCCGGCGCAGCAGGCATAGATCGTGTTCACGTCCATCGCGAAATTGTCCGCGATGTCGCGGCAGACCATCGGCCGTTGCAGGAAATGCAGGTTGTCGAGATGCTGGACCAGCCGCGCGGCGTCATAGAGATCGGCGGCGGTGGTCTCGCGATAGGTGCCGGTCGCCGGATCGACGAGGTGCACCGCCGCCCCGGCGGTGCCGAAATGGGTCCGCGTGCCGGTCAACTCCAGGTCATGCTGCGGATCGCGCCCGTGCAGGGTGATGCCGCGCGATGCCTTGGCCAGCATGTCCTCGACCAGCGCGCGGGGAAACCGCAGCCGCCCGTCCTCGCCAAGCACCGCGCCGGCGGCGGTCATCGCCGCGACGCCCGAGGGCGGCGCCTGGCTCAGCCCGATGCGTTCCAATGCGCTCAGCGCGGCCTCGTGGATGCGCAGCACCTCGGTGTCTGTCAGCGGCTTGTACTGCCCGCCCGAAAGCCCGGGGCGGACCGGGCGCATCTCGTCCGAGAGCGGCGCGGCGCGCAGGGCGACGCGGGCGGCACGACCGCCGGAACGTCGTCCGCTGCGGCCGGTCTGTTGGGATACGGGGCTCATGCGCGCAACCTTTCATTGTCGGGATCCCACAAGGGGCGATCCTGTTGCACCACGGCGCGATGTTTCGCGCCGTAGATCTCCACTTCCAGTTCGGTCCCCGGCACCGCCAGGTCGGCCCGGAGCATGCCCAGCGCGATCGAGGCCCCCACCCGGTAGCCCCAGGCGCCCGAGGTGGTCTCGCCCACGATCTCGCCGCCATGCCACAGGCACGACATGTAGGGCGCGTCACAATCGCCCGCGTCCACCACCAGCGTGACGAAACGTTTCTTCACCCCGCGTTGTTTCTCGGCCAGCAGCGCGGGTTTGCCGGGGAAATCCTGTGGCTTGTCGAGCTTGACGAACCGCTCCAGCCCGCCCTCCAGCAGGCTGTAATCGGTCGACAGATCCCCCTTCCACGCGCGGTAGCCCTTTTCGATGCGCAGGTTGTTCAGCGCCCACATGCCAAAGGGCCTGGCGCCAGCGGCCAGAACCGCGTCGTAGATCGCGGGCATGTCGGCGTTCTCGGCATGGATCTCCCAGCCCAACTCGCCGGCAAAGCTGACCCGCAGCAGCGCCACCCATCCACCGGCAATCTCGCTTTCCTGAAAGCTGAGCCAGGGCAGGGTGAGGTCGGCGTTACAGAGCCCGCCCAGCACCGCGCGCGATTGTGGGCCGGTCACGATCAGGGTCGACATCCGGTCGGTCCAGTCCTCCAGCGTAAAGGCGCAATTTTCAGGCAGATGGCGTTCCAGCCATTCCCGGTCGTGCCATTGCGCGGCGGCGGCGGTGACGAGGACGAACAGATCCTCGGCCTCGCGGGTGACCGACATCTCGGTCACGATCCGCCCCCGGTCATCGGCGAAATAGACCAGCCCCACGCGCCCGACCTTGGGCAGCGCGCCGGTGACCAGCCCGCGCAGCCAGTCGTCGGCGCCGGGGCCCTGCACCTTGAACCGCGAAAACCCCGGCAGGTCGAGCACGCCGCAGGCATCGCGCACCGCCTCGCATTCCGCGCGGATGCGCTGTTCCCACGGGCCGGAGCGGCCCCAGGTATGCGTCGCTTCCTCGGAGGTGTCGTCGCCTGCCTTCGCGAACCAGTTGGCCCGTTCCCACCCGTTATAGGCACCCATCTGGCCGCCCAGTGCCTTGACCCTGTCATGTACCGGCGACAGTTTCCTGTCGCGGCCGGCGGGCCATTCGTGCCAGGGGAAATGCATGGCGTATTCGTTGCCGTAGACCTCCATCCCCTTGGCGACGCAGTAATCGTGATCGGTGTAATCGGTGAACCGGCGCGGGTCGCAGGCCCACATGTCCCACTCGGTCGCGCCATCGACGATCCATTCGGCCAGAACCTTGCCGGCGCCGCCCGCCTGCGCGATGCCGAAGGTAAAGACGCAGGCCTCGTAGGCATTGCGCACCCCCGGCATCGGCCCAAGCAGCGGCAGCCCGTCGGGGGCATAGGGGATTGGCCCGTTGATCACCCGGCTCACCCCGGAGGTGGCCAGCAGCGGCACCCGCTCCATCGCGTCGGTGACGATCTCCTCGATCCGGTCAAGGTCGTCCTGCCAGAGCTGAAAGCTGAAATCCTCCGGCATCGGGTCGCCCTCATCGACCCAATGCGCCCGGCAGTTCGGCTCATAGGGGCCAAGGTTGAACCCGTGTTTCTCCTGCCGCAGGTAATAGGAGGTATCGACATCGCGCAGCAGCGGAAGCTTGTGCCCGCTCTGCCTGGTCCAGGCCTCGATCTCGGGCACCTCCTCGGACAGCAGGTACTGGTGGCTCATCACCATCATCGGCACGCTGCGCCCGCCATAGGGTTTGAACCATTCGCCGACGCGCTGGGCGTAATAGCCGGCGGCGTTGACCACGTAATCACAGGCGATATCGCCCTTGTCGGTGTGCACGATCCAGCTCCCCTGCGGGGTCTGCGTCACCCCGGTCGCCGGGGTAAAGCGCAGGATCTTCGCGCCAAGGTCGCGGGCGCCCTTGGCCAGCGCCTGGGTCAGTTGCGCGGGATCAATATCGCCGTCATGCGGGTCGTAGAGCACGCCGGCCAGATCGTGGGTTTCAAGGAAGGGATAGCGTTGCTTCGCCTCCTCGGGGGTCAGAAGCTCGATCTCCATCCCCTGGTAACGGCCCATCGCGGCGGCGCGGCGAAACTCCTGCATCCGCTCCTCGGAATGGGCCAGCCGGAGGGACCCGGTGACGTGGTAATTCATCGGGTAATCGACCGCCTCGCCCAGACCGGAATATAGCTCGGTCGAATAGCGCTGCATGTTCATCACCGCCCAGGAGGTCGAAAAGGTGGGAACATTGCCCGCCGCGTGCCAGGTGGAGCCTGCGGTCAGCTCGTTCTTTTCCAGCAGCACGCAGTCGGTCCAGCCCTTTTTGGCAAGGTGATAAAGGCTCGAGGCGCCGACCGCGCCGCCGCCGATGATCACCACGCGGGCCTTGGTGGGGAACTCTGCCATCTGCACCTCCTGTTCGCTGCTCGGTAAGAAAATATCCGACGGGATCGACGCTCTATCAATCGCGCGACGCAGGGCTTATTAATCGGGATAACCGATTAGCGCGCCGGGATGCGACGATGCAGATCGAACTGATCGAAACCTTTCTCGACCTCTGCGAGAGCCGCAGTTTCAACCGGACGGCGGACCGGCTGGGTGTCACGCAATCCACCGTCTCGGGCCGGGTCAAGGCGCTGGAAAGGGTGCTGGGGCGGCGGCTGTTCCTGCGCAACCGCACCGGCACCGCGCTGACGCTGGAGGGCATCCGGTTCGAGCCGCACGCCCGCGCCCTGCGCGTCAACTGGTCCGAGGCACTGCGCGCCACCCGCGATGCCGGCCCCACCGCCACCACCCTGCGCGTGGGCATCCAGCGGGATCTGGCCAACGCCCATATCGCCGACTGGGTCCGGCAGGTGCGTGCCGCGCTGCCCGAGACCGCGCTGTATATCGAGGCCGATTTCTCCTCCCAGATGTGCAACGACCTGGTGCAGGGCAATCTTGATATCGCGGTGATCTACACGCCGAAACCGCATCCCGACCTGCATTTCGCCTCGCTCAACGACGTGCGGTTCCGCATGGTCTCGGACGTCGCCGATCACATCGACCGGGTGCCGGCGGACAGTTATATCCTCGCCAATATCTCGCCGGCCTTCGAGGGGGTGCACAACGCGCTGCTGCCTGGCCTTGCCGTGGCCCCGGTGATCTGCGGTCAGGACATGCTGCTCGAGGCGATGCTCACCTCGCTCGGCGGCACCGCCTACGTGCTCGAGGAGACGGCGGCCAAGTTGGTGGCCTCGGGGCGGTTCACCCCGGTGAAAAAGGCGCCGGTGATCGCGCAGCCGGTCTATTCCGCGATCCATCTGCGCAATCGCCACCGTTCCTCCCACCGGCGGCTGATCCAGCTTCTGGCGGCGCATTTCAACGTGACGCCCGGCTAGGCGGGGATCACTTGCCCGGACGGCGGCGCGCCAGCAGCGGGCCGTAGACCGCCGCGAAACCGACAAAGGCCAGCGTCCAGAACGTGGCGGACAGGTGATAGAGCGCCATCTCCGGCCAGATCCCCGCTGCCAGCCGGAACAGGACCGAGACGACCAGGGCGAGATAAATCGCCAGGGTCGCGGACCCGGCATGCAGCGCCTGCCCGGTGTGGCCCAGCGTCGCCCGCGTCATCACCGCCAGCGTCATCAGCCCCAGCGCGCCCGCCATCCACAGATGCTGGGCACCGGCCGGCGCGATCCAGTCGGGGCGCAGCACCGACAGGCCGGCCCATAGTGCCCCCAGCGGGATGCAGGCATAGGCCAGGTGCAGCACCCAGACCAGCGGCTCCGCCCCGGTCCGCCCGCCTTTCCAGCGGGTCAGCCGACCCAAATGAAGCCCGCCCATCAGCAGCAGGCCGATCCCGGTCGCCGGCTGCGACGGCATCACGACCCAGAGCAACAATGCAACCAGGCTGACGATCAGCACGAGCTTGTCGAAGCGTTGCATCGGCGCTGCCGGCCGCTCCTCGCGCCCCTCGCGCACCAGCCAGTTGCGGGTGAAGGAGGGCACGATCCGCCCGCCGACAACCGAGATCAACATCAGCCCGGCGGCCAGCCCCAGCCGCAACCCGAAGCCCTCGGCAGCATAGACGCCGCGCGCGGCCTCGACGTGAAACAGCAGGTTGGCCAGGAAAAACACCCCCAGCAGCGCCAGCACGATCAGGTTGCGCCAGTTCTTTCCTGCCACGATCTCGCGCAGAAGAACCGCGCTCAGCACCAGCGGAAAGGCAAGATCGACCGCCGCCGCGCCCCAGGCCGGAAGCAGCGCCGAGACCAGCACCGCCACCCGCCCGGCGCACCACAGCGCGAACAGGCCCGCCAGTTGCCAGCCCACCACCGGAAGCCGCCCGGTCCAGTTCGGCACCGCCGTCAGCAGGAACCCGGCGATGATGGCCCCGAGGTATCCGAACAAAAAGGCATGGGCATGCCAGGTGACCGGGTCGAACCGCGTGGGAAGCTCCAGCGCGCCGGTGAAGACCACGATCCACAGTGGCATCGCCAGCCCGGCCCAGAGCGCGCCGAACAGGAAGAACGGGCGAAATCCGAAGGTGAACAGCGCCGGCCCCTGCCATTGGCGCATCTGCTCGGCTGTCGAATGGGACATGATCTCTCCTTTCCGGGTTAAACGGTCTTTCGGGGGGTCAGGCCGCGTCGGCATCCCCGGCGAGCGCCGCACGCGCCCAGTCGTCCAAAGCCTCTGCCGTGGCGGCAAGCCGCGTGGCAAGACCGGCCGAGAACACCTCGAAGGCCGGATGGTTCATCGCGTTCACCCCGGTGATCACCGGGATGCCATCGGCCAGGCAGGTTCCGATCAGTTCGCGGAATCCGCCGCCGTCGGCCTCTTGCTTGCCGAACTTGTTCAGGATCACCAGGGCGGGGCGGGTCGCCAGCGTCTTCTCGACCTCTCCCACCGCCGTCTCCAGCACCGAGGAATCGAGTCGGCAGCCCTGCGCGCCGGTCCCGAGCGATTGCGAGATGCGCAGCACCGGCCCGTCGGGGAGCACCTGCACGTCCATGTCGCAGTGATGCGCGACAGCGGTTTCGGTGTTGGTCTGAACCAGGCCCGCGACCGACAGGCCACGCTCAAGGCAGGCTTGCGCGAAATGGCTGAGCAAGAGGTCGGTTTCGCCGCGTTCGCCGGTCATAACATAGGCGAGTTTCATTGCATGTCCTTTCGTGGCTTCGTCATAGGGGCAGGAATTCCAGCAGGTCGCCCGCCTCGACCTCTTCGCAGTCGCCCGGGATCAGGATCAGCCCGTCGGCCTGCGCCAATGCGGCAAGGTCGGCGGAATGGACGTGATCGGCACAGGCGATGCGTTCCATCCCCGCGCCGTCGTATCCGACGATCCGCGCGGGGCGGTATTCGCAGCGGCCGGGCTTGTGCCGCAGGAGGTCCGAGGCGCGCACATGGCGCCGGACCGGCCCCGCATCGGTCCCGGCGAGGCGGTCGAGCAGCGGCCGTCCCAGAACCTGCCAGGTGACAAAGGCCGCGACCGGATTGCCCGGCAGGCTGAGGATCACGCTGCCGCCCAGTCGGGAAACCGTGACCGGCTTGCCCGGCTTGATCGCCACGCCGCAAACCGCCACCTTTGCGCCGAGATCCTTCAGCGCCGGCCCGAGGTGATCGCGGTCCCCGACCGAGACGCCGCCGGAGGTGACGATCAGATCGACGGTGCCGGACAGCGCGGAAAGCGCCGACGCCAGGACTTCGCGGCGATCGGGAAACCGTGTGGCGGCGACAAGCGAAACCCCGGCCTGTTCGCAGAACGCGGTCAGCATCGGGGAATTGGCGTCCCAGATGGCGCCGTCCTCCAGCTCCTGCCCGGCGGGGGCGAGCTCATCTCCGGTGACGACCAGCGCGGCGCGCAGCCGCCGCCGCACGGTAACCGTTCCGGCCCCGGCGCTGGCGCAGATCGCCAGGTGATGCGCTTCGAGCCGGGTGCCGGGGGAGAGCATCACCTCGCCCAGTTGTCGGTTTTCGCCGGTCTTGCGAATGGCGCTGCCGGCCCGGGGCGGCACGGCGAAACGGACGCGGTCGCCATTGCGCACGGCGTTTTCCTGCATCGCCACAGTGTCGGCGCCGCGCGGGATCGGCGCGCCGGTATAGATCCGCATCGCCGTGCCCGGCGGCAGCGAAACCGGCGCATCGCCGGCGGCACAGCTGCCGATGACCGGCAAGTCGCCGCCGCCTGGCAGGTCGGCGCAGCGCAGCGCGTAGCCATCCATCGCCGCGTTGTCGAACCGGGGAAGGTTCGCCCGCGCCAGGACCGGCGCTGCCAGACAACGGCCCAGGGCGGCGTGCAGCGGCACCTCTTCGGTTTCGGTGACCGGGGCCGCCAGCGCCAGCGCCGCCGAGACCGCGTCGCAGACCGGCATCAGGGCGGGCGCCCCGGGCGCGCCATCGCAGCCGCAGGCCGTGCTCTTGATCGGTTCGAAAATGGTCATTCCGTCACCCTCCATTCGCCAGGGTCACTGGCGATGATCGCCCGGACGCCGGGGGCGACCGTCTTCTGTTGCCTTCGACGCGCGCGCTTTGCATGTCACCCGTCCCCGTCCCCGTCCCCTTCCCCGTCCCAGTTCGCGTCCCTGTCCCCGGTGCTGTCGGTGTTCGTGTCCGGCGCCCGGCGCAGGACCATCGCCTGGCGCAGGGCATCCAGGTCCCCAGCCGTCAGCCGGACCCGCGCCAGCGGCAGCACGATGGCGTTTTCCACGATCAGATGCCGTCGTTCATGGGCGGCGAATCCGGTCACGGTCTCCGCCTCCTCGGCGGTAAGTGCCCCTCCGGACCCGGCGATGCGCCCGAGTGCTGCGATCACCGCGTCAAGGAATTGCGCGGTCCTGGCGTGATCGGCATCCAGCCGGTCGAGCGTGTCGTTGATCTCGTCGTCCGGCTCGGACCGGTGTCGCAGCGACGGGAACAGGCCCTGTTCCTCGTCGTGCAGATGGCGGGGCAGGGCGGTGGTGAGGTGCCGCAGCGCCTCGATTGTCACCGCCCGGTCCGGTCGCGCTGCGGCGGCAATCGTGTCGAGCATGCCGCAGATCTCGCGCTGGCGCAGGTGTTCTTCCGCGAAATGATCCAGCGGATCGGGCAGGACACCCTCCGCCGCCGTCGCCAGGGCGCTGTGCACCGGATATGTTCCCGCCCGCGCCATCTGGATCAGGCCACCGCCCTGGGGTCGAAGCCCGCGATCTCGGCCCGGTCCATCAGTTCGGCCAGATAGGCACTGGCGGCGCTGGCCCACATCGCCTTTTCACAGGCCTCCGCCAGACGCGGGCGCACCGTGTCGAACGGCAGCACCTCGCCCCTGGCCCGGGCATCCATGCGCAGGATGTGAAAACCATAGCGGGTTTCCACGAGGGTCTCGTGGATATCGCCCAGGGGCGCGGTCTCCATCGCCGCCTCGAACTCGGGCACCGTGTCGCCACTGCTGAGCTGTCCCAGCTGGCCGCCGGCATCCCGCGATGAACAGGCGCTTTCCTCGCGCGCCAGCGCGGCAAAGCGGCGGGGGGAGGCGCGCAGCGTGTCGAGCACCGCCGCGCCCCGTATCTTTGCGGCCGCGCGCGCCTGCCGGTCCTCGGGCGGCGCGGCAAAGAGGATATGCGCGGGCTGGAACAGCGTCGGTGCGCGGTAGGCGTCGGGGTTGTCGGCATAGGCGCGGCGCAGGGCGGCCTCGTCGACCGGACCTGGTTGTACGTTTTGGGCCAGCAACTCCCTGATCTGCGCCTCTTCCGGGGTTTCAAGCTTGCCCGGCGCAACCTCCTCCGGGGCAGGGTGCAGGCCCAGCCGCTCGGCCTCGTCCAGCAGCACCCGCCGGATCGTCAGCGCCCGCGCCGCGCGGCGCCAGGCCAGCCCCGGCTTGCCGGCCGGGGCGGGGTGGTTCTGGGCCTCCGCCGCGATCTCGGCGGCAGAGAGCGGGGTTCCGTTGACGGTAATTTCGGGAAACAGGGGGGTGGTCATCGGATCATTCCGCCGGAGTCTTGCGGCGCGAGCGCACGATCTGGTAGCCGGGCCGCCACAGGTAGCGCAGCGGCACCGACAGCATGTGCACCAGCCGGGTGAAGGGGAACAGCAGGAAGATCGTCAGCCCCAGGAACAGGTGCAGCTTGAACAGCAGCGCCACGTCCTCGATATAGCTGGCCGCCTGCCCGTCGAAGGTGAAGATCCCCTGCGCCCAGGACATGAACTTGGTCATTTCATGCCCGTCCAGATGCTGCAGCGAGACAAAGATCGTCCCCACCCCGAGCACGAGCTGCGCCAGCAGCAGCGCGAGGATGCCGATGTCGGCAAAGCTCGAGGTGCGGCGGATGCGCGGATCGGTCCAGCGGCGGTGAAACAGCATCCCGCCCCCCGCCAGCGCCATCACCCCGGCAACGCCACCGGCGATCACCGCCAGCAACTGCTTGGCGCCATGGCTGATGCCGAGGGCGTCAAAGATCCAGATCGGCGTCAGCAGACCGCCAAGGTGACCGAAGAAGATCACCAGAACGCCGACGTGAAACAGTACCGAGCCGATGATCAGCTGGCGCCGTCGCAACAGCTGGCTGGAACTGGATTTCCAGGTAAAGGGCTCGGTCTCGTAACGCGCGATCGAGCCGAAAATCAGCACCGTCAGCGCGATATAGGGGTAAATTCCGAACAGAAATTGATGCATCTGAGCCTCCATCACTCAGCCGCCTGGGCAGGGGTGCCCGGGGCGGGGTTAACGGGTGTGTCCATCTGGGACAGCATGTCGCGCACCTGCGGACAGCCGCCGTTGGGATCGGGGCCAAAGGTGACCTCGCTCTCCTCCCAGATGGCGTCGAGCGCCTCGAGATCCTCGGGGTCGTCCTCGGGTTGTTCCAGCAACTGCTCCACCGCCCCGGCATCGGCCCGGGCGCCGGCGATCTGCAAAAGAGCGGCGAACACGGCACCATAAGGGCTTTCGCGCCGGTCGAGCCGGGTCTGCAAAACCGCAAGGATATGGGCCGCGTCCGCCAAGGTATCCTGGATGTCTGCAAAGGGACGCATCGCCAGGAATTCGACCAGAACGGGAAGGTGATCGGGCAGCTCCGAGGTGGCCGGATCAAACCCGGCATCGCGGTACATCTCGACCAGGCTGACCATGGCGCCGCCGCGGTCGCGGCTTTCGCCGTGCACATGTTCGAACAGGTTCAGCGACAGGCTGCGCGACCGGTCGAAGAGGCCGACATAGGTTTCCTGCAGATCATAGATGTCGCCCGATTGCAGGGTCTCCACCAGCGGGCGCAAGTCGCGCCGTGCGGCGGCGGTCATCCGGCTGTCGGCGGCCAGAACGCCGCCGATCTCGGGCATCGCGCGCTGCAGCTCCTCGGTGGGATAGCTCAGCAGCAGCGAAATCGCTTTCAGGGAACGGTCCATCATCACATCGCCTCCGGCATTTTGAGGGCCTTGCGTTTGCCACCGAACAGCGAGCCCTCGGAGATACCCGAGGAACAGGCGTTGCCGTCGGTAAAGCCGCAGCCGCCGCGCAGGTCATAGGCATCCTCGACCTGTTCGCGGTGGGTGGTGGGGATCACGAAACGATCCTCGTAATCGGCCAGCGCCATGATCTTGTACATGTCCTCGATCACCCGGCCGCTGAGGCCGACGCGTTCCGCGATGGCCTCGTCGATGACGCCGTCCACGGTCTTGGCCCGCATGTAGCTGCGCATCGCCGACATCCGCTCCAGCGCCTGGACGATCGGTTCCTCGTCGCCGGCGGTCAGCATGTTGGCGAGGTAACGCACCGGGATGCGCAGGGAGCGCACGTCGGGCATCTCGCCGTCATGACCGATCTTGCCGGCCTCGGCGGCGTTCTGGATCGGGCTGAGCGGCGGGATGTACCACACCATCGGCAGGGTCCGGTACTCGGGGTGCAGCGGAAAGGCCAGCTTCCACTCCATCGCCATCTTCCAGATCGGGCTTTGCCGCGCGGCCTTGATCCAGTCCTCGGGCACGCCGTCGGCGCGGGCCGCCTCGATCACCGCGGGGTCATGCGGGTCGAGGAACACGTCGAGTTGCGCGTCGTAAAGATCCTTTTCCGCAGGCGTGTTCGCCGCGCTGTCGATCTTGTCGGCGTCATAGAGAATGACACCGAGGTAGCGGATGCGCCCCACACAGGTTTCCGAACAGACGGTCGGATTGCCGCTCTCGATCCGGGGATAGCACAGGGTGCATTTCTCCGACTTGCCGCTTTCCCAGTTGTAATAGACCTTCTTGTAGGGGCAGCCCGAGACGCACATGCGCCAGCCCCGGCATTTTTCCTGGTCGATCAGGACGATGCCGTCCTCTTCGCGCTTGTAGATCGCGCCCGAGGGGCAGGAGGCGGCGCAGGCCGGGTTGAGGCAATGCTCGCACAGGCGCGGCAGGTACATCATGAAGGTGTTTTCGTACTCTCCATAGATCTCCTTCTGCACCCCTTCAAAGTTGTAGTCCTGGCTGCGCTTCTCGAACTCGCCGCCCAGGATTTCCTCCCAGTTCGGCCCGTGCTCGATCTTCTGCATCCGCTCGCCCGAGATCTTGGAACGGGGCCGCGCGGTCGGAAACGCCTTGACCTCGGGGGCCGATTTCAGGTGGTCGTAATCAAAATCGAACGGCTCGTAATAATCGTCGATCTCGGGCAGGTCCGGGTTGCCAAAGATATTGGCCAGGATCCGCCATTTCGACCCTTGTTTCGGCTGCAGCTTGCCGGATTTGGTCCGCTCCCAGCCGCCGTTCCAGCGTTTCTGGTTTTCCCAGTCCTTCGGGTATCCGACGCCGGGCTTGGTCTCGACGTTGTTGAACCATGCGTATTCGACGCCGTCGCGGCTGGTCCAGACATTCTTGCAGGTCACGGAACAGGTGTGGCACCCGATGCATTTGTCGAGGTTCAGCACCATGCCGATTTGTGCGCGTACTTTCATTGTGCGGCCTCCTTCTCGGTCGCTTCATCGTCAAGCCAGTCGACCTTGTTCATTTTCCGGACGATGACGAATTCGTCGCGGTTCGACCCCACGGTGCCGTAGTAGTTGAAGCCGTAGGACAGATGCGCGTAGCCGCCGATCATGTGGGTCGGTTTCAGCACCGTGCGGGTGACCGAATTGTGGATGCCGCCGCGCAGCCCGGTTTTCTGCGAACCGGGGGTGTTCACGATCTTTTCCTGCGCGTGGTACATGAAGACCGTGCCTTCGCGGATCCGCTGCGAGACCACGGCACGCGCGGTCAGCGCCCCGTTGACGTTATAGGCCTCGATCCAGTCGTTATCCGCGATCCCGGCCTTCTTGGCATCGACCTCGGACAGCCAGACCACCGGCCCGCCCCGGTTCAGCGTCAGCATCAGCAGGTTGTCGGAATAGGTCGAGTGGATGCCCCATTTCTGGTGCGGCGTGATGAAGTTCAGCACCAGGCTGTCGCCGCTGTCCTGCACCCCCTTGGTGACGGTCTTTAGGTCCACCGGCGGGCGGTAGGAGACGAAGCCCTCGCCAAAGGCGCGCATCCACAGGTGATCCTGATAAAGCTGTTGTCGCCCGGTCAGGGTGCGCCATGGGATCAGCTCATGCACGTTGGTGTAGCCGGCGTTATAGCAGACCTCTTCGCTTTCGATCCCCGACCATGTGGGCGACGAGATGATCTTGCGCGGTTGCGCCGCGATGTCGCGGAAGCGGATCTTGACGTGCTCCTGCCCCTCGGCCAAATGCGCGTGTTCGCGCCCCGTTGCCTTGCTGAGCTGTTGCCAGGCCTTGACGGCGACCTCGCCGTTGGTCTCGGGCGCCAGCATCAGGATCACCTCTGTGGCGTCGATGTCCGTGTCGATCCTGGCGCAGCCCTTGGCCGGGCCGTCGAGGTGCACGCCGTTCAGGTCGCGCAGGTGCTGGACCTCGGTCTTGGTGTCCCAGGCGATGCCCTTGCCGCCGTTGCCGATGTCGTCCATCAGCGGCCCAAGCGCGGTGAAGCGATCGTAGATCGCGGTATAGTCCCGCTCGACCGCGATATAATTCGGCGCGGTCTTGCCCGGGATCAGATCGCATTCGCCCTTCTTCCAGTCGCGCACCTGGTCCTGCGCGATCTCTGCCGGGGTGTCGTGCAGGATCGGCAGGGCGATCACGTCGGTCTCCTGGCCGAGATAACCCGGCACGATCTCCTGGAATTTCCTGGCGACCGCCTTGAAGATCTCCCAGTCCGACTTGGATTCATACGCGGGGTCCACCGCCGCCTGTAGCGGGTGGATGAACGGGTGCATGTCCGAGGTGTTCAGGTCGTTCTTCTCGTACCAGCTTGCCGTCGGCAGCACGATGTCGGAGTAGACCGCCGTGGTCGACATGCGGAAGTCGATGGTGACCAGCAGGTCGAGCTTGCCCTTGGGCGCCTCGTCATGCCAGACGGCCTCCTTCGGCTTTTGCCGGCCTTCCTCGCCCAGGTCCTTGCCAAGGACACCGTTGTCGGTGCCCAGAAGGTGGCGCAGGAAATACTCGTGCCCCTTGCCGGAACTTCCCAGCAGGTTGGAGCGCCAGACGAAGAGGTTGCGCGGCCAGTTTTCCGGTGCGTCGGGGTCTTCGCAGGACATGTCCAATGCGCCCGATTTCAGGTTTTCCGCGATATAGTCGCGCGGCTCCTGACCGGCGGCTTTCGCGGCCTTGGCCACCTCCAGCGGGTTCTGCTTGAGTTGCGGCGCGGAGGGCAGCCAGCCCATCCGCTCGGCCCGGATGTTGAAGTCGATCATCGAGGCGTCCCAATCGCCGGCGGGGGCGGTGGGCGACAGGATCTCGTCCGCGGTCAGCGTCTCGTAGCGCCACTGGTCGGTATGGGCATACCAGGCGCTGGTGCCATTCATGTGGCGCGGCGGACGCGCCCAGTCGAGCGCGAAGGCCAGCGGTTGCCAGCCGGTCTGCGGGCGCAGTTTTTCCTGGCCGACGTAGTGGCTCCAGCCGCCGCCGGACTGGCCGATGCAGCCGCACATCACCAGCATGTTGATGATGCCGCGGTAGTTCATGTCCATGTGGTACCAGTGGTTCAAACCGGCGCCGAGGATCACCATCGACTTGCCGTTGGTCTTTTCGGCGTTGAGCGCGAATTCGCGCGCCACGGCGGTGATCTTGTCGGCCGGAACGCCGGTGATCTTTTCCGCCCATTTCGGGGTATAGGGGACGTCGGCGTTGAAATCGTCGGTGACCCAGTCGCCGCCCAGCCCGCGGTCGAGCCCGTAGTTGGCGCAAAACAGGTCGAAGACGGTGGCGACCTGCGCCTCGCCGTCGGCCAGTTTGACGGTCTTGACCGGGATGTTGCGCGTCAGCACGTCGGGGTGGTCGCAGCGCACGAAATTCTCGGTCGCCACGCCGCCGAAATAGGGGAAATCGACACCGACCACATCGTCATGATCCTCGTCGAGGACCAGCGACATCTTGAGTTGGGTGTCGGTGCCTTTGGCGCGCTCCTCCAGGTTCCATTCGCCGTCCTCGCCCCAGCGGTAGCCGATCGAGCCGTTGGGCGCGACATAGCTGCCCGAGGTGGCGTCGAGCGCGATGGTCTTCCACTCGGGGTTGTTGTCCTCGCCCAGCTTGTCGTCGAAATCCTCGGCCCGCAGGAACCGGCCCGGCACAAGCTTGCCGTCCTTTTCCTCCAGCCGGACCAGCATCGGGAAATCGGAGTACTTGCGGCAGTAGTCCTCGAAATATTCCGCCTGCCGGTCGAGGTGAAACTCGCGCAGGATCACGTGGCCCATGGCCATCGCCAGCGCAGCATCGGTGCCCTGCTGCGGCGCCAGCCAGACATCGCCGAATTTCGCCGCCTCGGAATAGTCGGGGCAGATCACCGCCGACTTGGCGCCGCGATAGCGCGCCTCGGTATAGAAATGTGCGTCGGGGGTGCGGGTCTGCGGCACGTTGGAGCCCCAGATCAGCAGGAAGCCCGCGTTGTACCAGTCGGCCGATTCCGGCACGTCGGTCTGTTCGCCCCAGGTCATCGGGCTGGCCGGCGGCAGGTCGCAGTACCAGTCGTAGAACGACATGCAGGTGCCACCCAGCAGGCTCAGATAGCGCGTGCCGGCGGCATAGCTGACCATCGACATGGCCGGGATCGGGGAAAAGCCGAACACGCGGTCGGGGCCGTAGGTCTTGGCGGTATAGGCGTTGGCGGCGGCCGTGATCTCGGTCGCCTCGTCCCAGGTTGCCCGCACGAAACCGCCCTTGCCACGCGTGGTCACATAGCTCGCGCGCAGGATCGGATCGCCCTGCAGCTTGGTCCAGGCGGCGATGGGATCCATTGTCTTGCGCATCTCGCGCCAGATCTTCATCAGCTTGCCACGGATCAGCGGGGTCTTCACCCGGTTGGCGGAATAGAGATACCAGCTGTAGCTGGCGCCGCGCGCACAGCCGCGCGGCTCATGGTTGGGCAGGTCGGCGCGGGTGCGCGGGTAATCGGTCTGCTGGGTTTCCCAGGTGACGATGCCGGATTTCACGTAGATCTTCCACGAACACGACCCGGTGCAGTTCACCCCGTGGGTCGAGCGCACGATCTTGTCATGCCGCCAACGGTTTCTGTAGGTGTCTTCCCAGTCGCGGTTTTCGCGGGTGAGCTGACCGTGGCCGTTGGCGAACCGGCCCAGTTCCTTGGACTGCAGGAAATTCAGTCTGTCGAGGAGATGGCTCATTTGGCTGTCCTTTCGATGTCGGAGAGGGTCCGGCAGCACCTGCGCCGCCGGACCGGATATCTGTTCAACTGGCGGGGGCCGTTGCGGCGGCCTTGGCCGCGCCGCCGCGTTCCAGGTCGTAGAGCAGGCTGCCGCGCCGGGTGTAATAGACCCAGGTGATCGCCAGGCAGATCGCGTAGAAGACCAGGAAGCCCCAGAGCGCGCCCACCGGCGAGCCGGTCATCGCGATCGACGTGCCGTAGGCCTTGGGGATGAAGAAGGCGCCGTAAGCCGCGATCGCGCTGGTGAAGGCGATGATCGCCGCGCTCTCGCGGTCGGCCTGCTTGCGGCTGGCCGCCGCATCCAGGTTGGGCAGCAGGCGTGGCACCTCGCGGCCCATGATCGCCGGGATCATCTGGAAGGTCGAGGCATTGCCGACCCCGGTCAGCAGGAACAGCGCCATGAAGGCCGCGAAGAACCCCGCAAAGCTGCCCGCCCCGAGGGCGGCGATCACCCCGAACACCGCCACGATCATCGCCGCAAAGGTCCAGAACGTGACCCGGCCGCCGCCGAAGCGGTCGCTGATCCAACCGGTGCCGGCGCGGCTGAGCGCGCCCACCAGCGGGCCGAGGAACACGTATTGCATCGCGTTCACCTCCGGGAAGGACAGCCGCGTCAGCAGCGGGAAGCCCGCCGAATAGCCGATGAAGCTGCCAAAGGTGCCGGTGTAGAGGATGCACATCAGCCAGTTGTGCTTGCGGCTGAAGATGATCGCCTGTTCGCGGAAGCTTGCCCGCGCATCGGCGATGTCATCCATGCCGATCCAGGCCGCGGCGGTGGCGGCAATGATGAAGGGCACCCAGACAAAGCCGGCGTTCTGCATCCACAGTTGCCCGCCATCCGACAGCGTCTGCGGTGCGCCACCTAGGGCGCCGAACACGCCCGCCGTGATGACGAGGGGCACCAGGAACTGCATCACCGAAACCCCGAGGTTGCCCAGCCCCGCGTTCATTGCCAGCGCGTTGCCCTTTTCCGCCTTCGGGAAGAAAAAGGCGATGTTGGCCATCGACGAGGCGAAGTTGCCGCCGCCAAAGCCGCAAAGCAGCGCCAGCGTCAGGAAGATCAGATAGGGCGTGCCGGCGTCCTGCACCGCATAGCCGATCCCCACGGCGGGCAGCAGCAGCGAGGCGGTCGACAGCGTCGTCCAGAGCCGGCCACCGAAGATCGGCACCATGAAGCTGTAGAATATGCGCAAGGTGGCGCCGGAAAGCCCGGGCAGTGCGGCCAGCCAGAACAGCTGGCTGGTCGAGAAGTCGAACCCGATCGCGGGCAGTCGCGCGACCACCATCGACCAGACCATCCAGACCGAGAACGCCAGCAGCAGCGCCGGGATCGAGATCCACAGGTTGCGGCGCGCGATGCGGCGGCCCTTCTCCTGCCAGAAATCAGATTCCTCCGGGCGCCAGTCCTCCAGCACCCGGGGCATCACGGTGCGCTCAGGGTCGTGGATCTCCTGCATCTCGGGCAGCGCCGGCAGGGTGTCCAGCGCCTCGCCATGAGTCTTGCGCTCCATTGCCCGGACCGACATATGCATCCACAGCAGGGCGACACCGACCAGCGCGAACAGCAGCGCAAAGCACGAGGTGTAGACACCACTTATGTCCAGCAGCGTACCGAACAGGATCGGCAGGACAAAACCGCCGAGGCCACCGATCATACCGACAAGGCCACCGACCGCGCCGACATGGTTCGGGTAATAGACCGGGATGTGCTTGAACACCGCCGCCTTGCCCAGGCTCATGAAGAAGCCGAGCACGAAAAGAACCGCCACGAAGGGCCAGACGTCCATTTGCGTCGAGAAGGCGATCGGGCCGTCCTTGCCCTGGATCACGTAATCGGTCGGCGGATAGGACAGCATGAACAGCAGGACCATGGAAAACCCGAAGGTCCAGTACATGACCGAGCGCGCGCCGAACTTGTCGGACAGGTGGCCGCCGTAGGCGCGGAACAGGCTGGCCGAGAGGCTGAACGAGGCTGCGGCCATCCCGGCGGTTTTCACGTCAAGGCCGTAGACCTCGATCAGGTAGTGCGGCATCCACAGCGCCAGCGCCACGAAGGCGCCAAACACCAGGAAGTAATACAGCGAGAAGCGCCAGACCTGGAGGTTCTTGAGCGGCGCGAACTGTTCGGCCATCGAGGGCGCCCGCACGCCCGTCTTGCGCCGCTCGACCATTTCCGGATCGTCCTTGGCGAACAGGAAGAACAGCACGCCGATGACGGCCAGCGCCGCGGCCCAGGCATAGGCGACGCCGTGCCAGCCATAGGCCACCATGACGAAGGGGGCGACGAATTTCGTTACCGCCGCGCCGACGTTGCCGGCCCCGAAAATGCCCAGCGCGGTGCCCTGGCGGCCCGCGTCGTACCAGCGCGACACATAGGCCACGCCGATGATGAACGATCCGCCGGCAAGCCCGATGCCAAGAGCGGCGATCAGGTACATCACGTAACTGTCGGCCAGCGTCAGCGCCCAGGTGGCCATTGCGGTCAGGATCATCTGCGCCGGAAACACCAGCCGGCCACCGTATTTCTCGGTCCAGACGCCGAGAAACAGGCGGGTGATCGACCCGGTCAGGATGGGGGTCGCGACCAGAATGCCGAACTGCGCCTCGCTCAGGCCCAACTCGTCCTTGATCGCGACACCGATAATGGAAAAGATCGTCCAGACCGCGAAACACGCGGTAAAGGCGAAGGTACTGAGGCCGAGGGCACGGTTCTGGTCCGCGCGAGCTACGCCATCGAGCGTTGTCATGGGTGTCCCTCCAAATACTGGGCACGCTGCAAGCAGCGCGATTTGGAGACAGACAAGTGGAGTTTCGTCATCGTTCGGTTGATCCAGATCAAGAAGGGCGCCGGGCCGGGTCGAAATAAACCCAAGGTCGAATTGCTTGGGGAGGGGCGGAAAAATATGTGGACCGGGCGGGCGAACTTCTTCCATCCGTTGCTTGACAATTATCAATTGACGCCCGTAGCAAGGCGGTACGGTTTCAGCAGGAGGCGATGTGCGACCTGAAGATATCCCGGAGATTCGGGCCCTCGACCTGTTTCGAGATATGTCGGAGGAAAACTTCGGCGATCTGGTCCGGGGGGGCTACGTCCAGACGTTTCCGCCCCAGGTCCAGCTTACAACCGAGGGAGATCACTCCGATTTCCTGCACATCGTGCTGACCGGCAGCGTCGAGATGTTCGCCACATGGAATGGCAGGGAAACCTCGATGGCGACGGTCCGTCCGATTTCGACCTTCATCCTCGCCGCCACGATCAAGGACGCGCCCTATCTGATGTCGGCCCGTACGTCCGAGAAATCCCGCATCATCTTGCTGCCGTCGATGGATGTGCGTGCCGTCTTCGAGAATGACAACGGGTTCGCCCGCGCCGTGGTTTCCGAACTTGCCCAATGCTACCGCGCGGTGGTCAAGACGTCGAAGGATCTCAAGCTGCGGTCCTCGATCGAGCGTCTTGCCAATTATCTTCTGCGCAGCCGCCGCCGTGCCGGCGACGCCCCGGAGTTCGAGCTTCTGCTCGAGAAGCGCCGCCTGGCGTCGTTTCTGGGGATGACGCCGGAAAACCTGTCGCGCGCGTTCAAGGCGCTGCGCCCCTACGGTGTCGAAGTCGAGGGCGCGACCGTGCGCATCACCGACCTCGACAGCCTTGAACGCCTGGCAAAACCCAGCCCGCTGATCGACGATTTCTCGACCTGAGTGACCCTGGCCCCATCCGGCAGGGACGGGGCCCGGACACGCGACTTTCGCGCGTCGGCCCTGTTCAGCTTTCCGTCCTTTGGCGCGGTCGAATTGACCGGTGGTGTTGCGACGCCCTTCAGTCGGCTTCGGTGCGTTTGACACCGAATACGGCAAGGTAGAGCGCCGGGACGAAGAGCAGCGTAATGAGCGTTCCGGCAACGATCCCGCCCATCATCGCATAGGCCATCGGCCCCCAGAAGATCTGGCGCGAGATCGGGATCAGGGCAAAACTCGCTGCTGCCGCGGTCAGAAGGATCGGCCGGGCGCGGCTGTCGCTGGCCTGGTAGACCGCCTGCCACGGGTTCATGCCTGCGGCGCGCAGAACCTCGATCTCGCTCACCAGGTTTATCGAGTTGCGGATCAGGATCCCGGCCAGCGCCAGCACGCCGAGGATCGCCACGAAGCCGAGCGGCGCGCCGGAGGGCACCAGCGCCGCGACCACGCCGATCAGCCCGAGGGGGGCGGCGCAAAGCACGACAAAGGTCAGCCGGAACCCCTGCATCTGGATCATGATCAGGGTCAGCATCACCAAAAGCATGATCGGCACGACCGCCGCGATTGGACCCTGACTCGCCGGCTTTCCTCGACCGAGCCGCCCAGCTCGACGGAATATCCCGGCGGCAACGTCGCCGCAATGCCCCCGATGCCGTCCGCCAGATCCGCGGCAACGGTGGCGGCCTGATCGTCGGTGACAACCGCCGCCTTCACGGTGATGCGGGGCACCCGGTCGCGCTGGTGAACCTCGAGCTGTTCGGCGGCGAACTCAAAGGTCGAGGGCCGCCTCCGCCGCCCGCAGCGCCTGTTGCTGCTGTACCGCGTCGAGCCGCGCCAGCACCGCGCCGGCCTCAACCTGGTCGCCCGCCTCGACGGGAACCTCGGCCAGGCGCCCTCCGGCCGGAAACGACAGCTCCACCGGATCGCGGGCCACAATTTCCCCGGTCAGGGAAAACGCCCGGGTTTCCGCCTTTTCCTCGACGGTGACGATCTCGACCGCGAGAGGCGGCGCGGCGAGCGCGGGCAATGAAATGCAGCATAGCGCGAGGATCAGGGACAGCCGGGTCATTCAAAGGCTCCTTGCGGCGGCGGCCAGGGCATCGATCATCCCCTCGATCCGGTTGGCGAGGGTCCGGGCGTCGTCAGCGGTCGCCGGCCAGACGTTGAAGAGGGAAAAGAACTGAAGTCCGTCGATGGCGCACCAGATCGCCAGCGCCCCGGCCCGGTCGGCGGTCTCGGCCTCGATCCTTTGCCAGTGGGCTGAAAAGACCGTGCGCAGCCTGGCATTGGCAGAGAGGCTTTCCGCATGGGCGGCGATCAGCGCGATGCGCACGCTGTCAGGCCCCTTCAGCCGCGTCCGCAACGTCGCGCTGATGGCCCGCAGGGTCGGGTTCGCCAGATCGCGGAACCGGGCGCGAAGGTCCTCGATTTCCCGCCCGACCGTTTCGACGAACCGCTGGAGCATGCCATCCAGCAGCGCATGCTTGCTGGAAAAGTGGTAAAGAACGCCGCCCTTGCAGACCCCCGCCTCGCGCGCCTCGTTCAGGCGTCCCGGTCCAGTCCCGGCTCCGGCGGCGTATAGACCGGGCGGTCCATCTGGAACATCTCGCCGCCCGCCTTGTACCAGCCGCTGCCGTGCATCCGCGCGATCAGGTCCAGCGCCGGCGTGTCCACATGGCCGCGCCCGGCATCCAGCAGGAATCGGTCGGCAATATGGATCGCCGCGACCCGGCCAATGGCGATCATCTGTTTCGGCCCGGTCATCACCGCCGCATGCAGCCTGCATTCGAACGACACCGGCGCCTCCGCCAACCGCGGCGGCGCGACCTTGACGCAGGGGGCCACCGCCAGCCCGGCCAGTTCGACCTCGCTGACATCGCGCGGCGCATTGATCGCGGTCACGTTCATCGCCTCGGCCATCTGCCGCGCCACGAGGTTGATCACGAATTCCCCGGTGGCGGTGATGTTCTCGGCTGTGTCCTTCAGCCCCTTGTCCGGGTCGCGCAACAGCCCCAGCGCCACAGTGGGCGGCTCATGCCCCATAACGTTGAAGAAACTGTACGGTGCTGCGTTGATCCCGCCCGTCTCCGAACGGGTGGTGACCCAGGCGATGGGCCGCGGCGTCACCGTCGCGGTCATCAGCTTATAGACGAATTGCTCGGGATGCGCGGCGCAGTCGTAGAACATCGCGCGCCGCTCAGCCGCGCGTGCCGCCGGTCTCCGCCGGTCCGGCGGCGACGACGGGATTGCGCAACTGGCCGATCCCCTCGACGCCCGCCTCGATGATATCCCCGGGCCAGAGCCACTCCTGCGGGTCGCGCCCGGCACCCACGCCCTCGGGCGTGCCGGTGGCGATGATGTCGCCCGGCTCCAGCGTCATTCCCTTGCTCAGGTCCGCGATCAGCGCCGGGATCTTGAAATACATGTGGCGGGTGTTCGAACGTTGCTTTTCCACCCCGTTCACGGTCAGCCACAGGTCCAGCCCGTGCGGGTCCTCCACCTCGTCCGCCGTCACGATGCAGGGGCCGAAGGGGGCATAGCTGTCCATTCCCTTGGAATAGATCCACTGCCCGGCGCGGCGGTTGTCACGGGCCGAGATATCGATGATCACCGAGTAGCCCCAGACATGATCCATCGCCTCTGCCTCGCTCACCCTGGTCGCACGGCTGCCGAGGATCACCGCCAGTTCCACCTCCCAGTCGAGCTGCCGGGTCAGGGTGATATCATGCTGCACCGGCGCGCCGGGGCCGGTGACGGCGGTCGGCGGCTTGGAAAAGATCACCGGCTCCTTCGGCATCTCGTTGGCGGTATCCAGCGAACGGCTCGATTCCTGCACGTGCTCGGCATAGTTCAGCCCGATGCCGAAGATGTTCTTGCGCGGGCGCGGGATAGGCGCCAGCAGGGTCACATTGGCCAGCGGCCGCGCCGTGCCCATCGGCCAGAGGTTGCTCTGCTCATAAAGCACGGCCTGCAGGGCATCGAGGCCGGGCCGGCCAAGGTCGATCAGATCCAGCATGGTGCCGGGCAGGGGCTGGCCGATCGCCGCCCCCAGCGCGGCGACATCAACCACGATGTCATCCAGAACCACACCCAGCCGGCCCGCGTCATCGGGCGCGGCGCGAAAAGTCACCAGTTTCATATAGATCTCCTCAGGCGGCCACGGGCTGATGCCCGTCGTTTTCAGCCAATGCTTCTTCACGGTACAGTCCCAGCGCCCGCATCACCGGCAGGTCGTTCAGGCAGAACAGGCAGGCCTCTTCGCTGCTAGAATCGTTGGCATGTTCATGCCAGGCCCAGCTCGGCACGCAGAAGATGTCGCGCTCGGACCAGTCGAACCTCTGCCCGTTGATCACCGAATGCCCGGACCCCTTGCAGACCTGGTACAGGTAGCTGCCGGTATGGCGGTGGGCCCTGGTCCTCTCTCCGGGGCGCAGCATCTGCATGCTGGCGCCCAGCGTCTGCATCACCGGCCCGTTGGTCACCGGGTTCACGTATTCCATCAGGATGCCGTCATGGGGCGAGCCGTCGCTCACCCCGGCGAGGTTGAACAGCGCCTCATGCGTGCGCTCCCATTCGTACTTGAACAGCGGGCTGTAGCCCTTTTCCCATTTGCCGCCACCCGGCGTCAGGCCAGGGTTGCCCCAGGTGCGCGTCATGTCGTTCACCGGGTAGGTGACGGCCTGTTGCAGGTCCGGGTGCACCTCGTAGAAATTGGCCTCCATCGCGTTGACAAAGGGAATGTCGAGCCCGTCCTGCCAGATGCATTCGCTGCCCTCCTCGGCGACCGCGTGCTCGTGCCAGGTGCCGTTCGGGGTCAGCACGAAATCATTGGCGCCCAGCGTCATCTTGTGCCCGTCCACCACCGTATAGGCGCCGGTGCCCTCCATGATGAAGCGGATCGCGCTGGCCGAATGGCGATGCGCCGAGGCCCGCTCGCCCGGGCGCATCACCTGCAATCCGGCATAGATCCAGCCGACGGCGGCGGCCACGTCCGAGCGCCCCGGGTTGTCGAGATAGATCACCCGCCGGCCCGCCTTTTCCGGCGTCACCAGGTCGAGCGAGCGCAGGACATCCGCCCGCAGGTCGGCATAGCGCCACAGCATCGGCACCGAGGCCGAGACCGGCTCCCACGGTTCGATCTTGTTCGCCACGGTCCAGAGCGCGCCGGCGCCCTTCTTTTTAAGGTCGCCGTAATAGGCAACCAGTTCGGGCGTGTCCTCGACATTGGCCCGGCCGGCCACCTCCTCGCGGTACTGGTCATGTCTCGACATGGGGGACTCCCTCGTGTGGTCGCGGGAAGCCTGAGGGAGCCTAGTTTCGATGTAAAGCCATATTTTCGAAATTCTGGACAAATGAGGATTTCGCCGCCAAACATGGTGTATCCGGGATCGCCCGGACCCCTGCCGGAGGCGCCATGACCCTGTCCGATACCGTTTACGAAAGGCTGCGCGCCGACATTGTGCAGGGCCGGTTCCCGCCGTTGCAGCCGTTGCGATTGGAGCAATTGAAACAGCAATACGGGGTGGGGTTCTCGCCCCTGCGCGAGGCGCTGAACAGGTTGCAGGGCGAACGGCTGGTGGTTTCCGCCGCGCAGCGCGGGTTCCGCGTTCGCGCGCTCTCGGTCACCGAGATGTGGGACGCGGTGGAAAGCCGCATCCTGGTCGAGGGCGAGGCGCTGCGGCGCTCCGTCGAACAGGGCGGCGACGATTGGGAGGCCGGGCTGGTCGCCGGTTTCCACGCGCTGTCTCTGGTCGTGAAGCGCCTGGGCGCGGGGGCCGACGCACCCGCGCTGGAGGAACTGGAGCGGCGCCACCGGGAGTTTCACGCGGCGCTGATCTCTGCCTGCGGCTCTGCCTGGCTGCTGGATTTTGCCGGCACGCTGGGCACCGAGACCGAGCGCTACCGCACACTTGCGTTGCGGTCCGCCACCCTGCGGCGCGACCGCGACCTGGAGGCCGAGCACAAGGCGCTGCTCGACGCCGCGCTGGAGCGCGACGCCGACCGGGCCGCCGATCTGCTGGAGGAACATTACCGCGAAACCGGACAGTTTCTGGAGCAGGTGCTCGGGCAGGGCGAGGCCGCAGCGCTTCGATAACGAACCCGCGGCCCGATCGGGGCCGCGGGTGCTGTCAAAGCGACGGTAACGTCGGCGCCCCTTTTTTAGAGAAAGTCATCGACGATGATGTCGATGCTTACCCGGTTGATCAGGTCGCCGCCGTCGTAAGCCGACAATCGAATCGTGTATTCGCCCTTCTCGGTCGGATCGAATGTCGACAGTTGATCAAGGTAGACCCCGTCCGTTGGCTCGTTGAAGAACTCGTAGCTCCAGGAGTTTTGTGCGACGTTGTTGCCATCGATCAGCGCCGCGTATTCCGCCGGAGTGCTGGCTGAGGTGCCGCTACCGTTCGGCGTCCCGTTCCCGCCGATGGAATGATCCGCGTAAGGTACGTTGACCGGATCGAAGACGAAACCGTCGAAATCCGTGGCATCGGTCGGGTCGCCATCAAGCTCCAAGACATAGATGAAGTCATTCAGCTTGTTGCCCGTTGTGCCCGACGCATCGGTGTTGATGGACCACTCGAAATTCCAGATCGGAGTGGTCGGAGATCCCGAATCGAAGCCGAACCCGGTGGGCGGTAGATCGTTCTCGAAGCTGTAGGTTCCATCGCCGTTCGAATTGAAGGTGTTTTCAGGGTTGTTTGACGCATTGAAACGCAGCTTGCCGCGCAATCCCAATTCGACGCTGAGATCCTCGGTTTCGACAACGGAAACGGTATAGGACCCGTTCGTGTTGCCGCTGCCGAAGATCGCGTCCGGGGTGACATCTCGATCGAACGAGGTCAGAGTTCCGAGGGCAACCTCGTAGATCTGGTCGTCGCTGGAGTCGGGGGTGCCGTTGGTAAAGATCAACTGTTCGACATCTTTCAACTTGTCGGTGCCCTCCGGGCTGCCGCCACGCAGGTCGGTGATCGTGATCTTGTCGTGACCCTTGATCGTGAAGTCGAAGTCGTCAATTGCACCGTCATAGGTGGCGACGTCGAATCCCTTGCCGCCGTCGATCTTGTCGTCACCGGCCCCACCGAGGAAGGCGTCGTCGCCCTTCTTGCCATCGGCCTTGTCATCGCCGTCGCCCCCCAGAAGAAGATCGTCACCGTCGCCGCCTTTCAGCTTGTCGTCACCCCCCTTGCCGTTGAGGATCGCGGCGCCGTCACCGGCCTTGATATCGTTTTTCCCGTCATTGCCCGACAATTCGGCCCAGCCCCAGGTGTCGCTGGTGTCGAGTCCGTTCGCGTCGATCTTTCCACCGACATCGTCGATGACGACCTGCTTGTCCCAGCCGCTGGCCGCCGTGACATTGGTGTCCTTGAATTTCAATCCCTTTCCATCACTGTAATTGTATACCGCGATCCCGGTCTTGGCGTAGCTGCCGTCGATATCGACATCTTTCAGCTGCACCTTGCCGATCGGGCCGTCGTCGCCACGGAACTGGATGCCGTTGTCGCCGGTGCCGCCGCCGGTGATCGAGACATCCTCGATCTTGGCGTCTCCGTAGTACTGGAAGAAAAGAATATCGCCGTCACCGTTGTTGGAGCCGTCTCCATTGTTGACGAAACTGGAGTCCTTGATCTCGGCCTTCTCCAGCGCCACCGGGTCGTAGTCGCCGCCGACACGCAGGCCGTTCAATGCGTTGTCCTCGAAGTGGCTGTCGGTGATCTTGAGCTTTTTCAGCGTCGCGTCATCGTCGAAATCGATCCCCGCGACCGAGTAATTCTGGAACGTGATGCCGCTGATCTCGACCTTTTCCTTGTCACCGAGATCCCCGACCAGGTGAAGGCCCGATCCTCCCAGGCCGGACCCGTCCATGATGGTCGACCCCGCACCCGCGCCCTCGAAGCTCAGCGCTTTGTCCACGGTCACCGTCTCATTGAACGTGCCGGCTGGCAGCTTGATGGTATCGCCTTCGGAGGCCGCGTCGACCGCATCCTGGATGGTGGCGTAGCTGCCGGTCAGCTTCTTGCCGTCATAAACTTCAATCATGGTGTCCCCCCAGTTTTACGAATGAAACCAGGTATTGGGTCGGCTCATTCGCCAAAACGAAACTAAATAAAGACTGCGCCGCAAAATATTCGGCGCAGACTGATTCGTGGTTAACACTGTAACACCACTTCGCTCTTCAGTTGTTTCCTCCATGGAAACACTCGGAGCTTTGGGTTTCCCGGGCCGCGAGGCCACGCAATACGGCCCGGTGTTGTCGGCTAAGACGCCTTTGCGGCATACCCGGCCGCCGCGAGCGCGGCGGTGATTGCGTCCACTGAAAGGCCGCTTTGTACTGCGACTTTCCGCCCTTCCAGGTCGCAAGAAACGCGCGCCGTCGGATCTTCGGCCTTGATCGCCGCCTCGATGGCCGCCGTGCAATGGCCGCAGCTCATGTCCGGAACGTTGAATTTCATGCTCTCATTCCTTTCTCGATTCGACGTTCTCGCAGCTTTCCGCGCTCCAGCGTGGGAAGGTCAAGCGCACCGGACACGTCAAAGAAAATTGCTTCCGACCCCTTGACCCTCCAGTGACTGGAGGCCCTATCTCCGGGGCAAGACAGCAAATACGGAGGTCGAAATGACCGCGAATCGTCCTATCACGCTTTCCATCGAGGGCATGTCCTGCGCCTCTTGCGTCGGCCGTGTCGACCGGGCGCTGGCCGCACTGGACGGGGTGTCGGAGGTTGGCGTGAACCTCGCGTCGGAAACCGCGCAGATGGACATCGATGCGCCCGAGCGCCTGGGCGAGGTGACCGCCACGCTCGACAGGCTGGGCTATCCCGCCCGCCGCGCCAGTGTCACGCTGAACGTCGCCTCGATGTCCTGCGCCTCCTGCGTCGGGCGGGTCGACAAGGCGCTCGCGGCGCTGCCCGGCGTGCTGGAGGTCAACGTCAACCTCGCCGCCGAGACCGCGACCGCGACCTATCTTGAGGGCGCGGTTACACCCGACGCGTTGATCGCGGCGGCGACCGGGGCCGGCTACCCGGCGACGCTGGCGGGCGAAACGGGTACCGAAGACCGTGCCACCCGCAAGCAGGGCGAGGCCCGCGACACCGCGCGCAAGGCGGTGCTTGCCGCCGCGTTGGCACTGCCGGTCTTCGTGATGGAGATGGGCGGCCACATGGTGCCGGCGTTCCATCACCTGATCGTCGGCACGATCGGGCAAAACACCAGCTGGATCGTACAATTCGTCCTGACCACTCTCGTGCTGGCCGGGCCGGGGCGCGGGTTCTACGCCAAGGGGATCCCGGCGCTGCTGCGCGGTGCACCCGACATGAACAGCCTTGTCGCGGTCGGCACCGCGGCGGCCTATCTCTATTCCGTGGTCGCCACCTTCCTGCCCGGCGTTCTGCCCGAGGCGGTGCGCGCCGTGTATTTCGAGGCGGCGGCGGTGATCGTGGTGCTGATCCTGCTGGGCCGTTTCCTCGAGGCGCGGGCCAAGGGCCGCACCGGCGCGGCGATCCAGAAACTGCTGGGGCTCCAGGCCCGCACCGCGCGACTGATCCGGGACGGCGAGGCGGTCGAGGTCGAGATTGCGTCGATCCGCCCCGGCGACATCCTGCTGGTGCGCCCCGGCGAGCGAATCGCGACCGATGGCGAGGTGACCGAGGGCGGCGCCCATGTGGACGAAAGCATGATCACCGGCGAACCGCTGCCGGTCGCGAAGCATCCCGGCGACCCGGTCACCGGAGGCACGGTGAACGGCACCGGCAGCTTCCGGTTCCGCGCCACCCGGGTCGGCGCCGATACCACGCTGGCCCAGATCATCCGCATGGTCGAACAGGCCCAGGGCGCCAAGCTGCCGATCCAGGGGCTGGTCGACAAGATCACCCTGTGGTTCGTGCCTGCCGTCATGTCGGCGGCGCTGCTGACGGTGCTGGTCTGGCTGATCTTCGGTCCCGATCCGGCGCTGACGCTGGCGCTGGTGGCCGGGGTCTCGGTGCTGATCATCGCCTGCCCCTGCGCCATGGGGCTGGCAACGCCGACCTCGATCATGGTGGGCACCGGGCGGGCGGCCGAGATGGGCGTGCTGTTCCGCAAGGGCGATGCGCTGCAACAGCTCTCCTCGGTCGGGGTGGTGGCGCTGGACAAGACCGGCACCGTGACCGAGGGGCGGCCGGAGTTGACCGACCTGGTATTGGCCGAGGGGTTTGATCGCGCCGAGGTGCTGGCCTTGGTCGCGGCGGTCGAGGCGCGGTCGGAACATCCGATCGCCGAGGCGATCCTGCGCGCCGCCCGCGCCGAGGGGGCGGAGACGCCGGGTGCCGAGGACTTCACCTCGATCACCGGCTACGGCGTGCGCGCCACCGTGGCCGGGCGCCAGGTTCTGGTCGGCGCCGACCGGCTGATGGTGCGCGAGGGGATCGAGACCGGGCCGCTGGCAGAGGTCGAGGCCGGGCTGGCCGCGCGCGGCAAAAGCGCGCTGTTCGCCGCCGTCGATGGGCGGGTCGCGGGGGTGATCGCGGTGTCCGACCCGGTGAAACCGAGTAGCGCCGCCGCCATCGCCGCCCTGCACGGGATGGGGCTCAAGGTGGCGATGATCACCGGCGACAAACGCGAGACCGCGGAGGCCATCGCGCGCGAGACAGGTATCGACACGGTGATCGCAGGCGTACTGCCCGAGGGCAAGGTCGCCGCGCTGGACCGGCTGCGGGGCGAGGGCGGCAAGCTGGCCTTTGTCGGCGACGGCATCAATGATGCCCCGGCGCTGGCCCATGCCGATGTCGGCATCGCCATCGGCACCGGAACCGACGTCGCCATCGAATCCGCCGACGTGGTGCTGATGTCGGGCGATCTGCGCGGCGTGGTCAACGCGGTCGAGATCTCGCGCGCGACCCTGCGCAACATCCGGCAGAACCTGTTCTGGGCCTTCGGTTACAACACCGCGCTGATCCCGGTGGCGGCCGGCATCCTGTACCCGGCCTTCGGCGTCCTGCTGTCGCCGGTGCTGGCGGCGGGGGCGATGGCGCTGTCCTCGGTCTTCGTTCTGAGCAATGCGCTGCGGTTGCGCCGGGTGCGCCCGACAATGGACGAGGCGCCGACAGGCGCCGGGACCGCGCCCGCGCCGCGTACGGTACCGGCGGAATAGGAAAGGGGATGACCATGAACATCGGAGACGTATCCCGCCGCTCGGGGCTGCCGGCCAAGACGATCCGCTACTACGAGGAGATCGGGTTGATCCGGCCCGCGCGCAGCCCCAACGGCTATCGCAGCTTTCGCGAGAGCGATCTGCACCGGCTGGCCTTTCTCGGCCGCGCCCGGGCGCTGGGCTTTACCATCGAGGAGTGCCGCGCGCTGCTAGCGCTCTACCAGGACGACGGCCGCGAGAGCGCCCAGGTCAAGCAGATCGCCGAAGGCCACCTGGCCCGGATCGACGAGAAGATCGCGCAGCTTCAGTCGATGCGCGCGACGCTGGCACACCTGGTGTCCTGCTGTGCAGGGGATGACCGGCCCGACTGCCCGATCCTCGACGACCTGAGCGCGGGAACCGGAAACTGCCATGGCGGATGATGCCGACAGCCCCGCGCGGCAGCGCCACTGGGATGCCGCCTATGCCGACAAGCCCGACGATGGGCTGTCTTGGTATCAGGATGCGCCGCAGCCCAGCCTCGAGTTGATCGAGCGCGACGGGCCGGGGCCGGGGGCCTCGGTGATCGACATCGGCGCCGGGGCGGCGCGGCTTGCCGATGCGCTGCTGGCGAAGGGATACGGCGACATCACGCTGCTGGACATTTCCGAGGCCGCGCTGGCGGCAACGCGCGACCGGCTTGGCGATGGCGGCGGGCGCATCCGCTATCTGGCCGCCGACATCACCCAATGGCAGCCGCCGCGCCGCTGGGACATCTGGCACGACCGCGCGGTGATGCATTTCCTGGTGGAGGAGGCGGATCAGCGCGCCTATCGCCGCGCCTTCCTCGCGGGTACGGCGCCCGGCGCGCTGGCGGTGATCGGCACCTTTGCCCCGGACGGGCCGGAGCGGTGCAGCGGTCTGCCGGTGCGGCGTTGGGCGGCGGAGGAACTGGCCGGGTTCCTCGGGCCGCAGGTGACGCTGCTGGACAGCCGCCGCCACCGGCACGAAACCCCCGGCGGCGTGGCGCAGCAGTTCGATTTCGCGGTGCTGCGCCGGAGCTGAGCGGCACTTACTTGCGCCGCATCGCATCCTTCAGCGCATCGCCCAGCGCGCCGGTCTGCGGCGATTTCTGCCCGCCGCCCTTGGGCCCCGACGACATCGGTCCGCGCGACTTGCCCTTCGGGCCGCCACCCTTGGAATTGTCCGGGCCGCGCGCGGCGCGATCCGACTTGGCGCTGGCGCCGCCGTCCTTGCGCATGGTCAGCCCGATCCGCTTGCGCGGCACGTCGACCTCGACCACGGTCACCTTGACCACCTGACCGGCCTTGACCACCTCATGCGGGTCCTTGACGAAGCGGTCGGCCAGCTGGCTGACATGCACCAGCCCGTCCTGGTGCACGCCGATATCGACGAAGGCACCGAAGGCGGCGACGTTGGTGACCGTTCCCTCCAGCACCATGCCCGGTTTCAGGTCGGTGATCTCCTCGACCCCGTCGGTGAATGTCGCGGTCTTGAAGCTGGGGCGCGGATCGCGGCCCGGTTTCTCCAGCTCGCTCAGGATGTCGCGCACCGTGGGCAGGCCGAATGTGTCATCGACGAATTGCTCGGCCCGGATCCCCTTGAGCGCGCCCTCATGCCCCATGATCTGGCGGATGTCGCGCCCGCAGGCCGAGACGATGCGGCGCGCCACCGCATAGGCCTCGGGGTGCACGGCGGAGGCATCCAGCGGTTCCGCCCCGTCGCGGATGCGCAGGAACCCGGCGCATTGCTCGAAGGCGCGCGGCCCGAGGCGGGCCACCTTGAGCAATTCCTTGCGGGATTTGAAGGCGCCGTTGAGGTCGCGGTGCATCACCACGGCCTCGGCCAGCCCCGGCCCGAGGCCGGAGACATGCGACAACAGCGGCGCCGAGGCCATGTTCAGATCGACGCCGACGGCGTTGACCACGTCCTCGATCACCGCCTCCAGCGATTTGCCCAGCTTGTGCTGATCGACGTCGTGCTGGTACTGGCCGACCCCGATGCTCTTGGGTTCGATCTTGACCAGTTCGGCCAGCGGATCCTGCAACCGCCGCGCAATCGACACCGCGCCGCGCAGGCTGACGTCGAGATCGGGAAACTCGCGCGCCGCCAGTTCCGAGGCGGAATAGACCGAGGCGCCGGCCTCGCTCACCACCACCTTGGTGGGGGCCTTGACCGAGGCGGGCAGGTTCTGGATCACCTCGCCCACCATGCGCTCGGTCTCGCGGCTGGCGGTGCCGTTGCCGATGGCGATCAGCTCCACCCCGTGTTCAGCAATCAATTTCAGGATGCTGACCTGCGCGCCGCGCAGATCGTTCCTGGGCTGGAACGGGTAAAGCGTTTCGGTCGCCACCAGCTTGCCGGTGGCGTCCACTACTGCCGCCTTGACCCCGGTGCGGATGCCCGGATCGAGCCCGAGGGTGGGGCGCGCGCCCGCTGGAGCGGCGAACAGAAGATCCTTGAGGTTGCGGGCAAAGACCGCGATCGCCTCGTCCTGCGCCCGGGCGCGCAGATCGCCCATCAGGTCGACCATCATGGTCAGGCTCAGCTTCACCCGCCAGGTCCAGCCGGCGATCTTGCGCAGCCATTTGTCGCCGGGCTGATCGGTGCGGGTTTCGAGGTAGGAGGCGACCAGCGCCTCGGCCCGCGCCGCGCCTTCCCCGGGCTCCGGCGCGATGTCCAGCGTGACCACCCCCTCTTTCTGGGCCCGCAGCATCGCCAGCGCCCGGTGCGAGGGCACCTTGGACCAGGGTTCCACGTGGTCGAAATAGTCGCTGAACTTGGCGCCCGCCTGTTCCTGCCCCTCGATCACCTTGGAGGTCAGCCGTGCCTCGGCCTGCATGAAGGCGCGCAGATCGCCCAGCAGCGCGGCATTCTCGGCCAGCCCCTCGGCGATGATGTCGCGCGCCCCGTTCAGCGCATCCTTGATGGTCGGCACCGCCTCGGTGAGGAACCCTTCGGCCAGTTTCTCGGGCTCGACGGCGCGGTCGTCGCGGATCGCATCGGCCAGCGGTTCCAGCCCGTTCTCGCGCGCGATCATCGCCTTGGTGCGCCGCTTGGGCTTGTAGGGCAGATAGATATCCTCAAGCTGCGCCTTGGTCTCGGCCCCGGCGATGGATCTGGCCAGATCTTCGGTCAGCTTGCCCTGATCCTTGATCGAGCCGAGGATCGTCTGCCGCCGCGCCTCCAGCTCGCGCAGATAGGCCAGCCGGTCCGACAGGGTGCGCAACTGGGTGTCGTCCAGCCCGCCGGTGGCCTCCTTGCGGTAGCGCGCGACGAAAGGCACCGTCGATCCCTCGTCCAGCAGCTTGACGGCGGCGCCGACCTGCTCGGTCCGGGCGGCGATCTCGGAGGCGATGGTGCGGGCGATGCGGGCGGCGGTCTGCGGGTCCGTGTCCAAGGGCGACTCCATTTCACAATTCGGACGCTCTTATTGCCCGGTTCGCCTGTCGCCGCCAAGACCGAAGTCGCGCGGGCGGCCCGGCGCCGGATGACGCCCGGGGCGGCGGCCCGCAGATGTTTGCGCCAACTGGGGCAAATCGCGCGGGGTCGCTCGATTGATTACCTGCGCGGGGTGGGCTAGAGGGAGCGGGAAAACCGGGCCACCACGGCATGCCGTGCCAAGGGACGCCCGCCGCATTTCCCCTCCGGCGCGCCGCAGCGTGCCCGCCAAATTCAGATCTCACGCCACCAGACCGGCAGAAAAGGTACGAAGACCATGGCAGACAGCTCCAACCCCGATATTGTGTATACCATCGTAGACGAAGCGCCCGAACTGGCCAGCGCCTCGCTGCTGCCGATCATCCGGTCGTTCGCGGGAGCCGCCGGAATCGGCATCGGCACCAAGGACATCTCGCTGGCCGGGCGCATCCTTGCCGCCTTTTCCGAGACCCTGACCGAGGATCAGCGCCACAGCGACGATCTGGCCGCGCTGGGCCAGCTGGTGAAATCGCCGGACGCCAACGTCATCAAGCTGCCCAATATCTCGGCCTCGGCGCCGCAGCTTGCCGCCGCGATCAAGGAGCTTCAGGACAAGGGTTTCGCCCTTCCCGATTACCCCGAAGCACCTGCCACCGATGCCGAAAAGGCGATCCGCGCCCGCTATGACGCGATCAAGGGCTCGGCGGTCAACCCGGTCCTGCGCGAAGGCAACTCCGACCGTCGTGCGGCCGCCGCGGTCAAGAAATATGCCCAGAACAACCCGCACCGCATGGGCACCTGGTCCAAGGACAGCAAGACCCGCGTGTCGTCGATGCCGGGCAATGACTTCTACGCCAACGAGGTCGCCGCCACCCTGACCGCTGCTCAGGCCGGCCCGGCGAAGATCGAATTCGTCGGCAAGGATGGCACCACCACCGTGCTCAAGGACGGCTGGACCCTGATCGAAGGCGAAGTGGTCGATGCCACCTACATGTCGGCCAAGGCGCTTGACGCCTTTCTTGCCAAGGAAATCGAGGCAACCAAGGCCGAGGGCACGCTGTTCTCGATTCACCTGAAGGCCACGATGATGAAGGTCTCCGACCCGATCATCTTCGGCCACGCGGTCAAGGCCTGGCTCGCGCCGGTGTTCGACACGTTCGGCGACGAGATGAAGGCGCTGGGCGTCAACCCCAACTCCGGCATGGGCGACGTGCTGGAGCGGGTCAAGGACAACGCCGAGATCATGGCCGCGATCGAGGCCTGCAATGCGAACCGCCCCGCGATGTACATGGTGAACTCCGACAAGGGCATCACCAACCTGCACGTGCCCAGCGACGTGATCATCGACGCCTCGATGCCCGCGCTGATCCGCGCCGGCGGCAAGGGCTGGGGTCCGGACGGAGAAGAGGGCGACAGCAACTGCCTGATCCCCGACAACTGCTATGCCCCGGTCTATGACGCGGCGGTCGAGTTCTTCAAGGCCAACGGCGCGCTCAACCCGGCCACCGTCGGCACCGTGCAGAACGTCGGCCTGATGGCCCAGAAGGCCGAGGAATACGGGTCGCACCCGACCACTTTCGAGGCCCCGGCAGACGGCAGCATCCGCATCGTGCTGGCCAATGGCGACACTCTGCATTCGCTCGACGTGGAAGCGGGCGATATCTGGCGCGCTTGCACCGCCAAGAAAGCGCCGATCGAGAACTGGATCCAGCTGGCCATCGACCGCCAGCGGCTGACCGGGTTTCAGGCGATCTTCTGGCTGGACGCGAACCGCGGCCATGACGCCGAAATCATCAAATACGTCAAACCCGCGCTCGAAGCGGCCGGCGTCGCCGACAAGTTCACCATCATGGCCCCGCGCGAGGCCACCGTCGCCTCGCTGGAGACCATCACCGCGGGCAACAACAGCATCGCCATCACCGGCAACGTGCTGCGCGACTACCTGACCGACCTGTTTCCGATCCTCGAACTGGGCACCTCGGCCAAGATGCTCTCGATCGTCAAGCTGATGAACGGCGGCGGCATGTTCGAAACCGGCGCCGGCGGCTCGGCCCCCAAGCATGTGCAGCAGCTGGTCGGGGAAAGCCACCTTCGCTGGGACTCGATGGGCGAATTCTGCGCGCTGTCGGAATCGCTCAAGTTCCTCGCCGACGCCAAGGGCAATGCCAAGGCCGCCGTGCTGGGCGCCGCGGCCGAGGTCGCGACGCAGGGTATCCTTGACGACAACCGTTCGCCCTCGCGCAAGGTCGGCGAGCCGGACAACCGCGACAGCCACTACTGGTTCGCCCGCTACTGGGCCGAGGCGCTGGCGGCGCAGTCCGACGATGCCGAACTGGCGGCGCATTTCGCCCCCATCGCGAAAGAGCTGGCCGGGAAGGAAGAGGCGATCCTGGCCGAACTGGCCGCCGCCCAGGGCGCGCCGGCCGATATCGGCGGCTACTATCTGCCCGACGTCGAGAAGAAGGCGGCGGTGATGCGCCCCAGCGCCACGCTGAACGCCATCGTCGGCTGATCCCACCGACACCGGCAGGCAAACGCGCCCGGAGAGCAACCTCTCCGGGCGTTTTTCGTTTCGGCCCGGTGACCAAAAGACGTGATACGGCGGTCGCAGGCGCCCTTTCGCCGCGTCCACGACAGGATTGTGCCGGAGGATGCGAGGTGCTTATTCTGCCGTCACGGGAGGACCACAGATGAGACGACGGCAGGTCATCGCGGCATTCGCCGCATCCGCGGCCTTGTCCGCCCCCCCGATCCTGCGCGCGCAGACCCGCTTTCGCCTCGCGCTCACACCGGTCTTTCTGGACAATGACGCAAGGGTCATCGAACAGCTCAGGGCGGCCCTGTCGGAGGGGACGGGCCAGGACATCGACCTCGTGCAGCGCCGGACCTACCAGGAGATCACCGGCGCGCTGCTCGACGGGTCGGTCGATGCCGCCTGGGTCTGCGGCTACCCGTTCCTGCAACACAAGGACCAGCTCTCCCTGCTCGGCGTGCCGGTCTGGCGCGGCAGGCCCCTGTACCGGTCCTACCTCATCGTTTCGGCCGGGGACGCCGCCGAACGCATCGAGGATCTGCGCGGCGGCATGCACGCCTTTTCCGATCCGGACAGCAATTCTGGCTTTCTCGTCACCGCCTCCGATCTGGCCCGGATGGGCGAGACGCCTGACGGGTTCTTTTCCCGTACCCTGTTCACCTGGGGGCATCGCAATGTGGTCCGCGCGGTGGCCGGCGGGCTGGTCCGCTCGGGCAGCGTCGACGGCTATGTCTGGGAGGCGCTCTCGGTGGTCGAGCCTGACCTGGTGCCGCGGACACGTGTCATCGCGCGGTCGGAATTGCTGGGCTTTCCGCCCTTCGCCGCGCGGACGGACCGCATCGGCGATGCCGATGTCGCGGCGCTTCAGCGCGCGCTGCTCGGCATGAACGGGACCGCCACCGGGCGGGCGGCGCTCGACCTGCTGTTCCTCGATCGGATCGCCGCCCCCGACCTGCGGCTGTTCGACGGCATCGCCCTGCGCATGGCCGAACTTGGGCAGGATGGATGACCCGGCGCACATTCAGCCGCATTCCGATCACCCTGCGTGTCGCGCTGGCCATGGGCGGGCTGATGATCCTGCTGGGTCTGGTCGCTTCGCAGCAGGTGCTGCGATCCCTCAGCCGGCTGCATGACGACCGGCTGAGAGAGATCGCTCGGCTGCACGTCGGCGGGCTCTCTGTCGCGCTCGGTCCCTTGGCGCTGCACAAGGACGTGTGGGAGATCTACGACACCCTCGACCGGGCCCGGACCGCCTCCGACGGTCAGCGGATGCTGTTCACCGTGGTCGCGGACGACCGGAACCGGGTTCTGGCCGCCTCCGATCCGCTGCGCGCGCCGATCGACAGCGATGCGACCCGGTTTTCCGAGGATGCCTCGGATCTTGCCGCCCTGACCGCGTCGGGCGGCGCGCCACAGGTGCGGGTGCGCGCGCCGCTGCTGGTGGCCGGGCGCCGCGTCGGCCAGATCGTGACCGAGATCGACGTCGGCGACCTGGTGGCCGAGCGTCGGCGCGTCTCGCTGTTTCTGCTGCTGGCCAACGCCGCCGCGACCGTTCTGCTGGCCTGCGCCGGATATGTCCTTGTCGCGCGCATGCTCAAGCCGGTGACGCTGCTGACCCAGCACATGGACAGCGCCGGCGGCGCGCCGGGCCGCATCCCCGAGGCCGAGATCCCGGAGTCCGATACCGAGCTGGCCCGGCTGCTGCGGCGCTTCAACACCATGACCGGCGCGATCGAGGCGCGCACCGAGGCCGAAAGGCGGCTGGCCGAGCGTGAACGGTTCGTCAGCCTGGGGCGGCTGTCCTCGTCGCTCGCGCATGAGATCAACAACCCGCTGGGCGGCCTGTTGAACACCGCCGACACCATCCGCACCTATGCCGGGCGGCCCGAGGTGGTGCAAAGCTCGGCCGAGCTGCTGCAGCGCGGGCTGCTGCACCTGAAGGATGTCAGCCGCGCCATTCTGGAGGAGAACCGCCTCGACCGGTCCGGAACGCCGCTGCGGCCCTCGGATTTCGACGATCTGAAACTGTTGTTCGAACCCGAGGCGACCCGCAAGGCGCAGAGCCTGGACTGGACGATCCGGGCCGATGGCGCGGCCCTGGCCACGCTGCCGGCGGCGCCGCTGCGCCAGATCGTCCTGAACCTGCTGCTGAACGCCTCGGCGGCGGCGCCGGAGGGCGGGCGGATCGGCCTGGATGTCACCGCGCAGGAGGATGCGATCGAACTGGCGATAACCGACGACGGGCCCGGGCTGGGCGCAAGGGATCTCGACCGGCTGATGTCCTCGGTGCCGGTGGCACCCGGCGGCGGCGTGGGGCTGCGGCTGGTCCACGATCTTGTCGCGGGGCTGGGCGGGCGCATCCGACATCACCGCGAGGCAGGGCGTACCGCGCTGGTGGTCCGCTTGCCATCGGGGCGCGCATGACGCTCCGGGGCCGGCATATCGTTCTTGTCGAGGACGACGAGATAATGGGCGGATCGGTCCATCAGCGGCTGGAGCTGGAGGGGGCATCCGTCACCTGGGTCAAGCTGATGGGGCGCGGGCTGTCGGCGATCCGGACCCCGCGCCGCCCGGTCGATGCGGTGGTCTGCGACATCCGCCTTCCGGACGGAACCGGCGAGGAACTGTACGAAACCCTCTGCCGCACCAGCAGCCCGCCGCCGTTCCTGTTCATCACCGGGCAGGGCGGCATCGACCAGGCGGTGCGGCTGCTGCGCGCCGGGGCGGCGGATTACGTCACCAAACCCTTTGACATGGGCGGCTTCCTCGACCGGCTGGCGCTGATCCTGCGCCCGGAGGAGGACGCTGGCCTGCCGCCGCAAACCGGTATCTCCGCCGGGGCACGGCGGGTCGATGCGCTGGTCGCCGAATATGCCGCCGGCGATCATCCGGTCCTGATCCGTGGCGCCAAGGGCTTGGGCAAGGCCCGCCTGGCGCGCCGGATGCATGACCAGTCGGATCGCCGCGCCGCCCCGTTTGTCGAGCGCAATTCCTACCGTGCAACCGGTGCTCGGCCCGCGCTGGCCGAGGCCATCGGCGCGGTGGGCGAAGGCACGCTCTTCATCAACGGGATCGAGCGGCTTTCGCCCCGGGATCAGGGCCGCCTTTTCGAGGCCCTGACGGAGGGTGCGCCGTTTCGAACCATCGCCTCGACCTGGCCGGATACCGAGGCAACGGAGGGCGGCGCGGTCAGGGCGGACCTTCTTTATCTCTTCGCGGCGCACGAGGTCTTCGTGCCGCCGCTGTCGGAACGGCCCGAGGATGCGGTCTGGCTGGCCGGGCAATTCTTCGAGGTTCTCAATGGGCGCCGCGCCGCGCCGCTCAGGGGACTGTCGTCGCACGCCGAGGCGGCGCTTCGGGCGCATGACTGGCCGGGCAACGGGCGCGAACTGCGCGCGCGGCTGCTGCGCGCGGTCGAGGCGGCGCAGGGCGACCGGGTGTTCCCCTCCGACCTCTTTCCGGAGATCGGCGCCGAGAGCGACCGGTTCCCGACCCTGGCCCAGGCGCGCGAGGCCGCCGAGCGGCAGCAGATCGCGGCGGCGCTGTCCCGCACCGATGGCCAGGTCGGCGAGGCGGCGAAACTGCTTCGGGTGTCGCGCACGACTCTGTGGGAAAAGATGCAGAAACTCGGCCTCTGATCCGCCGCGAAAATGTTCGGATTTCCGAACATTTAAAAATCCCCTTTGAAATCAATCCACAGCCGCGATGCGGCAATGCGCATCGCGGCGTCGCGCATGCCCCGGGTCGGGGCCTAACATGGGCCCGGAAATGCAAGGGAGGATTGTTTCATGAAATGCAATCGGCTGGTCGATGCGGGCCGCCGTCAGTTCCTGCGTGGCGGCATGGTCGGCGCGGTAGGGGCTGCGGCGTCCGCGGTGTTGCCTGCACAGCAGGCGCAGGCCCGGAGCCTCGCACGGGTGGAATACCCGGCCAACAGGCTCGCCAATGTCGCGGACCTCGTGGTGAACGACCCGGTGGACATCGAGTACCCCGATGCCGACAGCCCGGGCGTGCTGCTCAAGCTCGGCCAGGCGGTCGAGGGCGGTGTCGGGCCGGATGGCGATATCGTCGCCTTCTCGGTGCTCTGTCCGCACAAGGGCTGGATGCTGAGTTACAGCGCCGAGGACCGGACGCTGAACTGCCCCGGCCACCATTCGCGTTTCGATGCCGAGGCGGGCGGTCAGCAGGTCTGGGGCCATGCCACCCACAACCTGCCGCAATTCGTCCTGCGCGTCGACGACAAGGGCGACATTCATGCCGAAGGGGTGGACGAGCTGATTTATGGCCGCCTGTCCAACGTGCTCTGAGGGGGAACAACCATGGCTTACAAAAGACAGATAGACCGGCTTCCGATCATCCCGGCGAATGCCACGGAGCATAACGTCACCTGCCACTATTGCATCGTCGGCTGCGGCTACAAGGCTTACACTTGGCCGATGAACAGCCAGGGCGGCACCGCGCCGGCCGAGAACAAGTTCGGTGTCGATCTGGGCGAGCAGCAATTCCAGGATACCGAAGCCTGGTACGCGCCGTCGATGTACAACATCGTCCGGCAGGGCGGCAAGGACGTGCACCTGGTGGTGAAACCCGACGTGAATTGCGTGGTCAATTCCGGCCTCGGATCAATCCGCGGCGCCCGGATGGCGGAAAACCGTCCCTCCAAGGTGACCGGCACGCAGCAACAGCGGCTCTCCGATCCCCGGGTCTGGCGCAACGGCGTCTGGCAGCCCACCACCTGGAACGATGCGCTCGACCTGGTTGCACGGGTGACGGCGCGGGTGGTGACCGAGGGCTCCGAAGACGATCTCGTGGTGTCGATGTTCGACCATGGCGGTTCAGCCGGCGGGTATGAGAACACCTGGGGCACCGGCAAGCTCTACTTCGAGAGCATGAAGATCAGGAACTGCCGCATCCACAACCGCCCGGCCTACAACTCCGAGGTTCATTCGACCCGCGACATGGGCGTGGGCGAGCTGAACTATGCCTACAAGGACTACGAGCTGACCGACACTATCTTCATGGTCGGGGCCAACTCGATGGAGACCCAGACCAACCTTTACCTCAACCATATGGTGCCCGGGCTTCAGGCCGGGGCGAAGTTCATCGCCGTCGATCCGCGTCGCACCCTGACGATCAGCTCGGCCGAGGAATTCGCGGGCAAGGAGAACGTGCTGCATCTCGCGATCAACGAGGGCACCGACATGGCGCTGTTCAACGCCTTGCTGACCCTTATCGTCGACAACGGCTGGGTGGATGCGGAGTTCATCGCCAATTCGACCTTCCAGAATGGCGAGGCGGTGGCCCAGGACGAGGCCCATCCGGCGGGGCTCGGCAGCCTCGACTACGCGATGGCAACCTGTCGCACCTCGGTCGAAGAGGCGGCGGATATCTGTGGCGTCGCCGCGCAGGACATCGTCAAGGCCGCCGAATGGATTGCCAGGCCGCATGACGACGGCAGCCGCCGCAAATGTGTCACCGCCTATGAAAAGGGGATCATCTGGGGCAACGACAACTATCGCACCATCGGCGCGTTGGTGAACATCGCGCTGGCCACCGGCAACATCGGCCGCGAGGGCGGCGGGGTCTGCCGCCTCGGAGGCCATCAGGAGGGGTATTATCGGCCATCGGATGCCCATGTCGGGCGTCCCGCCGAATATATCGACCAGTTCCTGATCCGCGGCCTGGGCGGGGTGCATCACATCTGGGCTTGCGACCACTACAAGACCACGCTGAACGCGTCCGAGTTCAAGCGGGTGCACAAGCGCCGCTCGGACATGGTCAAGGACGCCATCGACGCCGCCGCCGGCGGCACCCGTGAACAGGTGGTCGATGCCATCGTCGCCGCGATCAACGCGGGCGGGCTGTTCGTGGTGGACGTGGATATCATCCACAGCCAGATCGGCCAGAACGCCCATGTCATCCTGCCCGCCTGCGAAGCCAACGAGATGAACCTCACCTCGATGAACGGCGAACGCCGGATGCGCCTGTCGGAACGCTACATGGACCCGTTCGGCAATTCCCGCCCCGACTGCCTGATCGCGGCCGGTGTCGCCCAGCACATGGAACGCGTTCTGCGCGAAATGGGCAACGATGCCTATGCCGACCAGTTCAAGGGCTACGACTGGACGACCGAGGAAGACGCCTTCATGGACGGCTACAACAAGGGCAACCCGGAGGTGACCTATGATCGTCTGCGCGCCATGGGCAACAACGGGGTGCAGGAGCCGGTTGTCGGCTATGAGAACGGCGAACTGGTCGGGACCGAACGTCTCTATACTGACGGCAGCTTCGACCGGCACGGGCGCGACGACGGCAAGGCGTTGTTCTGTGCCGCCGGCTGGCGCGGCTGGCAGGCACCGGGCAAGGCGCGCGAGAAGGCCGCGCACAGGTTCTGGATCAACAACGTCCGCGCCAACATATTCTGGCAGAACCAGTTCCTGGATCAGGAGAACGACTTTATCCAGGATCGTTTCCCGCACCCCTTCGTCGAGATGAATCCCGACGACATGGTCGACCTTGGCCTGAACCCGGGCGACCTGCTGGAGATCGTCAACGACAACGGCGTGACCCAGGGCATGGCCTATCCGACGCCAACAGCCAAACGCGGGCAGGTTGCGATGGTGTTCGGCTCTCCGGCCGGCAGCCAGGGCAATGTGGTCAACCCCGGCGTCAACGAGCTGGTGCTGCCCGATTACAAGCATTGCTGGGGCGACATCCGCAAGATCGCGGATGCCACGCCGGAGACGCGGGCGATTTCCTTCAAGTCCAAGGAAGTGAGGCTCTGACACAAACGCCCCCCGCCCGCCCCGAGATCGGGGCGGGCGATCTTTCCCTGCCTTCCGGGGGAATACGCGATGGCGTAACCTGGTTTCCTTACCTGACCGGATCAGCGGTGCATCGGTCTCTCCTGCGGCATCTCACGGCTGCCGGGGCTTTGAACACCGCCTGGAATTGCGGTCTCTATGCACCACCGCCAAGCCGCTCGGCCCGCTTCTCCAGCTTCGCCGCGAGGTTCAACCCGACGCCGGGCCGCGACCAGGGGCAAGCGGCGATGCAGATCGCGCAGCCGGAGCTTTCGGCGAAATAGGGAATGCAGGCGTCGAAATCGACGTACCACTTCTCGACGCCGCGCACCGTCTTCTTTTCCGGCGCGATGGCAAAGGGCGGGCAGGCATCTTCGCAGACCCGGCAATTGCTGCAGAATTCATCAATGCGAAACTCCCGCTTGGGCGTCATCGCAAAAGGCGCATCGGTCAGCACCGCGCCCAGGCGAAAGGCCGAGCCGAATTCGGGGTTGATCAGCGATCCATGCTTGCCCAGTTCGCCGAACCCGCATTCCAGCGCCGGCGGGATCATCAGGATCTTGCCCACCATCGGGCCGGTGACGGCCTCTGCCTGCCAGCCCTGCCCGCGCAGCCAGGCTGCGACCTTCTTGGACACGGCCGCCGCGCGCCAGTATTGCCGGGTGACATCCGTGCCGCCGCGCAGGGCGGGCACGTGGCGCAGCTCGTCATAAATGTGCTGCACGCCGAGCATCACCACGTTGGGAAGGTCGCTCTCCTGGTGATCGAATACCCATTCGGGCCGCATCCGGGCCACCCCGGTCATCTCGCAATCGCCGGACTCGACAAAACCCCGCAGTGCGCTGGTCCAGTCCTCCGGGCTGCGCTCGGCCCGGGTTTCGGCAACCGGCGGGTCGGGGGCTTCGCAGGCCTCGCGCCGGAGCCGGCGCAGCTCCAGCATGGTCTCGTCGGGCTCCTCGCGCTGGTAGAACCATTTCTGCAGCGGGCCGAACTCGGCCGTGTCCATGTCCGGTGTCCACCAGACCATGGTGGGTCGCCGCCCCCCTTCCTCGCCCAGCCCGTTGATGGCATTGCCCGAATAGCCCTCGGGCCAAAGCGCCATGAACTCCGGGTTCGGAGTAAAGGGGCGGTATGCGTTGTCCTTGGGCATGGGACGGCCCTCCTTTTCCGCAGCCTACGACAGAATGAACCCCTGTCAAAAGAAAGCGGCGCAGGGGGCGAGGGAGGTGTCCCCAATCCTGCGCCTGAGGTGGCGAGGCGCCCGAAAGGCCGGGAAGGCCCCATGGGAACCGCCGATATCAGGTCTGGGTCATGTGCTTGTAGACCGTGGTGCGTGACATTCCGAGCGCGCGGGCCGCTGCGGTGACATTGCCGCGGTGCCGTTCGACCGCGTGACGGATGCTGCAGCATTGCTGTTCCTTCCAAGGCACGCCGGCACATTGATCGCAGGCCCCGCTGGCCGCACCGGCGGCCTTCATGTTGGGCAGGATTCCGTCGAGGTCGGCCCAGAGCAGGGTGTCCGCGTCGCGCCACAGTGCTGCCTGGGTGATCACCGCGCGCAGCTCGTTGAGATTGCCCGGCCAGTCGTGCGCGGCAAGACGCTCGGCCACCCCGTCACCGAGTTCGATCCCCGGCCGAACGGATCGGGCGATCCGCCTGGCCAGTGCCGCGATGTCCGACCGTTCCCGCAGGGGCGGCAGGTTGATCCGCAGGGCTTCGACGCGGAAGCGCAGCGCCGGGATCAGCCGGCCCGCATGCATTGCGAGGTCGAGATCCTCGCTTGCGGCGGCAACGACGAACAGGTCGCAGCGCAGCAGCATTCCGCGCGTCGGATGGCGGTATTCCCCGCTGTCAAGGATGCGCGCGAGCGTGGCCTGGGCCGCGATCGGAAGCGCGGTGATCTCGTCGAGGAACAGGCAGCCACCGTCGGCACGCTCGAGCAGACCGGGCTCGCCGCCGCCGATGCCGAAGAAGGTGGTAGAGAACTCGGTGTCGTCAACAACCCGCCCGTCGAGCACGATGAAAGGGCCGCTGCGCCCGGAGGCGGCATGGGCCAGACGGGCAACCACCTCCTTGCCGGTGCCGGTTTCGCCGGTGATCAAGATCGGCTTGCCCTGGCGTGCAGCCTCGGGCAGCGCGCGCAGGCGCTGCTGCAATTCGGGGTCCTCGATCACCACGTCCTTGAAGCGGTTCTTTGGTTCCGTCGCCGTATCGCGATGCGCCGCCGCGTTGTCCGGCGGGTCCGGGCGCAGCCGTCCGGCCAGCGCAAAGTTCGCCCGGTTGGCCACCGCGCGCACCGATACCGTCGAGCCCATCCGATCGCGCAGGCGCAGGGTCTCGCCCTGGGCGAGGCGGCGGGCCACGTCCTCGAACCGTTGCTCGAAGATCCGGTCGAAGCTTTCGCCCCGCAGCTGCGGAAACCCGGTGAGAAACATCTCGCCGCGGCGATTGACGGCGTGGATACGGAAATCTTCCTCGAGGACCAGCATCCCGACCGAAAGCGTGCCCAGATACTCGGCCCGGGGGTGAAACTGCAGCACCACACGCTGGTCGTGCGATGACCGCAGCAGGCTGTTCTCGATATTGCTGGCCGACATCTGCACCAGCGCCGCAGTGTGCTGCTGGCGTGCGGTGCTGTGCGACGAGGCGTCAAGCATGCCGGTGAGGTTGCCGCGTCCATCGAAGATCGGGGCGCTGATACAGGACACGTCCCGGTGGTCGCGCATGAAATGTTCGCCGCCGTAGACCTGCGCCGGCTGGCCAGTGGCCATGCAGATGCCAAGCGCATTGGTGCCGCGCAGCTCCTCGGTCCAGATCGATCCCGGCACTACCATGCGCCCGGCATCGGTCTCGGCGAACTGGGTGTCGGCCAGGGCGTCGAGGACGACCCCCTCGGGCGAGCCGAGCGCGATCATGAAATTCGAGCCGGCAATCTGGTCGAACAGCAGCTCCAGCTCGGGGCGTGCGAAACGGATGAGATCGGCATGACGCTGGTTGGTCTCGCGCGTTTCCGCCTCCGATAGCATCAGCCTGCTCGCAGCCAGCAACGGGTCGAGCCCATGCGACAGGCTGCGCAGCCAGCTGTCGGATATATCGCTGGGCAGCGCCCCGCCCGGGAACCGCCCCTGTGTTTCAAGATAATGGCGCGCGCGCGTCAGCGGCGTCGTCTGGTAATTCATCGCCAGACCCTCCCCAGTCTCCGGCTGAGGCAGACCATAGCGGAAGATACGCGCGACCTGTCAACCGAAAGACTGATTCGCGGCGCTCTGTCCAGATCGTGAACAGGGCCGCTGACGGGCCCCTCGCGGTCGGCGCAGGCGGGCAAACTGTCCAGTGATTGAACGCGCGGGGGCCGGCAGTGTTCACGTGCTGCACGCAATTGCGCGATGCTGCAGCGCGGCTTGTCATCCTGCGAAAGCCGCCGCGATTGTCGCCTTCGCCGTCACTTCCGGCGGTGGTCGCAAGGCGCACTTACTATGAAAGCACAAGTTCTCCACACCTACGACACGTCCCTCACCGCCCCGACCTGGGTAACGCTGGAAGACGTGCCGGACCCGAAAATCGAGAAGCACACCGACGTGATCGTGCGCATCGGCGGAGCCGGGGTCTGCCGCACCGACCTGCACATCATCGAAGGGGTCTGGAAGCCGATCACCGACCCGACCGGCGATGCGCTGCTGCCGCTCATCATGGGCCACGAAAACGCTGGCTGGGTGGAAGAGGTCGGTCCCGAAGTCGAAGGCTTCAAGGTCGGCGACCCGGTGATCGTGCACCCGAAGCGGTCGGACGGCACCTGTATGGCCTGCCGCCGCGGGCACGACATGCACGGCGACGGCGCCTTTCCAGGGCTGGATGCCAATGGCGGCTATGCAGAATACCTGCAGACATCGGCGCGCAACCTCGTGGCGCTTCCCAAGACGCTGGCGCCGAAAGACGTGGCGCCCTATTCCGACGCCGGCCTCACCGCCTACCATGCCGCCAAGAAGGCGGCGCAGATCCTGCTGCCGGACCAGACCGCCGTGGTGATCGGCGCCGGGGGGCTCGGTCACATCGGCGTGCAGGTGCTCCGGGCGATGTGCGCGGCCCGCATCATCGTCATCGACATCTCCGAAGACGCCCTGGCGATGGCCGGAAGGTACGGCGCCGATCACCTGGTCAAGGCCGATGGCGGCGAGGTCGAGGCGGTGCTGTCGCTGACCGGCGGCCTTGGCGCCGAGGCGGTGATCGATTTCGTGGGCGAAAAGGGCACCACCTCGAAGGGCCTCGCGATGACCCGGAACATGGGCAACTACTACATCGTCGGCTACGGCGAAGACATTCGCGTGCCCACGGTCGAGATGATCATCACCGAGAAGAACATCATCGGCAACCTGGTCGGCACCTGGGCCGAACTCACCGAGTTGATGGCGCTGGCCGATCGCGGCCTGGTCGAACTGGACACCCGGGATTACCGGCTCGCCGACGCCAACCAGGCGCTGCAAGACCTCAACCAAGGCAAGATCCACGGTCGCGCTGTGCTCATCCCCTGAGCGGGTGCGCAGAAACAACAATGTCAACGGGAGGAAAAGATGACATCAACGACCAGAAAGACCCTGCGAAGGGCCCTGCTGGCCACCACGGTGATCGGCGCTGCTGCCGGTGCCGCGCGGGCCGGGGATTACACCGGATACGGCATCGACAAGGACGTGCCGGGCGCCTGTAGCTATGCGGCGATGGATGCCAAGGATTACTCCGGGCGGACGCTCAACATCATCACCCACGCGATCCCGGTCATCGGCGAGCCCACCGACCTGCACGCGCAGCAGTTCCAGGACCTCACCGGGGCGACGGTCAACGTGGTGCATGTGCCGTTCGGCGATCTGTTCCAGCGGATCATGATCCCGTTCCAGACCCAGCAGGCGGCCTATGACGTGCTGTTCTTCGCCTCGCTCTGGCTCGGGGACTTCAACCCCTATTTTGCCGAAGTTCCGCAGTCGTACCAGGAGACCTCGGGCATGGCGGCCGTCACGCCCACCTACAAGGGGGTCGCGACCTGGGACGGCAAGATGCTCGACTACACGATGGATGGCGACCGCCACTATCTGAAGTATCGTGCCGACGTGTTCTCGAACCCTGAGATGCAGGCTTACTTCAAGGACAAGACCGGCCGCGACCTGACGGTGCCTGCGACCTGGACGGAGTACAACGAGGTCGCCTCGGTGTTCAACAACATGGACTTCGACGGCGATGGCCAGCCGAATTTCGGCACCGCCGAGGTGACCAAGCGCGACGACCTGATGTTCTCGGCCTTCATCAGCCGGGTGGCGCCCTATGCCAAGCACCCCGACGTGAAGGGCGGCTTCTTCTTCGATCTCGAGACGATGACGCCGCTGGTCAACACCCCCGGCTGGGTGCGCGGACTTGAGCTTTTCGTGGATGCGCAGACATCGATGCCACCGGGCGGCACCTCGTTTGGCCTGGGCGACGAAATCTTCTCGTTCGGCGGCGGCCAGACGCTGATGTCCTACAGTTGGGACGACGCCTTCATTCAGGCGATGCAGGAAGACAGCCTGATCCGCAACAAGGTGCTGACCGCGCCGCTGCCGGGCGCGCAGGAGGTCTGGAACCGCGATACCGGCCAGTGGGATCACTTCGACACCCCCAACCGGGCGCCCTACGTCACCTGGGGCTGGACATCGGCGGTGGCCTCGGCCAGCGCCAACCAGGACATGGCGTTCGACTACCTGTGCTTCTTCTCGAACGAGGCCAACACCCTGCATGACCTGCAGATCGGCCGCTATGGGGTGAACCCCTACCGCGCCAGCCATTTCGACCCCGCACTCTACGAGGACCTGATGGGGTGGGATGCCGGCGTGGCCGAAAGCTACACCTCGACGCTGGCCTCGATCGACGGCGGCACCAACCAGGTGTTCGATCTGCGGGTTCCCGGCGTGGGCGAGTTCATGTCGTCGCTCGCGGCCGGCGTGGCCAGGGCGATGTCGGGCGAGGCAAGCCCGCAGGAGGCGCTTGATGGCGTCGCCGCCGAGTGGACCGATATCGTGGGCCGGATCGGTGCCGACCGGGTCCGCACGGCCTATGCGGGTGCGCACACCGACCGGCACGGCCCCCGGTCCCGGCAGCGCCCTTGGCGTCACCGTCCCGGCCGAGAACCTGCTGATCTACAGCGATGGCCAGCTGGTCGAATAGGCCGGCGATGCACCCGCCGGCCCGACCTGCAGCTTTGGTGCTGTGACCGCTCGACCCGCGCCGTCGCCTCCATGAACCTGAAGCACGTTCTTCGCCAGATCGAGCCCGGCCGTGGTATTGTCCGACATGACCGACCTCCTTTGTGGATCATTGCAGACCCACCTTGGCACATCGATGCAGTCGGGGGGGGGCGGTCACAGCATCAAAGTCCCTTCGTCATCACGGCTTTCGCCCGCATTACTCGCACCTTGCGGGCGTCTCCGTCGCGCCCGGCGCGGCGGGGTTGCTGTTTCGGGAAACCGTACCCGCCGAGACGGAAGGCCGGGTTGCCGTGGGATCTGGCCTGCGGCCTTTTACGGGTCGCGTTGTGCCAGAACGGTGAAAAATCCCGGAAAGAAGCGGCCTTCGTCGCGGTTGCGCCGCAATGACAGGGCCTCCTGCGCCTTTTCTTGCACCTCAAGCGTGGCGCGGTCCTCGACTTCGGCGTATCGGTTGAGGTTGGTGGACAAGAGCGCTAACCCCTCGTCGTCCAGCCATTGCCAGACCTCGGCCAGCGTATGCTGGGTTTCGTGCGGATGCAGGACCTGGTCGCGGAACCACGAGCGCAGATGGGTTTCATCGCTCAGCGTCTCGGCGCAGTCCCGGAAGCGGGAAAACGCGGCGTCCTCGCCTTCTCGCGTGCAAATCCCCCGATACAGGTCAAGAAACGGCCGCCGGCCATAAAGGTGGTAGAGCCCGACGAAGAGGAACCCGCCGGGGGCGACCATACGGGCGGCATGGGCAAAAGCGGCGCGGCAATCGCGGGTGTGGTGCAGGACCCCGATACTGACGACGAGATCGAAGGGCGCGGCGCTTTCAAACGCGAAGAGATCGCTTTCGACGAAATCGACCCTGTCCGATGTGCCCAGGCGTCCGGCGACATCGCGGGCGCGGTCCAGGGCGGGGGCGGTGAAATCCACCGCCGTAACCCTCTTGCCGTAGCGGCTGGCCATGGTGTTCGCGGCCCAGCCCGCCCCGCAGCCGAGTTCGAGCACCGAGGCAATCTCGTCTTCTTCCAGCAGCGCGTCGAGATCAGGATAGGCGGCGATCGGGTTGCGGGCGATGCTGTCGGCGGCCACGCCAGCGTCGGAGTAGAAGTTGAACGGCATGTCGCGGTAGAAATCCCGGACCCTGTCGGTCACCGAGGCGGGGTGGGTCATCCTGGTCTCCTAAAGATAATTGCGGGCATGGCGCAGCCCGGCGATTGCGAGCAGGGACAGCAGCGCCACCCCAACCAGCGCGGCCCGGAGCCCCACACCGCTGCTGAGAATGGCCACCGCCGCCGCCGCTGCCGACAGGGCCGCCAGCGCCCTGATCCCGAGGTCGATCCGGCGCAACAGGCGCTGGCAGCTCGAACAGATCGCGGTGTGCAGCCGGTGCCGGTCCTGCGGTACGTTGACCTCGTCCGGGGCGACGCCGCTGTTCCTGGCGGTGGTAAAGCCGCGATAGAACGGCAGCGCCGCGCCATGGCGATCGAGCCAGCGGCGGTATTCCACAACCAGGCGGTCCGATGTCTTGATCGGCAGCCAGGACTTGCTGAGGGGGCGGTCGGCCGCCTCGATCTCCCGGTGCTGGCCGACGACCACGCCCATGTCCTGCTCAAGGATCAGGATCTGCGACTGGTGCTCCAGCCAGCGCGGCTTCATCCGCTCCAGCAGGCCGGTGAAATTGCTGTACTTCCGATAGAGCAACCGGCAGCGCCCCTTGCCCATCGGCAGGGAAAACAGATCGAGCCCGGCCACCAGATCGGCATCTGCGTATTCCGAGGTATAGCGGACCAGATTGGGGGCAACGAACGCCACATGCGCCGCGCCCATCTCCGGCGCGTCCTCGTCCCGGTGCAGACCGATATGGCGATAGGTGGCGCGGATGCCGTCCAAGCCGCTGTGGATGATCTCGAACTTCAGCGGGCTGGCGGCCTGGCGCAACCCGCCGCCGCGCACGCCGTGATGCGCGATGTGGATATGTGCCACGTCGATGACATTCTCGATCAGGTAGCTCTGGTCATAGGGCAGGTCCATCTGGAAGGTCACCGCGGTAATCCCTTCCGCGCCAGATGCCTGCCCGGCCGGGATCAGCGACGCATCGGCCGCATCCGCCGCGCCGGCCCAGACCCAGACGATCCCGTCGACGATTTCCAGCGCGTAGCGCCGCACGCAGGAGCGGATCGGGTAATCCCGGCCTTCCAGCATCTGCGGGATCAACTGGCAGTCGCCGGCGCCGTCGAACTGCCAGCCGTGATAGAGGCATTCCAGCCTGCCATCGACGATCTGCCCGTCCGAAAGCCGCGCCATCCGGTGCGGGCACAGGTCGCGCAGGCAGTTCAGCTGGCCGGAGCCGTCAAAGAACAGCACCAGCCCGGTATCGTAGATCGAAACCTGGCTCGGCTTGTCGCGGGGAAGGTCCTCGAGAAAGGACACCGGGTACCAGCAGTTTTCCCAGTCAAAGGCCGGGCCCGCCTTGCCGGTCTCGGCCGCGCCGGCGTCGAGTGTGCTTTGGTCCATGATCAGGTCCCCTGACTCCTTCGCGGTGTTCCGCCCCTGGTTGTGCGGAATGGCGGCAGGCTCATCCCTTTTGCGCGTGCCGCACGAACTTCCAGTCCTCGCTGTCCTTTTTCAGCCGCCGGACATAATCCGACAGCCGGCCGCCGCGCTCCGCTTGGCCCCCGGCCTTGAGAAGCGCCGCGTAGCGGGCAAGCATCATGATAGCCACCGCCTCATGGGTGCGCACCCCTGCATGCATTCCGTCAGCCGCCAGGTCGGCGCGGTTCGCGAAGAAACTGTGCAACAGAAGTCGGCCCCGATCCAGTTGCGCATAAACCGGCTGGAGAACCGGTGTCCGGAAATGCCTCGGCCGCAATTCATCCGAAACGATGATGTTCTCGATCCCGCGCAGGCGGCACATCGACTGGATCAGCAGGGCGTTCCTGGCCATGTTCATGCGTCCGAAATGAACATTGTAAAGGTCGATGAACCCCTGAACCGGGATCGGCGCCGTTTCGAGTTGCTCCGGGTCGATGCCCGCAACCTTGTAGCTTTTCACCCGATTGGCCGAATAATCCTCGATCCGGTCCGGCTCCGGGAACAGGCACAGGACAAGGTCAGGCGCAACGATATCCACCTGCCGGATCAGCGTTCGCGCGCAATAATCGGCCGAGGTTCCCCCGGCGGAGAGGTTGATCACGTTGATCGCCTCTTCGGGCAAGGTCAGCGCAAGGGCCAGATGAGTCTTGAAGCGTTGGCCGAGGGTCTGCTCGAATGGAACGCCATTGCCCAGGGCGTGGCTTTCCCCCACGAGAAGAACCCGAATCCGTGCCTTTGGGTCCAGCTCCTCGCTGCGATACCCGGCGGAATTGAAACGATACTCGACGGTTTCGCTGGTGTCGCTGCCATAGGTCAGGCTGGTGCTGCCGGGCACATGCAGGGCCGTCCGGGCGTCGCAGGCCAGCAAATGCGCGCCCGGCGCGGGTTTGCGGCCTGTCGCCGCCGGTCCTGCCAGAGGCGTGACCTCGACAATCTCCGACCTGTCGAGACGCCAGGCGCGATACCGGGCCAGGGCACCGCCAAGGCCCATGAACAGCAACAGGCGCCTTGCGACCCCCCTTGCGCCTCTGCTGATGCCCATGCCGTGCCCCTTCCTGTTCAATCCGGGTCCAGGGCGCTTTTGTAATCCAGCTGCAATGCCGGATCCTGCCTCGCCTTGTCCAGTACGCTGGTTCCCGCCACCAGCATGTCGATCTCGGTGCCCATGAAACAGCGGAACGCGTCTTCTGGCGTGCACACGATCGGCTCCCCCCGCACGTTGAAGCTGGTATTCACCAGGATCGGGCAGCCTGTCCTCTCCTTGAACGCGCTCAGCAGGCTGTGCAGGCGCGGATTGGTCCGCCGGCTGACCGTTTGCAGCCGCGCCGAGAAATCCACATGGGTCACCGCCGGAATGGTCGAACGCACCCGGTTCAGCCGGTCCAGAATGTCCTCGCCGGCGCCCCCTGCGGTATCAAGGCGATGCTCCGCGCGTACCGGCGCGGTGATCAGCATGTAGGGGCTTTCGCCGTCATGCTCGAACCACTCCGACACGTCCTCTTCCAACACCACCGGCGCGAAGGGGCGAAAGCTCTCGCGGTTCTTGACCTTGAGGTTCAGAACCCTCTGCATCGTTTCCGAGCGCGCATCGGCGAGGATCGACCGCGCCCCGAGCGCCCTTGGCCCGAACTCCATCCGCCCCTGGAACCAGCCCACCGCCTTGCCCGAGGCCAGGGCCTCTGCTGTCCTGGCAATCATCTCCCCCTCGGCGAGGGTTTCGCTGACGGCTCCGGCGCGGCCAAGGCGCGCCTCGATCTCCGGTTGCGGGAAATCCGGCCCCAGGTAGGCGCCTTTCATCGCATCCGTGCCGTTGGGTGCCCGCCTCGGCTGGCCAAGGTGCTGATGCGTCGCCGCCAGCGCTGCGCCCAGTGCACAGCCGGCGTCGCCCGCCGCGGGCTGGATCCACAAGCGTTCGACACCGGTCTCGCGCAGGATCCGCCCGTTGGCGACGCAGTTCAACGCAACCCCGCCCGCGAGGCATAGGTTGCGCTGGTCGTAGCGCCGCATCATTGCGCGGACCATGCGCAGAACGATCTCCTCGGTCACCGCCTGGAGCGAGGCCGCCACATCCATGTGAAACTGCGTCAGCGGTTCGTCCTCGCCGCGGCGTGTCGGTTGCCCGAACAGCGCGCCGAAGGCTTCGGAAATCATCGACTGCCCGACGCAATAGTCGAAATAGCGCTGGTCGAGCGTAAAGCTGCCGTCCTCCTTGAGGTCCACCAGGTGATCGAAGAACAGATCGCGGAAACGGGCCGTGCCATAGGGCGCGAGCCCCATGACCTTGTATTCCCCCGACAGGACCTTGAAGCCCAGGTACTGCGTGACCGCCGTATAGAGCAACCCGAGCGAATTCGGGAACTGGAGCTCCAGTTCAGGCACCAGCTCCGCGCCCTTGCCAAGGCAGACCGAGGCCGTCGCCCACTCCCCCACGCCGTCCAGGGTCAGCACCAGCGCCTCGTCAAAGGGCGACGGGTAGAAGGCCGACGCCGCATGGCTCTGGTGATGCTCGGCAAAGAGCAGCTTTGCCGAATGGCCGGATCCCGGGAACAGCGCCTCCAGTTCCCGGAGGATCTGCCGCTTTTGCCAGAGCTTCCCCCCCAGCCAGAGCGGCACGGCCTGCCGGAAGGACCAGAACCCGCGCGGCGCGAAATCGGCAAAGCCGCGCATCATCCGGCCGAATTTCAGAACCGGCTTTTCGTGGAAAACGACATGGTCGATATCGCCCAGCCCGCAGTTTGCCTGTTCGAGGCAATAGCCGATCGCTTGGGCGGGAAAGCCGGGATCGAACTTGCGCCTGGTAAACCGCTCCTCCTGGGCGGCGGCGATGATCTCGCCGCCATCGACCAGCGCCGCGGCGCTGTCATGATAGAACGCCGAGAGCCCGAGAACCTTCATCGCCTCGCCCCGGTTTGTCCCGGATCGCAGGATTTCCGGACCACCCGCGTCACTTCAGCGCATCCGGTCCATGTCGCGAAAGGCGCCGGTCCTGCGGGGCTGCCAAAGGCTCTGCCGGTCGGCCTCATGCCGGATGACCAGCCGCCGTCCCGACACCACGCGCACAAGGACGGCAACCGGAACCCAGACCGTGAAAAAGAGAACGCCCCAGAACAGGGTTGCAAGAATGGTCATTCCGTCTCCCGCGAGAAATGGGGGAAACCCCGGTTACGGCTACCACATCGGGTAGATATCGGGGTTCTTGCCCTGCAGTTTGCGCACTTTCTTCTTGAGCCGCTCCATGCGCGACTGCCTGCGGGCGTCGGGCTTTTCGTCGGACGGTTTTGCATCCTTCTTGGCCGACATGTCCTTTTCGGACCTGCCCCGGCCTGCCGCGTCATCGACTGAGGATGTCATTGCCAAGAATCCCTTTACTCAAACCAAAACCTTTGCCTGCAGCCTGCAACAATCGGTAGGCCGCTGTAAACTGCAACCCGGGCCTCGCGCCCCTGCCCGTGCCCTCGCCGCTGCGGCATGGGAAAGAGGGATCGTCGCGAACGGATCTTGATGTCGGCCTAGCTTATGCGTATATGCGCATAAGCGGAGGTTGATATGATTCTGAACGTTCTCAGCGCACTTGCCGAACCGACGCGCCTCAGCGCGATGCATATCCTCGCCGATCACGGCGAGCATTGTGTCTGCGAGTTGATGGAGCGTTGCGGTGCCACGCAATCGCGGATGTCGCGGCACATGGGGGTGCTGAAGGCGGCTGGGCTGGTGGTCGACCGGCGCGACGCGCAATGGGTACGTTACCGGATCAATCCGGATCTTCCGGCGGATATCGCGGCGGCAGTCGCGGCGGTTCTGGCCTGCCGCAAGAACGAAGACAGGAAAGCAGCATGACAAGCGATGTAACAACGCCGCACCCGGCGCGGCCGGAATGGCAGTGGCACCTCGGCGTGGCGGGTTTTGCCGTGGCCTGGTGGCTGGTCTATCACCAGCTTGTGCCCCTGTCCGAATGGCTGGTGGCGCAACTCCCGGTCGATCGGCACAGCCACACCGGCGAGGCGCTGGCCTTTTTCTTCTACGACGTGCCCAAGGTGATGATGCTGCTGACGCTGATCGTCTTCGCGATGGGTGTCGTGCGCAGTTTCTTCAGCCCGGAAAAGACCCGCGCGTTGCTCTCGGGCAAGCGCGAGGGTCTTGGCAACGTGATGTCGGCGGGCCTCGGCATCCTGACCCCGTTCTGCTCCTGCTCGGCGGTGCCACTGTTCATCGGCTTCGTTTCGGCGGGGGTGCCTTTGGGCGTGACCTTTTCCTTCCTGATCGCGGCGCCGATGGTGAACGAGGTGGCGCTGGTGCTGCTGTTCGGGCTGGTCGGCTGGCAGGTGGCGGTGACCTATCTGGCCTTCGGGCTTGGCATCGCGATCTTGGCCGGCTTCGTGATCGGCAAGCTGCACCTGGAGGGCTGGTTGCAGGACTGGGTGCGCGACATCCATTCCGGCGCCAATGCCCCTGACTTGCCCGACGGCGAACGCCTGACCATGACCGACCGCTACGGGCTGGGCATCGAGGCGGTGCGCGAGATCTTCGCCAGGGTCTGGGTCTGGATCATCGCCGGCATCGGCATGGGCGCGTTGATCCACGGCTATGTGCCCGAAGATCTGATGGCCCGGATCATGGGCGCCGACGCCTGGTGGTCGGTGCCCGCCGCCGTCGTCATGGGTATCCCGATGTACACCAATGCCGCCGGTGTCATTCCCATCGTCGAGGCGCTGCTGGGCAAGGGCGCCGCGCTGGGCACGGTGCTGGCCTTCATGATGAGCGTGATCGCCCTGTCGCTGCCCGAGATGATCATCCTGCGCCAGGTGCTGACCCTGCGGCTGATCGCGGTCTTCATCGGCACCGTCGCCTCCGGCATCCTCGCCGTCGGCTTTCTGTTCAACCTGATTTTCTGAGGAGACATCCATGAAACCCGTCAAAGTCTATGGCCCCGGCTGCAAACGCTGCGAAGCCACCGCGCAAATGATCCAGGAGGCGGCAGAGCGCCTGGGCGTCGAGGTCGCGGTCGAAAAGGTCACCGATCCGCGCCAGATCGCCATGGCCGGTGTCATGTCGACGCCCGGAATCGCGGTCGATGGCAAGCTGGTCCATGCGGGCGGCCTGCCGGACAAGGCAAAGCTCGACGGCTGGCTGGCCGCGTAAGCGGGGCATTCCGACCGATGGGCGCGATTTCCCATCGGTGCGGCGTCGTGGCCTGATGCGGCCCGCCTCGGTAGATCCATAGTCAAAGATTATCGCTCCGATCAACAAATAGAACTTATCCCAATGGCGCGGATTTGTTAGAACGATTCCAGAGAAAAGGCGCGCAATGTCCTTGGGGCCGCGCTGCCTTTGGCGCGTTTGCAGCATAGCGATGAAATGGGAGAGAGTTATGGACGGAAACGATATCGGCAAATGCCCGGTCATGCACGGGGCCATCACGGCCAACGACAAATCGGTGGTGGAGTGGTGGCCGAAGGCGCTGAACCTCGACATTCTGCACCAGCATGACAGCAAGACCAATCCGATGGGCGAGGATTTCGACTATCGCGAAGAGCTGAAAACGCTGGACGTGGACGCGCTGAAAAAGGATCTGACCGCGCTGATGACCGACAGCCAGGACTGGTGGCCGGCCGATTGGGGCCACTACGGCGGGTTGATGATCCGCATGGCCTGGCATGCCGCGGGCACCTACCGCGTCTCCGATGGCCGTGGCGGCGCCGGCACCGGCAACCAGCGGTTCGCGCCGCTGAACAGCTGGCCGGATAACGGCAACCTCGACAAGGCGCGCCGCCTGCTCTGGCCGATCAAGAGGAAATACGGCAACAAGATCTCCTGGGCCGACCTGATCATCCTGGCCGGCAACGTGGCCTATGAATCGATGGGCTTCAAAACCTTCGGCTTCTCCTTCGGCCGCGAGGATATCTGGCACCCGGAGAAGGACGTCTACTGGGGCAGCGAGAAAGAGTGGCTGGCGCCCTCGGACGAGCGTTATGACGATGTCGCCAAGCCGGACAGCATGGAAAACCCGCTGGCCGCCGTGCAAATGGGCCTGATCTACGTGAACCCCGAAGGCGTCAACGGCCAGCCCGACCCGCTGAAGACCGCCGCCCAGGTGCGCGAGACCTTCGCGCGGATGGCGATGGACGACGCGGAAACCGTCGCCCTGACGGCCGGCGGCCACACTGTCGGAAAGGCCCACGGCAACGGCGATGCCGCCCTGCTGGGCGCCGAACCCGAAGGCGCGGGACTTGAAGCGCAGGGCCTCGGCTGGAGCAACCCCAACATGGGCGGCAAGGCAGCCAACGCCGTGACCTCCGGCGTCGAGGGCGCCTGGACCACCAACCCGACGCAATGGGACAACGGCTATTTCGATCTGCTGCTGAACCATGAGTGGGAGCTGAAGAAGAGCCCCGCCGGAGCCTGGCAGTGGGAGCCGGTCGACATCAAGGACGAGGACAGGCCGGTCGATGCCTCCGATCCCTCGGTCCGTCACAACCCGATCATGACCGATGCGGACATGGCAATGAAAATGGACCCGGCCTATCGCGAGATTTCGGAGCGGTTCCACAAGAACCCCAAGGAATTCGACGAGGCCTTTGCCCGCGCCTGGTTCAAGCTGACCCACCGCGACATGGGCCCCAAGGCCCGCTACGTCGGTCCCGAGGCTCCGGCCGAGGATCTGATCTGGCAGGATCCGGTGCCCGCGGGCTCCACCGCCTATGACATCGGCGCGGTCAAGGCCAAGATCGCCGCCAGCGGCCTGAGCGCAGCCGAGATGGTGGCGACGGCCTGGGACAGCGCCCGCACCTTCCGCCAGTCGGATTATCGCGGCGGCGCCAATGGCGCGCGCATCCGGCTGGCACCGCAGAAGGACTGGGAGGGCAACGAGCCCGAGCGTCTGGCCAGGGTGCTGTCGGTGCTGGAGCCAATCGCGGCGGAAACCGGCGCCAGCGTCGCAGATGTGATCGTGCTGGCCGGCAATCTCGGTGTCGAACAGGCGGCACGGGCGGCAGGTTTCGACATCACGGTGCCCTTCGCCCCGGGCCGTGGCGACGCGACCGAGGAGCAGACCGACGCCGCCTCCTTCGATGTTCTGGAACCGCTGGCCGACGGCTATCGCAACTGGCAGAAGAAGGATTACGTCGTCACCGCCGAGGAACTGCTGCTCGACCGCACCCAGTTGATGGGGCTGACCGCGCATGAAATGACCGCGCTGGTTGGTGGCATGCGGGTGATCGGCGCCAACCACGGCGGCAGCATGGATGGCGTGTTCACCGACCGCGTCGGCGCGCTGACCAATGACTTTTTCGTCAACCTGACCGACATGGCCTATCAGTGGAATCCGACCGGCAGCAATTCCTACGACATCGTCGATCGCACATCCGGGGAGACCAAGTGGACCGCGAGCCGCGTCGATCTGGTGTTCGGTTCGAACTCGGTCCTGCGCGCCTATGCCGAGGTCTATGCCCAGGACGACAACAAGGAGAAGTTCGCCAAGGACTTCGTCGCCGCCTGGACCAAGGTGATGGAGGCCGACCGCTTCGATATGGCCTGATCGGGACTGAACGGGCAGGGGGCACGATCCCCCTGTCGGAAAACCGAAGGCGCGTCGCTTTGGCGGCGCGCTTTTTTTGCGCTGGCGTCCGGGATCGAAAAAAGACCCCGCGCGGGACCGGCCCGGCCGGGTCAGGGTCCGGCGGCGCGACGGGGAGAGGCGCGCCACCGGCAGCAAAGAGCGGCGCCGGTTCGAAAACGTACGGAACCGGCGCCGGAATGTACGGTTCAGGCGGCCAGCCTGCGGAACCCGCCGTCCCAATAGACCAGCGCGCCCTGGTCCGGGTTGGTGATCACCGCCCGCACCCGTCCGATCACGATGGAATGGGTGGCCCGGTCGATCATTTCCTCGACCTCGCAGTCGAAGGCGGCGGGCGCATCCGCCAGCAGCTGCGCGCCGGTCACCGCCGTCACCCAACCGGCCCCGGCGTAGCGGTCCGCCCCCTTGACGCCGCCGAACCCGCTGAAGCGTTTGGCCACCTCTTCGTGCTGCTTGCCCAGCGAGGACCAGCCGAACCGCCCGTAGCGTTCGAACATCGGCCAACTCGACGCGCTGCGGTTCACACAGGCCAGCAACAGCGGCGGCTCCGCCGAGAGCGAGATCGCCGAGGTGACGACGAGGCCGGTGCGCTCGGCGCCATCTCCCACCGTCAGCACCGAGCAGTTGCCGACCAGCGCGCGCATCGCGCCGGTGAAGCTCTTGGCGTCGGGGTCGGTGATCGGGGTCATCGCGTTCACCGGATTCCCGCTTCGGCCAGGATCGGCAGCACGTTGTCGCGGAAGAAGGGGAATTCCTCGGCGTAATCGACGAAGGAAAGCGTGCTGCCGGCGAACCCGGTTTCATGCAGTTTGATGATCCCCTCGGCCACCTGCTGCGGCGTGCCGACAAGGGGGAAACCGCCGTGCCCCTGCGCCATCAAATAGCGGATCTGTGCCAGCAGGTCGTGCGGGAAACTGTGGGCATGGGCGAACTGCAGGTTGACCAGGTTGTCGACCGCCTCCCAGTCGGCGTTGTCGTCGGTGATGTATTTCTGATAGGCGCGCGCCTCTGCCTCGGTCTCGCGGCAGATCACGTGGCTGAAGGTCAGCACGCCGACATCGCGGCCCTTGCCGCGCGCCTGTTCCTTCAACTCCTGGATCTCGTCCCTGGACCGGGCCAGGTCGATTGCGGGGGTAAACAGGTAGTTGGCGTTGTCGGTGGCGAAATCACGGCCCTGCGGCGATCCGGCGGCGTTCAGGATCGGCACCGTGCCGCTCAACGGCTTGGGGTCGCCCGCCACGTGCTTGAGGTTGAAGTACTTGCCGTCCCAGTCGAAATATTCTTCCGATTCCCACAGCTTGCGGATCACGTCGAGCCACTCCTGCGCATAGCCATAGCGGGTCTCGTGATCGTCGGGCAGGGTCAGCCCCAGCGCCTCGTACTCCGGCTTGTTCCAGCCGGCCACGATGTTCAGCCCGGCGCGCCCCTTGCCGATCTGGTCGATGGTGGCGATCTGCTTGGCCACCACCACCGGGTTGTTGGCGGCGGTGTGGATGGTGGCGAAGACGGTCAGGTTCTGGGTATGGGCCAGCAGACCGGCGGCCCATGTCATCGTCTCCAGCACGCCGCCGTGAAAGTCGGTCTCGCCGCCATAACCGATCCAGCGGGCGATCGGCAGCATGAAGTCGATGCCCGCCGCATCCAGCATCTTGCCGAGCCTGAGGTTGTTCTCCCAGCTGTTGTTCCAGCGTTCCGGCGCCTTGGTCACGGTCATCCCCGAGGAGCAGTTGGACGAGAAGGTGCCGAGCTTGAAGCCGTCTCTTTTCATCATCAAATTAGTTGTCATTGCATGTATCTCCGTGTTGGACGTGGAAATACTGTGGATTTTTAACTTGAAAGTCTATTTAAAAATTACATTGCACCACCCGCATCGCTGCGGGAAACTCGCTGTCCGGAGGGAAATGCTTGTGAATGCATCAAAAAACAGCGAGTCCGACGATGGGCCGGATTTTCTCTGGCACCTCTCGGGCGACCCCGGCGAGGTCAGCACGACCGAGGCGGAGTTTGCCCTGATGCGGGCGTTCGAGGGATTCGGGCGCTGGCAGTCGGAGTGTCTGGCTTCGGTCTGCGACCTGGCGGCGAGCGGGCCGGAGAACGCGCTTTTGCACATCATCCGGATGAACGACCGGCCCAAGTCGATCAAGGAACTGGCACGGCTCACCAACCGCGACGACATCCCCAATATCCAGTATTCGCTGCGCAAGCTGACCGGCGCCGGGCTGGTCGAGAAACAGGGGTCCGGGCGGACCGGCGTCACCTATGAGGCGACCGAAGAGGGGCGCCGGGTCACCGACAGCTACAGCATCCTGCGCCGCAAACTGTTGATCGAGAAGATCAACAGCCTGCCCGGATTCCCCGAGCAACTGGCCGAGGCGACACGCGCGCTCAACCTGCTGACCGGGATCTACGAAGAGGCCGCGCGGGTGGCGGCAACGCACCGGCGCTGAGGTGCGGGGGCCAGCAGCGCGGCCCCCGACCGCTCCCTCAGCCCGCGGCGGAGAGCCCGGCGTCGAGTGCTGCGAGGATGATATCGGCCTCGTCGCTGGACAGGATCAGTGGCGGCGACAGGATGATGTTGGGCCCCGAAACCCGCACCATCGCGCCGCTCTGATAGGCCACCTCCTGCACCGTGTTGATGGTCTTCTTGTCGATCGGCGCCTTGCTGGCGCGGTCGCTGACCAGTTCCATCGCGCACATCAACCCGTGGCCACCGCGCACGTCGCCGATCACCTCGTATTTCTCCTGAAGGGTCAGCAGGCCCTGATGCAGTTGCGCCCCGCGCGCGGCGGCGTTTTCCGGCACGTTCAGCCGCAACGTCTCGGCCAGACAGGCCAGCGCGGCGGCGGCCCCGACCGGATGACCGGAGTAGGTGTAGCCGTGGCCGACGGCGGCGCGGCCGCTTTCGTCCTTCTCGAAGGTCTCGGCGACATGTTCGGCGATCATCACCGCGCCGAACGGGAAATAACCGTTGGTGATCGCCTTGGCGGTGCACATCAGGTCGGGCTGCACGCCCCAGTGGCGCGATCCGGTCCAGCTTCCGGTGCGGCCGAAGGCGGTGATCACCTCGTCCGCGATCAGCAGGATGCCGTGCCTGGAACAGATCTCGCGCACCCCGGGCATGAAGCTTTCGTGCGGCGGGATCACCCCGCCGGCCCCGAGGACCGGTTCCATGATCATCGCCGCGATGGTGCCGGCGCCCTGAAACGCGATCTCATCCTCCAGCGCCGACAGGCAAAGCTGTGCCAGCCGCTCCGGGTCGGTCTCATCAAACGGGTTGCGATAGGTATAGGGCGCCGGGATGTGGTGGCAGCCGGGCAGAAGCGGTTCGTACTGGGTGCGGAAGTTGGCGTTGCCGTTGACCGATGCGCCACCCATGTGGGTGCCGTGATAGCCCTTTTTCAGGCTCAGGAACTTGACCCGACCGGCCTCGCCCCGGATCTTGTGGTACTGGCGCGCCAGCCGCAGCGCGGTTTCCACCGAGTCGGATCCGCCCGAGGTGTAGAAGGCGCGGCTGAGTCCGTCGGGTTCGAAAAAGTCGCGCAGCTCTTCGGCCAGCTGGATCACCGCGTCATTGGTGGTGCCCCGGAAGATCGAGTAATAGGGCAGCTGGTCGAGCTGGGCCGCGATCGCATCCTTGATCGGCTGGCAGGAGAACCCGAGGTTCACGTTCCACAGCCCGCCGACGCCATCGACCACCTCGTGGCCGTCCACATCGGTGATCCGCACGCCCTGGGCGCCGGTGACGATGGTCGGCGGGTTGGCCTGGCTGTCGGCCGGATGCGCCATCGGATGCCACAGCGACCGGGCGTTGTGTTCCTTTAGGAAATTGGAATCTTTCATCGGGACAGCTCCTTGCTGGGGGCCACTCGGTCGAGGGCCGGATAGGGGGGCGCCGCCATGGCGGAGGCAAAGGGGAAAGGGGGGCGGGTCATGCGGCCATCCGCCTGGGATAGGCCGGCGGGCAGCTGCCGCCGATGTCCCGCGTCAGCGCCAATGCGGCGCGGTTCAACTCGGTTCGGATCAGGGCGCGCAGCTCCGCCGTCATGCGCGACACCGGGGCGGCCACGGCCAGCGCGCCGATCGGCCTGCCATCGGCCCCGAAAATCGGCGTGGCGTGGGAATGCACGTCGGCCTCGAACCCGCCGATGGATTCGGCGATGCCCTCGGCGCGCACCCGGTCCAGCAACGCGCGGATCCGTTCGGGATCGGTGACGGTGTCGCCGGTATGGGCGGCCAGCGGCCGGGACAGCACGGCATCGACAAAGCCCGGATCGGCATAGGCCAGAAACGCCAGCCCGGAGGCGGTGCCGTGAAAGGAAATCACCTCGGCATCGTCCATCGCCACGCGGGTGGCATGGCTGGGGCTGTAGGCGTGCGCGATGGTGTTGAGCACCTCTGCGCGCACCAGTGAGACATGGGTGGTCTCGCCGGTCGCCGCGCTGAGCCCGTCGAGCACCCCGCGCGAGACGGTGAGGATCGGCACCGAGGCCTCGCGCAGGGCGGCCAGCCGCAGAACCTCCGGGCCCAGACGATAGGCGCGGCCCGTTCCGGCCTGTTCGACGAATCCCCCCGCCTGCAATTCGGTGAGCAGGCGATAGGCGGTGGCCTTGTTCATGCCCGAAAGCCGGGTGAGATCGCTGAGCCCGATCTCGGGCCGTGTCTGGGTGAAAAACGTCAGCAACGACAAGGCTTTGGTGACGGTACCCATCTTTCATCGTCCTCCCGCTGCGATTGGATTGCAGGCTTTTTCATGTTTTTCGGCCAGCCGGTCTGCAATGGTGTTGACAGATCGGCGCGTGGGCTGTCAATCTAAAACAAACCAATGGTTCAAATAATGAACCGGCAACAAGGAGGTCTGCAATGAAACTTTCCCTTACCCTCGCCACGGCAGCGGCGGCGGCGCTGATGAGTGCCGGCGCGGCGCTGGCCGAATACCCCGAAAAGCCGGTAAACTTCATCGTGCCCTGGCCGCCGGGCGATCTGGAGGATGTGCTGACCCGGATGATCGCCGAGGATTTCCAGACCGAATACGGCATCGCGGCGGCGGTGGTGAACAAGCCCGGCGGCGGCGGCGGCCCTTTCCCCGGCGCCATCGAGGTGGCCAATGCGCCGGCCGATGGTTATACCATCGGTTCTTTCGTGATCGGCGTGCCGGTGGTCGGCCACCAGATCGACATCCCGCCGTTGACCCCGGCAAAGTTCGATCCGCTGGGCATCTTCCTGACCTATCCCTTCGTCATCGCCACCTCTGGCGACGCGCCCTATTCCTCGATGGCCGAACTGGCCGCCTACGCCAGGGAGAACGAGGTTGCGCTGGGCCATTTCGGCGACGTGCTGACACCGACCCAGGTGACCAAGGCCTATGCCAAGACCGCCGGTTTCGACTTCGGCTCCGACGCGGCGTTTGACGCGCTCGACTGCAACACGCTGGCCAGCGGCGACGCGGATGTGATCAACACCACACTGCAGCTGATCCTGCCCTGTCTCGACAGCGTCAAGGTTCTGGTCTCGATCACCGACGAGCGCATCCCGCTGATCCCCGACACCCCCACCATCGGAGAGCTCGAGGCAAGCCTCGACATCGCGCTGTGGAACGGGCTCTTCGTGACCAAGGACACGCCGCAGGACGTGCGCGACAAGATCATCGCGGTGGCCAGCAAGACGGTGATGAGCGAGCGGGCGCAGAACGTCGCCAAGGAGACCGGCGCGCTGGTCTACTGGCAGAACGCCGATGACAGCGCCGCGCGCATCGCCAAGGACATCGACACCGTTGCCCGCATCGGCGAACTGCTGGAATGATCTGCCCGGGGGGCCGGGGAATGTCCCCGGCCCCTGGCCCTGCGGAGTGACGCCAGATGGCAACCGAACGTGAGCGCCGCTTTGCCGGACCCCGGCGCGGCCAGATCCTTTTTGCGCTGGGCTTCGTGGCGCTGTCGGTTCTGCTGCTGACGCAGATCGGCAGCCAGACCCGCTGGGCCGAGCGCACCGCCTTCTTTTCCCAACCCCGGTTCTGGCCGGCGGTGGGGCTGGGCGGCATGGTGTTGCTGGGCGGGCTGCACCTGAAGCGGCTGCCCTGGCGCCGTTTCACCACCGCCGACCGGGCCGAACTGCGCCGCTGGGCCTCGGTGCTGGAATACGCGGTCTGGTTCCTTGTCTACGTGCTGCTGGTGCCGCTGCTGGGTTACCTGCCTGTGACCCTGATCTTCGTGCCGCTGCTGGCCTGGCGCATGGGCTATCGCAGCCGGTTCATGATGGTCGTCAGCCTCGTCTTCGCGGTGGCGGTGGTGGTGCTGTTCAAATCCTTTCTCGGCGTGAAGATCCCCGGCGGTGCGGTCTATGAGTATCTGCCCGGCGGATTGCGCAGCTTTTTCATCCTGAACCTCTGATGGATCTTCTTCTCTCCGCAATCGAGATCCTGATGCGCTGGGACGTGGCGCTGGCGCTGCTGGTGGGCTCGGTCGGCGGCGTGCTGATCGGCGCGATCCCCGGCGTCGGCCCGGCGGTGGCGATCGCCATCCTGCTGCCCGCGACCTTTTCGATGGACCCGATCGTCGGGCTGACGGTGCTTTTGGGCATCTACGGCAGTTCCATGTACGGCGGCTCGATCCCCGCCATCCTGATCAACACGCCGGGCACCGCGGTCAACGCGCTGACCACCTATGACGGCTACCCGATGACCGCGCGCGGAGAGCCGCGCCGCGCGCTGTCGCTGGCCTATTCGTCGTCCTTCTTCGGCGGCATCTTCTCGGTGATCTGCCTGATCCTCTTCGCGCCGGTTCTGGCAAGGATCGCGCCGATGTTCGGCAGCCGCGAGATCTTTCTCGCGGCCCTTCTTGGCATCATCCTGGTGGTCGTCGCCCACCGGGGGCAGGCGCTGATGGCCGGGGCGCTGGCCGCCTTCGGCATCTTTCTGCAGACGATCGGGCTGGAGCCGGTGAAATATTCCCAGCGCTACACCTTCGATCAGCCGTTCCTGCAGGGCGGCATCAACCTGATCGTGGTGGTGCTCGGCCTCTTTGCGCTCAGCCAGGCCTTCGTGCTGCTGACCAGCGAGGATGAGAAGATCCGCACCACCCGGCTCTCCGGCGGCAGCCTGTTCCAGGGGATGCGCGAGCTTTTGCGTCATCCGCGCATCGCCAGCGTCTCGGCGGGCTTCGGGGTGATCATGGGAATGATCCCCGGCGTCGGCGAATTCACCGCCCAGTTCATGTCCTATACCTACGCGCAGCGCACCTCGAAACGACCCGAGGATTTCGGTCGCGGCTCCTCCGAGGGGCTGATCGCGGCAGAGACCGCCAACAACGCGGTGCCTGCCGCCGCCATGGTGCCGCTGCTGGCGCTGGGCATCCCGGGCGAGGCGCTGACCGCGATGATGCTGAGCGTCTTCTACGTTCACAACGTGGTGCCGGGGCCGGGCCTGTTCCAGAACGACATGGATTTCGTCGTCGCCCTCTATATCGCGCTGCTGATCCTCAACCTGCTGGTGCTGGCCTTTCTCCTGGTGGCGACCAAATCGCTGATCCAGGTGGTCAAGATCCCCAACCGCTTTCTCGGGGTCTGCATCCTCACGCTCAGTTTCGTCGGGGTCTATTCGCTGCGCAACTCGGCTACCGATTGCGTGCTCGCGGCGGTCTTCGGGGTGCTGGGCTATATCCTGAAACGGCTGTCGCTTCCGGCGGTGCCGATCATCCTCGGCATGGTTCTGGGCGGCATCATGGAGGTCAAGCTGCGCGCCGGAATGGCACGGGTGAAAACCCCGCTCGACATGATCGACCGCCCGGTTTCCTTCATCCTTTTTCTTATCATCGTCTTGGTCCTGGTGATCCATGTCCGCCGTCTCTGGCTGGACCGCCGTGACCTCAAGGAGGCCGAATGGCTGAGCAATCACAGATCGACGAGCTTCGGCAGGCTGCTGTTGCGCCGCAAAAGCTCTTTCTTGATGGAACGTGGCAAGCTGCAGAGGGCGCGCCGCTTGAAGTGGTATCGCCGATTGATGGATCTGTTCTGACCACACTTGCGGGCGCCTCCGCCGCGGATGTGGAGCGCGCGGTCGCCAGTGCCCGCGCCGCCTTTGACGACGGGCGCTGGTCGCGGCTGGCGCCTGCCGCGCGGAAGAAGGTGATGCACGCCATCGCCGACCGGATCGAGGCCGAGGCGCTGGAACTGGCCGTGCTGGGCATTCGCGACAACGGGACCGAGTTCAACATGGCCTTCAAGGCCGAGCCGGGATCGGCGGCGGGCACCTTTCGCTATTACGCCGAGGCCATCGACAAGGTGGCGGGCGAGATCGCGCCGACCGCCGCGGATGTGCTGGGCCTCGTGCACCGCGAACCGGTGGGGGTGGTGGGGGCCATCGTGCCCTGGAACTTCCCGCTGATGATCGGGGCGTGGAAACTGGCGCCGGCGCTGGCGATGGGCAATTCGGTGGTGCTGAAACCGGCCGAGACCGCCTCGCTCACGCTGCTGCGGCTGGCCGAGATCTGTTCCGACTGCGGGCTGCCCGACGGGGTGCTGAACGTGGTCACCGGCCCCGGGGCCGAGACCGGCGCGGCGCTGTCGGCCTCGATGGGGGTCGATGTGCTGACCTTCACCGGATCGGGCGCCACGGGCCGCCGGCTGCTGGAGGCCTCTGCCGCCTCCAACCTCAAGCGGGTCTACCTGGAGCTGGGCGGCAAGTCGCCCAACATCGTCTTTGCCGATGCCCCCGATCTGGGGCAGGCGGCAAAGGTCTCGGCGATGGGGATCTTTCGCAATTCCGGGCAGGTCTGCGTTGCCGGCTCACGCCTTTTGGTGGAGCGCGCGGTCCATGATGACTTCGTTGCCATGCTGACCGAGGAGGCCGAGGCGTTGCGAGTGGGCGATCCGCTCGATCTCGCCTCTCAGATCGGCGCGGTGAACTCCGAGGATCAGCTGCGCCGCAACCTCTCGTTCATGGACATGGCGCGGGCCGAGGGCGGACGGATCGCCACCGGCGGCAGCCGCATCCTGCAGGAGACCGGCGGCACCTACATGGCGCCCACCGTCGTCACCCATGTCACCCCCGACGCCACGCTGTTTCAGCGCGAGGTGTTCGGCCCGGTCCTCGCCGTCACGGCGTTCGACAGCGAGCAAGAGGCGCTGCACCTGGCCAATGCGACCGACTTCGGGCTGGCCGCCGCGGTCTGGACCGGCAACCTTGGCCGCGCGCATCGCATGGTGGCGGGCATCCGTGCCGGCGTGGTGCATGTGAACACCTACGGCGGCGCCGACATGACCGTGCCGCTGGGCGGCGTCAAACAATCCGGTAACGGGCATGACAAATCGCTGCACGCGCTCGACAAATACGTTGACCTCAAGACAGCCTGGATCCAGCTGTAACGCAACCCAGGGAGGGGGGACGCCATGACAGACAAGACCATCCTCGTCGCGGGCACCTATGACACCAAGGACGACGAGTTGAACTACCTCTGCGATTGCATCACCGGGCAGGGCGGCAGCGTGCTGACGATGGACGTCAGCGTGCTGGGCGATCCGAAGGAACGCACCGTCATTCCCAAATATCGCGTCGCCCAGGCCGGCGGCAGTTCCATCCAGGAGGTGATCGACAGCGGCAATGAGAATGCCGCGATGCAGATCATGGCGCGCGGCGCGGCGGTCCTGGCGCGCGGGCTTTATGAAGAGGGACGGATTGACGGGGTGATCGTGCTGGGCGGCACCATGGGCACCGACCTGGCGCTTGATCTCTGCGCGGCGCTGCCGTTGGGGGTGCCGAAGTACATCGTCTCGACAGTGTCCTTCTCGCCGCTTCTGCCGCCCGAACGGATCCCGGCCGATGTGCAGATGATCCTCTGGGCCGGCGGGCTTTACGGGCTGAACTCGGTCTGCAAATCCTCGCTCAGCCAGGCTGCTGGCGCGGTTCTGGGGGCGGCGCGGGCGGTCGAGATGCCCAAACGCAACCGGCCGCTGATCGGCATGACCTCATTCGGCAAGACCGTGCTGCGCTACATGGTGACGCTGAAGCCCGAGCTTGAGAAACGCGGATACGAGGTGGCGGTGTTCCACGCCACCGGCATGGGCGGGCGGGCCTTCGAATCGCTGGCCGGTGAGGGGGCCTTTGCCGCCGTGATGGATTTCGCCCCGCAGGAGGTGTCGAACCATATCTTCGGCGGCCTCAGCGCAGGCGCGGACCGGATGACCCATGCGGGCCGTCTCGGCATTCCGCAGATCGTCGCGCCGGGGTGCTACGATCTGATCGATTATGTCGGCTGGCAACCGGCGCCGCCGCAGCTTGCCGACCGGCCCAGCCATGCGCATAACCGGCTGTTGACCTCGGCGGTTCTGACCTCCGGGGAACGGCGGCAGGTCGCGCGCGAGATCTGCGGCAAGCTGGCCGATGCTTCGGGCCCGGTTGCCCTGCTGCTGCCGCGCGGCGGTTGCAACGAATGGGATCGCCCCGGCGCCGACCTGCACGACGCCGAAGGGCTGGCCGCCTTCTGCGACGAGGTGACGGCCTGCTGCCCTGCCAACGTGGACCTGCAGCAGCTGACGGCGCATATCAACGACGCCGCCTTTGCCGAAGCGGCGCTGGCCCGGTTCGACGCATGGGTGGACGCGGGGATCATTCCCCGCCCGTGATCGTATCCCCGCGCCCCCCCGGTTCCCGCCGCAATATTCTTACGCGCGGGGCTTTGGACTTGATCTCATCTGCCGCTTGCGCCTAGTCTGCGCGCAGCTTGCGGAACCCGGTTCCGCATTGCGAAATTGTCGGAGGGGAGGCCTGACCGCGCGCCGCACAGCCGGAAGTGACGCAATGTTATGCGTTGCGGGTTTGCACAGGCGCCGCCTTCACCGCTAGAAATCCGATAGACTGCGACCAACACCGGCACAAGGGCCCGCGCGCGGGTCGGCCGGTCACAAAGAGGGGAAAGGCCGGATGTCCGAGGCCATTGTTTACGAGAAAATTGGCGATATCGCGGTACTGGCGGCAAACAACCCGCCGGTCAACGCGCTGGGTCTCGCGGTGCGCCAGGGGCTGGTCGAGGGGATCGAGCGGGCCGAAAAGGACGGCGCCAAGGGGGTGCTGATCTATGGCGAGGGGCGGACGTTCTTCGCCGGCGCCGACATCCGCGAATTCGGCAAGCCGCCGACCGAACCCTTCCTGCCTGACGTCTGCACCCGCATCGAATCCTCGCCGCTGATCGTGGTGTCGGCGCTGCACGGCACCGCGCTGGGCGGCGGGCTCGAGATTGCGCTGGGCTCGCATTACCGCATCGCCGTGCCCAAGGCGCGCATGGGCCTGCCCGAGGTTCTGATCGGTGTGATGCCGGGCGCCGGCGGCACCCAGCGCCTGCCGCGTCTGATCGGCATCGACGCTTCGCTCGACGTGATCACCTCGGGCCGTCAGGTCGGCGCCGCCGAGGCGCTGGAGATGGGCCTCATAGACCGCATCGAGGACGGCACCCCGCGCGAGATCGGCCTGGCCTATGCGCAAGAGTTGATCGACACGAACGCCCCCCGCCGCGCCATCAGCGAGATGGCCGCGCCCGCCCCGGTGGATTTCGACGCGCTCTATGATTCCGTGCTGAAAAAGGGCCGCGGCCAGCTTGCCCCCGCCGTCGCCGTGCGCGGCATCCAGGCCAGCAGCGAACTGCCTTTCGCCGAGGGCATGAAGCGCGAGCGCGAGCTGTTCATGGAACTCATGGCCACCGACCAGCGCGAGGGGCTGATCCACGCCTTCTTTGCCGAGCGCGCAGTTGGCAAGCTGCCCGAACTGGACGGGGTGACGCCCCGCGACCTGACCGCCATCGGCGTCATCGGCGGCGGCACCATGGGGGCGGGCATCGCCACCTCGGCGCTGCTCTCGGGGCTCAAGGTCACGCTGATCGAGATGAACGCGGAGGCGGCGCAGGCCGCCAAGACCCGGATCTCGGGCAACCTGCAAGGTGCGCTGAAACGCGGCAAGATCAGCCAGGCGCAGTTCGAGGAGCTGACCGAAAAATCGCTGACGCTGGCCACTGATTACGCCGCGCTCTCCGACGCCGATCTGGTGATCGAGGCGGTGTTCGAGGAGATGGGCGTGAAAAAGGACGTGTTCGGCAAGCTCGACGCGGTCTGCAAGCCGGGCGCAGTGCTGGCCTCCAACACCTCTTACCTCGACGTGAACGAGATTGCCGCCTGCACCTCGCGTCCCGGCGACGTCATCGGGCTGCACTTCTTCTCGCCGGCCCATGTGATGAAACTGCTCGAGGTCGTGGTCGCCGACAAGACCGCGCCGGACGTGGCCGCCACCGGTTTCGCGCTGGGCAAGAAGATGGGCAAGGTCTCGGTCCGCGCCGGGGTCTGCGACGGCTTCATCGGCAATCGCATCCTGTCGAAATACCGCACCTGCGCCGACTACATGATCCTTGACGGCGCCAGCCCCTATCAGATCGACGCGGCGCTTGAGAAATTCGGCTTTGCCATGGGCCCCTATGCGGTGGGCGATCTGGCCGGGCTCGACATCGGCTGGGCCGTGCGCAAGCGCAAGCGCGCCGAGGGGATGGACCCGCGCGCGCGCGATTTCACCTATGCCGACAAGCTCTGCGAGGGGGGCAATTTCGGCCAGAAGACCGGCAAGGGTTATTACGACTATGCCGCCGGCGCCAAGGCCCGCGTGCCCAACCCCGACATGATGCCGCTGATCGAGGCCGACCGCGCCGCGCAGGGCCTCACCCCGCGCGCGTTCACGGACGACGAGATCGTGCGCCGCTACATGGCCGCGATGGTCAACGAGGCCGCCAAGGTGGTGGGCGAGGGGATCGCCAAGCGACCGCTCGATGTCGATGTCACCCTGCTCTACGGCTACGGCTTTCCGCGCTATCGCGGCGGGCCGATGAAATGGGCCGACATGCAGGGCCTTGACGGGCTGCTCGCGGACATCAAGTCCTGGGCCGAGGCGGATCCCTATTTCTGGGACCCTGCGCCGCTGTTGGAGCAACTCGTCGCCGAAGGGCGCACGTTCGACGATCTGAACAAGGATTGAAAAGGAGAAATCCCGATGAAACAAGCTGTTATCGTAGCTGCCAACCGCACCGGTCTGGCCAAGTCCTTCCGGGGGTCGTTCAACATCACCCATGGCGCCACCATGGGTGGCCACGCGGTGCAGGCCGCGGTGGAGCGCTCCGGGCTCGAACCCGGCGAGATCGAGGATTGCTTCATGGGCTGCGGCACGCCCGAGGCCGAGACCGGCAGCAACATCGCGCGCCAGATCGCCCTGCGCGCCGGGCTGCCGATCACCACATCCGGCGTGACGGTCAACCGGTTCTGCTCCTCCGGGCTGCAGACCGTGGCGATGGCCGCCAACGCGATCACCTGCGAAGGCGCCGGCCCGATGGTCGCCGGCGGGGTTGAAAGCATCTCGATGGTGCAGCCCAAGGCGCGGCAAGCGCCCGATCCGTGGCTGCTGGAGCATAAGCCGGCGGTCTACATGACCATGATCGAAACTGCCGACATCGTCGCCAACCGCTATGGCATCACGCGCGAGGCGCAGGACGAATACGGTCTGCGCAGCCAGCAGCGGATCGCCAAGGCGCAGGAAAGCGGCCTCTTCGCCGACGAGATCGTGCCGATGACCGCCACCATGGCCGTCAAGGACAAGGAAACCGGCGAGATCACGATGCAAGAGGTCGTGGTCGACCGCGACGAATGCAACCGGCCGCAAACCACGCTCGAGGGGCTGGCCAAGCTGGAGCCGGTGCGCGGCGCGGGCAACTTCGTCACCGCCGGCAACGCCAGCCAGCTTTCCGATGGCGCCGCCGCCGTGGTGCTGATGGACAGCGCCGATGCCGAGAAGCGCGGGATCGAGGCGATGGGTGCCTTCAAGGGCTTTGCCGTTGCCGGATGCGAGCCCGACGAGATGGGCATTGGCCCGGTCTTTGCCGTGCCGCGCCTGCTGGAACGTCACGGGCTCAAGGTCGACGACATCGACATCTGGGAGTTGAACGAGGCTTTCGCGTCGCAGGCGCTCTATTGCCGCGACCGGCTCGGAATCGACGACGAGAAATGCAACGTCAACGGCGGCTCCATCGCCATCGGCCACCCCTTCGGCATGACCGGCGGCCGCATGATCGGCCACATCCTGCGCGAGGGCAAGCGGCGCGGCGCCAAGCTGGGCGTGGTGACCATGTGCATCGGCGGCGGCATGGGCGCGGCGGGCCTGTTCGAAATCTACTGAGAGGAGCGTCCCGATGGACCTGAGCTATTCCCCCGAGGAGCAGGCGTTCCGTGACGAGGTTCGCGCCTTTCTCCGCGACGACCTGCCAAAGGAACTGTCCGACAAGGTCCGCTCCGGCGCCGAGCTGGGCAAGGCCGATATCGAACGCTGGCACGCGATCCTGAACGCGCGCGGCTGGCTGGCCCAGAACTGGCCCAAGGCGTTTGGCGGCGCCGAGTGGAACGCGGTGCAACGCCATATCTTCGAGGAGGAGGCGGCGATGGCCAACGCCCCGCGCATCGTGCCCTTTGGCCTCGGCATGTTGGCGCCGGTGCTGCAGAAATTCGGCTCAAAGCAACAGCAGGACCATTACCTGCCGCGCATCCTGTCCGGCGAAGACTGGTGGTGCCAGGGCTATTCCGAACCGGGCGCCGGTTCGGACCTGGCCAGCCTCAAGACCCGCGCGGTGCGCGACGGCGATCACTACATCGTCAACGGGCAGAAGACCTGGACCACGCTGGGCCAGCACGCCAACATGATCTTCTGCCTGGTGCGCACCGACCCGGACGTGAAACAGCAAGAGGGGATCTCCTTTCTGCTGATCGACATGGACACGCCGGGCATCGAGGTGCGCCCGATCATCCTGCTCGACGGCACGCCCGAAGTGAACGAGGTCTTCTTCAACGACGTGAAGGTTCCGGTCGAGAACCTGGTGGGCGAGGAGAACAAGGGCTGGACCTATGCCAAGTACCTGCTGACGCATGAGCGCACCAACATCGCCGGCGTCGGGTTTTCCCAGGCCGGGATCGACGCGGTCAAGCGCATCGCGCGGGCCGAGATGGCCGGCGGTCGCCCGCTGATCGAGAACCCGCATTTCGCCGCCCGGCTGGCACGGGTCGAGATCGACCTGATGGCGATGTCCACCACCAACCTGCGCATCATCAGCCAGGCGGCGGCGGGGCAAGCCCCCGGCGTGGAAAGCTCCATGCTCAAGGTCAAGGGCACCATCATCCGGCAGGAGATCAACGATCTCGCCCGGCGCGCGGTGGGCCCCTACGCGATGCCCTTCGCCTCCGAGGCGGTCGAAGGCGACAACGCGCCGATCGGCCCGGAGTACGCCGGGCCCGTGGCAGCGCAGTATTTCAACAACCGCAAGCTGTCGATCTTCGGCGGCTCGAACGAGATCCAGCGCGGGATCATCGCCAAAGTCAAGATGGAGGGCTGAGGAACATGGATTTCACGCTGACCGATGAACGGCAGATGCTGCAGGACACGCTGCGGCGCTATCTGGCCGACAAGTACACCACCAAGGCACGCAACAAGATCCTCGAGAGCGACACCGGGATCAGCGCCACGATCTGGTCCGAACTGGCCGACCTGGGCGTCATCGGCGCGCTGTTCAGCGAGGAGCAGGGCGGCTTCGGCGGCGCCGGTTTCGACATCACCACCGTGTTCGAGGAACTGGGCCGCGCCGGCGTGGTTGAGCCGTTTCTCGACACCGCGGTGCTGGGCGGACGGCTGATCGCCGCGCTGGGTGACGCGGACCAGCAGGCGCTGCTCGAAAAGGTGATCGCGGGCAGCCTGCACCTGGCCGTCGCGCATGGTGAGCCGACCAGCCGCTATGACCTCGGCCGGGTCGAAACCACGGCCGTACAAAACGGCGCGGAAATCGTACTGAACGGGCGCAAGGCCGTGGTCGTCAACGCCGAGGCCGCCGGGTCCCTGATCGTCTCGGCCCGCGAAAGCGGTGCTGCGGATGACGCGGACGGAATCTCCCTCTTCCTGGTGCCGGCGGACAGCGCCGGGGTGGCCCTGCGCGGCTATCCGATGCTCGCCGGCGGCCGTGCCGCCGAGATCACGCTCGACAACCTGCGCCTGCCCGCCTCGGCCCGGTTGGGGGCTGCTGGCGAAGCTTACCCCGCCATCGCGGCGGCGGTGGCGGCGGCCAGCGTGGCGCTGTCGGCCGAGGCGCTGGGCGCGATGGAGACCGCGACGGAACTCACCCGCGGCTACCTGATGACGCGGCAGCAGTTCGGTCGGCCCATCGGGACGTTCCAGGCGCTGCAGCACCGGTTCTCCGACCTGCTGATCGAACTGGAGCAGGCCCGTTCGGCGGTGATCAACGCCGCCGGTCATCTGGCCGACGACCCCCTGTCGCGCGACCGGCACATCGCGGCGGCGCGCAACCTGATCGGGCGCGCCGGGCGGGTGGTGGCCGAGGAGGCGATCCAGATGCACGGCGGCCTCGCCATGTCGCAGGAATACGAACTGGCCCCTATCGCC